>JASFYP010000059.1:0-73157 GCA_045047075.1 Flavobacteriaceae bacterium
TACTAAGTACTTCTTAATATCTCCATATTTAGATTCGATAATAATCTCTCTATTACCTCTCTTAATTTTACCGAATGATACAACTCCATCAATTGCTGTTACAACTGCTGGGTTTGATGGGTTACGTGCTTCGAACAACTCAGTTACACGTGGTAAACCTCCTGTAATATCGCCTGCTTTACCAGCCTTACGAGGTATCTTAACCAATGTCTGTCCTGTCTTAATCTTATCGCTATCATTCACCATTAAGTGTGCACCTACTGGTAAACTATATGATCTTAAAACTTCACCTCCTTTACCTTCAATCAGTAAAGTTGGGATGATTTTTTTGTTTTTAGACTCTGTAATTACTTTTTCTTGGAAACCGGTTTGCTCATCAATCTCAACTTTAAAGTTTACACCTTCCTCAATATTCTCATAAACTACTTTACCTCCAAATTCAGAAACAATCACACCGTTAAATGGATCCCATTGAGAAACAAGATCACCTTTCTTAACGGTAGCACCATCTTTAATAAAGATTTGCGAACCATAAGAAATGTTAGATGTACTCAACACGATTCCTGTTTTCTTATCAGTAATTTTAATTTCTGATGTTCTAGAAATTACAATATCAATTTCATTACCTTGACCGTCATCACCTTTTACAGTTCTTAGGTCTTCAATGGTAGCAACACCCGCAAACTTAGTAACTAATTTATTGTCTTCACCAATGTTACCTGCAACACCACCAACGTGGAATGTACGCAATGTTAACTGTGTACCAGGTTCTCCAATTGACTGTGCAGCAATTACACCAACAGCCTCACCTTTTTGAACCATTTTTCTTGTTGATAAACTGTAACCATAACATTTAGCACAGATACCTCTTTTAGACTCACATGTTAATGCTGAACGCACTTCAACTGAATCGATTGGAGATGCTTCTATCTTATCTGCAATTTCATCAGAAATAGCTTCGTTAGATGCAACATAAACTTCACCAGATATTGGATCAATAACATCGTGTAATGAAACACGACCCATGATTCTTTCTGCTAAATTTTCTACAATTTCATCATTCTTCTTCAATGGTTTTACATCAAGTCCTCTCAACGTACCACAATCAACATCATTTACAATAACATCTTGAGATACATCTACCAAACGACGTGTTAAGTAACCCGCATCGGCAGTTTTCAATGCCGTATCTGCTAAACCTTTACGCGCACCGTGAGTAGAAATAAAATACTCAAGAATAGAAAGTCCTTCCTTAAAGTTAGAAAGAATTGGATTCTCAATAATCTCTCCTCCACTAGCTGATGATTTTTTAGGTTTTGCCATCAATCCACGCATACCTGTTAACTGGCGAATTTGTTCTTTAGAACCCCTTGCACCAGAATCTAGCATCATAAATACTGAGTTAAACCCTTGTTGATCTTCACGTAAACGTTTCATAGACAATTCTGTCAAACGGTTATTTGTAGATCCCCAAATATCAATAACTTGGTTGTAACGCTCTTTATTCGTTAACATACCCATGTTATAATTTGCACGAATATTATCAACTTGCTCTTTGGCTTTAGCAATCATTTCTGTTTTTTCTTTAGGGATAATAATATCACCTAAACTAAATGAAAGACCACCTTGGAATGCAAATTTGTATCCCATGTTTTTAATATCATCTAAGAATTTACCAATCGTAGGAATATCAGTAGCTTTTAAGATGCTTCCAATAATATCTCTCAATGATTTCTTAGTCAATACTTCATTGATATATCCAGCCTCTGCAGGAACAACTTCGTTAAATAAAACTCTACCTACGGTTGTTTTAATTAATCTAGTAACTTGCTCGCCATTCTCATCAATATCTTGAGTTCTGACTCTAATACCAGCATTTAGTTCAACTACTTTTTCATTAAAAGCAATAATCACTTCTTCTGGAGAATAGAATGTAAGACCTTCACCTTTTACAGTATAGGTTGGTGTATTTAATCTCTCTTTGGTCATATAATACAGACCCAATACCATATCTTGTGATGGTACAGTAATCGGAGCACCATTTGCAGGATTCAAAATATTATGTGATGCCAACATTAATAATTGACACTCTAAAATAGCTTCTGGTCCTAATGGTAAATGCACCGCCATTTGATCTCCATCAAAATCGGCATTAAATGCAGTACACGCTAATGGGTGTAACTGAATTGCTTTCCCTTCAATTAATTTTGGTTGGAAAGCTTGAATACCTAAACGGTGAAGCGTAGGAGCACGGTTTAATAATACAGGATGTCCTTTTAAAACATTCTCTAAAATATCCCATACTACTGGCTCTTTTTTATCTATAATTTTCTTTGCAGATTTTACAGTTTTTACAATTCCTCTCTCAATCAATTTACGAATGATAAAAGGCTTGTATAATTCTGCTGCCATATCTTTTGGCAATCCACATTCTGATAATTTCAACGTTGGTCCAACAACAATTACAGAACGCGCAGAATAATCAACACGCTTACCTAACAAGTTTTGACGAAAACGTCCTTGCTTACCTTTTAATGAATCTGATAAAGATTTTAAAGGTCTGTTAGATTCTGTTTTTACTGCTGATGATTTACGGGTGTTATCGAACAATGAATCTACTGATTCTTGCAACATACGTTTCTCATTTCTAAGAATTACCTCAGGAGCTTTAATCTCTACCAATCTTTTTAAACGATTATTACGGATGATAACCCTACGGTACAAATCATTTAAATCTGATGTAGCAAAACGACCACCATCTAACGGTACTAAAGGACGTAATTCTGGTGGAATCACTGGAACCGCCTTCATAATCATCCACTCAGGTCTATTCTCTCTATTTTTGTTTGCATCACGGAATGCCTCAACAACATTCAAACGCTTTAAAGCTTCTGTTTTACGTTGTTTAGATGTTTCTGTATTTGCTTTGTGTCTTAATTGATAAGATAATTCATCTAAATCAATGCGTGATAATAAGTCTATTAAACATTCAGCACCCATTTTAGCGATAAACTTGTCTGGATCCTTATCATCTAAATATTGATTCTCTATTGGGAATGTTTCAAGAATATCTAAATATTCTTCTTCCGTTAAGAAATCCATTTTTTGTAATGGTTCTCCCTCTACATTTTTCGCATTCGCTGGCTGAATTACTACGTATCGTTCGTAGTAAATAATCATATCTAACTTTTTAGATGGTAAACCTAAAAGGTATCCCATTTTGTTAGGTAATGATTTAAAATACCAGATATGAGCAACTGGAACCACCAAATTGATGTGTCCTACTCTATCTCTACGTACTTTTTTCTCAGTAACTTCAACACCACATCTATCACAAACGATACCGCGGTAACGAATTCTTTTGTACTTACCACAAGCACATTCGAAATCTTTTATTGGGCCAAAAATTCGTTCACAAAACAAACCATCTCTTTCTGGTTTGTGTGTACGGTAATTAATGGTTTCTGGTTTTAAAACTTCACCTCTAGAGTCTCCTAAAATCTTTTCTGGTGATGCTAAACCAATGGTTATTTTATTAAATTTTTTTACAGTGTACTTATCGTTTCTTTTTGCCATGATAATGGATTCGAATTTTTTGTAAAAATGATATAAAGCAGCAAGAAGTTTAGAACTCCTTGCTACATATTTTTATTACTCCTCTAATCTAACGTCTAATCCTAAACCTTTCAGTTCGTGCATTAATACGTTAAATGATTCTGGTAAACCTGGTTCTGGCATTTGCTCACCTTTTACGATTGCCTCGTAAGTTTTAGCTCTACCTTGAACATCATCAGATTTTACAGTTAAGATTTCTCTAAGTGTACTTGATGCTCCATAAGCTTCAAGTGCCCAAACTTCCATCTCACCAAAACGCTGACCACCAAATTGTGCTTTACCACCTAATGGTTGTTGTGTAATTAATGAGTAAGGACCAATAGAACGCGCGTGCATTTTATCATCAATCATGTGTCCTAACTTAATCATATAAATTACACCAACAGTTGCAGGTTGATCAAAACGTTCTCCAGTTCCACCATCATACAAATACGTATGTCCGTATCTTGGTACACCAGCTTCATCAGTCAACGCATTGATTTGATCAATGTTTGCACCGTCAAAAATTGGTGTCGCATATTTCTTGCCTAATTTTTGACCTGCCCATCCAAGAACAGTTTCATAAATCTGACCAATATTCATACGCGATGGTACCCCTAATGGATTCAATACAATATCTACTGGTGTTCCGTCTTCTAAGAAAGGCATATCCTCAGCACGAACAATACGTGCAACAATACCTTTATTACCATGACGACCCGCCATTTTATCACCCACTTTTAACTTACGTTTTTTAGCGATGTAAACCTTAGCTAATTTTACAATACCTGCTGGTAATTCATCACCTACAGAGATCGTAAATTTACCACGACGTAAAGAACCTTGTAGATCGTTTAACTTGATTTTATAATTGTGAACTAATTCTGCAACGTTCTTGTTTAACTCTTTATCAGTAGTCCAAGAACCTTTAGTTAAATGCGCATAATCCTCAACAGAATTCAACATTTTAAGTGTGAATTTTTTACCTTTTGGCAAAACTTCTTCACCTAAATCATTCTTAACACCTTGTGATGTTTTTCCACTTACCAAAACAAATAGCTTGTCAACTAATTTATTTTTTAAATCGTCAAACTTAACAGCAAAATCAACTTCTAATTTAGAAATATCTTCTTTATCCTGAGCGCGTTTAGTTTTATCCTTCACTGCTCTTTGGAATAATTTCTTATCAATTACAACTCCTCTTAATGAAGGTGAAGCTTTTAGCGAAGCATCTTTTACATCACCAGCTTTATCACCAAAGATTGCTCTTAGTAATTTTTCTTCAGGTGTTGGATCAGATTCTCCTTTTGGTGTGATTTTACCTATTAGAATATCTCCTGGTTTTACTTCAGCACCAATACGAATCATTCCATGCTCATCTAAATCTTTAGTAGCTTCTTCAGAAACATTCGGAATATCATTCGTCAATTCTTCAGCTCCTAACTTCGTATCTCTAACATCTAAAGAATACTCATCAATATGAATTGAAGTAAAGATATCTTCTCTTACCACTCTTTCAGAAATTACAATTGCATCCTCAAAGTTATACCCTTTCCAAGGCATAAAGGCTACTTTCATATTTCTTCCTAGGGCTAACTCTCCTTTTTGAGTTGCATAACCTTCACAAAGAACTTGTCCTTCTTGCACTCTATCACCTTTCTTAACAATTGGTTTTAGATTGATAGACGTTCCCTGATTGGTCTTTCTAAACTTAATAAGTTTATACGTTTTAGAATCTTCATCAAAACTAACCTGTCTTTCTTCTTCAGTTCTGTCGTACTTAATTGTGATGATTAAAGAATCTACATATTCTACAACTCCACTACCTTCAGCATTGATTAAAATACGAGAATCTTTTGCAACTCTACGCTCTAAACCTGTACCTACAATTGGAGATTCTGGACGTAATAATGGAACTGCTTGACGCATCATGTTAGACCCCATCAATGCTCTATTTGCATCATCATGTTCCAAGAAAGGAATCAACGATGCAGAAATCGATGCTATTTGATTTGGTGCAACATCCATATAATTAACCTCTGTAGGTTCAACTACCGGATAATCTGCCTCAACACGAGTAATAACTCTTTCTTCAGTAAATTTACCTTTGTCATCCATTGGTAAATTTGATTGCGCAAATTTCATCCCTTCTTCTTCCTCTGCACTTAAATAGATTGGTTCATCTTTTATGTTTACAACACCATCTTCAACTTTTCTATATGCAGTTTCAATAAACCCAAGGTTATTCACTTTTGCAAAAACTGCCAAAGAAGAAATCAAACCAATGTTTGGTCCCTCAGGAGTTTCAATAGGGCATAAACGACCATAATGAGTATAGTGAACATCACGCACCTCGAATCCAGCTCTTTCTCTAGATAAACCTCCAGGTCCTAATGCTGATAAACGACGTTTGTGAGTAATCTCAGCCAACGGATTCGTTTGATCCATAAATTGAGATAACTGATTTGTTCCGAAAAATGAATTAATTACCGAAGACAATGTCTTAGCGTTAATCAAATCAATCGGAGTAAACACCTCATTATCACGAACATTCATACGTTCACGAATTGTACGTGCCATACGAGATAAACCAACACCAAACTGAGAAGCTAATTGCTCACCAACTGTTCGTACACGACGGTTAGATAAGTGATCAATATCATCAACCTCAGCTTTAGAGTTTACCAAGTCAATTAAGTTCTTGATAATTGTAATAATGTCTAATTTTGTCAAAACTTTCACGTCCATATCAACGTCGAGTCCTAACTTTTTATTCATTCTAAAACGACCAACTTCACCTAAGTTATAACGTTGCTCAGAGAAGAATAATTTATCAATAATACCTTTTGCCGTTTCATAATCTGGCGGCTCAGCATTACGCAATTGTCTATAAATATGTTCTACCGCTTCTTTTTCAGAGTTGGTAGGATCCTTTTGTAATGTGTTATGGATGATTGCATAATCAGCCATATTATTGTCTTCTTTGTGAAGTAAGATTGTTTTAGAACCTGACTCGATAATCTCTTCGATATGGCCTTTTTCTAAAACAGTATCACGGTCAAGTACAATTTCATTTCTTTCGATAGAAACTACCTCGCCAGTATCTTCATCAACAAAATCTTCGAACCATGTTTTTAAAACACGTGCCGCTAATTTGCGTCCTAAAATTCTTTTTAATCCACTTTTAGAAACTTTTACTTCTTCAGCTAAATCGAAAATCTCAAGGATATCTTTATCTCTTTCAAATCCAATTGCACGGAAAAGTGTAGTTACTGGTAATTTTTTCTTTCTATCAATATAAGCATACATTACTTGATTGATATCTGTTGCAAACTCTATCCAAGATCCTTTAAAAGGAATAACTCTTGCAGAATATAATTTAGTTCCGTTTGCGTGGAACGATTGCCCGAAGAATACCCCCGGAGAACGGTGTAATTGAGAAACTACAACACGCTCAGCACCATTGATTACAAAAGTACCACTCCCAGTCATATAAGGAATTGTTCCTAAATAAACATCTTGAACAATAGTTTCAAAATCTTCATGCTCAGGATCTGTACAATATAATTTAAGACGCGCTTTTAAAGGCACACTATGTGTCAATCCTCTTTCAATACACTCGCGAATTGAGTATCTTGGTGGATCAACAAAGTAGTCTAAAAATTCTAATACAAATTGGTTTCTTGTATCTGTAATTGGGAAGTTGTCAGTGAAGGTTCTATATAGACCTTCGGTACTTCTTTCTTCAGCTTTGGTTTTTAACTGGAAAAAATCTTGAAAAGATTTTATTTGTATATCCAAAAAATCTGGATAATCTGTCACCAATTTTGCTGATGAAAAGTTTACTCTTTCAGTATTTAATTTCGTTGCCAATGGATGATTTTTTTGATTAAAAGTGTGATAAAAAAATAAGAACGAATATATACGCATAAAATGGTTTAGGTCATTTGGAATTCCAAAGACCTAAACCTTTAATGTATATTAGGGAGAAACTTATTTAAGTTCTACCTCAGCTCCAGCTTCTTCTAAAGATGCTTTAAGCCCTTCAGCTTCATCTTTAGAGATACCTTCTTTGATTGGCGCTGGTGCGCTATCAACAATACCTTTAGCTTCTTTTAAACCTAAACCAGTTAATTCTTTAACCAATTTAACAACTGCTAATTTAGAACCTCCTGCTGCTTTCAAAATTACATCGAATTCAGTTTGCTCTTCTGCTGCATCTGCTCCACCTGCTGCTGGACCTGCTACTGCTACTGCAGCTGCTGCTGGTTCAATTCCGTATTCGTCTTTTAAAATAGCTGCTAATTCATTAACTTCTTTTACTGTTAAGTTAACTAATTGCTCTGCGAAATCTTTTAATTCTGCCATTTTCTTGTGTTTTAATTTTTATTATTTAGTATTTATTTAGTGCTTATTCTCTTTCTGATAAAGTCTTGATAATTCCAGAAAGTGTACTACCTCCAGATTTCAATGCTGAAATAACATTTTTAGCTGGTGATTGTAACAATCCAATAATTTCTCCAATAACTTCTTCTTTAGATTTGATGTTTACAAGTATGTCTAATTGATCATCGCCAATGTAAACTGCCTGTTCAACATACGCTCCTTTTAAGATAGGTCTATCAGATGTTTTACGGAATTCTTTAATAACTTTTGCTGGTGCATTACCTGTCTCTGCAATCATCAAAGATGTATTGCCTTTTAATGTGTCAGATAACTCACCAAAATCTTTATCAGATTTTTCCATTGCTTTTGCAAGCAATGTATTTTTAACTACTGCTAATTTTACGTTTGCTTTAAAACAAGCTCTACGTAAATTAGAAGTGCTTAACGCGTCCAATCCTGAAATGTCTGCCAAATAGATGATACTTCCTTCAGTTAATTGAGTTGTTAAATCTTGTATTACTTGTGATTTTTCTTCTCTAGTCATAATTATATATTTATGAAACTGATTTAGCATCAATTGCAACAGAAGGACTCATTGTACTTGACATAAAAATGCTTTTCACATAAGTTCCTTTAGCCGCAGTTGGCTTCAATTTAAAAATTGTTTGTAATAATTCATTTGCGTTGTCAGCAATCATGTCAGCGTCGAAAGATACTTTAGCAATAGCAGCATGTATAATTCCAGTTTTATCAACTTTAAAGTCAATTTTACCAGCTTTTACATCTTTAACTGCTTTTGCAACATCCATTGTTACTGTACCAGTTTTCGGGTTAGGCATTAATCCTCTTGGTCCTAATATGCGTCCTAAAGGTCCTAATTTACCCATTACACTTGGCATGGTAATAATTACATCAACATCTGTCCATCCTCCTTTAATTTTTTGAAGGTATTCGTCTAAACCAACGTAGTCTGCTCCTGCAGCTTCTGCGTCAGCAGCCTTATCTGGAGTTACCAATGCTAAAACTTTAACGTCTTTACCTGTACCGTGTGGTAACGTAACTACGCCTCTCACCATTTGATTAGCTTTACGTGGATCTACTCCTAAACGAATTGCCAAATCAACAGATGCGTCAAATTTTACATTTGTAATTTCCTTAATTAAAGCAGATGCATCTTTTACACTTAATGTTTTAGATCTATCTACTTTTGCTACAGCTTCTTTTTGTTTTTTAGATAATTTTGTCATTTCTCAAAAATTTAAGATTTTACTGGAGCGGTTCCTTTAACTTTGATTCCCATAGAACGAGCTGTACCTGCCATCATTAACATTGCTGATTCTACAGTAAACGCATTTAAGTCTACCATTTTATCTTCTGCAATAGTTTTTAATTGATCCCAAGTAACGGTTGCTACTTTTTTTCTATTTGGTTCACCAGAACCCTTTTTCATCTTTGCTGCTTCTAATATTTGAACAGCGGCTGGTGGAGTTTTTACAACAAAATCAAAAGATTTATCTTTATAAACAGTAATTGATACTGGTAAGATTTTTCCTTGTTTGTCTTGAGTTCTAGCATTAAATTGCTTACAGAACTCCATAATATTAACTCCGGCAGCACCTAAAGCTGGTCCTACTGGTGGTGAAGGATTTGCTGCACCTCCACGCACTTGTAATTTTACAACCTTGCTTATTTCTTTTGCCATCTTTTAAACTTAATTAGGTTAAATAATACAGTCGTTGGAAGCTAACTGTAGTATTAAATATTTAATGTAACAATTATGAAACTTTTTCTACTTGCATATAGCTCAATTCAAGTGGAGTTTTACGCCCAAAGATTTTCACCATAACTTCTAATTTCCTTTTCTCTTCATTTATCTTTTCGATAGTACCATCAAATCCGTTAAACGGACCATCAACCACTTTTACGCTCTCACCTATTATATAAGGAATTACAACATTTTCATTTTGAATAGACAACTCATCAACTTTCCCTAACATTCTATTCACTTCAGCTTTTCTTAATGGCACAGGATCTCCTCCTTTAACTTCACCTAAAAAACCAATAACTCCTGGAATTGATTTAATAATATGAGGAATCTCTCCGCTCAAATTAGCTTCAATCATAATGTAACCAGGAAAATATACTCTCTCTTTATGGATTTTTTTTCCATCTCTTACCTGAATCACTTTTTCTGTCGGAACTAAAACTTGCTCTATATAGTCAGCTATTTTTAAACGAGAAATTTCATTTTCAATATAGTTCTTAACTTTATTTTCTTGTCCTCCGATAGCTCTAACTACGTACCATTTCTTTACAAAATCTGCCATAACTATCTAATTAAAACAATTTAAACAATTCACCAAGAATTGATTGAAACCCTTTATCAACAACAAATACTGCTAATGCAAAAATAATTGTAAAAATAGCAACAACAACAGTTGATTTTTGAGCTTCTGCCCAAGGCAACCAAGTCATTTTTGTTTGTAACTCTACAAATGAATCTTTAATGTAATTGATAATTTTCATCTTATATCTGTTGTTAATTATTTAAACTTGCACGGGTGGAGAGACTCGAACTCCCGACACCTGGTTTTGGAGACCAGTGCTCTACCAACTGAGCTACACCCGTATGACAAAGTGCTTCCTTTAAAAAAGGGAAGCACCTTGAGATCTTTTATTGGGTGTGGTAAAGATTAAAGAATCTCTGTAACCTGACCAGCACCTACTGTTCTACCACCTTCACGTATTGCAAAACGTAAACCTACATTCATTGCAATTGGTTGATGTAATTCAACAGTAATTGTTAAGTTATCACCTGGCATTACCATTTCTACACCATCAGGCAAACTAATAGTTCCTGTTACGTCAGTTGTACGAACGTAAAACTGTGGACGGTAGTTGTTATGGAATGGAGTGTGGCGTCCACCTTCTTCTTTTTTAAGAACATAAACCTCAGCTTTAAATTTAGCATGTGGAGTTACAGAACCTGGCTTACAGATTACCATACCTCTTTTGATATCACTTTTATCAATACCTCTTAATAAGATACCAACATTATCTCCAGCTTCACCTCTATCTAATATTTTACGGAACATTTCAACTCCTGTAACAGTAGAACCTAACTTTTCAGCTCCCATACCTATAATGTCAACAGCATCTCCTGTGTTTGCAACACCAGTTTCGATACGTCCAGTTGCTACTGTACCACGTCCTGTAATTGTAAATACATCTTCAATTGGCATTAAGAAATCTTTATCTACTTCTCTTGTAGGCAATTCAATCCAAGCATCAACAGCATCCATTAACTCCATAATAGAATCAACCCATTTTGGATCAGCATTCAATCCACCTAAAGCAGAACCAGCAATAACAGGAGTATTGTCACCATCATACTCGTAAAAGTCTAACAATTCTCTAATCTCCATTTCAACTAATTCTAACAACTCTTCATCATCAACCATATCCACTTTATTCATGAATACAACCATTCTAGGAATACCTACTTGTCTTCCTAATAGGATATGCTCTCTAGTTTGTGGCATAGGACCATCAGTAGCAGCAACAACCAAAATAGCACCGTCCATTTGAGCAGCACCAGTTACCATGTTCTTTACGTAATCCGCGTGACCTGGACAATCAACGTGAGCGTAATGACGTTTTTCAGTTGCATACTCTACGTGAGATGTATTAATAGTAATACCTCTTTCTTTTTCTTCTGGAGCGTTGTCGATTTGATCAAAATCTTTTACTTCACAAAATCCTTTTGCAGCTAATACAGTTGTAATAGCAGCTGTTAAAGTAGTTTTACCGTGATCTACGTGTCCAATTGTACCGATATTAAGGTGTGGTTTGGAGCGGTCAAAATGTTCTTTTGCCATGATTATTAATTTTTAATTCTTAGTTATATATATAGTTATAGTGTTCATTTTTCTAGAGCCAATGACGGGAATTGAACCCGTGACCTCTTCCTTACCAAGGAAACGCTCTACCTCTGAGCTACACCGGCTTTTAAAAATTGAGCGAGAGACCGGGTTCGAACCGGCGACATTCAGCTTGGAAGGCTGACGCTCTACCAACTGAGCTACTCTCGCAATTTTTAAAATCAATTCCTATGTTTTAGTTGGCTAAAACAATGGTGGTGAGAGAAGGATTCGAACCTTCGAAGCTTGCGCAGCAGATTTACAGTCTGCCCTCGTTGGCCACTTGAGTATCTCACCATTTTTCAAAGAACTGAAATTGAAATTCATCAATTTCTTTTCAAAAAAATCAAGCTCAAAAAAAATTGGAGCTTGTATAAATTTTTCGAGCCGATGGAGGGACTCGAACCCACGACCTGCTGATTACAAATCAGCTGCTCTAGCCAGCTGAGCTACATCGGCATTTCTGTTAAAAAAACAGCCCGCTATTTCTAACGGACTGCAAATGTATAAAGTTTATTTTCTTTAAACAAACCTTTGTAGTTATTTTTTATTAATTTTTTTTAGACCTGATATGAGCGTTGTTTTTCTTTGCGCTTACTCAACTGTCTTTTAAGCGTATCAACAGTTAGAGCAACAGCTTCTTCAAAAGTTTTAGAAACTTTTTTTACAACAAAATCATTCCCCGGAACATTGATTTTTACCTCTACTATTTTATTTTCTTTTTCGCTTGTTTGTTGAACCTTTAAAAAAACCTCCGAATCTACAATCTTGTCATAGTATTTTTCTAATGATTCTACTTTTTTTTCTACAAATTCAACCAATTCTTTGTCTGCGTTGAAATTAACTGACTGCACAAATACTTTCATATTAAATCAATTTTTAGTGCTTCTTGGATGAGCACTGTTATACACTTCTTTTAATTTGCCCAAACTACTATGGGTATATTCTTGTGTTGACGCTAAGCTAGAATGACCTAACAACTCTTTAACTGAATTCAGGTCTGCTCCTTCATTTAATAGATGTGTAGCGAATGAATGTCGCAACACATGGGGGCTTTTTTTAACCTTCGAAGACACTGTACTAAAATACTCATTTATTATTCTATAAACAAGGGTGGGGTACAATTTCTTTTTCTTATCAGTCATAAAAAGGGCATCAGAATTATCAGCAATTAAATTACGTTCTTTCAAATAAATTTGAATCGATTCTTTTACTGATGGTAACAAAGGTACGATTCTTTCTTTATTTCGCTTCCCTAAAACCTTTAATGAATTGTTAAAAAAATCAACATCTTGCACCTTTATGTTAATTAATTCATTTCTACGAATTCCTGTAGAGTATAATAGCTCTACAATCAACCTATTTCGAAGGGATTTAAAATCTGATTTCTTTTTAAAAGAGTTAATTACTGATGTGATTTCTTTTTCTGAAAACGGAACTTGAACTCGCTTTGAAACTTTTAATGCTTTGTGATTTATTAATGGATTCTTTTCTAACTGCTTTGTTTTTTGCAGATATTTATAAAAGGTGTTTAAACTACTTACTTTTCTATTGACAGTTCTATTAGTTACATCTGACTCAACAAGACTTACTATCCAAGATCTGATTTGAGCGTAATTTACAGCAACCAAATTGTCATCATCAAATTGTTGCTCACAAAATTGCTGAAAGGATTTTAAATCATTTTGATAGGCAATAGTTGTATGCCTAGAATATTTTTTCTCGAAAGATAAATATTCAATAAATGATGTGATAAAATTGGGCATAAAAAAATCCGTTAGAATACAAAATTACGAATTCTAACGGATAAAATATTATTATAAGGAATATTAACCTTGCTCTTCTTTTGTTCTTAATCTCTGTACATAAGAAGCTTTAATATTCTGTGCTCTCTTAACTACAGAAGGCTTATCAAATTGTTTGCGTGCGCGCAAATTTTTCATTGTCTTAGTACGATCAAATTTTCTCTTAAAACGCTTAAGCGCTCTATCGATATTCTCTCCTTCTTTTACTGGTATAATCAACATAACTTGGTTCCTCCTTTCTTTGTTCTCCTAATCTATTTTTAGGGTGGCGCAAATATATAAACTATTTAATAATTGACAACCACTAATTTTAATTATTTTATGTTGCTGGTTTGTATTGTTTTTTATCAATCACCATTTTGGCAATTACTTCTTTTAATATCTCAGAAGTCCCTCCTCCTATTGGTCCTAACCGACTATCTCTCAATAATCTTGCTAGCGGGTAATCTTCTATATATCCATACCCTCCTAAAAGTTGTAGTGATTTATAAATAACTTCATCTGCCATTTTAGTAGCAGCTAGTTTTGCCATACTCGCTTCCTTAACTACATACTCACCATCATTTAATCTTTTTGCAACCGAATAATTAAACTCTTTACAAAGTTCTATATCGGTAGCCATTTCAGCAACCGAATGTCTTAAAACTTGAAATTTATCTATTGTTTTTCCAAAGGCTTGTCTCTCTGACATATATTGTATGGCGTACTCCAAGGCAAACTCTGCTCTTGCATGTGCATTGACTGCCATAACCAACCTTTCTAATGCAAAATGTTGCATGATATAGGAAAATCCTCGTTCTTCTTCTCCCATCAAATTTTCAGCAGGAATCACTACGTTGTCAAAAGCAATCTCTCCTGTATCTGAAGCTTTCCATCCTAATTTATTTAATTTGGTTGCAGAAATTCCTTTTGCATCTCTATCTACCACAAAAATGCTAATTCCCTTCCCTCCTAGCTCTGGGTTTGTTTTTGCTACTACTACTAAATAATCGGAATAAACACCATTGGTAATAAAGGTTTTTGAACCGTTAATAATATAGGTGTCCTCTTTTTTTACAGCGGTAGTTCTAATTCCAGAAACATCTGACCCTGCAAAAGGTTCTGTTATGCACAAACATCCTATTTTATTCCCATCAATACTTGGTGTTAGATATTCGGTTTTAATTCGATCATCACCTTCTTTATTAATATGAGTCATTGCCAAATAAACATGCGCCCACATTGCAGCTGCAAATCCACCAGAATTTATTTTTTGTAATTCCTCTAAAAATATAACGGTATAAAATAAATCGAGATTCATTCCACCATATTCTTCTGGAGAGTTTATTCCGAAGTAACCCATCTCTCCAAACTTTTTCCAAATAAAGCGGTCAATGGTCCCTGTTTTTTCCCATTTATCTATATAAGGAGTCACTTCCTTTTGTAAAAATTCTTTAAAACTTTGTCGAAACGATTCGTGTTCTTCGGTAAAATACATATTATTAAAATGGGTTTGTGTTGTGGTATTCTTCTCAATTATTTAGCATCCAAATATACAATGATTTTATCATATAATTCAAGTGGAAATCCCTCTATCAATTTCAATTCTTCAATTGATTGTAATTCAGCAACTTCATCTCTATACTGAAAAATCTTCTTTGTGAGTTCATAATCGATGTATGGTAAATGCAATACTTCTTTAAACGTTGCAGTATTCACATTTAACTTTTCAATGGTTGGTTTTGACAAAACTGTATAGTGTTCTAAAACTCGATCAATTACTTCTGGTTTTAACCCATAAACTTCGCTTAATTGATCGTCAGACAAAAAACCATTTAATGATGCTCTAAATTTCACTATTCTCTCAGATAACTTTTCACCAATACCATAAATTTCTTTTAACTGATTTACAGTCACAGTATTTAAATCTTGTTTGATAATTGGCACCTTTTTTTTCTTACCTATATATGTATCCTTTTTTTTGGCTGATTTATTTTTGGCTACTACCCAATCTGGAAATTTAAAATTAAGAGACAAGACAGCTAGTAAACTATCTGATACCCTTGTTACATGTTGAAAGTGTTTTGCGGAGTTGATGTACTTACCATCGGCTCTATGTTTATGTAATCTGTCAATCTCTTGGTTTGACATCCCTAATTGATATCCTTTATAATCGGAAATAAAACTTGGGTTGTAAGAGTAGGTTTTTGGCTTACGCCTTTCAATCTCAACCAACTTTAAAGAATCTATTTGACCCTGGAAGATTGCTATTTCATCTAAAGACAATTGAGGGTTTTCATTAGATTCCTTCTTCAATGGAATCCCAAAGAAATAAATTCCTTGCAACAAGATAATAAGTATCAACAAAAAGAAAACCCCATTTCGTTGGCGTTTGTTATACCAAAAATGGGGTTTTAATTTTTTCATAATTTTATATTACATTATCTCTTCGCTTTAATTACAGCCAAATACTTATTCAATTCTTTCTTCACTTTTGGCGCTAATAAAACAATACCTATCATATTCGGAACCATCATTGCAAATATCATTGCATCAGAAAATCCGATTACTGATCCTAAACTTGCAGCAGAACCAATCACTACAAATATGCAGAATAAAATTTTATATGCATATTCCATTTTTTTAGATCTTCCAAATAAATAAGCCCATCCTTGAAATCCATAGTAAGACCAAGAAATCATCGTGCTAAATGCAAATAAAACAACTGCAATTGTTAATACATACGGAAACCAAGAAATAGCCGATTCAAATGCACTAGAAGTTAATAAAATTGCACCTGCATCATTTAACCCTGAGTTGGTAGCAATCACATTACCTGTAATAATCAACACCAAGGCTGTCATTGTACAAACCACTACTGTATCAATAAATGGTTCTAATAAAGCAACCATACCCTCAGATGCAGGGTACTTTGTTTTTACTGCCGAATGCGCAATAGATGCTGATCCAACACCTGCTTCATTAGAAAATGCTGCACGTCTAAATCCTTGAACTAACACTCCGATAGCTCCACCAGCAATTCCTTCTGGGCTAAATGCTCCATTAAAAATTTCAGAAAAAGCCCATCCTATTTTATCATAATTTGCAAAGATTACAAACAACGACGCAGCAACATAGATCACGACCATAAATGGTACAATCTTATCCGTTACTTTGGCTATTTTTTTAATACCTCCAATGATTACAATTCCAACAAGAACTGCCATCACTACTCCGAACATCCAACCTCTACCATGTAAAAAAGAAGCTTCACCCCCTGTTATGTTTTCAACTAATTGAAATGCTTGATTTACTTGGAACATATTTCCACCACCAAAAGAACCACCTATCACAAATACTGCAAAAACTACGGCTAATACCTTTCCTAATTTTTCTAATCCTTTTGATTTTAATCCTTTGGTTAAATAGTACATAGGACCTCCGTAAACGGTTCCGTCTTCAGCAATATCTCTATACTTAACGCCAAGTGTACATTCAACAAATTTCGATGCCATTCCTAAAAACCCAGCTACAATCATCCAAAAAGTTGCTCCTGCACCACCAATTGAAACTGCAATTGCAACTCCCGCAATATTACCCAAACCAACTGTTGCAGAAAGTGCTGCAGTCAATGCTTGGAAATGCGAAACTTCGCCTTCATGCCCTTCAATAGCAATAGTTTCTATATGATCTTCGCTTAGATTTGCATCACCAGCTCCATGCAGTGATTCATGATGATCAATATCATCATACTTACCTCTAACAATATTTATTGATGTCCAAACTCCTCTAAAATTGATAAATTTAAAATAGATAGTAAAATATAAAGCTCCTAAAATCAAAGGGAATAACACCCAATAAACTTTTACATCTCCCCCAAAATCAATTTGATAAAAAATTAAATCGACAAACCAACCTGTGGCATTACCAAAAACTTCATCAATTTTTTCATCAATTCCTTTTTCTTGAGCAAATGTTAGTAACGGTGCTACGAAGAAAAGTAGCGCTAGAAGTTTTTTATTCATAATATAATTAGGTAATTTTAATTTAGTTAGAAATTTATTCATCGCAATATCATAAAAAAATGATGCATCATCAAATTTTTTAACACATTCCTTAAAACATGGTTTGCAATTTATCTACCTGTTCTGGTCTTCCTAAAACAATCAGTGTAGATCCCTTGATGAGCTTCGTAGAAGCATCTGGATTTACAATATATTCGTTGTCAGGAGTTTTAAAACCAATAACCGAACAACCTGTCAATTTTCTTAAATCTAAATCTAATATCGATTTATTAATATATTCTTGTGACAATTCATCTACCCAAATTTCTTGTAGGTTTGACGAGCATTCACCTTCTACAGAAAGCATATCAACGAACTCAATAATATCAGGAGTTACTACTAAAGAGGCCATATGATCTCCACCTATTTTATCAGGCATAATAACATTATCTGCTCCTGCTATCTTCAGTTTTTTCTTAGAAGATTCATTTGAAGCCCTACTAATTATTGTCATCTCTTTATTCATTTGTCTTGCCGATAAAACAATGAATAAGTTGTCTGCATCTGACGGTAAGGCAACAATTAAATTTTTAGCTTTTTTAATTCCTGAAGATGCTAAAATTTCATCATCAGTAGCATCGCCATCAACAAAAATAATAGCATCATGTTCTAACTGTCTTAAAGCATTAGTTCCTTTTTCAATAACAACGCAAGTTTGGTTGAACTTGCTTAGCTTAGAAGTTGCCTGTTGCCCGTTTCTACCAAAACCACAAACAACTGTGTGCTGGTTCAATGAATCTATTTTCTTTTGCATTTTTTTTAGTTTTAATTCTTTAAAAAAAGTTCCTAAGGCAATATTCTCTGACAATATTTTTAACACATAACCATATAAACTCACACTCAATAAAATCAGAAATATGGTAAACAACTTTCCTTCTGTAGATAATTTATGTATCAACCCAAAGCCTACAGTAGAAACGGTAATCACAGTCATATAAAGGGCATCTACAAATGTATCACCAGAAATTATCATATACCCAATTACCCCTATCACTACTACAGCAATAAGTAAAAAGAATGCAATAAATAATCTTTTCTTTATATCGTTCATAAGTCAAATACGGAGCTGCGTTTGGTGTATACCATATCTTTTAATTTCAATAAAAAGGCAAGGGTCAAGTAAACCCCAAACGACAAACCAACGGTTACAAATGAAATGTAAATAAAAAACAATCTAACATTGGTTGCTCTTATCCCTAACCTATCGGCAAAACGCGAAGACACATCAAAACCGTGTCGTTCAAAATAATGTCTGATTGAATGTATTAATTTCATGTGTTCATATTTATTACCTTTTAATAGTCACATGTTGTTCGCTATTAATCATACCCTCGTTTATAAACTTTTTAGTACGCTCGTTTCATTTACTTAAATTCAAACGCAAGATAGTAAAATTTGTTCTTGTCAACATTTTTTAATCAGTCATTTCTGATACTATGTTATGAGATTGAAATGTAACAAAAGTCACTGTAACCTCTTCCTTAAGCAATTACCTTGCTCAAAAAATAAATTTTATGTCAAAAATTGTAGTTTTAGGAGCGGGTATTTCTGGACATACTGCCGTTTCGTATTTAAGAAAAAACCTTTCTAAAGAACACGAGGTTGTAGTGGTTTCTCCCAACAGTAATTACCAATGGATTCCATCTAATATATGGGTTGGAGTGGGTAGAATGAAAGCCGAACAGCTTATTTTTCCATTAGCACCTCTTTATAAAAAGAAAGGGATTACTTATATCCAAGCAAAGGTAACGACATTTTATCCAGAAGGGGATACAGATGCAAATAAAGGTTTTGTTGTTGCCGAATATGTAACAGGAGAACAAAAGGGAGAAACAGTTAAGGTTGATTACGATTATTTAATAAATGCTACAGGCCCAAAACTAAATTTCGAAGCTACTGAAGGTTTAAAACCCGGCACCAACAAAACTGCATCTGTTTGCACCTATGATCATGCCCAACATGCATGGAATGATTTTGAGAAATTAATCCAAAAAATGAAAAAAGGCGAAAAAGCTAGAATATTAATTGGAACCGGTCATGCAAAAGCTACTTGTCAAGGTGCTGCTTTTGAATACATAATGAATGTTGAACAAGAATTAAACAGACATAATGTAAGAGATAAAGCAACCGTTACTTGGATTTCTAACGAGTATGAAGTTGGAGATTTTGGTATGGATGGCCTGATGGTAAAAATGGGAGGTAAATTAACTTCTTCCAAAGACCTTATCGAAATGGTTTTTGAAGATCGCGGAATACAATGGATAAAAAGAGCTGGTGTAAATAAAGTAGAAGACGGGATTGTTCATTATGAAACTTTAGATGGTGAGCACAAAACGGAAGAATATGATTTTGCTATGCTAATCCCTGCTTTTTCGGGTCATGGCTTTAATGCTTTTGACAAAGAGGGTAAAGACATAACTTCGAAACTTTTTAATGGGTTTATGCTAGTTGATGCAGATTATACTCAAAGACCTTATGAAGAATGGACGGTACAGGATTGGCCTGAGACTTATCAAAACCCTAGTTATAAAAATATATTTGCACCAGGTATAGCATTTGCTCCTCCTCATGGTATTTCGAAACCCAGAACAAGTACAAACGGAACTCCAATATTCCCTACTCCTCCCAGAACTGGAATGCCCTCTGGTATTACTGCAAAATTAGTTGCAGATAATATAGTAGAAATGATTAAAAAAGGAAATGATGATTTGCACCACTTAGGCTCTATGGGTAATATGGGTGCAGCATGTATTGCATCCACTGGATTTGGATTATTAAAGGGAAGAGGCGTTACTATTACTACCAATCCTATTGTTCCAGATTATAAAAAATACCCAGAAACTGGAAGAATAAACTCAAAAACTATTGGTGATCTTGGATTGGCAGGCCATTGGGTGAAACTCGCCTTACATTATGCTTTTATATACAAGGCTAAAATGAAACCTTTTTGGTGGTTAATTCCTGAATAATTTAATAATAATAATAATAATAATATGGCTAAAAAAATAACTCGTTTTCATAAGTTCATAATGCACAATCCTTTTATTCAATTTTTTAAATTTATTTATTTGAATATAAAAATATTGAATGTTGTTGCTATGGGACATGGAGGCACCAGAAACTCAAAAAAATAAAGTATCTTTTTTGTGTAACAAAAGTAACTGTCGTATTTTTAAAGTCGACAGACTTTTGCTCAATGAAAATTATCAAAAAAAATAAATTGACCATCATCGGAATCTTAATAGGGCTTGTTGGCGGCTACCTCTACTATCATTTCATCGGATGTAACAGTGGCACTTGTGCCATCACTTCAAAACCTTTGAATAGCGCGCTCTATGGAGGATTGATGGGTGGTTTATTATTAAATATGTTTCAGACAAAAAAAACCTAAAAACTAACTTAATAAATAAATGTTTAAAACCTTAAAAAGCGTCTTAGGATTTGGTCCTAAAGTAGATTTTAAAGAATTGGTGAATCAAGGTGCTGTTATTGTTGATGTACGAACCAATCCAGAATTCAAACAAGGTCATGTAAAAAAATCTATCAATATCCCGTTAGATAATTTACACAACGAATTAAAAAAACTGGACAAAAATAAAGTAGTCATTACTTGCTGCGCATCAGGAATTAGAAGTTGGTTTGCCAAAAACAGACTAAAATCTAATGGATTTACTGAAGTATACAACGGAAGTGGATGGATGAGTTTAAACAAAAAAATCAACTAAAATGGAAGCACACTATTATAATGTAGATATCAATTGGAACACAGACCGAAAAGGGATGATGTGTTCTCCTGAATTAAATATTGAAAACGGAAATAACAACGCTTGTATTGAAGTGGCAACACCACCAGAATTCCCCAAAGGAGTTCCTGGAATTTGGTCGCCAGAGCATTTGTTTACCGCTGCAGTGAGTAGCTGCTTAATGACTTCTTTTTTAGCTGTAGCAGAAAATTCTAAATTAGAATTTGAAAGTTTTAGTTGTAAATCTAAAGGTAAATTAGACCGAGTAGATGGTAAATTTATGATGAATGAAATCTTGCTAGAGCCTACCGTTATTATTTATGACGAGAAAGACAGAGATAGAGCAGAACGAGTTTTACAAAAATCAGAATCTATTTGTTTAATTACACGATCTATCAAAGCTGAAGTTAAAATGAATACAACCATAATAGTAAAAGAAGCATGAGAGATAGAATACTAAAAAACTGGACACTCGTTAGAGTATTTTATGTACTGGGCGGAATAATATTTATCATAAATTCGTACATGGATGAGCAATGGTTTGGCATAATGTTCGGAGCTTATTTTGCTGCAATGGGAATTTTTTCATTTGGATGCGCATCAGGAAATTGTGCTGGTGGTAACTGCGAAGTAAAATCAACACCAAAAGAAGATAACCCATCTTAAATCTAGAAATATTTAAATCTCAACTGGCATTTTTTTAATCTTAAATTTCAATTGATTATTTTTGTATAATCAAGTTTACAATCAAATGTAATGCTTTGTTTTAAACCCTTTGTTCTGGTTGTTTTCCTAAACACCTCTTTACCTCAAACCCTTATTTGTCAGTAACAATAGTTACAATAAGTAGTTTTTATTAGTTCTAATTTTGCAATTGTAAATAAAACAAAACATGAAACGAGCGTGCTAAAAAGTCTGTCAAAAAAAAGAGTGACTAATAGCAAACAGCATGTGACCGTTAAAAAAATATAAATCGAAATATGAAACACCTAGCATTATTTTTTATTTTCGGAATGTTATTTTCTGTCTCCTTGTTTTCACAGGAAGTTAAGTCAATTTCAAAATCTGAAGTATTATCAAAAGTTTTAGAAAAAAATTATTCTTTAAAAATTTCTGAACAAGAATATTTAAAGGCACAAGCTGATTACAGACAAACCAATTCGGTATTTTTACCAAATATCACCGCATCTCATTCAGGGATAGCAACTACAAATCCGTTAATGGCATTTGGTTCAAAATTGAATCAAGGAATATTAACAGCCGGCGATTTTAATCCAGACTTGTTAAACAATCCTGATGAAGTTACCAGTTTTGCAACCATATTTCAAGTACAACAACCATTGATTAATTTAGATGGATTTTACCAACGTAAAGCTGCTAAATACAAAATGAATGCCGTTGAATTGCAAGCGCTAAGAACGAGAGATTATTTAACTTTTGAAGTGGAGAAGTCCTATATGCAATTGCAATTGGCTTATAAAGCTGTGGAGGTTTTTGAGAAAACCCATGATTTAACAATCGAAAATCAAAAGATTGCAAAAAACAGGTATGAACAAGGATACCTCCAAAAAGCCGATTTATTATCCGTTGATGTGCGTGTAAACGAAGTTCAAAATCAATTACAATCTGCAAAGAGCAATGTAGAAAATACGTCAGATTACTTGTCTTTTTTGATGAATGAAAAAGAAATTTCAATTTTAATACCATCTGATAGTTTGTCTATAAATACATTGGCAAACCCATTTAATATTATGGTATCTGAAGATAGAGCTGATATTAGAGCTATGCAATTATCAACCGAGGCTTATGAAGCTATTTACAAGTCTGTAAAAATGGCTTTCTTACCGAGCTTAAATGCTTTTGGAAGTTATGAGTTATATGATAAGAATATTTTTCAAGGAAGCTCGAACGGATACTTAGTTGGGGCTTCTTTAAACTGGAATCTTTTTGATGGCTATAAAAACATCGGTAAATCACAAAAAACAAAAGCACAATACGATCAGTCAGTTTTAGAATATGAGCAATATGTTTCGCAAAGTAGACTAGACCTCAACAAAGCAAATAGAATGTTAGTAGACGCTGATAACAAATTAAAAACAACAAGTTTAGCTTTAGAGCAATCAAAAGAATCTTTAAGAATAAGAACGAATAGATTTAAAGAAGGTTTAGAAAAAACAACCGATTTATTATTAGCCGAAACACAATATGCTCAAAAACAATTAGAATATTATCAAACCATTTTTGAATACAATTACGCATACCAATACTTACAATTTTTAACAAAAGAATAATTAGGACACATGAATAAATATATTACAATTATTGCCTTAGCAATTTTAACAATTAGCTGTGGCAGCGATGAAAAGAAGACGACGAGCGAAAATAATTCGTCTGCTGTATCAATAAAAATCAGTTCTATAAATGCTGACAATAACAATCCGTTTTTTACAGTGAGTGGTAAAATTGAAGCTGTGGAAAGTGTAACTTTAAGTACACGTACCAGTGGTTATGTAGATAATATTTATGTAAAAGTTGGAGATAAAGTTCGCAAGGGTGATTTATTAATCTCAATTAACAATGCTGATTTAAAAGCAAAACGTGCACAAGTAAATGCTGGAATTATCGAAACAAAAGCTGCCTACAATAATGCTGAAAAAGATTATAACCGTTACAAAAATTTATTTGATAAAAACTCTGCTTCTCAAAAAGAGTTGGATGATATGACTGCAAATTTCGAAATGGCAAAAGCACGTTTAGAAGCAGCAAATGAAATGATGAATGAAATAAATGCTCAGTTTAAATATGTAGATATCAAAGCTCCTTTTAGCGGAGTGGTAACTACCAAATTTATTGAAACTGGGGATTTAGCAAATCCAGGGGTGCCTTTAATATCTGTAGAATCTCCAGAAAAATTTGAAGTAACAATAATGGTTGCTGAAAGTGAAATATCCCAAGTTAAAAAAGAAACTACCGTAGAAGTGTTGGTGAAATCTATCAACAAAACTTTAACTGGAGTTGTATCTGAAGTAAGTACATCAGCAAATAATACTGGCGGACAGTACTTAGTAAAAATTACATTAAACAAAACAGATGCAGCTATTTTATCAGGCATGTATACCAACGTAAAGTTTCCATCTAACAAAAAAATAGCAACTAACAAGGTGTTAATTCCGTTGAATGTTATTGTGAAAAACGGACAGTTAAGAGGTGTTTATACCGTGAGTCAAAACAATACAGCTATTTTACGCTGGTTGCGTTTAGGTAAAACTTTTGGAAATGAAATTGAAGTTTTATCAGGGTTAAATGCTGACGAGCAATACATTGTTTCAGCAGAAGGAAAATTATATAACGGAGTTAAAGTAGCTATAAAATGAAAGAAGGATTAGCAGGTAAAATAGCAAAAGGCTTTATAAGTTCAAAACTTACAGTACTTCTGATGATTGTATTTATGGTCATTGGCGTATATAGCTCATTTTTGATTCCACGTGAGGAAGAGCCACAAATCAACGTGCCAATGGCAGATATTTTTGTTGGATATCCTGGGGCGAGTCCAACCGAAGTTGAATCTAGAGTTACACAGCCATTAGAGAAATTAATCTCTAATATCAAAGGAGTTGAATATGTGTATTCTACATCTATGAACGGACAAGGAATGGTGATTGTTCAGTTTTATGTAGGTGAAGATGTTGAACGTTCGTTTGTAAAATTATACAACGAAATTGACAAACATATGGATATTATGCCTGAGGGTGTAACCATGCCTCTGGTAAAAACACGTGCCATTGATGATGTGCCAATTTTGGGGTTGACTTTATGGAGCGAAACCTATGATGATTACCAATTAAAACTCATTGCACAAGAGTTATCTGATGAGATTGAAAAAGTAAATGACGTATCTGTTACCAAAACAATTGGTGGTAGAAATCGACAATTACGTATTGTTTTAGACAAAGATAAAATGGCTGAAAGCGGACTTGATTTCTTATCGATTTCGCAAATGATAAAAGCCAGTAACCAACAATTAAATACTGGAAGTTTTAATAAAGGTGATACAGAATTTACTATAAAAACTGGTAACTTTTTAACATCTGTTGAAGATGTAGAAAATCTTGTTGTTGGTATTCAACAAAACACACCTATCTATTTAAGTCAAATTGCAACCATACTCGATGGTCCTGAAATTTCAAGAGAATATGTTGCCTTAGGATATGGACAAGCAAGTGAAAAATCAGAAACTTACAATTCTGAATATCCTGCAGTAACAATTTCAGTTGCAAAAAGACAAGGAGCAGATGCTATGAAATTATCCAATGTTATTTTGGATAAAGTAGAGCACCTAAAAAAGACTTTAATTCCTGATGATGTACATGTTGAGGTCACCAGAAATTATGGTGAAACAGCATCACAAAAAGTATCAGAATTATTGATGCACTTAATGGGAGCAATTTTCGCTGTTACTTTAGTCGTAATGCTTGCCATGGGGTGGCGTGGTGGATTGGTTGTATTTTTATCAGTACCAATAACATTCGCTTTAACTTTGCTGAGTTATTATATGCTCGATTACACATTGAATAGAATCACCTTATTTGCATTGGTTTTTGTAACAGGTATTGTCGTCGATGACTCTATTATAATTGCTGAAAATATGCATCGACATTTCAAAATGAAACGTTTGCCGTTTAAACAAGCAGCAATGTATGCGATAAACGAAGTTGGGAACCCAACCATTTTGGCAACCTTCACTGTAATTGCATCGGTATTACCAATGGCGTTTGTTTCTGGTATGATGGGCCCTTATATGGCGCCAATGCCAATCGGAGCATCTATTGCTATGATACTTTCATTGTTTGTTGCATTGACAATTACACCATATTTAGGCGTAATTTTCCTAAGAGAGAAAAGTAAAAAAGGAAAGAAACCAAAAGTTCACAAACCTTTAGAGGAAACACTTATTTACAGAATATACAACCGATTTGAATTGCCTTTGATCGAAAATAAAAAAATTAGATGGGCCTTTTTAGGAGGAACCTTCTTAATACTATTTGCAACTTTTGGGTTGTTTTTTACCAATTCTGTCGCTGTAAAAATGCTTCCCTTTGATAATAAAAATGAATTTCAAGTAGTCATCGATATGCCTGAGGGCACCACGCTAGAGAGAACCCTAGTTGTTACTAAAGAAATTTCGCAATACTTAGCAACACAATCAGAAGTATTGAATTATCAAAGTTATGTGGGTACTTCGGCACCAATTACTTTTAACGGACTAGTTCGTCACTACGATATGCGTGGTGGTAGCAATATGGCAGATATTCAGGTGAATTTAACTGACAAGCACGACCGTAAATTACAAAGCCATGACTTGGCAAGTATGATGCGTCCGGTGATTCAGAAAATCGCATCAAAATACAATGCCAACGTTAAAATTGTTGAAGTTCCGCCAGGGCCTCCTGTACTCTCTACTATTGTAGCAGAAGTTTATGGTCCGGATTATGAAATACAAATTGATATTGCCAATCAAATAAAAAATATTTTAATAAATACCGATGATGTAGTAGATGTTGATTGGATGGTTGAGGCTGATCAAAAAGAATATGATTTTGTAATTGACAAAGAAAAATCAATGCTGTATGGTATTACACCGCAACAAATTGTCTACACCATGAACATGGCATTGTCAGATAGAGCAATAACCAGCTTGTATGACGAAAATGCTTCGAAACGTGTAGGTTTGATTTTATCTTTAGATGAAAAAGAGAAATCTACTATTAGTGATATTTCTCAGCTAAAAATAAAATCGCAAATGGGTACCATGATTACTATTGGTGATTTAGTTGATATACAAGAAACGACACGATCTAAAAATATATTTAGAAAAAATCAAAAGCGTGTGGTGTATGTGATGGCTGATATGGCGGGTGAATTAGAAAGCCCTGTATATGCTATTTTAGGGATGACAGATAAATTGAAAGAAATAAAACTTCCTGCAGGATATACTTTAGATGAATTGTATTTATCTCAACCAGAATACGAAGATAATTATACGGTTAAATGGGATGGAGAGTGGCAAATTACCTTAGAAGTATTTAGAGATTTAGGGATGGCATTTATAATCGCAATTATTTTTATTTATATTTTGATAGTAGGCTGGTTTCAAAGTTTTAAAACACCAATGGTAATGATGGTAGCAATTCCATTATCACTTATCGGAATTATTTTAGGTCACTGGATGATGGATGCATTTTTTACTGCGACATCTTTCATTGGCACTATTGCATTAGCAGGAATCATGGTTAGAAATTCAGTACTTTTAATTGACTTTGTAAACTTGAGATTGGATGAAGGTATTCCTCTTAAAAAAGCAGTCATTGAAGCCGGAGCAGTAAGAACAACTCCAATACTTTTGACAGCAGGTACGGTAGTTATTGGTGCCTTTGTTATTTTGTTTGACCCTATTTTTCAAGGATTGGCAATTTCATTAATGGGAGGAACAATTGTATCAACAGTACTTACTTTATTGGTAGTGCCATTGGTATATTATTTAATAGAACGTAAAAATCATAAAGAAGAGTAATATGAAGTTATTAATGGTTACATCGGTTGAAGCATTTCACAATGACATTCTTCAATTATTTAAAAAAGCAGGGATTCAAAACTTTAGTGAATCAGATATTGGTGGACATAAAACTGTTGCACCAATAATGACATCATCAAATTGGTTTGCCGCAGGTAAATCTGGAACCCAATCAAACTTATTTTTCTCTTTTACTGAAGATAAAAATATAGATACAATGTTTAACTTATTAAGAGAATACAATAATAATTTAGAAACAAACAACCCTATTAGAGCAGTTGTTTTACCAATTGAAAGAATCCTTTAAAATCAAAATTATGAAGAATAGATTTATCAGAGCAATCGCTGGAATATTTATATTAATTAGCTTGGTGCTATCAGTTTATGTTAGTCAAGATTGGTTGTGGTTTACCGCATTTGTAGGAGCCAACTTATTGCAATCATCATTTACACAATGGTGTTTAATGGAAAAAATTTAAAATAAGTTAGGCGTAAAAGATTAAACAATCACAACGTCTATTCGAGTGAATTTTACACTTGTAAAGAGTAAAATTAGTATCGAGGATTAATACTTTAAAAAGGCTACTGTTCTCGATATAATTTTTCTCCTAAGATCGATAAATCACTCGAACTGACGAAGTAAGAAAATTTATACTACAATTTTTTTAACCCTGCTAAATAGGATTCTTTTTAATTAATGAGTCCTATTTTTTTGTAACTTTATATAACATTAAAAAAACAAGTTATGGTAGAGCAATTAAAAACTTTCGACAACAATGTATTGGCATTCACTATCATCGATGGATTGACAAATACAGATGAACAATTACTTCAAAAATTCTTTAAAATAAAGTTAGATCAAGGTTTTGACCAAATCAATATTCTGATTAAACTTGACGAATACAAGTTTTCAAAAACAAGTGCTAAAGCTTTTTTTGATGATATTCTTTTTGCCATGAGAAACTATAAAAAGTTAGGATATTTAGCAATTGTAGGAGAATCTTCTATCTTAAAAATGTTGGTGGAATTTGACAATCTATTTTACAAAAATGAGAAAAAAGGAAGACTCGAACGTTACTTTGATATTTCAGAAATAAAAGAAGCTATGGCGTTTGTAAATCCTGAGTAATTTAGAAAATTATTATACTAGATTGGTCGGTTGATTTAGAAGATATAGAACAGTGCCCTGAAAGTGATATGATAAACCTTATAAAACCAAAAGATTTTTATTGTGATGCTTTGGGGGATTAACCGTTTGACTTTCTAATAAAAAAACACTAGCTTCGCTTATCGGTCGATATAATCAAATTAAACTGACCATATCTTAACCTTTAGGAACAATTAGGACCAAGCAAAACCAACATCAAATTATTATCATTTTTTATTTGACCTAAAAAAACTGACGTGAGAGTTGAACTTCCCAAATCCTCTACACCTCTGCAAGAAATACAACTATGACTTGCTTTTAGAACAACACCTATATCTTTTGTATCAAGGGTAGTTGAAAGTTCTTGAACTATCTGCATTGTTAACCGTTCTTGGACTTGTGGTCTTCTTGCGTAAAAGTCAATAAGTCTATGGATTTTTGATAATCCAATAACATATTTTTTTGGTATGTAAGCAATATTGACTTTTCCTTGAATTGGAACAAAATGATGCTCGCAAAATGACGTAAAAGGAATGTTTAATTCTACTAATGGAGTGTGATACTCGTATTCATTTTTAAATACAGCCACTTTAGGCTTATTTAGTGGATTTAATCCTTTAAATATTTCGTTAACATACATTTTTGCTACTCGATTTGGAGTATCTTTTATACTATCATTGGCAAGGTCAAATCCTAATATTTCAACAATATCCTTAAACTTCTCTGCTATTAATTCAATCTTTAAATTATCATCAATATCAAAAGCATCATCACGCAATGGGTTTTTAACCGTTACGTGATGATTAGAATTATTTAAACTTTCTTTGACCAAAAATGTGTTTCCATTTAATTTCATTATATTAATTATTGGATTTACTATAATTATCTTCCGATAATTTTGCTAAAGAAAATGCACCAATAGCCATTACTAAATCTCTTACGGCAACATCTACATAAGTCCAACTGAAAATTAAAGTCAAAGCAATTGCCGCTAACCAAGCAGAGACTACATAAGCACCAATTTTTGTTTTAGTTAAAACAAGTACACCTGCAATAATTTCGATAACACCAACTATCATCATAAATGTAGTAGGCTCAAAAGGAAGCATACCAGCAAAACCTTCAGAAATATATTGAGACCAATCTGTTAAAATGTTAGTGAATTTGTCTAATCCTGCAACTATTGGCACTAAACCAAAAGTGTACTTTAAAATGTTTTTTACTAATTGTACATTTGAATTCATAATTTTATTTTTTAGTTAATTTAAATTTGTTACATCCTTTTGATAGCAGATTAAAAAAAAGGATACAAAATTTTGTAACTTTTTTTAAAGTTTATTATCTAAAGTAAAAGACACAATAAAAATGGAAGCAATAAACATCAATGATTTTAACAATCATAAAATAAAAGAGAGCGATGTCATTAAACGTATTTTAAGTGGTGAAAAAGAACTTTATGAAATATTAGTAAGACGTAACAATCAAAAATTATATCGGGTAATTAGGAGCTATCTAAAAGATGAGGCAGAAATTGAAGATATAATGCAAGACAGTTATGTAAAAGCCTTTACCAAATTATATCAGTTTAAATTAGAATCTGTTTTTTCTACTTGGCTTATTCGCATAGGAATAAACGAATCATTGGCTCGTTTAAAGGAAAAAGGGAAACTATATCATATAAATGAACAATCAGATAATTTAAGTAATACAATATTAGAAATTCCCGATAACAAACAATTAAATCCGCAGGACAAAATGATTCGGAATGAAACAAAGCAAATATTGGAAAATGCTATTGACAGTTTAAGCATAAAATACAAAACGGTCTATATTATGAAAGACGTAGAGGAAATGAGTTTAAAAGAAATTTCCATTGCATTAGATTTAACTGTTGCCAATGTAAAAGTGCGTTTACATAGATCAAAAGAAATGCTAAAAGAGAAACTTTATGAAGTAGCAAATGATAAAAACATCTTTGAATTTGGTTTCAGTAGATGCGACAGAATAACAGAAAACATAATGAAATTAATATAAATTATGAAAATATACCATAATAGTAAGTGCTCTAAAAGTAGATGCAGTTATGAGCTTTTAAAAGAATCCGGAGTTGCCTTTGAAACCGTAGAATATTTAAAAAACCCTTTAACAAAAGTAGAATTAATCGAATTACTTATTAAATTAAATATTTCAGGAGAAAACTTAATTAGAAAAGGAGAAACTGACTATATAAAAAACTTTAAAGGCAAGAAACTGTCTGAATTAGAATGGATAGATGCAATGGTTAAATATCCTAAATTAATAGAACGACCAATAATTGTTAAAGGAGATAAAGCGGTAATCGGAAGACCCATTGAAAAAGTGATTCAATTAATATCTGAGTAAAATTATAGATTGTAAACTTAAGATGTGTAAAAATCATTGGGCAATAGGAGGTTAAATAAATATTATCGATATAAATAAACATTACGGTAAACTGAAAATGAAGTACTTCGAAATGCCCAACGCTTCATACACAAACCGATAAGCGAATCTTTCAAATTCCAACAAACTTTTCAATATATCCTTTTCAGGTTTTCAAAAATAGCGAACCAGTCACACCATCAATGGTTCTTTGATCACAAGCCAAAGTTGATTTCATGATATTTCCAACAATAATATTACCGTCTTTAACTACTTGTTTTTGAACAATTGCTCCTGCGGATAAAATGGCAGAATTTGGTTGATTTATTATCGAAGTAAAGTCGGTTATACCAAACGTTTTAATTTAGTTAACTCTATATACTAAGAGATAATATTGCTAGTATTTGAGAGAATACTGTTAGTAGAATAGTATTCTCTCAAATACTTTTACACCATAATTTTAAAAACAAATATTATGAAAAAAGTAATTTTAAAAACTAAGTATGTACTTTTAGCATTGATTATTGTACTAACTTTTTCATGTTCTCTAGAAGATGGAGAAACCGGTCTAGAAGGCCCTGCAGGGCAAGATGGCAATGCAAATGTTACCTCTGTTATATTAAGAAATATATCTATACCCCAAAATAGTACTAAAACATTTAATGTATCTGGTTTAACACAAGACATTCTTGACAAAGGGTTGGTTATAGTGCATATTAATTTAAATCCGAGTGCAAGTTATGAGTTGTGGTCACCTTTACCAGTAGAGCTACTTAATGAAACAGTAAAAGTTGCAGAGATTAGGGTTGGGGAGATAGATATACGAAATAATTCTATTCCACTAGTTGCACATCTTAAATTTGTTTTAATAGAAGGTAATTAATTATCATCATCATTGAGTATATAATAAATTGTTATAGCAAGATGGTAATACAGTTAGTGTAGTGGTGTTTTATACACTAATTTTATTCAAATAAAATAGATAACCTACTCGAGTAGCTATTATTCATTTTTTTGAATCGTATAACAATAGCCAAAAAAGGAATTTAATTTTCCGATACTTGCGTCGAAATAAAAAAGAAATCCCTTTTTAACACCTAGTATCCTGTCTGCCATAGACAGGCTTGGATCAAGGTAGTTTATTAATTGAATTTTATGAGTTATTAATAGCTTGAAAAATATAATCTGAAATTATTGTTTAATAATTTCAGATTATATTTAGGGTTGCGAGTAACTTTCCATTTGCATAATAAATATATGATATATCGTTATCTCTTCCTGTTTTTTTGTTTCTACATGAGCTACTTTTCAGTATATGCTCAAGATTCAAATACGCAAATACTTTCAAATCAAATTCAAGATATAGGGTTGCCTTATATTCAGAATTATGAATCAGCTGAATATGAGGCGTCTGGACAGAATTGGGGAGCTGTTCAAGATTCTTTAGGAGTCATGTATTTTGCAAATGGAGATGGTGTTTTGACTTATAATGGCGTAAACTGGGATTTAATACTATTACCAAATAAGGCTACTGTTTTTGCATTAGCTAAAGATAAAAATGGTAGAATATATGTTGGAGCAATTGATGAATTTGGCTACATAGAACCAAATAGTAAAGGGCAGCTTACCTACGTCTCTTTTTTACCAAAACTAACAAAAAAATACCATGATTTTAGTGAGATAAGGACAATTTGTCTTACTGAGTATGGACTGTTTTTTAATTCGAAGAAGTATAGTTTTAGATGGGATGGCGAAAAGTTTGATTCTTGGGAAAATACAGGAGATTCTTTTATGTTTTCAGTACATAATACCGTTTTAAAAAGAATAAAGGGTAAAGGCTTAATGGAGTTTAAGAATAACCAATTTAAATTAGTCCCAAAAGGAGAATTGTTTGCTAATAATAAAATTTATTCCATATTGCCTTATAAAGAAAATGAATTTTTAATAACAACTAGAGATAAACTTTTTTTATACAATGGAATAGAATTTATAGAATTTAAAACGAATATTCCTGATTTTTTTATAGATAACGTTATTTATACTGGCGTAGCTTTAAATAATGGCTCTTTTGCGTTTGGGTCACTTAATAAAGGTGTCTTGATAATTGATAATAAAGGGCGAAAGAAAATTGTGCTTTCTCAAAAAGAGCGATTGAAATCTAATGTGGTTTTAGGTCTTTTTCAAGACGATGCAGGTTTGTTATGGGCTTCATTATCTTCTGGAATAGCAAAAATTGAATACCCTTCTCCGTTTTCTTTTTTCAAGACTCCTGATTTGGTACTTAGCATTCTAAAGTATCAAAAAAAAATATTTGTAGGTGGCCCCGAAGGCTTATTTTATTTAGAAAATCAAAAAAAATCTGAGAATAGCTTATTTAAGAAAGTAAAGGGTGAGTTTGGCGGTGTTTGGGATATGATTCTTTTTCAAGATAAAATGCTCATTGGTTCTTTATATGGTGTTTATGAAATTGATAAAAACGGAAAATCAAATAAGCTAGTCGGTTTAAAAATATCAGCATTATATCATTCAAAAATTGATAATAACAGAGTTTTTATTGGTTCAGAATCAGGGTTGTCTTCAATGTATTTTAAAAATAATAAATGGAAATTTGAGTACGAATTTAAAGGAGTAAATACTTTTGTTGATAAAATTGTAGAAAAGCACAATGGTGATTTATGGCTAGGTGTAGATAAAAACGAAACAATTGGTATCTTTTTTAATAATATAAATGATGCTCAAAATTTAATAAAACCAAAAGTTAAAATATTTACGACAAAAGATGGGCTTCCAGATAATATTGGAGAAAATTTTATTATTAAAGATCAAGTATATTTCGCTTCAGGTAATGACGTTTATAAATTTGATTCTAAATCACAAAAATTTTTCAGAGACAAAGAATTGTTTATAGAATTAGGAGTCGAAAATAAAAATGTGAAGATCAATTTTGTAGATGAGCAAGAAAATATTTGGTTAATTGAATATAACGGAGATAATAAATTAGATCAATTAGTTGCCTTTCTTCAAAAAGATAAGACTTATAAGCTGAAAAAACTTAACGAAAAAAGGATAATCAACATAAAAAAATTTGGAGCCTATCCTGAGCTTGAAGATAGTATTGTTTGGTATAAAGGAAGATCAGGAATCGTGCGACACGATTTAAAGAAAAAATACAATAGAAACACAATAAATTCAAAAACCATTATATCTAGTGTATTATGCAAAAATGATTCATTACTTTTTGGAGGTTATGAGTCATCTATAGTGCCTGAACTTTTGTTTAAACACAATCAATTGCGTTTTCAATATGCAAGCACAAGTTTTTATGATGAATCAAAAAATAAATTTCAATATTTTTTAGAAGGTTTTGATAAAGACTGGTCTTCATGGACATCAGAAACTAAAAAAGACTATACCAATATACCAGAAGGAGATTATAGCTTTAAAGTTCGTTCTAAAAATATTTTTAATCACATAGGTAAAGAAGATCATTATTCTTTTATCATTTTACCTCCTTGGTATCGAACCTGGTGGATGTATCTTGTGTATGGTTTAGGAGCTATTGGGATAATACTATTGATAACACAATGGAGGTCAAATCAATTATATAAAAAGAATGTAGCCTTAGAAAGGGTTATTAAAGAACGCACCTCAGAAATTGTTCAAAAAAATCGTCAATTAGAAGACCAAACGGAACAATTAAAAGTGGTAGATAAGATGAAAACGCGTTTGTTTGCAAATATTTCTCATGAATTTAGAACACCGCTTACCTTAATTAAAGGACCTATTGAACAATTAGAAAAATATCCTGAAAAGAAATTAAGTATATCTAATGTAAAAATGATACGTCGTAATGCCAATCGGTTATTAAAGCTAGTTAATCAGTTATTGGATCTTTCAAAACTAGAATCAGGAAATTTAGAGTTAGAATCTTCTGAGGGTAATGTATATAAATGCCTTAGAGCTGCAGCTTCTTCTTTTAGTTCTCATGCTGCCCAAAGAAATATGGATTATCAAATTAAAATACCTTCAAATAAAATACTTTGGGCTTTATTTGATAGAGACAAATTGGAGAAAATAATTTATAATTTACTCAGTAATGCTTTTAAGTTTACAGAGGATGACGGAATCGTTAGTATTTCAGTGAAATTTTCTAACGAACAACTAAAAATTGAAGTTGCCGATTCGGGTTGTGGTATTCTACCAGAGGGATTACCTTTAATTTTTGATCGATTTTTTCAAGTTGACGATAGTTTTACCAAAGAAAAAGAAGGTACAGGTATTGGCTTGTCATTAACAAAAGAACTTGTTAAATTAATGCAAGGAACTATTAACGTTGAAAGTGACTATAAAAAAGGAAGTGTTTTTAAAATAACAATCCCTTTAGAAGAAATAAAAACGGCTCAAAAAGAAGATAAAGAAGAGTTCACTGTAAAAATTAAAGAAAAAGAAACCTCAGTAACGATAAAATCTCAAAACAAAGATTTGCCTACCATTTTAATTGTTGAAGACAATGAAGATATGCGTGATTTCATCAAACAACAATTAGAAGAAGAATATCAAATTAGTGAAGCATATAATGGACAAGATGGGCTTGAAAAAGCACTAAAAACAATGCCAAACCTTATTATTACTGATTTGATGATGCCCAAAATTGACGGAATATCTCTTTGCAAACAATTAAAAAAAGATATAAATACAAGTCACATACCAATTATTATGCTTACCGCAAAAGCAGGAATTGAAAATAAAATTGAAGGGTTAGAAACAGGAGCAGATGATTATTTAACAAAACCTTTTAACTCAAAAGAACTTCATGCTAGAATAAAAAATTTAATTGAGCAACGTAAAAAACTAAGAGAACTATTTTCTAAAAAAGACATTATAAACCCAAAAGAAGTTACAGTAACCTCTTTAGACGAACAGTTTTTACAAAAAATAATCGACTTATTAGAAGAACAATATTCTAATTCAAATTTTGCGATACCACAAATGCGAGAAGACTTGGCGATGAGCAATGCCCAATTGCATCGCAAAGTAAAAGCCCTAACAGATCAATCTCCAGGCGAATTACTTCGTAATTTTCGATTAAAACGAGCAGCACAAATTTTAAAACAAAAAGGAGCTTACGTTACAGAAGTTGCCTATGATGTAGGTTTTAATAACTTATCCTATTTTGCCAAATGCTTTAAAGAATTTCATGGAGTATCTCCTTCTGTATTTAGTAAGAAGAATTTAAATTCTTAAACTCTTACTGCCTTTTCTTACAAAAGTTAAATTTCTACAACAAAGAAACTTTCTAAAAATGACTGAATTAAAACGAGATACCATCCAGAGTATCCAAAGTGCCTTAGCTTATAATTTTAGACTTTAGCTTCATCTAGAGCGAAGATAAAATATTCAAAACTGACATAAGCTTCTTAATAACACGGCACCTTTATGAGATAATGTTGTTATGATATGAGATAATACTGTTAGCAGAATAGTAGTTCTAAAATTACTTTTACACCATAAAATTTTAAACAATCTCAGTTTTAGATTAACAAAAATTAAAACAAGTGGTATGAAAAAGTCTAAACTTACAAAAACACTAATTACTGTGGCTAGTGCTTCACTATTTCCTTTAATTTATTTGTTAGGAAGGATGATGATTTATCTAATAGGGTGATGGTTGAGGTAGCATATCATCCAATAAAGATAGGAGAACGGTGAACAAGATATTGTTCTTTGTCATTTCAAAAATTAAAATTAAGAAAAAAACCTATTTAAAAAAGAAATAACGATTGATTATAATCTCAACATGGTTAGATAAAAAACATATAATAAGTATAAAAAAAATAATTATGAAAAATTTAAAAACAGTATGCATCTTATTAGTAACAATCACCTTTTTTAGTTGCAGTGATGATGATGAACCTATAGTAAACCAAGCCCCAGAAAGTTTTAACTTAATAGCACTTGCAGATGGTGCAACGAATACCAGCATAATACCCACATTTAGTTGGAGCGAAGCTATTGACCCGAACGGTAACACAGTAAGTTATTCCTTGTTGCTAGACACAAACCCCAACCCAAGTACGGTATTTGCCAATAACTTAGCAGTTGCCAATTATACCACAACGGAGAGTTTGTCATTACTTACACAATATTATTGGAAAGTAATTGCTACAGATAGTTATGGTGCAGCTACAGAGAGTAACACGTTTAATTTTATTACCCATAGTATATCTGCTCAATTAGTTACGGCCAATGCCGGTTTTTCTGGTAGAAGTGGTCATCAAGCAGTTTCATTTAATAACAAGTTGTGGGTTATAGGTGGTGCTGATGGAAGCAATAAAAATGATGTGTGGTCCTCATCAGATGGTATAAGTTGGACAGAAGAAACAGCCAATGCAGAGTTTTCTGCTAGAAATCTTCATCAATCAGTTTCATTCAATAATAAGTTGTGGGTGATAGGTGGTAATGATGATGATGATCGTAAAAATGATGTGTGGTCCTCATCAGATGGTATAAGCTGGACAGAACAAACAGCCAATGCCGGTTTTTCTGCTAGAGCTGCTCATCAAGTAGTTTCATTTAATAATAAGTTGTGGGTTATAGGTGGTAAAGTTAATGGTGTAAGCAATAACTTTCAAAAGGATGTATGGTCTTCATCAGATGGTATAAATTGGACACAAGAAACAGCCAATGCTAGCTTTTCTGCTAGATATTCTCATCAAGCAGTTTCATTTAATAACAAGTTGTGGGTTATAGGTGGTTATGATGGAAGCAATAAAAATGATGTGTGGTCTTCAGTAGATGGTATAAACTGGACACAAGAAACAACCAATGCAGGATTTTCTGCCAGAGTTGTTCATCAAGCAGTTTCATTTAATAACCAATTGTGGGTAATCGGTGGTTCGGATGGAAGCTTTGGAAGTAATAAAAATGATGTGTGGTCTTCAGTAGATGGCATAAGTTGGACAGAACAAACAAATAGCGCAGCGTTCTCTGCTAGAAGTTTTCATCAAGTAGTTTCATTTAATAACCAATTGTGGGTTATCGGTGGTTATGATGGAAGCAATAAAAATGATGTGTGGTCAATGGACTAATATATAAAATAATTAAGGGAATCCATTATGTCTTTTATTTCAAAAGTAAAATCACAATTCTAGAAGAAGGAATATTTAAAAAGGAAATAACGATTGATTATAATATTAATATAAAATAGTTAGATAAAAAACAAATAATTATGAAAAAAGTAATCTTAAAAAATAAGTATGTGCTTTTAGCACTAGTTATTGTACTAGCTTTTTCTTGTTCGAAAGATGATGTTATAATACCTCCAAAGACTGTTTTTCTTATTGAATCTGAATATGTATTAGAGTCTAACGGGACAGCATTTAATTTACCAATTCAAATTAATCCATCAGGATTTAATAATGACTATATTATTAGATACACAATAAACGGTAATGAAATGTTTGAAAACATTACAGCATCTCAAGCTCCTCAATTACAAATTAATATATCTCAACCAGGAAAGTATGATATTGAATTAGTTTCTATATCAACATCAGATTCACAAATTGGAGAAGTAGATCAAACAAATAAAACGGTTCTAATTTATGTGGCTTCAGGAAGGGATATTAATGGATTGAAATTAGTGCTTTTATGGGAAGATGCAGTCAATAATAATTTAGATTTTTTTGTAACAGATTTTGACACTTTTATTGTTGATTCAAGTCAATTGGTTCTTTCAAATATAGAAACTATTACGCTTCCAAACACTGAACCGGATGCAGAGTATAGAGTATTTGTTAGGAATTGGATGTCTGAGATAGATAATATACCTTATACAATCCTTACAACCTTACCTAACGGAACAATTAATATGTTTAATGGCGAAGTGCCTAATGTCAATTTTCAATTTAATGAAGTCTTGAAAGTTCAAAAGTCAGGAAGTTCTTATACATATACACATTTGGTGCCATCAGTTCCTTTATAATACTTTAAAATTCACTGAAACTAGTTAAAAATAAGTTTAAATAATAAATTATGAAAAAATCAATTTTAATTCTTTTTACAGTAGTATTTGCAATAGCAAGTTGCAATAAAGACGATGACCCAGCAGACAACACTACTGTACCCACATTAACCACTTTAGACATCACAGACATTACACCCGCAAATGCCAATAGTGGTGGTGATATCACCGCTACTGGCGGAGCAGACATTACCGCAAAAGGTGTGTGTTGGACCACTTCGCCTGAGCCAACCATATTAGACTTTGCTACAGACGAAGGTAATAACCCAAGCAATTACACCAGTAATATCACTGGTTTAACAGCAAACACCACCTACTATGTACGTGCTTATGCTACCAATAGCAAAGGCACAGGTTATGGCAATGAACTCGAGTTTGTAGCAGAAAACATATTCCCTGGCCAAAAAGTAGCCGTAGCAGGTGGTACTTTTACAATGGGTAGCCCAAATGGTACAGGTGATGGTGATGAACAACCAGAACACAGCGTAACCCTAAGCGATTTTAGCATAAGTAAATACGAAATTACCAACGCCCAATACGCTACTTTCATGAACGATATAGTGGCTAATATAAACGGCGGTTTTAGTGGCGTAGAGTATTTAGATATGGACGCTACGGATATCCAAATAAGCCATACAAGTGGTAGTTTTATAGCGGATGCAGGTAAAGAAAACAACCCTGTAATACATGTAAGTTGGTTTGGAGCTAAAGCCTATTCCGAGCATTACGGAGGCAGGCTGCCTACAGAGGCCGAATGGGAATTTGCCGCAAAAGGCGGTAACAGCAGTAGTGGTTATACCTACTCTGGTAGTAACAACCTAAATGATGTAGCCTGGTACGCTACAAATTCAGGAAATACTACACATACTGTTGGTACAAAAAGTGCCAACGAATTAGGTGTACACGATATGAATGGGAATGTATGGGAATGGACAAATGATTGGTATGATGCTAACTATTACAGCAGTAGCCCAAGTAACGACCCGCAAGGACCTGCAACGGGTTCTAACCGTGTTGCTCGTGGCGGTGGCTGGTTCAACCCTGCCAACTACTGCCGTGTTGCCAGTCGTTTCAGCGGCAATCCCGCAGACACGTACGACATTTTGGGTTTCCGCCCAGTGTTTGTCCCATAGCTCAATTAATTATCGTTTTTCTTTTGAGCTAAGCGGAGCCAATGTGCATGCTTTTGCTTAAAAGTAAGAGAGGGACGACCGAGCGATAAGCAAAATAATGTAAAACTCTCACTGAAAAAAATCATTACCTCTAGGGCATCCAAATTTAAAAAAGTACAGAATTTCCATTTAAAAGGAGGATCTTCAAAATGTTAATTTAAAAAAAAGTAATTATGAACTTTTCAAAGAAAAATCACGATTTCAAACAAAAAATAGTAACGATGCGTAAAAATATAATTTTAAAAACCAAATATGTGCTTTTAGCACTCATCATTGCAGTAACTTTTTCGTGTTCTAATGATGATGAACCAAATACGCCAAATACACCAACAGACCCAATAGTAAGAGATATATATGTATGTGGTTATGAATACAACGGTACAAAAGATGTTGCCACCTACTGGAAAAATGGTGTTGAGATACCTTTAACCGATGGAACTCAAAATTCAGATGCTTCTACTATTATTGTGGTAAATAGTAATGTATATGTAACAGGATCTGAATCTAATGGAACAAGAAATGTTGCTACTTACTGGAAAAACGGTATTGCTACACCTTTAACAGATGGAGTTCAAAATGCAAGTGCTTCTTCTATTGTCGTGGTAGATAATGATGTCTATGTAGTAGGACTTAAATCTAACGGCGCAAAAAATGTTGCCACCTACTGGAAAAATGGTACTGCTACAGCCTTAACAGATGGAACTCAAAATGCAAAAACTTCTGATATTACTGTAGTAGGTAACGATGTGTATGTGGCAGGATATGAATATAACGGTGTGCATTTTGTTGCTACTTATTGGAAAAATGGTATTACGATACCTTTAACAGATGGAACTCGATATGCTTTTGCGGAAGCTATTACTGTAATAGGCAATGATGTTTATGTAGCTGGATCTGAATATAATGGTACAAAATATGTTGCTACCTATTGGGAAAATGGCATTGCTATACCTTTAACGGATGGAACTCAACAAGCAGGTGCTAAAGCTATTACTGTAATAGGTAATGATGTGTATGTAGTAGGATATGAACATAACGGTACAAAAAATGTTGCCACTTATTGGAAAAATGGTATTGCTACATCTTTAACGGATGGAAATCAATCTGCTTATGCTGAAGCTATTGCCATAATAGGAGATGATGTATATGTAGCAGGATATAAGTCTAACGGCGGAGATAATATTGCGACCTCCTGGAAAAATGGTGTCACAATCAACCTTGCTACTAGTGGAGACTCAGAAGCTTATAGTCTATTTGTAACCACAGAATAAAAAAGCACTAAGAGTAAGTGTAATTCTTTTGAATGTCTTACCTGCTTTAATTTTTATGTCTATTAAAAAAGGTAGCACCTAATTGGAAGTAAATGCCACATTCCAAGGTGCCATCTGAGATAGTTATTGACGAAATAAATATGTATAATGCAACTAATAATTCCAATAAACTTTTCAACATAACTAAGTCCACCCCTAAATTCTCAATCCAATTCTGTAACTTTGCCTTTTCTCAAAAATCACATGGCAAAACCGCAAGAATATATCGAAGTTTTAGGTGCACGTGTTCACAACTTAAAGAACATTGACGTTCGCATTCCGCGAGAAAAATTGGTAGTTATCACTGGTTTGTCTGGTAGCGGAAAATCATCTTTGGCTTTCGATACCATTTATGCTGAGGGGCAACGTCGTTATATTGAAACATTCTCTGCCTATGCACGTCAATTTTTAGGAGGCTTAGAAAGACCCGATGTCGATAAAATTGATGGGCTCTCTCCTGTTATTGCCATTGAGCAAAAAACTACCAATAAGAGCCCACGCTCAACAGTAGGTACCATTACAGAGATTTACGATTTTATGCGCTTACTATTTGCACGTGCAGCTGATGCGTATTCATACAACACCAATGAAAAAATGGTGAGTTATACCGATGAGCAAATTCTGAATTTAATTCTGACGGATTTTGATAACAAAAAAGCCATCATTTTAGCACCGATAATTAGATCTAGAAAAGGACATTATCGTGAGTTGTTTGAGCAAATTGCGAAACAAGGTTTTGTAAAAGTACGAGTTGATGGTGAGATTTTGGAGATTGAAAAAGGAATGCGCTTAGATCGGTACAAAAATCACGATATTGAAATTGTAATCGATCGTTTAAAAATTGACAGTACTGTTGTTAAAAGATTGAGTGAAAGCATTAACACCGCCTTATACTCTGGTAATAATGTGATGATGATATTGGATAGCGAAAACGAAAAACCTCGCTATTTTAGTCGCGAACTGATGTGTCCAACTACAGGAATTGCGTACCCGAATCCTGAACCAAATACCTTTTCATTCAACTCACCCAAAGGTGCTTGCCCAAAATGTAACGGTTTAGGAAACTTACAAGTTGTAAATGAGACCAAAATCATTCCTGATGATTCTTTATCAATAAAATCGGGAGGTATTGCTCCTATTGGTGAGCAAAAAACAAGTTGGATTTTTAAACAATTACAACTAATTGCTGATCGTTATGATTTTAAATTAACTGACCCTATCAAATCAATTCCGAAAGAAGCCATCGAAATTATTTTGAATGGTGGTGCAGAAAAATTTGAGATAGAATCAAAGACAATGGGGATTACCCGCAACTATGAAATCGACTTTGAAGGTATTATCAATTTTATTGAAAGTCAATACAACACTACGGAATCAACTTCAATCAAACGTTGGGCAAAAGGATATATGAATGAGGTGAAATGCACAATTTGTGAAGGTAAAAGATTAAAAAAAGAAGCGCTACATTTTAAATTTGGCAATAAAAATATTTCTGATTTAGCACAAATGGATGTGACTGAATTGTCAAACTGGTTCAGTGCCATCGAAAAGAAATTAAATGACAGACAGCTCGCGATTGGCTCAGAAATTATCAAAGAAATTAGAACTCGAATTCAATTTTTAATTGATGTTGGATTGGATTATTTAACGATTGACAGAACTTCAAAATCACTCTCTGGCGGTGAAGCGCAGCGAATCAGATTGGCAACACAAATAGGTTCTCAATTAGTGGGTGTACTTTATATTTTAGATGAACCCAGTATTGGATTGCATCAAAGAGACAATCAAAAATTAATCAATTCTTTGATAAAGTTACGTGATGTCGGCAACTCAGTAATTGTTGTTGAACATGACAAAGACATGATAGAACATGCCGATTTCGTTTTAGACATAGGTCCCGGAGCTGGATTACACGGAGGAGAAATTGTAAGTGAAGGAACCTTCGAGGATTTAAAATCACACAAAACCTTAACTGCTGATTACTTAAATGGTACCAAAGAAATTGCCATTCCTAAAAAGCGAAGAAAAGGAAATGGAAAAAAAATTGTTTTAAAAGGAGCATCAGGAAATAATCTAAAAGAGGTGACTGCAGAATTTCCGTTAGGGAAATTAATTTGTGTAACAGGAGTTTCTGGTAGCGGAAAATCTACCTTAATTAATGGCACCCTCTACCCTATTTTAAACCATTATATCTACAGAGGTGTAAAAAAACCAATGCCATACAAAACTATCAAAGGATTAGAACATGTAGATAAAGTTATTGCCATAGACCAATCACCAATCGGAAGAACTCCTCGTTCAAATCCTGCAACATATACGGGAGTATTTAGTGATATCAGGAGTATTTTTACGAAAAATCCTGAGGCACAAATTAGAGGTTACAAACCTGGTAGGTTTTCTTTTAATGTAAAAGGTGGTCGCTGTGAAACTTGTCAAGGTGGTGGTGTAAGAGTCATAGAAATGAATTTTTTACCAGATGTTGAAGTCGAATGTGAAACTTGTCAAGGAAAAAGATTTAACAGAGAAACATTAGAAATCAGACATAAAGGAAAGTCAATTTCTAATGTGTTAAATATGACTATTAATGTGGCGGTTGACTTTTTTGAGAAGTACCCGAAAATTTATAAAAAACTTAAAACCATAAAAGATGTTGGCTTGGGCTATATCACTTTAGGGCAGCAATCTACTACGCTTTCTGGTGGCGAAGCGCAACGAATTAAACTAGCAGCCGAGTTATCAAAAAGAGATACCGGCAACACTTTCTATATTTTAGATGAGCCAACTACAGGTCTTCACTTTGAAGATGTTCGGGTATTGATGGATGTACTCAATAAACTAACTGATAAAGGAAATACTGTTTTAGTAATTGAGCACAATATGGATGTGATTAAATTGGCAGATCATATTATTGACATCGGTATGGAAGGTGGTAAAAAAGGAGGTGAAATTTTATGTGTAGGAACTCCAGAACAAGTTGCAAAAAACAAGCAAAGCTACACAGCCCAATATTTAAAAAAAGAATTATATTAGCAAGCTTGGGAAAGAAGACAATTGATTAAAGACTAAAAAACATTAAGACTATGGATACGAATGATGATAGAAAAATAAAAGAAAAATTCAACCATAAAACATGGAATGAAATAAAAACCAACGACTCTTGGGCGATATTTAAAATTATGGCTGAGTTTGTTCAAGGCTATGAAAGGTTAAATAATATTGGGCCATGTGTGAGTATATTTGGATCAGCTAGAACAAAATCTGATGAAAAATATTACAAGCTTGCAGAGAGTATTGCCTATGAACTTACACAAAATGGATATGGTGTTGTAACCGGTGGTGGACCTGGAATTATGGAAGCTGGCAACAAAGGTGCACATCGTGGAAAAGGAGTTTCGGTAGGATTAAATATTGAACTACCGTTTGAGCAATTTGACAACGCATATATTGATCAAGACAAGAATTTAGAGTTCGATTATTTCTTTGTTCGCAAGGTAATGTTTGTTAAATACTCGCAAGGTTTTGTCGTGATGCCAGGAGGCTTTGGCACCTTGGATGAAATGTTTGAAGCGATGACTTTGATACAAACAAAAAAGATAGGAGCTTTCCCAATTATTTTAGTTGGTTCTGATTTTTGGGGCGGCTTAATGGATTGGATTAAAAGTACTTTACTCGAGAAATTTGGAAATATTAGCGAAAAAGATTTGGATTTATTTTCTATTGTTGATACGGAACAAGAAGTGTTGGATGTGATAGATAAGTTCTATAAAAAATATAGTTTGAGTCCTAATTTCTAAAAAATGACACTTTAACAAGCAACCAAAATGAATTAATTGCATCTAATTAATAGGTGCTTTTAAATAAGTGATTTGTAATCCCATAAAATGAGCGTAGTCGATTGAAACGAATTCTTATCATCACATTATTAATATCAACTTTTATTATTGATACTACTTCTGCTCAATCTAATGAGATGAGCATGAAAGTAATATTGAATGATGAAAACCATGCGCTTCAAATTCAGCAAGAAATAGTTTACCATAACAAATCAAATTCTGTTTTAGACACAATTTTTTTACACAATTGGGCAAATAGCTTTAAAGACAACAACACGCCTTTGGCAAAACGACTGATTGAAGATTACAACAAAGATTTATATTTTGCAAAAGAAAAAAATAGAGGACATAGCACAATCAACAACCTAACTATCAATTATGAATCGGTGAATTGGGTTATTGATGAAGACACTTCGGATATTATTGCTATTCTACTGAACAATTCTTTAAGCCCAAATGATTCCATCAAAATTTCGGCAACCTACACCGTAAAATTACCTGCTGATAAATTCACAAGTTATGGTCGTAACAAGATTGCATACAATTTAAGGTATTGGTATTTAACTCCAGCATTTTATGACCAAGGATGGAAACTCATGAGTAATCTTAACATGGATGATTTACTGATGGATTATAGTAAGTACTCTATAACTTTTACAGTTCCAGAATATTACACACTAAGCACGGGGTTACATGATGTTGTGCAACATGATAACGGATTAAAAATATATCACCTTTATGGTGATGACAGGATTGATATTGAAATCAGTTTAAGTAAGTTAAGTGACTTTGAAATTTTTAGAACAGATAAAATTTCTGTTGAAACCAACATCTCCTCTAAAGAATTAGGACCTGCAGTAAAGTCCGATATTTTAAATCGCGAAATTGCATTTATTGAAAAATATTTAGGGGAATATCCGCATGAAAAAATCATGGTAAATAAAATTACCTATGCTAAAAATCCGGTATATGGTTTTAATCAATTGCCTCAATTTTTGAGTCCATTCCCTGACGCGTTTGAGTGGGATATTAAAATGTTTAAAGCATTAACAAGAAAATTTATTGACAATTCATTACTAGTAAATCACCGAGAAGATATGTGGTTGGTTGATGGAATTCAAGCCTACTTAATGATGCATTATGTTGAAGAATTTTATCCAGAAATAAAAGCAATGGGTAATATTTCTAAAATTTGGGGGATTCGAAGTTTTAATATTGCAAAGCTAGATTTTAACGACAAATATCCTTTTGTATATCAGTTTTCTGCACGTAAGAATTTTGACCAAGCATTGACAACACAAGCAGATTCACTATCTAATTTCAATCGAAAAATTGTAAACAAATACAAGGCAGGGTTAGGCCTTCGGTATTTAAATGAATATTTAGGAGATAGTATTATCCAATCAAAAGTAAAAGAGTACTACACCGAAAATAAATTAAAATTTTCTACTAGCTCGCAATTTAAAGAGCTAGTAGTTAATGGAACGGATAAAGATTTAACTTGGTTTTTTGACGATTATGTACAAACTAATAAAAAAATTGATTATACCATAAAAAAGGTGTCTGTATTAAAAGACTCCATAGAAGTTACCATAAAAAATAAACGCTATATGACTGCTCCGGTAGCGCTTTATGGTGTGGAAGGAAAAGATATTCATTTTAAAAAATGGGTGACTAATATTGATTCTATCACAAAAGTAACCATCCCAAAAAATGGGTTTGACCGGTTGTCTTTAAACTATGAGTATTTATATCCAGAACTTAATTTAAGAGATAATTGGAAACGAACTGAAAATAAATTATTTGTAAGACCTATAAAACTTAAATTTTTTAAGGATATTGAAAATCCTTATTACAATGAAATTTTTTACACACCGGTTTTTAAATACAATTTTTATGACGGAATTCAATTAGGAGTAAACCTTTCTAACAAATCCATTTTAAAAAAGAACTTCTTTTATAAAATTACACCTTATTACGGATTTAAAGATAAAAGTGTTACCGGATCATTTTCAGCAGCATATCAAATTTTACCAGAAAATTCGAAAATTTACAAATATCAATTTGGTGTTGCAGGTAGCACTTCACATTACGGCCCAGACCTCTCTTTTAGAAAATTTACCCCTTACGTCTCTTTCAACTTTAACCGTAAAAGCCTTAGAGATGTTGGTGGTAGTGCAGTTACTTTGAGTTATACTGATGTAAATAGAGACCTTGACCCTAATGGGCAACAAAATCCTGAATCAAATAAATACGGCATTTTCAATGCTAATTACACCTACTCAAAACCTGAAATAATTCAGGATTTAAGATATACTGCAGGATTAGAAGTAGGGCAAGAATTCAGCAAGCTTACTTTTGATTTTCGATACAGAAAACTAACCGATAGTAACAGGCAATTCGATTTTAGATTATATTTAGGTACATTTTTACACAACAATACTACTTCAGACTTTTTTAGTTTTGGATTGAGTCGCCAATCTGATTACCTCTTTAGATATAATTATTTTGGACGATCAGAAGATAGTGGTTTCTTTTACCAACAATATATTACTGCTGAGGGAGGATTTAAATCTGATTTAGAACAAAATTTTGCAAACCAATGGATAACATCTTTTAACTCTAGTATTGGAATATGGCGATGGATAGAGGTTTATAATGATATCGGGTTTATTAAAAATAGAAATCAATCGGTGTTTTTTGCTTATGAAAGTGGAATCCGACTCAACTTTATTCACGAATTTTTAGAATTATATTTCCCGGTATATTCAAACAATGGATGGGAAGTTTCACAAGAAGATTACAGTTCTAGGATAAGATTCGTATTGACAATACATCCTCGAAAAATTATCAATTTCGTTAGAAGAGGCTTTTATTGATGAAAATAATTTAATTTTTCTTAATTATTTTTAATATCCGTTAAAATCTGTTAATTTTGCAATCTGAAAAAATTGAGGTATGATATCTGAAAAAACGACAAAAAATACTAACCAAATTTCTTTCGAAGATTTTAAAAGTGAAATTTTAAATGATTATCGAATTGCTGTTTTAAGCAGGGAATGTAGTATACTTGGTCGTAGAGAAGTCCTAACCGGAAAAGCTCAATTTGGAATTTTTGGCGATGGAAAAGAAATTCCTCAACTCGCTATGGCAAAAGCCTTCAAAAAAGGTGATTTTCGCTCAGGTTATTATAGAGATCAAACTTTTATGATGGCGATTGGTATGTTAACTCCTCAACAAATTTTTGCTGGATTATATGCGCATCCTGATATTAAAGAAGAACCTTTTTCTGCAGGTAGACAAATGGGATCGCATTATGCATCTCATAGTTTAGATGAAAATGGAAAATGGAAAAACTTAACTGAACAATATAATATTAGTGCAGACTTATCGTCAACTGCATCTCAAATGCCTCGCTTATTAGGTTTAGCTCAAGCTTCTAAAGTTTATAGAAATTTAGGTATCCTTAAAAATCATCAAAAAAAGTTTTCTAATAACGGAAATGAAATCGCTTGGGGTACAATAGGAAATGCAAGTACAAGTGAAGGTCCTTTCTTTGAAACAATTAATGCTTCAGGAGTACTTCAAGTTCCAATGATTATTAGTGTTTGGGATGATGAATATGGTATTTCGGTGCATGCTAAACATCACACAACTAAAGAAAGTATTTCTGAAGTTTTAAAAGGATTTCAAAGAGACAAAAAAAATAAGGGTTTAGAAATTATTGTTGTTAACGGTTGGGATTATGTCCAATTAATTGACGTTTACAACAAAGCAGCTCAATTAGTAAGAAAGGAACATGTACCAGTATTAATTCATGTTAAAGAATTAACGCAGCCTCAAGGTCATTCTACTTCAGGTTCGCATGAGCGCTATAAATCAACTGAACGACTGCAATGGGAAAAATCGTTTGATTGCAATGCAAAAATGCGAGAATGGATTCTTGATTTTGAATTAGAAAACAATGGTGAAACATTGCGTTTTGTTGAAAATGAAGAAGTTTTAATCACTATTGAAAAGGAAGCAAAGAAAGAAGTATCTAAAGCCAAAAGAAATGCTTGGAATGCGTATACAAGTATTATAAAAGCTGAACAAAAACATGCCGTATCTCTTTTAAATAATGCGTCTGAAAATAGTAGTAACAAACAATTTATTACAAAAATTACTAATGACTTACAATCAATTAACGAGCCTTCTAGAAGAGACATTTACGATACAGTAAGAAAGTCATTTGTTTATTTAGTTGACGATGCTTCTCCTGAAAAAGCAGCTTTATTGAGTTGGTATAAAACTGAAGCTATTAACAAGAATCAAATGTATAGCTCTTTTCTATATAACGATTCAGAAAGTGGTGTAACTCATATTAAAGAAATTAAACCTGTTTATAGCGACCAAAAAGAAATGGTTGATGCTAGAATTATTCTTCGTGATAATTTTGAAGCAATATTTAATAAACACCCTGAAGTACTAGCTTTTGGTGAAGATGTAGGGATGATAGGCGATGTAAATCAAGGCTTTGAAGGTTTACAAAATAAGTTTGGCGAAATTCGTGTAGCAGATACAGGAATTAGAGAAACGACAATCATCGGACAAGGTATTGGGCTTGCATTAAGAGGATTAAGACCTATTGCTGAAATCCAATATTTAGATTATCTAGTGTATGCATTGCAAATTTTATCTGATGATTTAGCGTCTCTAAGATATAGAACTTGTGGTAAACAAACAGCACCACTAATTATAAGAAGTCGTGGCCATCGTTTAGAAGGTATATGGCATTCGGGTTCACCAATGTCAATGATTTTAGGATCACTTAGAGGAATTGTAGTGTTAGTCCCTAGAAATATGACAAAAGCAGCAGGGTTTTATAACTCATTACTAAAAAGTGACGAACCAGCTTTAGTAATTGAATGTTTAAATGGCTATAGGCTAAAAGAAGAAATGCCAACTAATTTAGGTGAATTCACCACACCAATAGGTGTAGTTGAAACCGTAAAAGAAGGAGCAGATATTACAATAGTTTCTTATGGATCTACTCTGAGAATTATTGAGGAAACTGTACAGCAGTTAATTCAAGTTGATATTGATGTAGAGATTATTGATATTCAAAGTTTATTACCTTTTGATACCAATCATGACATCGTTAAAAGTTTAGAAAAAACAAATAAGTTACTAATTATTGATGAGGATGTTCCTGGTGGTGGCTCTGCATATATCCTTCAAGAAGTATTAGAAACTCAAAATGGATACCAACACCTAGACAGTAAACCTATTACAATATCTGCAAAAGCGCACCGTCCAGCTTATGGCTCAGATGGCGACTATTATTCTAAGCCAAATTCTAGCGATATTTTTGAAGCAGCATACGGCATTATGAATGAAGTGAACCCTACAAAATACCCAAAACTGTTTTAGTTAAATATCTTGTATTATTTTTTCTTTAATTGATTTCAGTATATTTACAATCAATCCAATCAGAAAAAATCAGCATGAATAAATTAGCTTTAACTTTTTTACTATTCGCACTTTCTATTTCACCAACTTTTGCTCAAGATAGAATTATTGATACCGATTCTACAGTTATTACAAAACATCAAACAACTGTTAAGGGTAAAACATTTCCTTACCAAGCAACAACAGGAACTCAACCTATTTGGGATGCAGATGGTAAAGTAATTGCTTCACTTTTTTACACCTATTATCAACGAACAGATATCAAGGATAATAGCAACAGACCCTTGCTGATTTCTTTTAATGGTGGTCCTGGATCTGCATCTGTCTGGATGCATGTTGCTTATACAGGTCCAAAAATTTTAAATATTGATGATGAAGGGTTTCCTGTGCAACCTTACGGAGTGCATTCCAATCCGAACTCAGTATTAGATGTTGCAGATATCGTATATGTAAATCCGGTGAATACAGGATATTCTAGAATGGTGAAAAATGAAGAAGGAAAATATACAGACAGAAAAAAATTCTTTGGTATCAATGCCGACATCAAATATTTGGCAGAATGGATTAACACTTTTGTGTCTAGAAACAACAGATGGCGTTCTCCAAAATACATCATTGGCGAGAGTTATGGAGGTACGCGCGTTGCTGGTTTAGCGGGCGAATTACAAAGTAAACAATGGATGTATTTAAACGGAGTTATCATGGTTTCTCCTGCGGATTATTTGGTGTTCGAATCTGATGTACCTGTATCAACAGGAACAAATATGCCCTACTTTACTGCTGCTGCTTGGTATCATAAAATGTTACCTGAAGCATTACAATCTAAAGATTTGAATGAGATTTTACCCGAAGCTGAAGCATTTGCTCTGAATACCTTAATGCCTGCTTTGGCAAAAGGTGGATTCATTTCAGAAACAGAAAAAAATCAAGTGGCAGAGAAAATGGCATATTATACAGGGCTTTCAAAAAAATCAATTATTCAAAATAATTTAGATGTTAGCACTTCCTTCTTTTGGAAGGATTTATTGCGTGATAGTGGTAAAACTATTGGTCGACTAGATTCTAGATATTTAGGAATCGACAAAAAAGAATCTGGTGATGGACCAGATTATAGTGCAGAGTTAACTTCTTGGCTACACTCTTTTACACCTGCAATCAATTACTATATCAGCGAAGAATTGAATTACAAAACCGATTTAAAATACAATATGTTTGGTGATGTGCACCCTTGGGATAGACGCAATAACAATACGCGCGAGCAATTGCGATCTGCTATGGCAGCGAACCCAAATTTACATGTGATGTTTCAGGCAGGATATTATGATGGGGCAACTACTTACTTCGGATCAAAATACTCGATGTGGCAAATTGACCCGAGCGGAAAAATGAAAGACCGATTCGAATTTCATGGCTATAGAAGTGGACATATGATGTATTTGCGTAAAGAAGATTTAAAAAGTGCCAATGAACATTTAAGGGCTTTTATTTTAAGAACAATTCCGAAAGAAGGTGTTGGAGCGAAGTATTGATTGAATGTTTTTACGTGTAATTATCTTAATATTAATTAACAAATTGTAATGAACCTAGTAGGGCGAAAAGTAAAAATAATTGTGAGTGAACCTTGGGATTGGACTGAAAATCTCTTTGGAACAATCAACTTACATAAAGATGAAACAACCCTTTTTGTACAATTAACAAAATCTATTAAAGGGAAAGTCTTAACTAGTGATCTAATCAAATTTACTACAAGACATGAGAAAACAACTTTTAAACCATTGTCGCAAAACTATTCTGTTATAGTAGGTGGTACTCTTATCACAAATGATTCAGATAAATTTGATTATATAATCATTGGTGCTATAATTCTTATATAAATGACGGAAAGTGAATTAACAAATAGAATCAAAAATGCACTAATTATTTTAAAAGATGGTAATCCTTTTAATGTTGGTGAATTACTTTTTCTATGTGAAAATATAAAAATATTTTCCATAACTGGATGGTCAACAAAAACTGATTTAAATAATTTAACTCAAGAATTTGCCATTAATGAACTAGAAGAAATTAAATCTGTCTTTAACAAAATGACTTCAGTTTCTACTGAGTTAAATGAATTCATTAAAAATCGTCAGATTATATATCATTTAAATTATGACTCTGGAAAAGGTGGGATTGAAATTTGTACTGAAACTAATGGGCAATTAAAATGGAATGTTGAATTATAATAATTCTGAAAAAGTATTGGATTCCCGCCTTCTCGGGAAAGACAAGCCTAACTCTTCAACAAATAATTACCAATAGCACATTGCAAACATTTTTGCTGTTCGCAATAGTTTCTTTTTAACTGCAACAAAGCTTGCGTGTCAAAAGCATTTTTAGCTTCAATTTTTAATTTTAAGAAATTATCAATCACGCTATTCTTTTCTGGTTTCAATTGTTCAATCAATTTCATTAATACTGTTTGGTCGAATTTGTCGTGTTGTTTTAAATACACAAACTTTAACGGAATGATGGTATTGATTAACAATAAATCTATAAACGATTTTGTCAATTTCTTGTTTCGTTTGGGAGATTCTTTCTCAAAAGTATAATGTGCTTTCCAAAATTCGGAAACCGAAACAGACAGAAAATTGTAAAACGCATCCACAGTTTTGAGTTGCATTAATTCGGTAAATAAATTTTGTTGAGAACTATACAAACTCGCTAATTGTGAAATTCTAATAGTAGGAAAATTCGGTGGTCGTAATCTAAAATATTCAACTTTTTTTCTATCTGACTTTAGCAATTTGTATTTCTTAAGTTGATAATTGTATTCCTTTTTTAATTGATTAAAATAAACATTCTCACTGGTTTCATTCAACATCCCTAACTGACCGAAAAACAAACTTTCTAAATTAAATACTTGCTTTGCTTCTTTTCGTACAATCGAGAAATCTATTTCTTGAGACATCTCAAAAAAAGTAGTAGCATTTGTTTTTAAGCCAAAGTTTTTAGCTAACAACATAAATAAAACAGCTTCCCAATTGTTATTAGATGCTATTAACAATTCTTCAATCAATAGTGCTTTTTGTTCTAGTCGTTCAAAATATAAGCGCTCTTTCCAATTATGGAATACAAATTTATTAACGTCAAAAATATCATGCTCACAATTAATCCATTTTTGCCGTTTCGAAAATAACTTATGATATCTCGCCAGTAAATTCTTTGAAACTAACTGCTGTAACTCTAAGGTCGGAATCTCAGAATTATCCTTTGTAAAAACAGCAACGTCATGCTCCCAAACAACATGTAAAATTACGTTGTCGTAATTAGAATCACTCTCATGATTATGCACATACCAATCAGATGATTTTACATGAATCTCAACATTCCCTGCCCAAAGTTGTTTGTCAATCCGAAGTTGTGCATTGAAAAAATCAGGGCCTGAATTTGAATTGGGATTACCAACCAAAACAACATCCAAATTATCTCCGTTAGTGGTTTTTAAATTACTTGTATAAAACAATTTAAACTGCCACAAATAATGTAGTAGATCTTCTTTCATAGCAATTAGAAAGCTTAAAGATACATTTTTTATCGTTTCATAAAAAATTGTGATAGTCTTAACTCGTAAAAAACACTAATTTTTCCGTTCTTTGTAAAACTAAATAGTCCTATGATATGAGTAGTATAAAACATCTTGAATGGCGTTATGCCACAAAGAAATTCGACACAGCTAAAAAGTTGAGTGAATCACAAATAGATATTCTAAAAAACGTTTTTAATCTCACCGCAACTTCTTACGGATTGCAACCTTTAAAAATGTTGATAATTAGTAATGATGCCATAAAACAGCAACTTTTTGAGCATTCATATAATCAAGCACAAGTGGCAGATTGTTCGCATTTATTGGTACTTTGCATCAAGACAAATATTGATGGAGATTATGTAGATGAAAAATTTGATTTGGAAATAGAAATTAGAGGTACAGAAGAAGAAACAATCAGTGGGTTTAGAAACTTTTTAAAAGACAATATCAATAATAAAACGGTTGATGATATTGAGACCTCTAACAAATATCAAGCGTATATTGCACTCGGTAACCTAATGACCGTTTGTGCTTTTGAACGAATTGACTCCTGCCCTATGGAAGGATTTAATCCTCAAAAGTTTGATGAAATATTAAACTTAAAAGAGCAACAATTAAAATCAGTTTTGCTACTTCCTGTTGGTTTTAGAGCTGAAGATGATTTTATGAGTCAACTAGAAAAAGTAAGAATACCAGTAGAGGAATCAGTAATTGAAATAAAATAAAAAATTATGAGCAACGAAGTAAGAAACTTAGAACCAAAAAACGTTTGGAAACATTTTTCAGATTTAAACGAAGTACCTAGAGGATCAAAAAAAGAAGAACGGGTTATCAAATTTATGGTAGCTTTTGGCAATAAGTTAGGATTGGAAACTATTGTAGATCCAATTGAAAATGTGATTATCAAAAAACCTGCTACGGCTGGTATGGAAAATCGAAAAACCATTGTGATGCAAAGTCACTTAGATATGGTGCATCAAAAAAATAATGAAACTGTTTTTGACTTTGACAATGAAGGTATAAAAATGTATGTTGATGGTGATTGGGTAAAAGCAGACGGCACTACTTTGGGTGCTGATAATGGTTTGGGCGTTGCCTCTATCATGGCAATATTAGAATCTACTGACATTCCGCACCCTGCAATCGAAGCCCTATTTACTATTGATGAAGAAACAGGTATGACAGGAGCTCAAGGATTGGAAGCTGGATATTTAACTGGAGAGATTTTATTAAACCTCGATACAGAAGACGATGATGAAATTGGTGTTGGATGTGCTGGTGGTGTAGATGTCACAGCAAATAAAAACTACCAAGAACAAACTGTTACTAAAAATGCAACTGCTTATAAAATCACAGTAAAAGGATTACAAGGTGGTCACTCTGGTATGGATATTCACCGTGGATTTGGAAATGCAAATAAGTTGATGAATCGCGTTTTAAATGCTACTCAAAATCATCTATTGATTTCAGAAATTGATGGTGGTAGTTTGCGAAATGCAATTCCGAGAGAGAGTAATTCAATTGTGGTCAGTAACAATATTTCTGAAATGATGGCTGCATTTGAAGTTATCAAAAAGGATATAATAAATGAATACAGAACTATTGAAAAAGATTTGGTAATCGAGATTGTAGAAACCGAAAAACCATCTACTACGCTATCGACTAATGATCAAAAAACTCTTATTAATTCCATTTACACTGCTCATAATGGCGTTTTTAGAATGAGTCCTGATATTGCTGATTTGACAGAAACTTCTAACAATGTTGCACGTGTCATTGTGAAGAAAGGAGCAATTAAAATTGCTTGTTTAACAAGATCTTCAGTAGAATCTGGAAAATGGGATTTAGCTTATACACTACAAGCAGCTTTTGAATTAGGTGGCTTCAATGTAGATTTCTCAGGTTCATATCCTGGCTGGAAACCAAACCCAAGTTCAGCAATATTAAAAGTAATGTCTAAATTATATGAAGATTTGTTTAAAGAAAAAGCAAATATTTTGGCATGTCATGCAGGGTTAGAATGTGGCTTATTAGGAACACATTATCCAGAAATGGATATGATTTCTTTTGGTCCAACTATCAAAGGAGCTCACAGTCCAGACGAAAGAGCCTGTATCAGTTCAACTCAAAAATATTGGAAATATTTGTTAGAGATTTTAGCGAATATTCCTGAGAGAGCTTAACTTTTTGCAACGTCAATTCGAGTGAAATTTGTATCGAGAATGGTATCATTAAATAACTGTTCTCGATACAATTTTTCTCCTAACGTCGAATAATCACTCGAACTGACGGTCTACATATATTCATAATAATAATAATAATATCAAACTAAAAAATTAATAACCTGTTAACATCTTCTACTTTCAAAACTCATAAATAATTGTATTTTTATAGCTTGTTAACCTCAACTTATCTATGGGAAAAATAATAGCAATTGCAAATCAAAAAGGCGGCGTGGGTAAAACCACCACTTCCGTAAATTTAGCAGCATCATTAGGCGTACTAGAACAAAAAGTATTGCTGATTGACGCTGACCCACAAGCCAATGCATCATCGGGTTTAAATATTGATGTAGATAGTGTTACAAATGGTACTTATCAACTTTTAGAACACTCTACCCTTGCTAAAGATGCGATTGTTAAAACGGATTCTCCTAACCTAGATATAATTCCTGCACACATTGATTTGGTTGCGATTGAAATTGAATTGGTAGATAAAGAAGAACGCGAATACATGCTAAAAAAAGCGGTGCAATCTATTAAAGATGATTATGACTTTATCATTATTGATTGTGCTCCTTCATTAGGGTTGATAACTTTGAATGCATTAGTTGCTGCGGACTCTGTAATGATTCCGATTCAATGTGAATATTTTGCCTTAGAAGGATTAGGTAAATTATTAAATACCATCAAAGATGTGCAACGCATTCACAACAAAGAGTTGGATATTGAAGGCTTGCTATTGACAATGCATGACTCAAGGCTGCGTTTATCAAATCAAGTAGTAGATGAAGTAAAAAAACACTTTGACAGTATGGTTTTTAAAACCATCATTCAGCGTAATGTCCGTTTGAGTGAAGCACCAAGTCATGGTGAGAGCATTATAAAATATGATGCCACAAGCCGAGGAGCAGAAAATTATATTAATTTAGCCAACGAAGTGTTAAAAAAGAATAAAAAATAAATGGCAAAGGCTACAAGGAAACAAGCAATGGGAAGGGGTTTATCTGCCTTATTACCTTCTATTGACGAAACTACAATCAAAAATTTAGTAGGGGCTATTATTGATTTAGAGTTGGATGCCATTGAAATAAATCCGTTTCAGCCAAGAACACATTTTAACGAAGAATCTTTACAAGAACTTGCAAGTTCAATCAAAGAATTAGGAGTGATTCAACCTGTTACTGTTCGTAAACTAGACAATGACAAGTTTCAATTAGTTGCTGGAGAACGTAGATTTAGAGCCTCAAAAATCGTTGGTAATAAAACGATTCCTGCATATATCAGAACTGCCAATGACCATGAAATGTTAGAGATGGCATTGGTTGAAAACATTCAACGAAAAGATTTAGACCCTATTGAAGTGGCGCTTTCTTATCAAAGAATGATTGACGAAATTAAGTTAACACAAGAGCAGATGAGTGAACGTGTTGGTAAAAAACGATCTACCATCACCAACTATTTACGTTTGCTAAAATTAGATCCGATTGTTCAAACTGGGATGCGCGATAATTTTATTTCGATGGGTCATGGTAGAGCTTTGATTAATATTGACAATCAAGATGATCAAATAACTATTTACGAAACCATTTTACAACAAAAATTATCAGTAAGACAAACCGAAGCGTTGGTTAAAAGTTTTAAAGATGGCAATCAAAATATAAATGCTAAAATTCCATCTACCAAAACGCCAAGTTATATCACTGAAAGCTTAAAAAGTATCAGCGAATACTTTGGGCATAAAGTAGACGTTAAAGTATCAGGGAAAAACAAAGGGAAAATTGTCATCCCATTTCATTCTGAAGAAGATTTTAATCGTATCAAAAAATTACTGAAATAGTGTTGAATTCTAAATTCATTTCTCTTCTTTCAATTTGCTTATTTATAAGTATCTCATCTGCTTCTTCGCAACAAAAGATTGATGATCTTATTATAAGTGATTCGCTACAAGTAGTGGGTCAAGATATTGATCCATTAGCACCGTCACGAGCAGCATTTTATTCTGCGATTTTGCCAGGGCTTGGACAAGCATACAATAAAAAATATTGGAAAATTCCAATTGTTTATGCAGCATTGGGAGTATCAACTTATGCTTATATTTACAATAATGATAATTACAATCGCGCTAGAGATGCCTTTAAATTAGAAAAAGCAGGTAAACCTCACGAGTTTGATGGCTCTGACGGAGGTGTGGTTTTAAGTGAAGAAACCTTAGAGCGTGTCCAAAAATCATACAAAGAAGATCGCGATTTATCGCTTCTAATTACGGTGGGCATTTATGCTTTACAAATTGTTGAGGCTAGTGTAAATGCACATTTAATGCAACTAAATACGATTGATGATATCGATATCACATTTAGACCAACGTTTTATATAGACCCAATAAGTCATAATTCGGTTGCTGGTGTCTCACTCTCTTTAGGTTTTTAAATTTACAACAGGTGAAAATAGCATTACTAGGATACGGGCGTATGGGAAAAGCAATAGAGAAAATTGCAACAGATCGCGGGCACAAAATTGTAATCAAAGTTGATGTTGATACCAAAGATTACGACATCACACTTGCTGATATTGCTATTGATTTTAGTGTACCTACATCGGCATTTAACAATATTACCGACTGCTTTAAAAATGGAGTTCCAGTTGTTTCAGGAACCACAGGTTGGCTAGATAAGTATAATGATGCTATCTCAATTTGTAAAGAAAATAACGGTGGATTTATCTCTGCAACCAACTTTAGTTTAGGTGTTAACGTTTTCTTTGAACTCAATAAGCAACTTGCCAAAATGATGGCAAACTTGAAAGAGTATGATATTACGATGGAAGAAATTCATCATACTAATAAATTAGATGCTCCGAGCGGTACAGCGATTACTCTTGCCGAGGGAATCATAAATAATTCTGATAAGAAAAATTGGGAATTGGATGTAACAAAATCTGAAAATTCGATACCTATAGTTTCGAAAAGAATTCCGAATATACCCGGAACACATTCCGTAAAATACGATTCGCAAATTGATACAATAGAGATTAAACACACCGCACATAACCGAGATGGTTTCGCTTTAGGAGCAGTAATTGCTGCCGAATGGTTAGTTGATAAAAGAGGAATCTTTACGATGAAAGACGTCTTAGGATTATAAAAATTGAATGGTTATTTAGTGTAACCAAAATAAAAAAATACAATTATGACAATGACACAATGGTTTCTGTTTTTCTTGATTCTCCAAGTAGTACACTTTTTAGGAACATGGAAACTTTATATTAAAGCAGATAGAAAAGCTTGGGAAGCAATTGTACCAATTTACAATGCGTATGTATTGATGAAGATTATTAACCGACCAACTTGGTGGGTGATTTTACTTTTTATCCCGATTATTAATTTGTTGATGTTCCCAATTTTGTGGATTGAAACCATCCGTAGTTTTGGTAAAAACTCTACTGTTGATACAATTTTAGCATTATTCACCTTCGGATTTTACACCTATTATGTAAACTATGCCTGCGATGTAAAACACATCAAAGACCGTAGTCTAAAACCAGCAAGTGGTTTTGGAGATTGGGTAAGCTCCATCGCATTTGCAATAATTACCGCCACTTTGGTACATACTTATGTGATGCGCCCTTATACGATACCAACCTCATCATTAGAAAAATCTTTATTGGTTGGCGACTTCCTTTTTGTTAGCAAGTTTCATTATGGAGCACGTATCCCAATGACTGCTGTTGCAATGCCAATGGTGCATGATTCAATTCCTTGGACAGGATTACCTTCTTATTTAGACAAACCACAATTACCTTATATGAGGGTTCCTGGAATTCAAAAAATAAAACGAAATGACATCGTTGTTTTCAATTGGCCTGCGGATAGTTTAAAAACAATGTGGGGCGATAATTCTGGGAAGTTTACCTACAAACCTATTGACAAAAAAACCAATTATGTAAAAAGATGTACAGCAATCGCGGGTGATACTATACAAATTATTGATGGGGTGATTTATATTGATGGCAAAATTTCAAAAATGCCAGATAGAGCGAAGCCTCAGTTTAATTATACTGTTGATACAGGTGGAAAACAAATTAATCCTAGAACACTACAAAATCGCTACAATGTTAGGGAAGGATCTATCAGTAGAGATGGAATTTATATGTTGACTCTAACTGAAAAAGAAGCAAAAAAGCTTAGTAAGAATCCCTCAGTAAAAAGTATTGTCAAACGAAATACTCCTGCAGGAAACTTTAATAAAAATATATTTCCACACGATGCTCAATATACTTGGAGTGGTGATAATTATGGACCACTTTACATTCCTGAAGAAGGAGCGACTATAGAAATAAACAGTAAAACCATTCCGATTTACGAACATGTTATTAGAGAATATGAAAGAAATGATGTAACTGTTGATGGTAATGAAATGTATATTAATGGTCAGTTGGCGAGCACCTATACTTTTAAACAAGACTATTATTGGATGATGGGAGATAACCGCCACAACTCTTTAGATGCACGTAGTTATGGTTTCACTCCATTTGACCATGTAATTGGAAAACCAGTATTTATTTGGTTTAGTTGGGAGACAAATGGTGATGGTATCAAAGAAAAAATTAGATGGAACAGATTGTTTACAACCGTTGGTGGCGATGGAGAACCTGTTTCGTATTTCTATCCTTTCTTAGGATTATTAGCCATTTATTTTGGGTTTAATTATTTTAGAAAAAAGAAGAAAAAAGCATAGAAAAGTACGAGGTACCATTTGCGAAGTACAAATTGGAATTTGGAATTTTATTTTTGGAATTTTTTAATTGTTCATTATTAATTTTTAATTAAGTGTTATTCATCCCAACATACTTTTCACCCATTTCGCAATATGTTGCGTTGTTTCAAAACGATGAATTTATTTTTGAGGTAGAAGACAATTATCAAAAACAGACTTATAGAAATCACTGTAATATTTATGGTGCTAATGGAAAGTTACAACTCAACATTCCGATAGTGCATTCCAAAAAAGGAACACGTCAAAAAACAAAAGATATTAGAATAGATCAGAGCGAACGGTGGCAACAATTGCATCTAAGATCTATACAAACAGCCTATCGTTCTTCTCCTTATTTTGAATTTTACGAGGATGACTTATTGCCTTTGTATGAAGGAAATCAAAAGTTTTTACAAGACTTCAATTTAAAATGCCATGAGTTTTTGATGGATGCTTTACAAGAGAATATTCCATTTACTAAAACTTCAGAATACGAAATAACTCCAAAAACGAAGGACATGCGTTTTTTAGCAAATGCTAGGAAAGAAGCTACTTATAACTTTAAAAAGTACACGCAAGTTTTTGATGATCGATATGGCTATATCCCAAACCTCAGCATTTTAGATTTATTATTTATGGAGGGACCAAATTCAGTGACTTATTTGCAGGAGCAAACTATTTCTTAATTGCAGAAAACGCCCAAGCAATTACAAAGAAACCAACACCCGTAATAATAGGTGGTAACATTAATTTTGGAGCAAAGATTGCCCCAATATAAATCATGGCAATTCCTAAAACAATTAGTATGATTTGTGCGATGGTTAAAGTTGAATTTTTATTCATTCTAATATATTTTAAAATGTAGTCGAGCTAATCTTCTAAAATTACAATTTGATTATAATCTTACTTTTTATGGATTCCTACTTTCAAAGGAATGCAAATAAAAAAGGTTTCAATAATTTTATGAAACCTTTTTTTCTCTATTTTTTCATAACTGTTCTCGATACATTTTTTAATCGTACCTCATAAAAAATACTCGAACTGACGATTGGTGCAAATCAAGAATATTATCGAATCAATTTTTTATATTTAATACGTTTCGGCATTAAATCTCCACCCAAACGTTTCTTTTTATTTTCTTCGTATTCAGAGAATGACCCTTCAAAATAATAGACTTGAGAATTTCCTTCAAAAGCTAAGATATGCGTGCAAATTCTGTCTAAAAACCATCTATCATGCGATATCACCACAGCACATCCTGCAAAGTTTTCTAGTCCTTCTTCTAAGGCTCTCAGTGTATTTACATCCAAATCATTGGTAGGCTCATCGAGTAATAAAACATTTCCTTCTTCTTTTAAAGTCATCGCTAAATGCAATCTATTTCGCTCTCCACCAGAAAGTGCACTTACTTTTTTATTTTGTTCTGATCCTGCAAAGTTAAAACGGCTCAAATAAGCTCTAGAGTTTACCATCTTACCACCCATCATCACCAAATCTTGTCCGTCAGAAAAATTCTCCCAGATAGATTTATTTGCATCAATATTGGAATGTGACTGATCTACATATGCGATTTTTGCAGTATCACCGACTTGAAATTCGCCTTTATCTGGAGACTCCTGCCCCATAATCATTTTAAAAATAGTGGTTTTACCCGCACCGTTAGGGCCTATAATTCCGACAATTCCATTCGGAGGTAAACTAAAGTTTAAATCTTCGTACAATAGTTTGTCTCCAAATGCTTTTGAAACACCATTGGCATCAATTACATTATTACCTAAACGAGGACCATTAGGAATATATATTTCTAATTTTTCTTCTACTTTTTTCTGATCTTGATTCAGCAATTTATCATAATTTGCTAAACGCGCTTTTGATTTTGACTGACGACCTTTTGCTCCTTGTCGCACCCATTCCAGCTCACGTTCTAATGTTTTTTGACGCTTAGAAGCTGTCTTATCTTCCTGTGCCATACGTTTTGATTTTTGATCTAACCAAGATGAGTAATTTCCTTTCCATGGAATCCCTTCACCTCTATCTAGCTCTAAAATCCATCCGGCAACATTGTCTAAGAAATATCTATCGTGGGTTACGGCAATCACCGTTCCTTTGTATTGTGACAAATGATGTTCTAACCAATGTACCGACTCTGCATCTAAGTGATTGGTTGGCTCATCTAATAATAATACATCAGGTTGTTGCAATAACAATCTACACAAAGCTACTCTTCTTCTTTCACCTCCAGACAATACGTTAATAGGTGTATCTCCATCAGCAGTACGTAATGCATCCATGGCAATTTCTAATTTTGTATCGAGCTCCCAAGCATCCAACGCATCAATCTTATCTTGTAAAACTGCTTGTTGATTCATCAACTTTTCCATTTTATCAGCATCAGAATACACCTCTTCCAAGCCAAACATATCGTTGATTTTATTGTATTCATCTAATACCGCAACTGTTTCAGCAACACCTTCTTTTACAACATCCATCACAGTTTTAGACTCGTCTAATTCTGGCTCTTGTGATAAATAACCAACGGTCAATCCTGGATTAAAAGTAACATCGCCTTGATAATTTTTTTCAATGCCTGCAATAATTTTCATCAAGGTAGACTTCCCCGAACCGTTGAGACCTAAAATCCCGATTTTAGCTCCGTAAAAGAAACTTAAATGAATGTTTTTTAATACTTGTTTATTTGCTCCAGGATAAGTTTTACTTAGCCCAGACATAGAAAATATAATCTTTTTATCGTCTGCCATTGCTGTTGATTTTTTTTTAGAATTCAATTACAAATATCGACAAATAATAGGAAATAAGATATTTGATTATTGCAAATAAAAATCCTACAAGAGTTTTAAAGTCTCATAAGATTCATATAAAAATAGTTAGCATAAATAATAGAGCAACTCCTTATAATTATCATTATACGATTAAACTATTTAGCAGTTTATATGTCTTAATAAAGAAACTTAAATTTATGAACAAAATGACACCATATTTTATTCTGATATTATTAATATTTTCATCAAGTTGCGATAAAATTGACACAACAGAAATTGAAGAGCAAATTTCTTATGAAGTTAACGAAAATGGAGCATATCAAGATTTTTTAACTCCATATTATTACAATACTAATGAAACTGATTTGAGAGATGAACTTAATAAGTTTATTCACTTTACAAGGATTGAAAATTATCAACATCCATTTAAAAACCCAAATGGAGATATTGCATCTTATTCAATAAACAGAGCGTTTGGAGTTGGAATTGGAATGGGAGGAACATCACAACATCATCCAGCAATAGATTTACATCCAGACAATTTATCAGATATTACTATCTATGCTGCTCACGATGGGATTGTGAACACCTATAGAGATAGTCCAAAATACAGACACTATTTAACAATTACAAAAGACATAAAAGATTCTGAAAATAATTTAATTGGAAAATTAGTTACCATTTATGCTCATATTGATTTAGACTTAGATGAAAGTGAATTGATACAACTAAATGGCTTATCTATAAATAAAGGCGATGTGGTTTCTAAAAATTTGTATTCTGGAACTATGGGAGGTCCTCACCTACACTTTGAAATCAGGTTTTACAAAAATTCAGATATAGGTAATGAAGAATTTTATCATTGGCAAAACAGCGGAGATTATACAACTCAATCATCTGGAATTTGGTCTTACGGTTATTGGAATCCTAATGTAGGTTATGGCTATGGAAATCCATTAAATTTTGGAATTGAATAAAAGCAACTTAAGAAATAAACTATTTTGACAGCTCTCAACTACACTCGATAGCATATAAAGTTTTAATAAAGATACCCCATTTTACCCATATTAAAATCACGCATTGCTTCCATAATTTCTGTTTGAGAATTCATTACATAAGGTCCATGCTGCACCATTTTCTCATTGATAGGCTCTCCAGATAAAATTAAAAAATTACTTTCTCCTTTGGATGTAATTTTAATAGTATCACCATCCAACTCAAAAGTCACAAATTGCGTTGCTCCTTTTTTAAGGTTAAGGCTATCATTCACAAGCAATTCTCCGTCTAACAAATAAATCATCGCTTTATGGTAATTAGGCAATTCTATTTCAAGCTCTCCATCTCCACGAGATGAACCCATAAAAACATTCACTGATGTTTGAGCAGTTATAGCACCAAATTTTCCATTCAAAGCACCAGCTACAATCTTTAAAGAAATATTTTCACTATCATCTGTAACTACTTCCATTATCTCAGATTTAGCATGCTGATAATTTGCCGGAATCATTTTTTTTGACGCTGGTAAATTGAGCCATAATTGAATTCCTTCAAGTTCTCCTCCCTTTAGCACAAACTCTTTTGTTGGTCCTTCAGCATGGATAATTCCTCTACCAGCAGTTGTCCATTGAACATCCCCAGCTTTTACCAACATCTCATTTCCTAAAGAATCTCGGTGCAATTGTTCTCCTTTATATAATAAGGTAATTGGCTCAAATCCACGGTGAGGATGTGGTCCTAAATCAAACGGGTTGTTAAACTCGCTAATTGCATACGGACCATAATGATGTAACAAAATAAATGGATCTACTTGTTGTAAATCATCATTAGGGATTGGTTGCCGTAATCTTATTGGCCCCATACTTACGAGTGGGCTTCCACTTGTATGCGCTATTGTTCTTATTTTTTTCATGATTATTTTTTTTTAAATTATCGAATCTTATCTAGTAAATCACTCAAAATTTTCGCTTCATTTTCTGATAGATTATTCAATAAATCATCAATATTTTTTGCAGCTATTGCATCTAAAAGTTGTATTCCTTTTATAGTAATTTCTACATAAACAACCCTTCGGTCATTTTTGCAATTGTGTCTTGTTATCAACTCTTTTGTACATAATTTATCCATCAATCTTGTGGCGTTTGGTGCCCGCTCAATCATCCGCTCTTTAATCACTTGCACTTTCAATTCAGTTCCAGCTCCTTTTAAAATTCTAAGAATATTGTATTGCTGTGGCGAAATACCGAAAGGCTTAAAGTATTCATTTTGATGGCTCGTAATCCAATTGGATGTATAAATAATATTCAACAAGGCTTTTACCTTATTATTCGGAAATGACGAGTTTATATCTTTTGCAAAATCTCCCATAATTGATTATAATTAAATTTCTTTTTCAAATTTACTAACTGCCCCATTGAACAGATTTAATAAATCAGAATTTACAATTTCACCATCTTTAAAATTATCATAAAAGCTAGGTAAAGAAAAATCTGCGACTATATTCCCTCCCAAATGAGGAAAGGTCGATTTTGCTGCAGCCAACACTCCTGCTCCGCCTCTACCTCCTGGTGATGCTGCCATCAAAAGCATGGGTTTGTTTTTAAAAACCTCCTTATCGATTCTAGACATCCAATCAAAAATATTTTTAAATACCGCGGCATAACTCCCGTTGTGCTCTGCTAGAGATAGAATGATTCCATCACTACTTGCTAAAATCTTGTTCAACTTATTGGCATTTTCTGGGATTCCAGATTTATTTTCAAAATCGATTCCGTAGATAGGAACTTCAAAATCATTTAAATCCAATACTGTGGTTTCTGCATTATTTATTTTTGAAGCTGCATAGCTAACTAATTTTTTGTTAATCGATTTTTTACTACTGCTACCGGCAAAGGCTATGATATTTTTCATAATTATTTTTTAATTGTTAGTGATCTTTTTACTAAATATATAAGATACAATTAATAACAGCATCCCGATAACTGCTGCATTTTGACCTCCATCAGAAACCATATAATGTGCAAAAAACGCTAAGATTAAATCAAAGAAAAAACCAGCATACGCCCACTCTTTCAATACTTTAAAATTTGGATTCCATATAGCAAACAGCCCTAATAATTTCGCTACCGCTAATGGATAAATTATATAAGTTGGGTACCCAAAACTTGTGAATAGACCACTTACCATCTCATGATTAAAAATGTACATTCCTGAAGAAAACAACATCAATGCTGATAACAATCCTGTGGCTACATAATAAATTATTTTGTTTCTTTTCATCTTATTTAGTTTTTAAGTTGGGCACAAATGTATGATAATTATTTTTATTTTCCAAGGAATCTATTTTCATGGCGTATATTTTAATCGAAATTAAATAATAATGCCAGATTACATTTCATAATATCGATAATAGCCTCTAAATATTTGATGCATGGAATTTCGTTAATGGAATTTGGAATTTGTATTTTAGCTGTCTAAAAATTTATGCGATTGATGGATTTAAACTTCAACAAAAACGAAGATTTTAATAAACTACAAGTGTCAGAATTAAAAAAGAGACTTGTTAAAGTTTTTAAAGGTGGCGGTACTAAACGCATCGAAAAACAACACGAAAAAGGAAAACTAACGGCACGCGAACGAATTAATTATTTACTCGATAAAAAATCTAAATCTATTGAGATTGGTGCTTTTGCAGGAGAAGATATGTATGTTGAACACGGTGGATGTCCGTCTGCAGGTGTAGTTGTAAAAATTGGATATATCTCTGGAAAGCAATGTATCGTTGTTGCAAATGATGCTACTGTTAAGGCAGGTGCATGGTTTCCAATCACAGCCAAAAAGAATTTAAGAGCTCAAGAAATATCCATCGAAAACAAATTACCAATTATTTATTTGGTAGATAGTGCAGGTGTTTACTTGCCTATGCAAGATGAAATTTTTCCAGATAAGGAACATTTTGGACGGATTTTCAGAAACAACGCAGTGATGAGCAGTATGGGGATTACGCAAATTTCTGCAATTATGGGCAGCTGTGTTGCAGGTGGTGCTTACTTACCTATCATGAGTGATGAAGCTATTATTGTTGACAAAACAGCAAGTATATTTTTAGCTGGCAGTTATTTAGTAAAAGCAGCTATTGGCGAAAGTATAGATAATGAAACTTTGGGTGGAGCAACAACTCACTGTGAAATTAGTGGAGTTACCGATTATAAAGCAACTGACGATAAAGATGCTTTAGAAAAAATAAAAACTATTTTTAGTAAAATAGGAGCTGCAGAAAATGCAGGATTCAATCGCGTTAAAGCTGAAAAACCAAAAGAAGACCCACAAGATATTTACGGAATTTTACCAAGAACTCGCTCTGACCAATATGATATGAAAGAAATCATAAAGCGATTGGTTGATAATTCGGAGTTTGAAGAATACAAAGCTGATTACGGAAAAACGATTATTTGTGCCTATGCCAGAATTGATGGTTGGGCAGTTGGCATTGTTGCCAATCAACGTAAGGTTGTCAAAAATGCTAAAAAAGAAATGCAGTTTGGCGGTGTAATTTACTCTGATTCTGCCGATAAAGCAACTCGTTTTATTGCGAATTGCAATCAGAAGAAAATTCCATTGGTTTTCTTACAAGATGTTACTGGGTTTATGGTTGGGAGTAAATCTGAACACGGAGGCATCATTAAAGATGGTGCGAAAATGGTGAATGCTGTGAGTAATTCTGTAGTACCAAAATTCACGGTAGTAGTAGGAAATTCTTATGGTGCAGGAAACTATGCCATGTGTGGAAAAGCATACGACCCAAGATTGATTTTCGCGTGGCCATCAGCAAGATTAGCAGTTATGGGAGGGGCTGCTGCTGCAAAAGTTTTATTGCAAATTGAAACTGCTACTCTTAAAAAACAAGGGCAAGAAATTACTCCAGAAAAGGAGCAGGAGATTTTAAAGTCAATTGAAGAACGATATGATAAACAGACCTCGCCTTATTATGCTGCGTCACGAATTTGGACGGATGCTATTATTGATCCACTCGATACTAGAACATGGATTAGTATGGGAATTGAAGCTGCGAATCAAGCACCGATTGAAAAGAAGTTTAATTTAGGGATTATTCAAGTTTAGGTTTGGACACGAATTTCACGAATTAGCACGAAAAATAAAATACGAATTACTCTATTAAAATTTATGAGAAAACTACTTTTAGTATTAACCCTATTGTTTACGATTGCCAGTTTTGGACAAAAACAAAAAGCAACATTGTATTTTAGAGATGGGACTATATTGGATGGTCTTGCAAAAATAACTCCCTTCAATGATATAAAGTTTAGAGAAAATAAAAACTCTAAAAAAAACACTTATGACTCAAAATTAGTTTACAAACTTATTCTTGAAGAAAAAGGAAGAAGTACTGAATATCATTATAAAATTGTATTTGAAAGACTTAATCCAATTTTACTTGCTGTATTATTAAAAGGAAGACTTGCAGTCTATAGAGAGACACAAGTTAATTATGATGGATCTACAAGCCCAATATTATATATCACTAAAGATGATTCAGATTTAGCACATATTTTAGGTTACACCGGATTTTCTGATAACTCATCTCTGTTTAAACCCGATTATAATGATCTATCTAACTATGGTAGCAAATCAAATAAATTTAAAAAAGAGATTTTAACTTATATCGAAGATTGCCCTGATTTAGTTGACAAAATTAAAAATGATTTATATAAGCGTAAAAGCATTGATGAAGTTATAAATTTTTACAATGAAAATTGTGGTGGCAAATTGGAAGAATCAACAAACACAGAAATAAAAGATTAAAACATAGATTACACAACTTATGAAAAAAAATATTTTAATCGTACTATTTTTATCAGTATATACTTTTTCAAATGCTCAAAATAGTAATCTTGAAATAAATAGGATCTATAAACCAATAGAAAGGGTACAGAAAAAAGATTCATCTTACTTAAAGAATGCAATATTTCTCAAAAATGACACCTTAATTGTTACGAGCAGTAAAATAAAAAATTCATTTCTTTTAGATTTGGGAGTAATAGATTCTTGTTTTATTGAACAATATAAAAATATTGTTTTCGGAGATAAGGAGTATAGAAATAAATACAAAAAAAAAGAAATAAAATTATGGACCTCAACAATAAAAGTGTTTTTTGCAAAAAATGTTAAACCATATTTAAAAAATGAGATGTTATCCTTATTTGAAAAAATAGATTATAAAATAGACGGTATTTCTATAGAGGTTGTTAATCAAAAAAATAAATCTAACTATTTTATATATACTATAGATAACAAAAAGCATACAACAGAATTATACCCGAATATTAATTCAAAAAATGATATTTCATATAGTTTGCAGTCAAACAACAAAAATCATTTTTATTTTGGTGCGTTAAGAATTAATACAAATAAAGTGTTTAATAAAAAGGAGCAAGTTTATAAAATGAAAGAGATGTTCATTCGGACTTTAGGAGGCTTTACTCTAAGCTCTTCTTTAAATTGTAATAGCTTTTTATCTGATTGTTACTCTATAAGCAAAGAACTTTCCGAGAATGATATTGAACTTATTAATTTTCATTATAAAAATATTTTTGATCAAGAAATTAATTACCGAACTTATGAAAAAATATTAAAAAAATATAATAGTTCTAAAGAGAAGGCTTCTCATAAATATGCCAAAATAAAAATATAATGTTTAAATTCATAAAAAAAAATATTCTAATAGCATTTAGCCTTTTTACTCTGGTATCACATTCTCAAGATTCTATTAAATATAAGAATCATCCTCATTTCTATATGCCAATAAAGCAATATGTAAAGGAATTTGGAACAATATCTAAAAAAGACTCTCTTCAGTTTATGTTTAAAGATAAAGATACTTTAGTATTGTTAAGTGCTGATAAAAAACCGAATAGTGTCTCTGTTCAGTATGAATATCGAGATTCAGTTTTTTTAAATATTTATAAAGAAGTTGTTTTCAACAAGAGTAAGCAAAAAAAATGGAGTGAAAAGAAACTGAGAATGAAATACTGGAAAGATGATATTAAACTTTTTTTTGATAAATCAGTTAGTAAGGATACTAAACAAGAACTTATAAAATTTACTAAAGAACTATCTAAAAATGTTGACTCTTTAACAATTTATGAGGTTTCAAAAAAAGAAGACTCCAATTATTTTATTTATGAAATAAATGAAAAAAACTCATATCGCTACGATGAAAAAGTAAAAGGCAAAGATGGAGTTAATTATTATGTTAATTGGGATGGGAGACAAAGATTATATAAGTGTACTTTAGAAATAAACTCTTTAATATTATTCAATAAAACCTTTCTTAAAAATAGTGTTATTCAAGATTTTTTCAAATCCTTGGGGCAGTTTTACAATACAGAATTGTTAGATTGTGAAAGCATTTTTTCAGGGTGTTATAAAGAAAACAATTCTTATTTAACAACTCTTGATTTAGAACTATTAAAATACCATTATTCGTTTGGGATTAATAAAGGAACCGACCTTTTAACCTTTGAAGAACAACATGCAAAAGCAAAAAAAGAATTAAAAGAACATAATCATAAGATGAATTTTATTCATATTGAATGAAGATTTTAAATTATTAGGAGAACACAATTTTATAAATAACAATATCAATTAATAATTGTAAATCAATACTGTAATATTTAAATTTGCTATTCAGCAAACAAACAAATCCACGATTAAACAATTTAAGAAATGGGAAGAGCATTTGAACTTAGAAAAGGAAGAAAAATGAAACGTTGGTCAGCAATGGCAAAGACGTTTACAAGAATAGGGAAAGACATTGTAATGGCTGTGAAAGATGGTGGTCCAAATCCAGATTCTAACTCACGCCTACGTGCTGTGATGCAAAATGCTAAAGCAGCAAACATGCCAAAGGATAATGTTGAACGCGCCATAAAAAAAGCATTTGACAAAGATACTGCTAACTATAAAGAGGTGTTGTTTGAAGGATATGCACCGCACGGAATTGCTATTGTTGTAGAGACTGCTACTGATAACAATAACCGTACAGTTGCTAATGTACGCGCTGCTTTTAATAAATGTGATGGTCATTTCGGAACCTCAGGATCTGTACTATTTATGTTTGATCACACTTGTAATTTTACGGTAAAAAAAGAAGATATTACGATTGACTTGGAAGAGTTAGAACTAGAACTCATCGACTTTGATGTTGAAGAAGTTTTTGATGATGAAGAAGGAATCATAGTGTATGCTCCTTTTGAGCAATTCGGTGCAATTCAAAGTTTCTTTGAAAAAGAAAATGTTGAAATTTTATCTTCAGGCTTTGAAAGATTACCAACATCTACCACTAAACTACCAGAAGAGCATCAAGCTGACGTAGAAAAATTATTAGAAAAATTAGAGGAAGAAGAAGATGTACAGCATGT
>JASFYP010000060.1:0-18392 GCA_045047075.1 Flavobacteriaceae bacterium
ATGTCATCTTACGTCAAATTATTCTGATACATCACCAGAATGTGTTACTTGTCACCAAACAGATTATGACACCACAACAAATCCAGATCATGGTAATGTTGGATATCCTACCGATTGTGTAGAGTGTCATTCTACAAACCCTGGATGGACGCCAGCAACAGTTAATCATGATTTTTTTCCATTAACATTGGGGCATGATATTTCAGACTGTACACAATGTCACACAAATGGAAATTACTCAAATCTATCTCCAGAATGTGTTACTTGTCATCAATCTGATTATGATACAACAAATGATCCAAACCATGATAATGCTCAATTTCCAACGGATTGTGTTGAGTGTCATACAACAAATCCTAACTGGACACCAGTAAATTGGGATCACAATGAATTTTATCCATTAAATGGTGCACATGCAATTATTGCTAATGAATGTGTTGAATGTCATAATGGTGATTATACAAATACACCAAATACTTGTGTGGGATGTCATTTAGATGATTATAATAGTACTACAGATCCAAACCATAGTAGTGCCCAATTTCCACAAGACTGTACTGAATGTCATACTGAAATAACTTGGGATCCATCTACTTTTGATCATGATGGCATGTACTTTCCAATTTATAGTGGTAAACATAATGGAGAATGGAGTCAATGTATAGACTGTCATACAAACCCAAATGATTATGGTATTTTTACTTGTTTTACATGCCACAGTCAATCAGACATGTTTGATGTTCATAATCACCCAGGTGATTCAGAATTTGATGGATATGTTTATGAGAGTAATGCTTGTTTAGAATGTCACCCAGATGGTTCAGATTAGTATGAATTATAGATTGGTATCCATATTGTTGTTTTTAATTACCTATGCAACTGCTCATGGGCAAGTTGATGTGGAAATTTTAGAAGGGAAAGTTACGTTTGTTACTTCTATGAATGTTTATGTAAAATTCAATAATACAGACAAAATATCTATTGGTGATTCTCTTCAAGTAGGGAATTATGGTCTATCTTGTTTATTGGTTAAGAATAAATCTTCTAGCTCTGTTGTTTGTACAATTTTGAATGGATGCAATATTAATACTGGGGATACTGTATTGCACAAATCAAATTTTGAATTAGAAGATGAGTTTCAATCTGATGTAGAAATTATTGAAGCTGAGGAAGCGAGTGTTAATGTTGATGAAGCCTTGATAGATGAAAATAAAAAGAAAAAAGAAGGTAATTATTTAGAAGCTATCAGGGCAAGACTTTCTGTAGCGAGTTATAGTAACCTTTCAAGTATTAGAGACAATAGGCATAGAATTATGTCTCGTTTTTCTCTAAATGCTGCTCATATAAATAATTCTAAATTTTCTATAGACACTTATATAAATTATACGAATAACCTCATTACAGGTACTACTAGCAGTACTCAAAATTCCAGCTACTTTAATGTCTATAATTTAGCACTTAGATATGATATTGACACAACACTATCTGTTACAGTTGGTAGAAAAATTAACTATAAGGCATCTTCTATAGGTGCAATAGATGGTATTCAAGCAGAGAAATACTTTGGTAAAAATTATGTTGGTGTAATGGCAGGGTTTAGACCAGATATCTACGACTATGGTTTTAATTCAGATTTATTTCAATACAGTGCTTATTTTGGTAGAGAAACATATGGTAAAAACCTTTATTCTCAAACTACAGTTGGCTTTGCAGAACAAAAAAATAGCGGAGCAACAGATAGGAGGTATGCTTATTTTCAGCATTCTAGCACCCTATTTAAAAAATTGAATCTTTTTTCATCAATGGAATTAGACCTTTATAGTAAAGTTAATGGAGTTGAATCAACAAATATTAGGCTAACAAACTTATACATCTCGGCAAGATATAGATTTAATAGAAAAGTGAATTTGTCATTGTCTTACGATTCGAGAAAAAGAATACTATATTATGAAACTTTGCAAACTGATATTGAGCGCTTACTTGATGAAGATATTGCTAGACAAGGAATAAGAGCTCGAATTAATGTAAGGCCTGTTAAATATATAAGTACAGGGTTTAGTTATAGCAAGCGATTTCAAAACGATACCGATAATAAATCTGATAATATATATGGTTATGTCAGTCATTCAAAAATACCAATGATTGGAGGGCGTGCATCTATAACATATAATAGAAATTCATCAAATTACCTATTAAGTAATATTGCTTCACTTAGATATTCTAGACCCTTTTTTGATCAACGTCTTAATGCAGATTTTTATTATAGATTTGTAAACTATGACTATACAAGTAATATTCCCAATTTTAGTCAAAACTATTTTGGAACCCATGTTTCATATTATATAAATAGATTATTAATCTTTAGTTTATCAGGAGAATTTTCTAGCTTTGATTCAGAAAATAATTTTAGACTAAATGCAAGAATTATAAAGAGATTTTATAGACAACGAAAAAAATAAATTATGTATAATAAATTCAAAATTACAGGACTTACTATTGTAACACTTCTATTAGTTATGGCGTGTAATAACCCTAAGGTTATCAATCCATCAAGTGATAATATAAGTGAAAATACTTCTTCAGGAATATTTTCAAATGATTCTGAACCAGAGTATGAACCATTAACAAAGCAAAATAAGAGTTTTAATAATGATTTACATACTGTTATAGTAAATGAAATTCTTCCAACTTCAAAATATGTATATCTGAATGTAAATGAAGGAGACAAACAGTTTTGGATTGCTACTAGGAGTAAAAAAGTGAATGTTGGAGAAACATATTATTATTCTGGAGGCTTACTTAAAACAAATTTTGAAAGTAAAGAACATAATAGAGTTTTTGAAAAAGTATATTTGGTTTCAAAATTGGTCGTTGCAAATCATGGTAATAATCAAGGTGCTAAAACTGATAATAATACAAAAAAAGAACAGAACCATCCTGTTGATAAAGTTTCACAGACCAGACCTACAAATGTAACGTCACAAGAAGGTTCAATTACCATAGCAGAATTAGTAAAGAATCCAAAGAAGTATGAAGGTCAAACTGTTCAACTAACGGGTGTTTGCACAAAAATAAATGCAGGTATTATGAATAGAAATTGGATTCACCTTAACGATGGCACCAATGACGATTTCGATCTTGTAATTACTTCAGAAGAATTTGTACCTGAAGGTTCAAAAATTACCATAAAAGCAGTTGTTGTTCTAAACAAAGATTTCGGTGCAGGGTATAACTATGATTTAATTTTAGAAAAAGGAGAGCTTGTTAAATAGTAATTAACACTTATCTTTCTTAAGATATGATTTTATACTTTCTTTTTTTATAATACGCCAAAGCACAAATCACTATTATTGAAACAACCACATAATAAACCCATTTAGGTATAGGAACAGGATCTCCTGATGCATAAGAATGTAGCCCTGATAAATAATAGTTAACTCCATAATAGGTCATTATAACTGTTGCTAATCCAAATATAGTGGATACATTATAAATAAACAACCCAGTTAATTTTGGTATTATTCTCATATGCAAAATAAATGCGTAAACCAAGATTGTTACAAGCGCCCAGGTTTCTTTAGCATCCCATCCCCAATAGCGCCCCCAAGATTCATTAGCCCAAATTCCTCCTAAATAAGTACCAACACTCACCATGATTAAACCACCTACTAAGGTTAATTCGCTTATATAAGACATTTCAGTAATAATCCTTTTAACTCTTTCTTTATTCTTTTCGTTTATAAAAATCATCAATATTAAATTGATAAGACCAATAATAGCACCTAACATTAAGAAACCATAACTACCAGCTTCTAATGACACATGAATTGTTAGCCAATATGATTTCAACACAGGTACTAAAGGGGTAATATCTGGATCAAGAAAACTTAAAGTAGAAACCAGGAGAAGTGTTGAAGCTAATACCATTGTTGCTGCTAAACCACCAAAAGATTTTCGTGTAAATATGACACCAGCTAATGTTGTAGTCCAAGCAATGTATATCATAGATTCATAGCCATTACTCCATGGAGCTCTACCAGAAACAAACCAGCGTAATCCTAATCCTATGGTATGTAATAAAAATCCAATAATAACTAAAGAAAAAAGGATTTTATAAATAATTTTTAAATTGAATTTTGGTTTAAAAACCGATATGAATAAGAAAAACAAAAAAGATAAACCTAATAAAATATAGAATGCAGCTAAACGATTAAAAACATTAAGATTGTTTAGAAATATTTCTGCATTAATTTTAGTTTTTGATGGGATTACAGTCCCTCCATTTTTAACTTGATATTCTTTAAGCTCATTTATAAGGTTGTTTGCATCAGTATAGTTATTAGTATTGATTCCTTTTTTGAGGGCAGCTATATAAGCGTTAAAAAAAGTGGTAGCAACATGATCGTCGTGACTGTCATTTCCATGATTATGTCTAGATATCCAAGTGTTATTTGCGTCGTTTGCAATAGGAATTATTTTTAGCAAATTTCCAGAAAAAACCATACTTAAAATGTTTAGCCTTTCATCAATTTTTAACAATTCCTTTTCATAAACACCTCTATCTTTTGGGTTTAAGTCATATACCCTGCTTACTTCTGCTCTTAACTTATAGTCTCCTTTTTCATTAAAGAAATCCTTATATGATGCATAGTTACTTGTAACTCCTAATAATGTGAGCACATCTTTATGTTTTCCTAACTTAATTAACTTTGCATCATTCCATGCTTGACCATTTACAAGCATACTCAATATTAACTGATCCGCATTCAATCCTTCAAACATTTCTTTACGATACAATTTTCGCATAACTTCTCTAGAAAGAGTGTGTACTGGTTTCATACGCCCTCTATAATCTTGAACAACCAATTTGCTAAAACTATCTGCATGTTCTTTATTGACAACATGATTGGTATATGAACTATTAATTTGAGTTTGTGCAATTATTGCAGGTGTTGAAAATGACAATAATGCTAAAAGAATGAAGGTTGAGTTTTTTATTCTTAGTTTCTTTATTTTTTGTAAAACTTGGCGAAAGCGTGTATTCTTACTAAAAAACACAAGTATAAATCCAAGAGTAAATAGGGCATATCCTATATATGAAATTAGCGTACCCCAGTAATCATTGTTTACGCTGAGGTATGTGCCTTTTTCGTCCTTGTCAAAAGAAGATTGAAAAAAGCGGTAGCCTTCATAATTTAAAATATTGTTCATAAAAATTCTAAAATCCATTTCAAGGTTTTTTCTACTATCTAATAAAACAACCTCACTTGCATACGATGAGGCGCTATTGGTTCCGGGATACTTATCAAGAATAAACTTTTTTAGTTTTATAGAAAAAGGCAATTGAATAGTTTTAGATCCATACGAAACTACAATATTCATATTATTAAATTGTAATGACTTTGGATTTCCCACCAACCCCATATTGCCATAAATCATTATTTCTTGTGAGATTCCATCAACAGAAACATCCAGCATTAATGCAATTGTACTTTCATTTTTGATTTTAGAATTTTCAGAAATAATATTGACAACTCCAGATTTATTAAATTCAGAGAACACAAAATTATTTGAACCATCTGAGTATAAGGACTGTAGTTTAAGTGAGCTATATAAACTTGAAGGATGAATGGTATCTCTTTTACGTGTAGCCATTGTCATTTGAGTAATTACTCTGTTTACTTTTAGCTTCAAAGAATCGTTTACATATATTATATTGATTGCTTCTGATAATGGATTATCTTTAAAATTATAAATAAGGTTTCTAATTCTTTTTGTTTGTCCTTTTCTAAGAAAATACTCTTCTCTACCATTTATTCCTGCAACAACAATTTTTAATGTAGGTAACCCATCAATACTTGAACTTAAAACTTGTTTAGGGTTTGGAATAACTTTTTTAACCCTAATGCCAATTAAATCATCTCCTATCAGATACGACTCTTGCCAATTGTTATTTCCTAAAGAAGCAAAAAGCACAGGTTCATTAAAAGAGAATGTTTTGTTGTTTTTATTAACATTGAATTTTAAATAAGTATTTGATGATAGAAAAGTATTTGATGAATCATTCTCTCGAATATGCATCATACCTTCAAATCCAAAATAACGTGTAATTCCAGCACCAATAAGGATGATGATAATCGCCCCATGAAATATAAGAAGTGCCCATTTTTTTTGTTGAATCATGCGAAACCTGAAGATATTCACAATAATTGAAATACTAAATAGAAGGAGTAGCAATTCAAACCACCAAGATTTAAAAATCACTTTTTGAGCAGTGCTTGTTCCAAAATCGTTTTCAATAAATGTAGCGACTGCTATTGCTATTGCAAATAAAATAATATATGAACCAGCTGCTCTAGTATTAAACAAAGCTAGAATTACTTTTTTAAATTTATTAATAAATATTTTCATAAGGAAAGATAAGTTAGGCTAATATAAACTAAATTTTATTAGATTTCATGTTGTATTATATCTGTATATAGAACAGTTTAGAGTGCAATTCTCCTACTATAATTTTAAATAATAAAATTAGTAAGGTGATTTTGGTGCTTCAAAAGAGAAGTAACTAAAAAAATCTACATTTTATGTAGGTCTTTTTTGGTTTGTAATATTACTTGATAAATGTAATATTTAATTTTTTATGGTGTGCCAGAACTTACTTTTTCAAGAGATACAGCGATAGCTTCTGCATATGTGAGAATGAGTACCTGCCCAATGTGTAATTTTTGAATTAACTCTTCATCTTCCATTTGTATTGTTAAGTAATTACCTAGAGGGCCTTTAACTGTTGCAAGCATAGAGGGTCTGTTTAGCACCTCTATTGTAACTACTGCTTTTACAATTGCACCAATTGCAGCTCCTGGGTCCATACCTTCTGGGGCTTTGCCTCCTTCGGCTAGTATAACTATTGGCTCTTCGATTTCTTCAGCAGTTGGTTGACGAAATTCTGCCTTTAAATATGTCCAAGAATCAAAGGTAATTATATCATTAACAGCAATTTCATCAAACCTTTCAACAGCTTTACCTGCTGTCAGGGTCATAAGATTACCTTCCACTCCCATAAGTGTTATTTCTCTGGTTTCTTTTACAATTTTAGTAACAGTTCCTTGAACAGTTTCAAGGATTACTTTTTCCCTTTGAGACAGATCATTGTTTTCTTGAGCCGAAACATTGATAGTAATTAATGCAAGTACAAATAGCGCAAAGTAAAATTTAGTCATTTTCATCTTGTTTTATTCTTTAATGATTATTAAATGTATTTAGTAATTTTGAATGTCAAATATATTGATTATTATCTTTCACTCTAACATAGAACGATATTGTTTTTTTTAAAATAACATGCCTTTTAGATTGTTAAGGGGTAGATTACAAGATAGTTATCAATGGTGATATTCCTTGTAAAATTAGTATAAGAGTAGGGCTATATTTTAATATTATCTTATCTTTGAAAAAAAATTGTTTATATTTGCATACTTCTTAACCCCAATAATAATAAAATGAGTTCTAAAAAACTTTTTTTGTTGGTTATTTTCATGACCTTCACTAATGTTTTGTTTGCGGTACCTCCTCCTCCTCCTGGATTTCCAATTGACGGAGGTTTGGGTTATCTAGTAATATCTGGACTCATTTATGGAGTTTTAAAATTGAGAAATAAAAAATAGCTTATTTCTGCATTAATCTAGCAACATATTTTCCAATTACATCAAATTCTAAATTAACTACAGAGCCAACTTTAAAATTTTTAAAATTTGTATTTTCTATGGTGTAAGGAATTATCGCCACACTAAATTGATTTTTTTCTGAATTTACAACAGTAAGGCTAACTCCGTTTACGGTGATTGAGCCTTTTTCTATTGTTATATTATTTTTTTTAGAATTGTATTCGAATGTAAAAAAAGCACTCCCATTTTCAGGAACTACCGAAATGCATTTTGCAGTTTCGTCCACATGACCCTGTACAATATGACCATCCAATCGTGCGTCCATTTTCATAGCGCGCTCTAAATTTATTGAATCACCAATAGCAATCGTGTGAAGGTTTGTTTTATCCAATGTTTCTCTAATTGCAGTAACTGTATGAATATCATTCTTAATCGCAATTACTGTTAAGCAAATTCCGTTATGAGCAACGCTTTGATCTATTTTTAACTCTGAGGTAATATCACTTTGAATTGAAAAATGATAGTTGTCTTTTTCTTGTGTGATATTTTTTACAATACCTAAAGTTTCTATGATTCCGGTAAACATATTTGTGAATTTTATTGATTACTTTTGATACCTCAAAAATAAGCATAATACAACTGAATGAATAAGGAATCTAAAATAAAAATCGGGATATCTATTGGTGATATTAACGGGATTGGTGTAGAGGTAATTTTAAAAACATTTGACGATAAAAGAATGTTAGATTTTTGTACTCCTGTAATTTTTGGATCATCAAAAGTGATTTCATTTTACAAAAAAACGTTGGACTCTAATGTTTCAATTCATAGTATATCAAATATTGGTCAGGTAGTTGACGGAAAAATAAATGTTTTTAATGTTTGGAAAGAGGATGTTGAAATTACAGTTGGCAAGTCAAGTCAAGTTGGTGGTAAATATGCATTTATCTCGTTAAAAGAAGCTACAAAGGCTTTAAAAAATGGGGATATTGATGCATTAGTTACAGCACCAATCAACAAAGAAAATATTCAATCAGATGAGTTTAAATTTGCAGGCCATACAGAGTATTTAGAAAGTGAGTTAGAAGGAGATAGCCTTATGATATTAATGGCTGATAAGTTAAGAGTTGGTTTAGTTACTGGACACATCCCAATTGCTGAAATTACAAAAACAATTACACCAGCACTTATTAAAAGCAAAGTCAATTTGATGTATAAAACGTTGGTACAGGATTTTGAAATATCAAGACCAAAAATTGCACTTTTAGGATTAAATCCACATTGTGGTGATAATGGTGTCATTGGCAATGAAGATGATGAGATAATTAAGCCAACAGTTTTAGAGTTGCAAGAAGAAGGAAAGTTAGTGTATGGGCCTTTTGCTGCTGATGGTTTTTTTGGTTCTAAAGCCTATCATCAATTTGATGCGATTTTAGCTATGTACCATGATCAAGGATTGGCACCATTTAAAACATTATCATTTGGGAAAGGGGTTAATTTTACAGCAGGATTGAATAAGGTAAGAACCTCTCCAGATCATGGGACCGCTTTCGAAATTGCAGGTAAAAATAAAGCTGATGAAAGTTCCTTTAAAGAAGCCTTATTTAAAGCAATTGAAATTTATGGTAAACGTTCTAATTATCAGGAATTGACAAGAAATACCCTTAAAAAAATCAAAAGGCAATAAAAGTCAATTTTGATGTAAATTATTCTGATATTTTTATATCTTTGCACGCTCAAATAAATGTTTTGAAATGGAGAACTTAAAAGAATTCAACATATCATTTGTAGGATTAAAGTTAGGGAAACATAAATTTGAGTATCAAATTGATAAGAAGTTCTTTGAATATTTTCAATACGACGAGTTTCATTACTCAGCTATAAAAGTTGTGTTAGACTTTGAGAAAAAAAGCAATATGCTTAACTTAGGGTTTGAAGCAAAAGGAAATGTTACTGTTGCATGTGATGTAACAAACGAACCATTTGAATTAGCTGTTAAAGGAGATTTATCTATCATAGTAAAGTTTGGGGATGAATTTAATAACGATAATGAAGAGTTATTGATTTTACCATATGGTACTTTTGAACTGAATGTTGCACAATTAATTTTCGAAATGATTGTGTTATCAATTCCAACTAAAAGAATACATCCAGGAGTTGAAGATGGGACTTTACAATCAGATGTATTGAAAAAGTTAGAAGAATACAAAGTAAAAAAAACTGAAATAGACCCGCGTTGGGCAAAATTAAAAGAGATACAAACGAATAAAAATATAGAATAATGGCACATCCTAAAAGAAAAATATCGAAAACAAGAAGAGACAAGAGAAGAACTCATTACAAAGCATCTGTTCCTCAAATTGCTGTAGATCCAACAACAGGAGAAGCACATTTATATCACAGAGCTCATTGGCATGAAGGTAAATTATTTTACCGAGGTCAAATTGTAATCGATTCAACTTCAGCAGAAGCTTAATCGTCGAGAACATAAAAATCATAAAAACTCTCATTTTTTGAGGGTTTTTTTATGCTTTTTACTCAAAAATGAGTGAAAAGCGTTTTTTTTTGCCCTTTTTGTGAAATAAATTTCATTACTTTGAACTTCTTTAAAAGTATAAATATTTTTAAATATGAATAAAATAACTGCAGCAATTACTGCCGTTGGAAAATATCTTCCAGAGTATGTGTTAACAAATCAAATTCTGGAAACTATGGTAGAAACAAACGATGAATGGATTGTTTCTCGTACTGGAATTAAAGAAAGAAGAATTTTAAAAGAGGATGGAAAAGGAACTTCTTTTATGGCTATTAAAGCATCTGAAAATTTAATAGCAAAGTCCAACCTAAATCCCAAAGAAATAGATTTAGTAATCGTTGCAACAGCAACAGCCGATATGCAAGCTGCTAGTACAGCAGCATTTGTTGCTGCTAAAATTGGAGCTACAAATGCTTTTTCTTTCGATCTAGACTCAGCTTGTTCTAGTTTTTTATTCGGAATGTCAACTGTGTCTGCTTTTATTGAATCTGGAAAATATAAAAAAATACTCCTCATTGGTGCTGATAAAAATTCATCGATGATCGATTATAAAGATCGTGCAACTTGTATCATTTTTGGAGATGCTGCTGCTGCTGTTTTATTTGAACCAAATACTGAAGGTTTAGGCTTGCAAGATGAATATTTAAGAACTGATGGAAATGGTAGAGAATTCTTAAAAGTTTTAAAAGGAGGCTCAGTGTTTCCATTTAAAAAAGGAGAAGAATTTGGAACAGACGAAGGATATTTTGTAAAACAAGAAGGTCGTACGGTTTTTAAAAATGCTGTTTTTAATATGGCAGACGTTAGCAACCGAATTTTAGAAAGAAATAATTTATCCACAGAAGATATTGATTGGTTAGCTGCACATCAAGCCAATAAAAGAATTATTGATGCGACAGCCAATAGAATGGAGTTAAAAGAATCTCAGGTGATGGTTAACATCGAAAAATACGGAAATACAACTTCAGCTACCCTACCTTTATTATTAGCCGATTATGAATCGCAACTTAAAAAGGGAGACAAAATTATTTTTACAGCTTTTGGAGGTGGATTTTCTTGGGGAGCCATTTATTTTAAATGGGCCTATAACACAAAATAATAATCAACTATAATTACTAAATATATATATTTATGGATTTAAAAGAAATTCAAAGTCTTATAAAGTTTGTATCTAAATCTGGTGTTAATGAAGTAAAACTAGAATTAGAAGATTTTAAGATTACGATTAAAACAGGAGCAGGTAATTCAGAAACTACTATTGTGCATCAAGCACCAATGACAATGCAACAAGTGCCTATGGCAATTACTCCGGTAGCTGTACCAGTTGCTGCTGCACCTGCTGAAGAAAAACAAGCAGAAGATGAAAATTCTAAATACATCACAATAACATCTCCTATTATCGGAACTTTTTATAGAAAATCTGCTCCAGAAAAACCTAACTTTGTTGAGGTAGGTGATACAGTACACTCTGAATCGATTGTATGTATTATTGAAGCGATGAAGTTATTCAACGAAATTGAATCTGAAGTATCAGGTAAAATTGTAAAAGTTTTAGTTGATGATTCCACGCCAGTTGAATTTGGACAACCACTTTTCTTAGTTGATCCTTCTTAATTAATTTGAAATGCCAATTATTAAAATTGGTATTTATTTTTTGATTAATTAAAAATTTTAAGAACGTATGTTTAAAAAAATATTAATAGCAAACAGAGGCGAAATTGCTTTACGAATTATTAGAACTTGTAAAGAAATGGGTGTAAAATCTGTCGCAGTGTATTCAACTGCAGATGAAGATAGTTTGCATGTAAAGTTTGCAGATGAAGCAGTTTGTATTGGACCACCTGCGAGTAGCGAATCCTATTTAAAAATATCAAATATTATTTCGGCAGCAGAAATTACCAATGCTGACGCAATACATCCAGGTTATGGCTTTTTGTCAGAAAATGCAAAGTTTTCAAAAATTTGTGAAGAGCATGATATTAAATTCATTGGGGCAACTGCCGAAATGATTAATAGAATGGGAGACAAAGCATCGGCAAAGAAAACGATGAAATTAGCTGGTGTACCTTGTGTTCCAGGATCTGAAGGGATCATTGAAACTTTTGAAGAGTGCGAAAAGTTGGCTGTAGAAGTTGGATATCCAGTAATGTTAAAAGCAACTGCCGGAGGTGGGGGTAAAGGAATGCGTGCTGTTTGGAAACCTGAAGATTTAAAGAAAGGATGGGATGATGCTCGCCAAGAAGCAAAAGCCTCATTTGATAATGACGACATGTATATGGAGAAGTTAATTGAAGAACCTCGCCATATCGAAATCCAAATTGTTGGAGATGCTTATGGTAAAGCATGTCATTTATCAGAAAGAGATTGTTCGGTGCAAAGACGTCATCAAAAGTTGACAGAAGAAGTCCCATCACCTTATATGACATCAAAATTGCGTAAGCAAATGGGAGAAGCAGCGGTGAAAGCAGCAGAATTTATTAAATATGAAGGAGCTGGTACGGTTGAGTTTTTGGTTGATAAACATCGTAATTTCTATTTTATGGAAATGAATACTCGTATTCAAGTTGAGCATCCAATTACTGAACAAGTAATTAATTTTGATTTGATTCGCGAACAGATTTTAGTTGCAGCAGGTGTGCCAATTTCAGGTAAAAATTATTTGCCAAAAATGCATGCTATTGAATGTAGAATTAATGCTGAGGACCCATATAATGATTTTAGACCATCACCAGGAAAAATCGAAACATTACATGCTCCAGGAGGTCATGGAGTCAGATTAGACACGCATGTGTATGCCGGTTATACGATCCCGCCAAATTATGATTCAATGATTGCTAAGTTGATAACGACTGCACAAACTCGTGAAGAGGCTATTAATAAAATGAAACGCGCCTTGGATGAATTTGTGATAGAAGGTATAAAAACTACAATCCCTTTTCATAGACAATTGATGGATGATCCAGATTATGTTGCGGGAAATTATACAACTGCATTTATGGATAATTTTGAAATGGCTCCGATGGAAGAGGAATAAGGTTTCAAATTACTAATAATTTTAAAGGATATGTTAAACATATCCTTTATTTTTTTACATTTGATTCTAATTTAGAGTCAAATGAAGAAAAAAAGCTTACATCTGGATGGTATCGATAAAATAATTATTAAAAATTTGATTGAAGATGCTCGTACTCCCATCTTAAGAATTGCTAGAGAAGTTGGAATTTCTGGAGCTGCTATCCATCAACGTTTAAGAAAATTAGAAGCGTCAGGATTATTGGCGGGGTCTAAATTTGTTTTGAACCCAAAAGTATTAGGATATAAAACCTTAGCTTTTGTCGGAATTTTTTTAGATGCTGCAAGCAAATATTCTGCTGCAATTAAGCGATTGAAAGAAATACCTGAAGTAATCGAAAGCCATTACACAACAGGGAATTATGCAATTTTTATAAAAATATTATGTAAAGATAATGAGCATTTGATGAATGTATTGAATCACGAAATACAAAATATTAAAGGGGTTGCACGGACCGAAACATTTATTTCTTTAGATCAGCATATTGATAGACAGATTAAAATATAAACAAATAAACAGACCACTTTATAAAATTTAAAGTGGTCTGTTTATTTGTTTAAGAGAAGTTTTAATCTCTTCCCATATAAATCATAATATAATAAACTAAGGTTGCTAAAGCTCCAATTGCTGCAACAACATAAGTTCTAGCTGCCCATTGCAGAGCATCTCTTGCACCTGCTTGTTCATTTGGTGTTAGCATATTTTTATTTTCTAACCACGCCAATGCTCTATTACTTGCATCATATTCTACCGGTAAGGTTACGAAACTAAAGAAGACAGTTGCTGCGAATAAGATTATTCCGATTGGTAATAACATTGGAAATGATTGAATAAACAATCCCGCTAAAATAATCCACATAGATAATTTACTAGAAATATTTACCATTGGTACCAAACTAGACCTAAATTCTAACCAAGAATAAGCTGTAGCATGTTGAACAGCATGACCAACTTCATGTGCTGCAACAGCTGCAGCAGCTATGTTTCTTTCATTAAAGACGGCTTCACTCAAGTTTACTGTTTTATCTTTTGGGTTGTAATGATCTGTCAATCTGCCGGCAGTAGAAATTACTTGAACATCATAAATACCATTATCGGTTAGCATTTTCTCGGCAATTTCTTTTCCTGACAGTCCGTTGTGTAATCTTTCTTTCGAGTATTTTTTTATTTTACTTTTTAATCTCGATTGAACCAACCAACCAAATAATGCGACCAATCCTAATATTACATATCCTATCATCATATCTTTAAAATTTACTTTTTGTGAAATTAATAAAAATGATTTTTTTATTGATAACTTTATAGCATTAATTATACCATCAAAAATTAAAAGACAAAATGGCAAAAGTCCCACATATATTATTGGTTTATACTGGAGGTACCATTGGTATGACTCAGGATTTTAAAACAAGAGTACTCAAACCTTTTAATTTTGATAAGTTATTGGTTCAAATTCCTGAATTAAAACATTTGAATTGTACGATTGATTCTGTTTCTTTTAAAAAAATTATTGATTCCTCTAATATGAACACAAATTATTGGGTTGAGATTACTGAAATCATTGAAAAAAATTATCAAAAGTTTGATGGCTTTGTGGTGCTTCACGGGTCTGACACCATGTCTTATACAGCATCTGTTATTAGTTTTATGTTCGAGAATTTATCAAAACCAGTAATTTTCACGGGGTCACAATTACCGATAGGACACATAAGAACAGATGCCAAAGAGAATTTAATTACTTCGATAGAAATAGCCGCTGCACAAAAAAATGGAAAACCTGTTGTGTCTGAAGTATGTTTGTATTTTGAGTACAAATTGTATAGAGCTAATAGAACAACCAAAATAAACTCAGAGCATTTTAATGCGTTTACGTCTCCAAATTATCCTGCCTTGGCAGAAAGCGGAGTACATTTAAAGTTTAATGAAGTAATGTTACAAAAGTCTAGAAGGTTTAAGAAAATTAGAATCAGAAAAAAATTAGAGAACAATATTGTCTTGCTTAAATTGTTTCCTGGGATTACCGAAAAAACCATCAAAAGTATTTTAGAAATAGAAGGATTGAAAGGAGTGATTCTTGAAACCTTTGGATCTGGAAATGCGCCCACAGATAAATGGTTTGTCAAATTATTAAAGGATACTTTAAAGCGAGGAATTAAAATTGTTGGGGTTACACAGTGTGTTGAAGGAAGTGTGATATTGGGCCATTATGAAACAAGCGAGCACTTACAAAAAATGGGATTGATTAGCGGTAAAGATATTACTACAGAATCTGCTTTGGCAAAATTGATGTATTTATTAGGTCAAAAAATATCAGATACCGAGTTTAAAGAAATTTTTGAAACTCCGTTGCGAGGAGAAATGGCTAAATGAAAAAAATACTAGCTGAATTTATTTTAGAAAAAATTGAGTAAATCTGAATTTTGATTATTGATTTCACAATAAAAAAAGCGAATTACAGCATTAATTTTTTTTAACAAGTTTTATCTTCAAAAACAGAATGTAAAGTTTTTAGAACTCAACATTTTTTTGTTACTTGGGCTTCGCAAAAATCAATTCAGGAGAGGTGGCCGAGTGGTTTAAGGCGCACGCTTGGAAAGCGTGTATATGGGAAACTATATCGGGGGTTCGAATCCCTTTCTCTCCGCCGAAATTGGTGCATTTGCAAAAAAGTTATATATTTAACCCGTAAAATAAATTAATAAATTAACAATTACACAATGAGAAAATTATTTACAATCCTAGCAATTACAGGTCTATTGTTTTTAGGAACTACACAAAGTGCTTACGCTCAAGATGAAGCGCAACAAACAGAAAAAACTTTTCATCAAGAATTAAAACAACGTTTTATTGAAGGTGGTGCGAGTTTTATGGGAATTGTATTGATTACCTTAATATTAGGTCTTGCAATTGCAATTGAAAGAATTATCTATTTAAACTTAGCAACTACTAATACAAAAAAATTATTAGCTAAAGTTGAAGATGCATTAGCATCAGGTGGTGTTGAAGCAGCAAAAGAAGTTGCAAGAGATACAAAAGGGCCTGTAGCCTCAATTTTCTTTCAAGGTTTAAAAAGAATAGGTGATGGTGAAGGTGTTGAAGCTGCTGAAAAAGCTATTGTAGGTTATGGTGGCGTTCAAATGGGATTGTTAGAAAAGAACATTTCTTGGTTATCATTATTTATTGCCTTAGCTCCAATGCTTGGTTTCATGGGTACGGTAATTGGTATGATTAAAGCCTTTGATGATATCGCTGTTTCTAATGAGATGTCTCCAGCAACTGTTGCAGGTGGTATTAAAGTAGCCTTATTAACAACAGTATTTGGTTTGATTGTTGCAATTATCTTACAAATATTTTATAATTATATTATCTCTAAAGTAGATAGTATTGTAAATAATATGGAAGATGCATCTATCAACTTAGTTGATATTTTAGTAAAGCAACAAAAATAAGAATCAGATATTATGGATAATAAATTTAATAAAATAGCAAAAATCGGCGCAGGTGTATTGGGTCTTATAGGTATTATTATGCTTGTAAGAGTTATGATGCCAGGTGATGAAGCTTTTGTTGGCGATGGCCCAGAGGTTCTAGAAATACAGAATAGTGTTTTAAGCCCATTTGTGTCTTTTACAATAATGATGTTGTATTTAACTACGGCTATTGCTGTTGTGTTTTCAATGGTGAATTTGGTAAAGCATCCAAGAGCCTTAAAAAAAGCAATTATTAGTTTGGTAGTTTTAGGTGTGTTGTTTGCAGTTTCTTATGTAATGGCAAGTGATGCAGAAATTACTGGCCCGAATGGCGTTTATATAGAAGGCGGTGAAGAAGGATCAACTCCAAAAATGGTAGGTACACTTATTAAGTATACTTATATTTTAGGTATAATAGGACTTATAACAGTAGTTTGGGGTTCTTTCAGAACAATGATGTCTAACAAATAAACAGCAATATATTATGGCAAGAAGAGAAACACCTGAAATTAATGCAGGCTCAATGGCAGATATTGCATTCTTACTATTGATATTTTTCTTAGTAACAACAACAATGGATGTTGATGCTGGTATTTCTAGAAAGTTACCTGAAAAACAACCAGAAAATATTGACAAACCAATTGTAAAAGAACGTAATGTTTTTGAAATAATAATCAATAGAAACGATGATTTGTTGATTGAGAATGATTATTACGAAGTTAAGGATGTACGAGAATTAGCAATTGCTTTTATTGATAATGGCGGAGGTATAGGAAATCCAATGACCGCTTTCAACGAAACTGAAGGAGCAGAATGTTCATGGTGTGAAGGTCGTAGAGATCCAAAATCATCAGATCATCCAAACAAAGCAGTTATTTCGTTGAAAACAGATAGAAGTACTTCTTATGGGATATATATTGAAGTTCAAAATGAAATAGGAGCTGCTTATACTTTTTTGAGAAATCGATTAGCTTTGAGCGAATATGGCATGAGTTATACAGATATGGTTGAGCAAGAGGGTAGAGGTACTTCAGACCCTGCAACAATGTTAAAACTTACGGAAAGAATTAAAATAATTAAAGCAAAATATCCTGAGATAATTGCTGAGATTAGTTCTAATTAATTAAAAACATAATTAAGATGTCTAAATTTAATAAAAAGAAAAAAGGAATGCCGCCAATTAATACGGCCTCATTACCAGATATTGTATTTATGTTATTATTCTTTTTTATGGTTGCAACAACTATGAGAGAAACTGATGTTTTGGTAGAAAATCAATTACCATCTGCAACTGAAGTTAAAAAGTTGGAAGAAAAACGTTTGGTAATGACCATTTATGTCGGATCGGCTAAGAATATCGAAGAACATGGAGCAGGCGATAAAATTCAATTAAACGATAAGATTGCAACAATAAAAGATGTAAGAAATTTTATTTATATGTCTAGAAAAAAAGTTCCTGAAGATGAGCAAAGCTATATGACTACTTTAATTAAAGGTGATAGAGAGAGTTCGGTAGGTACAATTAACGATATTAAAAAGGAATTAAGAGAAGTAAATGCTTTAAAAGTTACTTATGCAACTAGGCTTCCTAGAAATGATTAATTTGAAGTATTTGTAATAATTTTGATAAAATGGCAACCAATATTGGTTGC
>JASFYP010000061.1:0-18250 GCA_045047075.1 Flavobacteriaceae bacterium
ATGTTTTTTAGCAAATTCTACCAATTGTTCTCTTCCTTTTCTACAATTTTCAGCCTTATAAGAATTGGGTGTGTAATAAATTCCTGAATGAATTACACCTGAGTTTCTTCCTGTTTGATGTTTGCCAATAGCATCCTCTTTTTCGAGAATAGCAATTGACTTATCAGGATATTTTAATTGTAATTTATAGGCAGTTGCCAATCCAACAATACCACCACCGACAATAATGAAATCAAACTTATTTGACATATTTTGTTTTTTTCATAAAAGAAATAACTACCAATCCTAAGAAAAAGAAAATTGCTAATACCAACACAGAAGTTCGCATAGATTTTGTTAAAGACATTGCTAATCCAAAGGAGAGTGTTCCTAAAACGATTGCTATTTTTTCAGTCACATCATAAAAACTAAAATAGGTTGCATTGTCATAAGTCTCTTCAGGAATTAACTTTGAGTATGTTGAACGTGCTAAAGTTTGTGTTGCTCCTAAAACCAAGCCTAACAAGCCTCCAAGTGCGTAAAAATAAATATCAACATTTGGGCTTTCTCCTGGAAGCATATATGCCGAAAAACATACAACAATCCAAATTACAATAGTAATTTTTAGTGTTCTAATGTTTCCAATTCTTTTAGAAATTCGAGAAAATAATATTGCACCAACAATAGCAACCAATTGAATTAATAAAATGGTTACAATCAAATTCATCGTTGGCAACCCTAATTCTTCATCACCAAATTTAGCTGCTAAAATTATAATTGTTTGGATTCCTGCACTTATCAAAAAAAAGGACCAAAGAAATATATAAATTGTTGGATGTTTCTTTATTTCTGAAAATACTTTTTTTAACTCTCTAAAGCCTTTAAAAATAAAATCTTTTTCTGGCTTGCGTTTAAAAGAATTACTTGGTAAATGATAAAATGTATATTGTGCAAAACCTATCCACCAAATTCCAACCAATACAAATGCATATTGAAACACCTTGATTGGAGGCTTTTCTCCGTCTACTAAAGCATGATCTATAAATCCATACCAGTTAGGAAACATAATCATTGTTAGAATAAAAACTAGCAAAAATACAGAACCTATATAACCATGAATAAAACCTTTAGCACTTATATTATCATGCTCATCTGGATGTGCAATTTCTGTTAAATATGCATTATAGAATACTAATGACCCCCAAAAACCAATACTTGCTAAAATAGAAAAAGCGATTCCAACCCAAAGCTTATCTATTCCATCAAAAAAGTATAATGACATCACAGAAAATGAGCCTAAGTAACAGAAAAATTGCATGAACCGTTTTTTATTCCCCATATAATCTGCAATACTTGAAAGCATTGGAGATATAATAGCAACAACTAAAAAAGAAAAAGAAAGCGAGTAAGTATACAAAACTGTATTGTTCAATTCTATTCCTAAAAAAGTTACTATTGCATCTTTTCCTCCAGTAATCATTCCGTAAAATAATGGAAATACTGCTGTTGTAATTACCAATGGATATACAGAGTTTGCCCAATCATAGAATGCCCAAGCGCCAATTACTTTTTTATTACCTTTTTTTAACATAAAATAGGATGAATTTTAAGAAGGCTCAATATAGCTAAATAACTATTTATATTGTTTATCGAGCTACATATATTTTTTAGCGTGTTCAATTGCTTCAGGTAAATAGGCTCTTAAATTATCAATTCTTGTTTGGTTGGATGGGTGCGTACTTAAAAATTCTGGAGGTGTTTTTCCTGTAGAATTATCACGCATTCTAATCCAAACATTAATTGCTTCTTCAGGATTATAACCTGCCATAATCATAAAAACCATTCCTAACTTATCGGCTTCTGTTTCATGGGTTCTACTATAAGCAAGCATCCCTACTTGCGACCCAACACCATAAATCGTATTCCATAACATTCTTGTTTCTGGACTTTCATTTCCTGTTCCCAAAGCTACTGCAACACCTCCTAATTGTTGTCCATAAGAAGTAGTCATTCTTTCCTGGCCATGTTTAGCAAAAGCGTGTGCTATCTCATGCCCCATTACAGCAGCAATACCATCCGTATTTTTACAAATTGGTAATATCCCTGTATAAAAAACTACCTTACCTCCTGGTAAACACCAAGCATTTAATTGGGTATTTTCAATTAAATTAAATTCCCATTTATAACTATTGGCTTCTGAAACCATTCCGTTAGAACGCATAAATTTATCAACAGCCTGAGAAATATTTTTGCCAACGTCTTTCAATTCTTTTGTTTTACTAGCATTGCTCGAAATTGTATTCTCTTTTAAGAACCCTTCATATTGTGCAAAACTAGCGGGCAAAATTTCAGCATCACTCACAATATTAATACGTTTTCTTTCTGTAATGGGTACCGTACTACAGCCAATGGAAATAATAAAAATTAGTACAATTAATCGTTTATAGTTCATGTTTAATATTTTACTTATACAATTCAAAAATACATATTTTGTAAGACCTTATATAATAGTTCGTCAACAAAATATATCTATGTAAATAATTGATAATCTTTTAAAAATGAAAAAAATAATATTCCTATTCGTAACTTTAGCAACGCTAAGTTGCACTACAAATGCACAACAAGAAAAAACATACAATACTACTAAAGAATCTACCATGAAAAAAACAAATGAAGAGTGGAAAAAAATTCTGACTCCAGAAGAGTATTACGTTCTTAGACAAAAAGGAACTGATCGTCCTGGTAATGGAGGATATACTCAATATTTTGAAAAAGGAACTTATGAATGTGCTGCTTGTGGTACACAACTATTTGAGTCGGGTAGTAAATATGAAAGCCACTGCGGATGGCCTTCATTTGATGATGCTATTGAGGGTACGGTTGAGTTTACCAAAGATTCATCGGCAGGAATGATAAGAACAGAAATAACCTGTAAAACCTGCGATGGACATCTAGGACATATTTTTGATGATGGACCAAAAGAAACTACAGGACAACGCTTTTGTGTAAATACGACTTCAATAAAATTTGTTAAAGCAGAAGAGGTAACTAAAAAAGATGAATAACAATTATTTAAAAAGTACAAAACAACAATTTCATTATTATAAAGACTTGGGCGATAAAACTTTTAGTCAATTGACAGATAAAGATATTCACTGGAAATTTAATGATGAGTCTAACAGTATTGCAATTGTTGTAAAACATATTGTCGGCAACCAACTCTCTAGATGGACCAACTTTAAAACAGAAGATGGCGAAAAAGAATGGCGACATAGAGATACTGAATTTGAAGGCGAATATGCTTCTAAAAAAGAAATGATTTCTGCTTGGAAAAAAGGTTGGAATTGTCTCTTTGATGCAATCAATTCTATTAAAGAAGATGAATTATTGGACTTGGCATATATCAGAAATGAAGGACACACATATATCGAAGCTATTAATAGACAACTATCGCATTATTCCTATCATGTTGGTCAAATAATTTTTGTTGCCAAAATGATTAAGAGTGATAACTGGAAAACTATATCCATTGCAAAAAACAAATCAGCATCGTTTAATAATCAAAAATTTTCAGAAGATAAATCAACAAAATATTTTACAGAGGATTCTTAAATTATATGAAATAAAAAACTCCTGACTTAAAAAGTCAGGAGTTTTTACATAAATACAAACGGTACTAAAATTCTTCTATTGTCTTTTTAATTATTTCAATACAATCCATCAATTGCTCTTCATTCATCACCAATGGCGGTGCAAAACGAATAATATTTCCATGTGTTGGTTTTGCCAACAATCCGTTATCTCGCAACTTAATACAAATATTCCAAGCGGTAGAACTATCTTCAGTATCGTTAATCAAAATTGCATTTAATAAACCTTTACCTCTCACCAATTTCACTAAATCATTTGTTTCAGCAAAAGTTGTAATTTCTTTCCTAAATAGTTGACCCAAGTATTCTGCATTCTCAGAGAGTGCTTCATCCTTCACAACTTCTAAAGCAGCGACTGCCACAGCAGCAGCAATTGGATTGCCACCAAAAGTAGATCCGTGTTGTCCTGGCTTAATTACATCCATAATTTCGTTGTTTGCCAAAACTGCACTCACAGGATATACTCCTCCAGAAATTGCTTTTCCTAAAATTAAAATATCAGGATGTACGTTTTCATGGTCAACAGCCAATAACTTTCCAGTTCTTGCAATACCTGTTTGAACCTCATCGGCAATAAACAAAACATTGTGTTTTTCGCACAAAGCTTTTGCTTTGGCTAAATATCCTTCACTAGGAACATAAACTCCAGCCTCGCCTTGAATTGGTTCTACTAAAAATCCTGCAACATTTTTTGTGGTTTCTAAAGTTTCTTCTAAAGCGACTAAATTGTCATATTCTATTTTTACAAAACCCGCAGTAAATGGACCAAAGTTTTTACGCGCTTCTTCGTCATTAGAAAAAGAAATAATGGTCGTTGTACGTCCATGAAAATTATTTTCACAAACAATAATATTCGCCTCATTTTCTTCAATACCTTTTACTTCATACGCCCATTTACGGCATAATTTAATTGCTGTTTCAACAGCTTCTGCTCCTGTATTCATTGGCAATACTTTGTCAAAACCAAAATACTCAGTTACATATTTTTCATAACCTCCTAGAACATCATTGTAAAATGCTCGTGATGTTAATGCCAATGTTTTTGCTTGTTGAATCATAGCATCCACAATTTTTGGATGACAATGCCCTTGATTTACTGCTGAATATGCAGATAAAAAGTCATAATATCTTTTTCCTTCCACATCCCAAACAAAAACACCTTCGCCTTTGTTTAGTACTACTGGTAATGGGTGGTAATTGTGAGCTCCGTACTTATTTTCTAAGTCCATAGCTTCTTGTGATGATGTTAATTGGTCTAAAACAGCCATTTTTAATAATTTTAAATTTATAAAATAACCATTCCTTATCTACCTTTATCCTTTCGAAGGCTTCGAAAATTCAGCGTGGGAAAGAAATCATCCCTTAGAGCTCGCAATTTACGCTATTTCTTTTGATTTATTTTTGATCGATAAAAAATTACCCAAGTCAATAGAAGATTAATTCATCTTTTATTGTATATTTGTAATCCAATCGGAATAACCTTCCGTTTAAAAAAACATTAAACATAGGCCTCAAGACTGTTATTACTTATATGAGAATCATAAAATAACCGTTTTTTAAATAAGTAATATTAAGAGACATCTCGTAATAATCGAGATGTTTTTTTATTTTAATGATGTACCTTTGCGCCATGGCAAGAAAAAAGAAAAATTACATTTTCGAAAATGTTGAAGTTATTGATGCTGGAGCTCGTGGAAAGACCGTAGCAAAGGCTCCTGATGGTCGTGTTATCTTTTTAACTAACACGGTTCCGGGTGATATAGTTGATATTAGAACAGGTAAAAAAAGAAAGGCTTATTTTGAAGGTACTGCAATCAAATTTCATAAAAAATCTGATAAACGAGCAGAACCAGTTTGTGATTATTTTGAACATTGTGGTGGTTGTAAATGGCAAAATATGGGCTATGAACATCAACTATTTTACAAACAAAAAGAAGTTACAAATAACTTAGTAAGAATCGGTCATTTAGAATTGCCAGAAATCACTCCTATTTTAGGATGCAAACAACAATATTTTTATAGAAATAAAATGGAATTTTCTTTTTCTAGTAGCCGATGGTTGACCTATGATGAGATAAATTCTGACAAAGAAATTTACAATAAAGATGCCTGCGGATTTCACATCGCTGGTATGTGGGATAAAATTTTAGACATCGACAAATGCCATTTACAAGAAGATCCTTCCAACGACATTCGAAATTTTGTAAAGGATTTTTCTTTAGAGCACCAACTCCCATTTTTTAATCCTAGAGAACAAAACGGCATGATGCGTACCTTGATGCTAAGGATTGCATCGACTGGTGAAATTATGGTGGTAATTCAATTTTATGAAGAACAAAAAGAAAAGCGAGAATTATTGTTAGATGCTTTGGTCAAAGAATTTCCACAAATTACTTCATTGCAATATGTAATCAACTCAAAAGCCAATGACACCTTGTACGATCAAGATATCATTTTATACAAAGGTCGCGATCATATTTTTGAAGAAATGGAAGGTTTGAAATTTAAAATCGGACCTAAATCCTTTTACCAAACCAATTCTGAGCAAGCTTATGAATTATACAAAATTACAAGAGATTTTGCTGGATTATCAGGAAATGAATTGGTGTTTGATTTATATACAGGTACGGGAACCATTGCACAATTTGTGGCCAAAAACGCAAAGAAAGTAATTGGAGTTGAATCAGTTCCTGATGCAATTACCGATGCAAATTACAATGCACAATTAAACCAAATTGAAAACGTTGAATTCTATGCAGGTGATATGAAAGATGTTTTTAATGATTCGTTTATAAAAACTCATGGTAAACCTGATGTTATTATTACAGATCCACCAAGAGATGGAATGCACAAAAATGTGGTCGCAAAAATTTTAGAAATCGCTCCAGAAAAAATTGTGTATGTAAGTTGCAATTCTGCTACACAAGCACGAGATTTGTCATTAATGAAGAATCAATATAAAATTACAAAGTCACAAGCAGTAGATATGTTTCCGCAAACACATCATGTGGAGAATGTTGTGCTTTTAGAAAAAATTTAGAATGAAAAAATATTTTCTTTCAATAAGTATCATCTTTACGCTTTTTACAAGCTGTATAAAAGATGATTTTTGTATTGATCCCACTACTCCAAATTTGGTCATTTCATTTTATGACTTTGACAATCCTGATAACTTGAAAACCACTACCGACCTCACCGTTTGGGCAGAAGGATTAGAAGAATTATATACTGATGTTGATGTAGATTCTATTTTAGTTCCGTTAGACCCTGGAAACGATATTACTATTTATCATTTAAAGTTGGCTGATGTAGAAGATGAAATTACCATCACCTACACTAGAAAAGAAGTTTTTATTTCAAGATCTTGTGGGTTTAAATATAATTTTGAAACTATTGAGATTCCGGATAACACAAATAATTGGATTATAGGCACCCAAATTACCAACCAAACTGTTGAAGATGAAACCGAGCATATTAAAATATTATATTAGCATTGTGCTCTTTGCTATTTCATTATCAGCAATTGCACAAGACACAACTTCTTCTGAAACTAATGAAGAGGTTGCTGATAGTATTAAGTTTAAAGATAAATATGGCTTACGAGTTGGTTTAGACCTTTCTTTACCTATTCGGTCTTTGATTAATTCAGACCTCAAAGGTTTTGAAGTTGTGGCTGATTTTAGAGTTACCAAAAGAATATATGCTGCTGCTGAATTGGGTTATTATGACCGGTACGAGGAAGAAGATTATATAAAATTCAGCACCAAAGGATCGTACATTAAAATTGGGGCAAATTACAATTTGTATAAAAATTGGTTGGGTATGACCAATGAAATTTTTGTTGGAGCACGCTATGGATTTAGCAGTTTTACACAAACAATTCATGAATACAACCCAAATTTCTTTGGAACCTACTTTCCAGAAGAAACGGTAATTTTAGAAGAAGAATATAATGGGTTAACAGCACATTGGGGCGAATTTATAATGGGCTTAAAAGTTGAAGTATTTACAAATTTTTATATGGGGATGAGCTTTAGCTTAAAAAAAATGATAAGCCAAACACAACCCGATAATTTTTTAAACATGTATGTTCCAGGATTTGAACGGGTATACCTTAATGAAACGGGTTTCAGTTTTAATTATACACTTAGCTATAACATTCCAATATTTAAAAAGGATAGATAATAAAAGCATAATTTTAAAATGGATTTATCAGGTCAATTAAAAAATTTATTTCCAGATCATGTCGAAGAAAAAGCAGATGCTTCTTTAGACAAAGAGCGTGATCTATGGATGCAGGATGATCCTATTTTTTGTAAATACGAAAAACGAAAAGGGAAACCAATTACAATTTTAGAAGGCTACACAGGAGCAACTGAAGACTTTAAAAAGTTGGCAAAAGAAATAAAAACAACATTGAGTGTAGGTGGGAGTTTTAAAAACGACCAAATCATCATTCAAGGAGATTATAGAAATAAAATAATGGAAATTTTACAACAAAAAGGTTTTAAAGTAAAACGTGTTGGAGGATAACTAAATATATAGAATATGAATAAAATAGCAGCATCAGAATTAATACTAAACCCCGATGGAAGTATTTATCACCTAAATTTAAAACCTGAACATATCGCTAACGACATCATTTTTGTAGGTGATCAAAATAGAGTGCCAAAAATTACCAAACACTTTGATTCGGTTGAATTCGATATTCAAAAAAGAGAATTTAGAACAATTACTGGTACTTATAAAGGAAAAAGACTTACAGTTATTTCTACCGGAATCGGTCCTGATAATATTGATATTGTTATCAATGAACTTGATGCTTTGGTAAATATTGATTTAGAAAACAGAGTCATCAAAAAAGAGTTTACCCAATTAAATATTGTACGTATTGGTACTTCGGGTTCTCTTCAAAATGATATTCCTGTCGATAGTTTCGTGATGGGTAAATACGGATTAGGATTAGATGGTTTACTACACTCTTATGTTGCAGAATCTATTTTTGAAACAGCAATGGAAGATGCTTTTATCGAACAAACAAACTGGAGCAACAATAAACCGAGACCTTATATTATTAAAGGCAGTCAAGTTTTGATTGATAAGTTAAGTGGACCAGAAATTTTTCAAGGAATTACTGCTACTGCTCCTGGATTTTATGGTCCACAAGGACGAGTTTTACGTTTAGCGATTCAAGACCCTAGCCTAAATAATAAAATTGATAGTTTTGATTTTAATGGCACACGTGTCACCAATTTAGAAATGGAAACCTCAGCAATTTATGGCTTGTCGCAATTATTAGGTCATAATGCCTTATCAATGAATGCGATTATTGCTAATAGAGCTAATGGAACATTTAGTGATAACCCATACAAACCTGTTGAAGCTTTGATAAAATATACCTTGGACAAGCTAGTGAGCTAGCTGATAGGGAAATAAAATATAACAAATAATACAATATGACGACTTTAAAAATTGGTGGTGTAGCAGAACATTTTAATATGCCTTGGCATTTAGCTATCGAAAACAATGAATTCAAAAAAGAAGATATTGATTTAGTTTGGAAAGATTTTTCCGGAGGCACAGGTGCCATGACCAAAGCTTTGCGAAATGGCGAACTTGATATTGCTGTTTTGTTAACTGAAGGTATTATCAAAGATATCATTGAAGGCAATCCATCAAAAATTGTACAGACTTATGTCAACTCTCCTCTACTTTGGGGATTGCATGTTGGTGCAGAATCTAAGTATCAATCGGTAGAAGAATTGAAAGGGGAAGTTTCGGCTATTAGCCGCATGGGTTCTGGCTCGCAATTATTATCTATTGTAAATGCAAAAAATAATGGATGGAATATTGACAAAATTGAATACCAAATTGTCAATAATTTAGTTGGAGCTATTGATGCTTTGACCAATGAATCTGCAGATTATTTTTTATGGGAGCATTTTACAGCTAAACCTCTAGTTGATAATGGAACCTTTAGACGATTGGCTGACATCCCTTCGCCATGGCCTTGTTTTGTGATTGCTGTTCGCGATGAAGTTTTAGAAAACAATCCTGATGAAATTAAAAAAGTACTAAAAGTCATCAATAAACAACTTGAAAGATTTTCGACTTTAGCAAAGAAAGAACGCTATATAGAAACTTTTGCTCAAATGTATAATCTAGAAAAAGAAGACATTAAAAATTGGTTGATTATTACGGAATGGAATCAAGGAAAATCGATTTCTAGGACACTGATTAACAAGGTGCAAAATAAATTACACGATTTAAACGTTATTGATAAAACGATTGATGTAGACCAATTGATAAAAAAAATATATATTTGATTTTTAAAAAACCTCTATTATGAAAAAACTAGCAATACTCGCTCTATTTATATTCTCATTAACTGCAACAACTTCTTGTAAATCACAAAAAGGATGTGGCTTAACAGGATCTGTTGATTCACTTCATATTCAACCTGTTGAGCAAGATACTTTTGAAGTTTTTGTAGCTTAGGTATTTGGCTTTCCTGTGAAGGCAGGAATCCAAAAGCATTCTTAAAAACAAATTCCCGCTTTCGCGGGAATGACATTCTTAATTATTTTTTATGTTTTGAATCGTCCGTCTTAAATCAATAAGTCGTACATCATCAAACTATCCCAACGAAGCTAAACTTGATTTCAAAGTTTCAACCTTCGCTAAAGCATCTGCTTCTTTTTTACGCTCAATTTCAATTACCTTATCAGGTGCATTGTTTACAAATCGTTCGTTGCTCAATTTTTTCTGAACAGATTTTAAGAAACCTTCAGTATATTTTAACTCCTCTTCAATCTTCTCTTTTTCAGCCTCAACATCAATATCTTCACCAAACGGAATAAAGTATTCATTCGATTTAACTCTAAAACTCAATGCTCCATCAACCTTAGCATCTACATAATTTACCGACGAAAGGTTCCCTAATTTTGTAATAACTGAATCAAAATTAGAATTTGATTTTTCATTGTTTAATACAGAAAATTCCAACTTATTTTTAAAAGCAATGTTCTTATCTTTTCTTATTGTTCTAATTCCTGACACAACTTCTGTCGCAACTTTAAACGCTGCAATAATCGACTGATTCACTTCTCCCATTTCTGGATATTCTGCAATAATCAATGCTTCTTCTGGAGTTCTATCAGCAATATATTGCCAAATATCTTCCGTAATAAAAGGCATATATGGATGTAATACTTTTAAGTTGTTTTCGAAAAACGAAATCACACTTTTATAAGTTGCTGCGTCAATTGGTTGTTGGTAAGCAGGTTTCACCATTTCTAAGAACCATGAAGAAAAATCATCCCAAACCAATTTATAAATAGTCATCAATGCTTCGCTGATTCGGTATTGCTCAAATGATTTATCAATCTCTTGCAACGTTTGATTGAACTTAGCTTCATACCATTCAATCGCAATTTTAGACGATTGTGGTTGTTCTATTTTTTCTGACACTTCCCATCCTGTTACCAAACGGAAGGAGTTCCAAATTTTGTTTGAGAATTTTTGCCCTTGCTCACATAGCTCTTCTTCAAACAACAAATCATTTCCTGCAGCAGAACATAATAACATCCCTACACGAACACCATCAGCACCATATTTCTCAATCAATTCAATCGGGTCAGGAGAATTTCCCAAAGATTTTGACATTTTTCTACGTTGCTTATCACGAACTATCCCCGTAAAATAAACATTTTTAAATGGTTTTTTATCCATGAATTCATAGCCTGCAAAAACCATACGTGCTACCCAAAAGAAAATAATATCTGGTCCCGTAACCAAATCATTGGTTGGGTAGTAATAATTTATTTCTTCGTTGTTTGGATTTTTGATCCCGTCGAATAAAGATATTGGCCATAACCAAGCTGAGAACCATGTGTCTAAAACATCATCGTCTTGTTTTAAGTCTGATAATGTCAACGAATCATTTCCTGATTTAACTTTTGCCAAATCCAATGCTTCTTCTTTTGTAGTAGCTACTACAAAATCCTCTACTCCATCTCCATAAAAAAACGCAGGAATCTGGTGTCCCCACCATAATTGACGAGAGATATTCCAATCACGGATATTCTCTAACCAATGACGATATGTATTGTTATAATGTTTTGGAAAGAATTTAATTTCTTCATCTTCCAATACAGCTTTCATTGCAGGTTTTACAATATCCTCCATCTTTAAAAACCATTGTGCCGAAATCTTTGGTTCGATTACAGCTTTGGTTCTTTCTGATGTTCCAACCTTATGCATGTGCTGCTCAATCTTAACTAAGCAACCTAATTCTTCTAATTCTTTGGTGATTTCTTTCCGAACTACAAATCGATCTTTACCTTGATAATGCAATCCGAAGGAATTCAAAGTAGCATCATCATTAAAAATATCAATCACTTCTAATTTATGACGCTCACCTAATATCTTATCATTTTGATCGTGTGCAGGAGTCACTTTTAAACAACCTGTACCAAACTCAACATCCACATAATCATCCTCAATAATTGGAATCACTCTGTTGGAAATCGGTACAATTGCCTTTTTTCCTTTTAAATGAGAAAATCGTTCATCATTAGGGTTGATACAAATTGCAGTATCTCCTAAAATAGTTTCTGGTCGTGTAGTCGCAATCGTAAGCACTTCATCACTTCCTTCAATCTTGTAATTTACATAATATAGATTTCCAGGCTTTTCTTCGAAGATCACTTCTTCATCAGACAAAGTTGTTTTCGCTTCTGGATCCCAATTTACCATACGATATCCTCGGTAAATCAGTCCCTTTTTATACAAATCTAAAAACACTTCGATCACAGATTCAGAGCGAATTTCATCCATTGTAAAACTAGTACGTTCCCAATCACAAGAAGCTCCTAATTTTTTAAGCTGCTCTAAAATGATTCCACCATGTTTATGTGTCCAATCCCAAGCATGGTCTAAAAATTCTGGGCGGGTTAAATCTGATTTTTCTATTCCTTCAGATTTTAATTTCGCAACTACTTTTGCTTCAGTTGCAATAGATGCATGATCTGTACCTGGAACCCAACAAGCGTTGTAGCCTTTTAAACGTGCACGACGAATTAACACATCTTGAATGGTATTATTTAGCATATGCCCCATGTGTAAAACTCCAGTTACATTTGGAGGTGGAATCACAATGGTATAAGCCTCTTTTTCGTTAGGCTCAGAATGGAAATAATTATGTTCCATCCAGTAGTCATACCACTTTTGTTCTATCTCTAAAGGATTGTATTTATCAGGAATATTCATCAGTTACAAATTTTCATTTTCAGTAGGCAAATGTACGATTATACCATTTGATTGTAAAATATTTTGAAAACAAAAAAAAAGGTGTAGTTTTACAATCCCAAAGGATATAAATTATGAAAAAATTAGCAACAATTTTATTTTTAAGTGTTTTATCAATTTCGATGAATGCACAAGAAAAAGCAGTAGAAAAAGTAGACTTAAATGCTCCGGTTTTTAAGTTTGAAGTGGAAACCTTAGATTATGGTAAAATTGAAAAAGGATCAGATGGAGTACGTGTATTTACATTTACAAATACGGGTAAATCACCATTGATTGTTGAAAAAGTAAAAGGTAGTTGTGGCTGTACAGTACCCACTAAACCTGAAGAACCAATCATGCCAGGTGAAACAGGAGAGATTAAAGTTAAATATGATACCAATCGTGTTGGTGGTTTTTCTAAAACCGTAACCGTTACTTCGAATGCTTCAGAACCTGTTAAGCGTTTAAAAGTTAAAGGAATCGTTTTAAAACCTGAAACAAGCTCAGCAGTAGAGAAAGAAAAATCAGTGATTTCTAACTAAACGGTTTTTCAAATAAATAATAGTTAAGGCTACCTTTTTCAGGTAGTCTTTTTTATTCTAATAAATCTTTGAGTCTAAACTCTAAGTCAATCACTTCTCCATTTCTATTGATTCTCAACCGAATTTTTTTACCGCTATCTCCATAGAACTTTTCTATAATATCTTCTATACTATAATTGTAGGCAAAGAATCCGTTGAGTTTTACTAAAACATCCCCTTTTAAAATTCCTGCATTAGCTGCAGGTGATTCCATTCTAACATGAGCTATTTTATATATTGGTTGAAATTCATAATCATAATTTACATCTAAATAAAAAGTATTGGTGGTAATAGATTCCTGATTATTAGAGACAACAAAAGCTGCTTTCCCTTTTTTTATTACCAATTCTTTTCCACTATACATCAACTCAATCCCACTCATATTATATCCAAATTCATCATTGAACATTCCATTTTTCTTTAGTGTAATTTTTTTATTTGGATAATCAAATACCACTTTAAATCGCTTTAAAATTTCACCACCTAAACTACCATTTCTTTCTTCAAATCGTTTTGCATGATAGGTAGAAAGCGAATCCAAATAAGCCACATTAGGGTTTTCAAAAACAAAGCTTTTTAGAGAGAATGATTTTAGTTTACTGCGCATACCATAGATGCTCCCAGTTATCCCCTCACCAATAAAATCTTCAAAAGTTTTTTCAGGAACTGCAAAAGTATCATCCTCAAATAACCAAAGTGCATCAGAACCACCAGAGTCAATCAATAATTTTACTGGAATCTTCGTATAAGAATTCATAGCGACTATTTCGCCATTTATATATGGTTTCTTTTTATAAAACTCCAATTCAAAAGTTTCACACTTAGAGCATCTTTTATACTTATAATTTTCAGGTTTTGTAAACGTAATTTTTTTAGATACATAATTTATAGTCACTACAAAATCTTTTAACAAATCATACCCTATCATACCGTGCACCGTAATTCCTAATTTTGCAGATAGATCAAATTGCTCTTTGTAAATGATGAATAAACTTTTATTGACTGCAAATAAATTTCCCATTCTAAAACGGTTGTTTTTAGAATGTAAAGCTTCGATAGGCTCTCCAGTTCCTAAACCTCTTATTTGAATTTTTTCAACATTTATAAGTTGAAGGGTATCTGATGAAGTTAAATTAAACACCACAGGTGCACTCACCCCAGAATCTAAAATAAATGACAATTTACTTCCATTAACCTCAACAGGTATGATAATTAAATTATTGATGAGTTTAAAAGAAAAGGTTTGTGAAGTAGCACCACCTATAAATCTAAAATTCTGGGCACTTACATGGCAAGAGCAAAATAGCAAAATGAATATTAAAATATAGTGTCTTTTTACAAACATCAATTCAGGTAATTTTAAAGACTAAAATACAACATCGCATATCATTATTAGTAATTTTATGAAATATTTAACCTTTAAAAAATCTAGTTCATTTTTGTAAATCATTCAAAATTTATTTGCAATTTTGCTTAAAAGTAATACAATGCCAAAAATATCATACAAAGGAAATGCAATGCCAGCATCTCCTATTAGAAAGTTAGTTCCGTATGCAGAAAATGCGAAACAAAAGGGCGTAAAAGTTTTTCACCTCAACATAGGGCAACCCGATATTAAAACACCTCAAGTAGCTCTTGATGCTATCAAAAATAATACTATCGAGGTTTTGGCATATAGTCGTTCTGAAGGTTCGGATGAATACAGAAATAAGCTTGCAAATTATTACCAACAAAAAAATATCGACGTTTCAAAAGATGATATCATTGTAACAACTGGTGGCTCGGAAGCCTTACTTTTTGCGATGGGAACGATTGCAGATTATGGTGATGAAATTATTATTCCAGAACCATTCTATGCCAACTATAATGGGTTTTCAACTGCAAGTGGCATAAAAGTAGTTCCCGTAAATTCTAGTATTGAAGATGGTTTTGCATTACCTGATATTTCAGAATTTGAAAAACTGATTACACCTAAAACAAAAGCTATTTTAATTTGTAACCCAGGGAATCCAACTGGGTATCTATACTCAAAAGAAGAAATTGAAAAGTTAGCTGAAGTTGTAAAAAAACACGATTTATTTTTAATTGCTGATGAAGTATATCGCGAATTTGTATATGATGAGTCTGATAAACATTATTCTGTTTTAAACAACTTTGGATTGGAAGATTATGCCATTATCATCGACTCTGTTTCTAAGCGTTATAGTATGTGTGGCGCTAGAATTGGATGCATGGTTTCTAAAAATAAAGAAGTAATGCAAACAGCAATGAAATTTGCGCAAGCAAGATTGAGTCCTCCAACCTATGCTCAAATAGCAAGTGAAGCTGCCTTGGAAACGCCACAAAGCTATTTTGATGAAGTAATTGTTGAGTATAAAGATAGACGTGATACTTTGATTGCTGAATTGCAAAAAATTGATGGTGTTATTGTATCAAAACCCAAAGGTGCTTTTTATTGTGTAGTACAATTACCAATTGAAGATGCTGATGATTTTGCACAATGGATTTTGGAGCATTTTGAAGATAATAATGAAACTGTGATGGTTGCTCCTGCAAGTGGGTTTTACTCAACCAAAGGTCAAGGGAAAAATCAAATCAGAATAGCTTATGTTTTGAAAAAAGAAGACTTAATTCGCTCTGTTGAAATCCTAAAAATAGCACTAGAAAAATATATAAATAAGTGATTTGAAAATACAACAAAACATATCATTAAAACAATACAATACTTTTGGGATTGATGCCAAAGCATCTCGGTTTGTGAGTGTAAATTCTATTGCTGATTTATTAGAAGTTTTATCAAAAGAGAAAGACCTTTTTGTGTTAGGTGGCGGTAGTAACCTCCTATTAACAGGTAATTTAAAAACGCTCACACTTCATATTGATTTAAAAGGAATCGATATTATTGAAGAAACTGAAAATGATGTTTTTGTAAAAGCACATGCGGGAGAAAATTGGCATGAATTTGTACTGTGGTGTATTGAAAATAATTTTGGAGGATTGGAAAACTTATCCCTTATTCCTGGTAATGTTGGCACAAGCCCAATCCAAAATATTGGAGCTTATGGTGTAGAAATGAAAGATTGCTTTCACAAATTAAAAGCAATCGAAATTGCGACTCAAAAACAACGCGTTTTTACCAAAGATGAATGTGAATTTGGATATCGAAATTCTGTTTTTAAAAATGAACTGAAAGGGAAATACATCATTACATCCGTCATTTTTAAATTGACTAAAAAGAATCATAAACTGAATTATTCATACGGTGCAATACAAACTGAATTAGAAAAAAGAGGAATCGAGGAACCAACTATCAAACATATTTCAGAGGTAGTTATCAACATCAGAAATAGCAAATTACCCAACCCAAAAGAAATTGGAAATAGTGGTAGTTTTTTTAAAAATCCTGTGATATCAAATTCCAAATTCAAAGAATTAAAAAACAAATACCAAACCATTCCTTCATATCAAATATCCGAAACTGAAGTAAAGATTCCTGCAGGTTGGTTAATAGAAAAATGTGATTTTAAAGGCAAACGATTTGGTGATGCGGGTGTACACGATAAACAAGCCTTGGTATTGGTAAATTATGGCAATGCAACAGGGCAAGAAATTTATGCCTTAGCTCAAAATATTCAACAAACTGTTTTAGATACTTTCGGAATTGATTTGGCTATTGAGGTGAATATTATTTAAAAGATTAAATTATCTTTTAAGTATTTTATATTCATAAATCCGTATCTTTGCACCCTAATATTTAAGTATGAAATTAGTATTTATCACTATCGGATTATTACTCTTAGGAGTTGCAGGATTGGCCATTAAATTATGGGCTAAAAAGGACGGTAAATTTGCAGGAACTTGCGCTAGCCAAAACCCGCACTTAAACAAAGAAGGAGAGCCTTGTGGTTTCTGTGGTAAGACTATGGACATGTGTGAAAACAAATAATTGATGCTGCTAGTTTTTGCACTTTTTATTGCAAGTACAGCCATACAACTTTGCTATTATCTTTTTATTTTTTCTCGATTCTCTTTTTTAAAACCAACAAAAAAAGAAGCTACTAACATTCCTATTTCTGTTTTGATTTGTGCTAGAAATGAGGCTAAAAACTTACAACAGTTTCTTCCAAAAATTCTTCAACAAGAGTATCTTGATTTTGAGATTGTATTGATCAATGATCGCTCGTATGATGACAGTCTAGCTGTGATGGAATCATTCAAAGAAAAACATCCTGCAAAAATTAAAATTGTAAACGTTGTCGAAACCAAAAATGGAGGCTCCAAAAAATATGCCCTTACTCTTGGTATAAAAGCAGCAACTCATGAACATTTATTATTTACGGATGCGGATTGTATTCCTAATTCTAATTATTGGATTCGTGAAATGAGTCAACATTTCACAAATAACAAATCAATTGTATTGGGGTATGGCGCTTATAGAACTATCAAAAATTCATGGCTTAATAAACTCATTCGTTTTGAAACTTTGATGACAGCATTGCAATACATTTCTTACGCTAACATCGGGTTACCTTATATGGGAGTTGGTCGGAATTTAGCATATACCAAATCGCTTTTCTTTGATACTAACGGCTTTGCTAATCATCTACATTTAAAATCTGGGGATGATGATTTATTTGTTAACCAAAATGCAACCAAAGAAAATTGTGCTATTTCATTACATCCAGAAAGTTTTACAATTTCTGAACCCAAAACAACTTTCAAAGATTGGATTAATCAAAAAAGAAGGCATAT
>JASFYP010000062.1:0-13469 GCA_045047075.1 Flavobacteriaceae bacterium
CCAAGGATTACCAATAGTTGCTCTACCAATCATAGCACCATCTAATCCGTAAACATCACGCATTTCCATTGCTTTTTCTGGAGTAGAAACATCACCATTTCCAAACACAGGAATGTGCATACGCGAATTGTTTTTTACCTCAGCAATCGGAGCCCAATCGGCTTCTCCTTTATACATTTGTGCACGTGTGCGACCATGAATTGCAATAGATTTGCAGCCTACATCTTGTAAGCGCTCTGCCACTTCAACAATTTGAATAGAATCATGATCCCAACCCAAACGGGTTTTTACGGTAATAGGTAAATCAGTATGCTTTACCATGGCTTCAGTCAATGAAACCATCAAATCAATGTCTTTTAAAATACCTGCTCCAGCGCCTTTTGAAACAACCTTTTTAACAGGACACCCAAAATTGATATCAATAATGTCTGGTTTTGATTGCTCTACAATCTCCACTGTTCGCAGCATTGATTCTAGATTAGCACCAAAAATTTGGATTCCCACAGGACGTTCCTTGTCGTAAATGTCTAATTTTTTTATGGACTTTGCAGCATCACGAATCAAACCTTCTGAAGAAATGAATTCGGTATACACCACATCAGCACCTTGCTCCTTACATAAAGTACGAAAAGGTGGGTCACTTACATCTTCCATTGGTGCTAACAATAATGGAAAATCGGGTAATTCTATGTTTCCTATTTTAATCAAAGTATATTCAAAACTATTTGTTTCCTCGAGCGCAGTCGAGACCTAATTAAAATAAAACTTCTCGACTGCGCTCGAGGAAACAACTTTTTAGCTTTAATTAATATATCTTCTCTTTTGTAATGAACAATCCCGAGGCAGAGCCATCGAGGTATCAAGCGAAAAAAAACTTATTTTTAGTTTTCTTGTGAGTACATTCCGATAGTCACAAAAAATATCATTATAAATATTTTTTTCATAAGTGAATCAGTTTAATTATTTTTGCACAAAAATACTAAATAAATCTACCAATGAAGGTTCTCTATATTCTATTAATTTCTACATTTATTATTTCTTGTTCTGACAAAAAATCAACAGATAAAAAAGATGCAGTTTCGGGTGCTACCAAGATTGTTGACAAGATTCATTACCATCCAGAAAAACATTTAAAAAATGTAAAACAGCTTACTTTTGGCGGTGATAATGCTGAGGCTTATTGGAGTTTTGATGGTGCAAAAATTACATTTCAAGCAAATACCAAAGAGTGGGGATTAGAATGTGATCAAATTTTTACAATGAATGCTGATGAAGTTTTGAAAGGTGATAAAATCCCACAAATGATTAGCAATGGTAAAGGAAGAACGACCTGTTCTTATTTTTTACCTGGTGATTCTACCATCGTATATTCATCAACACATTTAGCAGGAGATGCGTGTCCTCCAAAACCAAAAAAAGAAGATCATGGTGGTAAATATATTTGGCCAGTTTATAGCAGCTTCGATATTTTTGTTGCTGATTTACAAGGAAATATTATTTCTCAATTAACAAACGAACCGGGTTATGATGCAGAACCAACCGTATCACCTAAAGGTGATAAAATTGTATTTACCTCTACACGTTCTGGAGATTTAGAATTATATACTATGAATATTGATGGTTCTGACGTGCAGCAAATCACGGATGAATTAGGGTATGACGGTGGTGCTTTTTTCTCTCCTGATGGTACTAAAATCTTGTTCCGTTCCTCACGACCAAAAACTGAAACTGAAATAAAAGAATACAAAGAATTATTGGCGGATGATTTAGTAATGCCAACCAATATGGAATTATATGTGTGCAATGTTGATGGTAGTGATTTGAAAAAAATCACCGATTTAGGGTCGGCAAATTGGGCACCATTTTTTCATCCATCTGGACAGAAGATTATTTTCTCTACCAATCACCATAAAGAAAAACACGATGGATTTAATTTATTCATGATAGATATTGATGGGCAAAATTTAGAACAAATTACGTACGATGCTGTGTTTGATGCCTTCCCGATGTTTTCTCCTGACGGAACAAAATTGATCTTCTCATCTAACAGAAATAACCACGGAACACACGACACCAATCTGTTTGTTGCAGAATGGGTGGATTAGTTTTCAGACTTTAGACAGTATAATTTTATAGTTATTGCTATAACCTAGGCGGTAAAAACTACATTTGAAATTAGAAGTAGCAATCTATTTTTAATAAAACGAGATAACTTCATTACGCTCGTTATGATCTTAAAAATCAATCTCCAAACATTTCAAAAAAAGCTATATGTAACTCTTATTTAATAAAGTATATTTGCAAATTATTGACAGAAGGAAAATTATTAGATGAAGCACATTAGAAATTTTTGCATTATTGCACATATTGATCATGGTAAAAGCACACTAGCTGATAGATTGCTAGAGTTCACTGGAGCTGTTACTGACCGAGAAAAAAAGGATCAGTTATTAGACACTATGGACTTGGAGCGCGAGCGTGGAATCACCATAAAATCGCACGCCATTCAAATGGAATATACTTTTGAAGGGCAAGAATATGTGTTGAATTTAATTGACACTCCGGGTCACGTAGATTTTTCTTACGAAGTTTCTCGTTCCATCGCTGCCTGTGAAGGTGCATTACTAATTGTGGATGCTGCTCAGAGTATTCAGGCACAAACAATTTCTAATTTATACTTGGCATTAGAGAATGATTTAGAGATTATTCCGGTGTTGAATAAAATAGATTTGCCAAGTGCGAATCCAGAAGAAGTGACAGATGATATTGTTGATTTATTAGGATGTGACCCTGAAGAAGTAATTCATGCCAGTGGTAAAACTGGCTTTGGAGTAGACGAAATTTTAAAAGCAATTATTGAACGAGTTCCTGCACCAAAAGGAGATCTTGATGCGCCATTACAAGCCTTGATTTTCGATTCTGTTTACAATACCTTTAGAGGAATTGAAACTTATTTTAGAGTTTTTAATGGGGAAATTAAAAAAGGTCAAAAGATTAAATTTGTTGCAACAGAAAATGAATATTTTGCTGATGAAGTTGGTACTTTAAAATTAGAACAGGTTGTAAAAAAATCTGTAAAAGCAGGTGATGTTGGTTATTTAATTACAGGAATTAAAACAGCAAAAGAAGTTAAAGTTGGTGATACAATTACGGATGCCGATAATCCAACAACTAATATTGTAGAAGGTTTTGAAGATGTTAAGCCAATGGTTTTTGCTGGTATTTATCCAGTAGATACCGAAGATTATGAAGAGTTAAGAAACTCGATGGAAAAACTACAATTGAATGATGCTTCACTGGTTTTTCAACCAGAAAGCTCTGCAGCTTTAGGTTTTGGTTTTCGTTGTGGATTCTTAGGAATGTTGCATATGGAAATTATCCAAGAACGTTTAGAACGCGAGTTTAATATGACCGTGATTACAACCGTTCCCAATGTTTCGTACCACGCATTTACCAATAAAAATCCTGATGAGGCTTTTGTCTTAAACAACCCATCAGATTTACCAGACCCTTCTACCCTCAACCGAATTGAAGAACCTTTTATCAAAGCATCCATCATTACCAAAGCAGATTTTGTTGGGAATGTGATGTCACTTTGTATCGAAAAAAGAGGGATGATTACCAATCAAACCTATTTGACTACAAATCGTGTTGAGTTGACTTTTGATATGCCACTTGCAGAAATTGTATTCGATTTTTATGACCGATTAAAAACAGTTTCTAAAGGATATGCTTCTTTTGATTATCATCCAACTGAGATGCGAGAATCTAAATTAGTACGTTTAGATATTTTGCTAAACGGAAATTCTGTTGATGCACTTTCAGCATTGATCCATGCAGATAATGCTCAGAATATCGGTAAGAAAATGTGTATTAAATTGAAGGAATTAATTCCCCGTCAACAATTCGATATTCCGATTCAAGCAGCAGTTGGTGCAAAAATTATTTCTCGTGAAACTATTAAAGCCTTGCGAAAAGATGTTACTGCAAAATGTTATGGTGGTGACATTTCTCGTAAACGTAAACTTCTAGAAAAACAAAAGAAAGGAAAAAAACGTATGCGCCAAGTTGGGAATGTAGAAATACCTCAACAAGCATTTATGGCGGTATTGAAGTTGAATGATTAACATATTCAAAATAAATCGCTAAAATTTTTATTGCATTCATATTCTATTATTGTTTTACTAACCTATTCTTAACTATTTTTCTTAAATATATCTGTATTTTTATATCTTATTTAAAGACATGAAAATAACTCATTTAAGTGCTGAATGTTACCCTGTTGCAAAAATTGGTGGATTGGCAGATGTTGTAGGGGCGTTACCAAAATATCAATCAAACAATCAGGTAAACTCACAAGTTATCATGCCTTTTTATGATAACAAATACACTCAAGAAAATGAGTTCATCTCAATTTACAATGACACTCTAGAATTAGGAGATGAAGCATATCCTTTTGAAATCCTAACTTTAAAAAACAACACCCTTGGCTTCGAAATTTATTTCGTTAAAATTCCAAGTCTTTTAACTGTTGATTTTGTCTATTCGTATGATGATACCAATCGTTTTTTAGCATTTCAAATAGCAGCATTAGATTGGATGATAACTTGGAAAACAAAACCAACAATTATTCATTGCCATGATCATCATACGGGGTTGATTCCCTTTATGCTTCAAGAATCCTTTAAGTATAAATCACTTAATAAAATTCCGAATGTATTAACGATACACAATGCACAATACCAAGGTTGGTTTTCGCATGACAAAGTCCATTTAATCCCAAAATTTAATTTAGAAAATGTTGGCTTATTAGATTGGAACAAAACTATCAATCCATTAGCTGCCGCTATAAAATGTGCTTGGAGAGTTACCACTGTATCTCCAAGTTATATGGAGGAATTAAAAATTGAGGCAAACGGATTAGAAGATTTATTAGCTCATGAAAGTGATAAATGTGTTGGCATCTTAAACGGTATTGATTCTGAAGTTTGGAACCCAGAAACAGATACTTACATCATTCAAAATTTTACAAAAGCCAAAGTAGTTTCAGGAAGAAAAGCAAATAAAGAATGGCTGTGTAAAGAATTCAATTTAGACAGTACAAAACCGCTATTTGCTTTTATTGGTAGATTAGTGGGTGAAAAAGGAGCAGATTTATTACCAGAAGTTTTTGAAAAATCCCTCTCAAATAAAAATATTTCAGTACTTTTATTGGGTTCTGGGCATGATGAAACTGAAGCACAATTAATAGAACTAAAAGAGAAATACAAAGGTTCTTATAATGCTTTTATAGGCTATGACGAAAAGTTGTCGCACATCATTTATGCAGGTGCCGATTTTTTATTGATGCCGTCGCGTGTTGAACCTTGTGGACTCAACCAAATGTACGCATTACGTTACGGATTAATTCCAATTGTTCGGAAAACTGGTGGCCTAAAAGATACCATTATCGACATAACAGAAGGAGGATTTGCCTTTACACACAACGATGTTGAAGTAGATCAAATCACAAGTGCTATTAAACGTGCAACTGAATTATATCAAGACAAAAAACAGTTCAATAAACATAGAAAATTTAGTATGAGGATTAACCACTCATGGGATGCCTCTGCAAAAGAATATTTAGAATTATATCACTCATTAATCAAATAAATCATGGCAAACAACAATGTATTATCGATTATTTTAGGTGGCGGACAAGGTTCGCGTTTGTATCCATTAACAGAATCAAGATCAAAGCCAGCAGTACCTATTGCTGGTAAATATCGCTTGGTAGATATTCCTATTTCTAACTGTATCAATTCTGATATTAAGAGGATGTATGTGCTTACTCAATTCAATTCTGCATCACTCAACAGACATATTAAAAACACCTATCATTTTAGCTTTTTTAGCAAAGCCTTTGTTGATGTTTTGGCTGCTGAACAGACTCCTAGTAACCAAGGTTGGTTTCAAGGAACAGCTGATGCGGTGCGTCAAAGCATGCATCATTTTTTAAGACATGATTTTGAATATGCCTTGATTTTATCTGGTGATCAATTGTATCAAATGGATTACTCAAAAATGATAGCTGCTCATAAAAAAGCGAATGCTAAAATATCAATTGCAACAATTCCAGTAAATGCAAAAGATGCCACTTCTTTCGGAATTTTAAAAGCAAATGATGAAAACATAATCACTTCATTTATCGAAAAACCAGAAGCAAAATTATTACCAGATTGGACATCAGAAGTAAGTGATGAAATGAAATCTCAAGAACGTAATTATTTAGCTTCAATGGGGATTTACATTTTTAATCGTGATTTATTGATTGAACTGATGAACAACCCAGATACTATAGATTTTGGGAAAGAAATCATTCCACAAGCTATTAATGAACACAAAACTTTGAGCTATCAGTATGAAGGTTATTGGACAGATATTGGAAATATTGATTCATTCTTTGAAGCAAACCTCGGGCTTACAGATGACATTCCTGCCTTTGATTTATATGATAAATCAAAAAGAATTTATACAAGAGCGCGTATGTTACCAACAACAAAAATCTCTGGAACAACCTTAAATAAAACAGTTATTGCCGAAGGATGCATCATTAGTGCTGCAAAAATAGAACGCTCTGTAATAGGAATTCGCTCAAGAATTGGTGATGAATCTACCGTGATAAACACCTATATAATGGGTTGTGATTATTATCAGAATTTAGACGAATTAAATTCCAGTTCCATTTCTATGGGAATCGGCAAACGCTGCTTTATCAAAAATACAATTATTGATAAAAATTGTTGTATTGGTGACGATGTCCGTATCAATGGTGGCAATCACATTGCCGATACTGAAACAGATACTTATGTTGTCAAAGAAGGAATTGTAGTCATAAAAAAAGGAGCAATCATTCCGAACGGATTTGTAATTTAATATGGCAAAAACAACAACACACAGTTTGTTTTCTGATTTTGACATCAGTCTTTTTAAAGCTGGAAAACACTTTAGGTTGTATCGTAAATTCGGTTCACATCCTATGACTTTAAATGGGGTGAAAGGAACCTATTTTTCGGTTTGGGCGCCAACAGCTAAAAAGGTAGCAGTGATTGGTGATTTTAATTTTTGGAATGATGATGAGCACCTTTTAAATGTCCGTTGGGATTCTTCAGGTATTTGGGAAGGTTTCATTCCAGGTGTAAAAAAAGGTGCTACTTATAAATACAAAATAATATCTAACAACGACGGAATAGTCACCGAAAAAGCTGACCCCTATGCTCGAAGATCAGAGCATCCTCCAAAAACAGCATCTGAAGTCTGGGATGATGATTACACGTGGAAAGATGCAGGTTGGATGCAAAAAAGAAAAAAATACAATGCTCTTGATGCTCCTTATTCTGTATATGAAGTTCATCTCGGTTCTTGGAAACGAAATAACGATGAAAATCGGTTTTTATCGTATCCCGAATTGGCAGATGAGTTAGTTTCTTATGTCAAAAAAATGAACTACACACATGTAGAATTGATGCCAATTATGGAATATCCTTATGATCCATCTTGGGGCTATCAATTGACAGGATACTACGCACCTACTTCTCGTTTTGGCTATCCAGATGAGTTTAAATTACTCGTTGACAAACTGCACCAAAATGATATCGGAATTATTTTAGACTGGGTGCCTTCTCATTTTCCAGAAGATGCCCATGGACTCGGAAATTTTGACGGTACACATTTATACGAACACCCTGACCCAAGAAAAGGATATCACAAGGATTGGACAAGTTTAATCTTTAATTATGAACGTAACGAGGTTCGTTCATTCTTAATTAGTAACGCACTTTTTTGGCTAGAGCAATACCATATAGATGGCCTACGAGTAGACGCTGTGGCTTCGATGTTATATTTAGATTATTCTAGAGAAGATGGCGAATGGGAGCCCAATGAATTTGGAGGCAATGAAAATTTAGCGGCAGTTTCTTTTCTGCAAGATTTAAACAAAGAAGTATATGCTTCTTTCCCAGATGTACAAACTATTGCCGAGGAATCAACTGCTTTTTCTGGAGTTACAAACCCAGTTGATGCAGGCGGATTAGGTTTTGGAATGAAATGGATGATGGGGTGGATGCACGATACCTTAGGTTATTTTCAAAAAGATCCTATTTACAGAGCGCATCATCAAAATGATATCTCATTCAGTTTGACGTATGCTTTTACCGAGAATTTTATGTTACCTCTTTCTCATGATGAAGTGGTATATGGCAAGAAATCTATCTTAGGTAGAATGTCTGGAGATGAATGGCAACGTTTTGCCAATTTACGATTATTGTATGGCTATATGTTTACACATCCTGGAACCAAACTGAATTTTATGGGAGGTGAGTTTGCCCAATATAAAGAATGGAATTTTCAAGAAAGTTTAGATTGGAATTTATTAGAGTTTGAACCACATAAAAATGTTCAAAATTACTTTAAGGAATTAAACAAATTTTACAAATCTCAACCTGCATTATTTGAAAAAAGTTTTAAAAACGATGGCTTTCAATGGATAGACTATGGTGATACTCAAAACTCGGTCATCTCATATATTAGAAAAGGAAATGATTCAAAAAATAATTTGATTGTGGTTTGCAACTTTACACCTGCTACACATAAAAAATACAAGATTGGATTACCAACAAATCAAAAAATAAAAGAAATTTTTAATAGTGATTCTACAGATTTTGGCGGTAGTGGAAACAGAAATAAAAAAATATTGACTATTAAAAAATCTTCTTGGAATGGGGAACCTTATTCTGCTGAAATTACGATTCCGCCATTGGGAATTGTTGTTTTTGAGTTGCGTTAATTTCAATTGCGATTTCATCAAATAAACAAGCTCCTTTTTAAACTATTATAACCTTACAGAATATTAAGTTTAAGTAAATTTGTGGCTTGCACAAAATGAGTGATTTATGATATTGAATGAAGAATTAGAATACAAAGGAAACTTATATCCAGCCAAAATAATCAATTACAAAAAAGAAGGTGACACCTTATATTTTACAGCAAAAAACGATGTTGTTTTACAAGTAACCATTCAGCGAGATAGTGTCTTGCGTTTTAGATATACCACCAATCTCATTTTCGAAAATGACTTTTCGTATGCTATTACAAAATATGCTAGTAAGGGGTATAATCTCCTCGAAATAAATGAAGATGATACTAATTATATCATCACAACTTCAAAATTGATTTGCCTTATTTCGAAAGAAAATATGCGTAAAACTATATATGATGTTATAGACAACAGCTTAATTTATGAAGATGAATTAGGTTTTCATTGGGAAGAAAGCCATGGGTTTGGTGGCAACATTGTAAAAATGACGGCTGTAGCACAAGAAAGCGAATCTTATTTTGGTTTGGGAGATAAACCTTCGGACATCAATTTAAAAGGGAAACGTTTTCAAAATTGGGTAACAGATTCGTATGCTTACGGCAAAGATACCGATCCTATTTATAAAGCCATCCCTTTTTATATTGGACTGCATCACAAAAAGGCCTATGGAATTTTCTTTGACAATACCTTCCGTTCATATTTCGATTTCTGTCATGAACGTAGAAATATTACTAGCTTTTGGGCACAAGGTGGCGAGATGAATTACTACTTTATTTATGGTCCAAAAATGGAAGATGTAGTTGTCAATTATACTGATTTAACTGGTAAACCACATGATTTACCAGCACTTTGGACCTTGGGATATCATCAGTGTAAATGGAGTTATTATCCAGAATTGAAGGTAAAAGAAATCACCAAAAAATTTAGAGATTTAAAAATTCCGTGTGATGCTATTTATTTGGATATCGATTATATGGAAGGTTTTAGATGTTTTACCTGGAACAAAGAACATTTTCCAAATCCAAAAAAAATGGTGAAGGAATTGGCAGATGACGGATTTAAAACTATTGTCATCATAGACCCAGGAATCAAGATAGACAATGACTATTCGGTTTACAAAGAAGGAATGGAAAACGATTATTTTTGTAAACGCGCTGATGGTCCTTATATGAACGGGAAAGTGTGGCCTGGTGAATGTCATTTCCCAGATTTTACCAATCCAAAAGTTAGAGAATGGTGGTCTGGTTTGTTTAAAGAATTGGTAGAGGATATTGGTGTTAAAGGAGTTTGGAATGACATGAATGAGCCTGCTGTGATGGATGTTCCTGGTAAAACTTTTCCAGATGATGTACGTCATAATTATGATGGCAACTATTGTAGTCATAGAAAAGCACACAATATCTATGGAATGCAAATGGCAAGAGCAACCTACCAAGGAATGAAAAAATTCTCATATCCAAAACGTCCTTTTGTAATTACAAGAGCTGCATATTCTGGTACGCAACGCTATACCTCTACTTGGACTGGAGATAACATTGCTTCATGGGAGCATTTACAAATTGCTAACATTCAGGCGCAGCGTATGTGCATGTCTGGATTTTCTTTTGTAGGATCCGATATCGGTGGATTTGCTGAGCAACCAAATGGCGAATTGTATGCTCGATGGATTCAGTTAGGAATTTTTCATCCATTCTGTAGAACCCACTCATCTGGCGATCATGGCGATCAAGAACCTTGGGCATTTGATAATAACATTACGGATGTGGTAAGAAAATTTATCGAAATTAGATACACACTTTTACCCTATTTATATACTGCTTTTTGGAGATATGCCAATGAAGGAATTCCGATTTTAAAATCCTTGGTGTTGTTTGATCAAGAAGATCAGCACACACATTATAGAAATGATGAGTTTGTTTTTGGAGAAAAAATATTAGCATGTCCAATCAACGAACCAAATGCTAAAGGAAGGCGCATGTTTATCCCAAGAGGAAAATGGTATAACTTCTGGAACTATGAGATTATTGAAGGGGGACAAGAATTGTGGGTTGATGCTGATTTAGATTCGATGCCAATTTTTATTAAAGAAGGAGCTATTATTCCTAAATATCCTGTGCAACAATATGTAGGAGAAATAGAGATAGAGCAGTTAAAATTGGAGGTTTATTTTAAATTAGGAAAAGAAAAATCGCAAGTGTATGAAGATGCACATGACGGATATGATTATAAGAAAGGCAGGTTTAGTTTACGTAATTTTAGTTTGGTTGGAAAGAAAAAAACATTGGCAATACAGCAACACAAATCGGGAAAATACATAACCCCTTATAATACGTTTGAATTGTATTTGATTGGAATACCTTTTAAGATTGATAAAATTACTATTGATAATGAAATAATCGATGTGAAAACTATTAATGATAACTCATTGATAGTTTCAAAAGATTTTACGACCATTCATATCACAGGCAAATAATTTTTATCTTTAGCATCTAACTTAAACTTATTATTATGAAAAAATCACTCTTATTTTTTGCTGCTATAATATTGTTTATAGCAACAACAAATGCACAAGACAGCTACGATTTTAAAACATCTTTTATCAGCGTTTTAGAAAATGCAAAGTCATATACAATAGAAGTTGCTGAAGCAATGCCTGCTGAAGACTACACTTTTAAAGCAACTGATTCTGTAAGGACTTTTGGTGAGCAAATGGCTCATATAGGAATGTCTTCAATGTTTATTGTTACCAAACTTTTAAAAGGTGAAGACGTACCAGAAAGCAAAGTAACTGAGCAAGAAATTGGTGCATCAAAAGAAAAAACAATTGAATTACTTAATATGTCTTTTGACAATGCAATCGCATCGTTAAAAGAAATGAATGATGAAGACTTACAAGAAACATTTATTTTATTCTTTAGACCCGAAAAACCTGAATATACTAAATTAGAAGGTTTCATATTTTTAAGAGATCACATTACACATCACCGCGGACAAGCAATTATTTATTTGAGAATGAAAGGACAAAAGGCTCCACAGTTTAGAGCTTTCTAATTTTATTCATAAAATAAATAGCATAAAAAAACCCACCTAATTTCTTAGATGGGAAAATTGCTATGAAAAAGAAAGTAGGATTTGACTCCTACAGCTACAAATATACGATGACTTTTGAAATAGCAATACACTTTGCCAAGTTATTTTGATTTACGAAAACGTTTGAGTTAATAAAATCATGTGATTTAACATCTTTTTAAGATTTTCAAGGTTTTATTTATAACTTCGTCAGCAACAAAAAAACATGATTTTGAAAATATCGAATTATAAATTTCTACTTCTGTTTACCCTAACATTAAGTTTGATTAATTGTAAAAAAGAAACTTCTACAGAATCAGAATCATTTTCGATTGGAATCATTTCTGATTGTCAATATTGTGATTGTGAGACTAGATTTGTGGGTGGTGCAGACAGATATTATAGAAAAGCACCACAAAGATTACGTAATGCGGTTACCGAATTAAACAAGCATGATTTAGAGTTTACAATTCATTTAGGAGATTTCATTGATCAAAATTTTAAGAGCTTTGATTCTATTACTCCAATTTGGGATGAGCTAAAATCTAAATCATATCACGTTTTAGGAAACCATGATTTTTCAGTTGCTGATAGTTTAAAAAATAAAGTTCCTGCTAAAATGGGATTGACAAATCGGTATTATAGCTTTGAATTAAACAATTGGAAATTTATTGTATTGGATGGAAATGACTTGAGTATTCACGGATCTCCAACTCCAGAAAAATTAAAACAAGCTGAAGAGTTATTAGCTGAAGTTACAAAAGATTCTCTCCCTTACGCAAAATTTTACAACGGTGCTTTAGGGTCTGAACAACTTGCTTGGATAAAAACAGAATTAGATGATGCTACCACAAAAAATTTAAATGTTTGTTTCTTCGACCACTTTCCTGTAATGCCTGTGACCGAATTAAATTTATGGGATAAAGATTCCTTTTTAAATTTGGTAAAAGAGTATGACAATGTAAAATTATTTTTAAACGGACATGACCATGCAGGGAGCTATGACAAAGTAAATGATGTGCATTATGTAACTTTTAAAGGAATGGTTGATACCAAAAACACTAACACTTTTGCAACGGTAGAATTCACAAAAGATAGCGCTTTTGTAAAAGGTTATGGTAGGGAAGAAAGTAGACATCTGAAATTGAAATAGACATAAACGCTAAAAAAAATGTCTGAAACTAAATTAGTTTCAGACATTTTTTCACAGCAATTGTCCACACTAATTTTTACTTCCCAACATCAACAACTCGTTACACACCACCTCGGTAATATATCTTTTGTTGCCATCTTTATCGTCATACGATCTTGTTGTAAGTTTCCCTTCAATCGCAATTTGATTTCCTTTTTCTAAATACTTTTCTACGATATCTGCGGTTTTATTCCACGCTACAATATTAGTCCATTGCGTGTCTGTAACTTTTTCGCCTTGGGCATTTTTGTAGGTTTCATTTGTAGCAATAGAAAATTTTGCTAATTTTTTCCCTGACTCTAAGGTAATTATTTCTGGAGCGTTTCCTAAATTACCGATTAACTGAACTTTGTT
>JASFYP010000063.1:0-11386 GCA_045047075.1 Flavobacteriaceae bacterium
TACACAAGTTGAATTAGAATTTTTAATATTTCCTAATCCTTCAATAAACTCTTCTGCTAAAGAAATGATAATAAACGTAAGAATTTCTTCCTTGTTTTTTATATGATTATAAAGACTCGCAGCTTTTATACCCATTGCTTTTGCAATATCACGCATGGTAACTGCACTATAGCCTTTTTCTTTAAAAAGCGTAGAGGCAGTGGTGATAATTTCTAATTTTCGAGGGCTTGGGTTCATAGAAATGGCAAGGTAGTATTTCTATATTTATCTTAAAAATCGAAATTTATTTAAATTACGAAAAGAATAATTTTACAATTAAAAATGAAACAGCCGACAACCCAGTTCCCACTAAAAAAAACATTAATGATTTACGGATATTAGAATGTTTTTTTTGAATTTTTTCTCCTAGATAATAAATATCCTTTATTAATGAAGAATACATATAATCTTTGTCGGTGATCATTTCGAGCATTGCCCATTCATAATCACGATAACTCATATTATGAAAATTCCCAAAATACAGTAAATTTCCTTGTTTATTTCTGATGTCATCTTCAGTAAATTCACCGTGAGTTTTGTTAGGGTTAATGGCTAAAATGGCATAAAATATTGAAATTGAGCTAGCAATCATTAATATGAAAGCTGGAATCAAACTAATATCAAGAATCGTTGCGGAAGGGCCTAAAATTCCTCCAATTAATAAGGAATTGATAATCGCATTGATAGAAATCATAATATTTGCTTTCCGATCTACCATTTGATTTAACGTATAATGGTTGCGAGATGTATTCCTGAATAGTGTTTGTATGGTTCTAATATCTACACTGTCTGAAGTATTTGAAAGGTTCTCTTTTAAATTTCTTAGTTCTCTATCACTAATTTCTAATTCTTTTTTAAGAGCTGAATCTTGAATACTACTTAATGCTTTGGAGGCTTTTTTTAAATCTCTAATTAGTTGATGCTTTTTTGGCTCTAATGCAGATTTCCCATAGTTGGTAAAATAAGTGTGACTTTCTAAAAGGTGAATTAATTCATCATACCATTTCTTTTTACTCGTGTTTATCGCATGAAAAATTAGTAATTCCTGATACATTTTTTTCACATACTTCTTTCCTTTTTCTCTTGCAAAGTCCATAAACAAGGCGTCTGCAAAAATAAAATCCAGTTTAGTTTTTGGGTGTATTGGATATTTTGTATTACTTAATATTTCATAAACTTTTTCAATTTCTGAAGTAGGAAAAGAGATGCTATCCAAATAAGGTTTACTTTCTCGTATGGTACAAGCCATACAGCCAGAATTTATTTTTTTACTCTTAAACTCTTCAGCATCATAATAGCCCATTCCAAATACCCAAGCTGAAACTAATAACAATTCTAATTCATTTTCTGAAACATTTTCTTTTTCTGAAATATCCTTCACAGCACTCACCAGTCTATGGGTATAACTAATATCGTGATATATTACGCTTTCAGGATTTTTATTGGTAATAAACTCTGTTGCGAAAACTTCAATTTTATTCAGTAATTTTTTTTCCATACTATTTCTTTATTTTAAAAACCGACACTCAACCCAAACGAAAATAAGGTTTCTTCGCTTGAACTAAACACACCTAGTTTTGCTGCCATCAACTCATAAACATCTATGATAAGCCCTCCCCCATAAGAGTTGTGCCATTTTTCTGAAGTGTCATTTTTCTCCCAAACTCTTCCGTAGTCAAAACCTCCAAAAACACCAAAATTAACAGGAAGTACACCTGTTTTTAATTTATTGAATTTATAACGAATATCTATATTTTGATAAAAAGCATTTTTACCAGTAAATCGTTGATTTCTATAACCTCTTAGTCCATCGTTCGCCCCAATACTTGCAGCGTGATAAAATTCGTAATCATCACCAAGATTAAGATGCGCTTTGATTTTTGTTGCGAACACCAATTTCCCACTAGGAATTAATTTATAATCAAATCCAAATTCGGGTATAAGATACCCAAAACTTTTATGGGTGTCTAAGTTACTTTTAAAACCCACTTGTAATGAAGTTTTTAAACCCAAAGTTGGAAAAGTGGGGTTGTCTGTATTTTCAAATTTGTAAGTTACATCGGCTCCTAAATAATTATTATTATCAAAAATAGTTATTGGCACTTCTGCTACATCATTAGAATCTGAAATATACCTGTCTTCCGTTTTTTCAACCTCCAAAAGTTCGTAATTTACTGCTGCTTTTATACTACTTCCGTTTGCTCCTTCTCGTACTAAAGAAGGTGAAAAAGCGACTGTTTTTATTCTAACTCTATTAAAATCGTCACCTATAATTTGATCATTATTTTCGGTTTCATTTCCGAAGCCAAAGAAGTTTAAACTGTAATTTGGACTTGTAAAAGCAGCATCTAAATTCAATTTAAAGTCACCTATTACTTTATTAAATTCTCCGTTGTAGAGAAATTCAAATCCGTTAGTAGAAGTGAAATAGTTAGCCGAAATTATTTGTTTCTGCATAAAATGATCTTTATGAAAACCGTTGTTGGTATAAATATCGGTAACGCCTATTTTAAATCCGTCATCCTTGTTAAATCCAATGTTAGGAATTATCTGATTCACATTATATTTAGCATTTTTATGATTGTAAACATTTACATTATAATCGTCCGTTAGGCTTTTTCTTCCTTTGTTAGTTACAAAAGTATTCTCTTTAGATTTATAATCGCGAATCTTCACTTTTCTACCATTTACAATATTATAGGTGTCGTTATTTTGCCCACCAACTATAGTGATATGAATGGGGTTATTTCCTTTTCCAGAAACTTCAAAATAATCATCTTCATCCAAACCAAAAATTAATATTTCCTTGGTTATTTTATGTGAAAAAATATAACTAAAGAACTCTTTCTTCATTTTTTTATCGCTGTAACCAATTACTTGTGTTTTTCCGTCGGGCAATCTGCTAATTACAAATCTATCTTTTTTATCAGTTCCTTTTACGATGCTATATTTTTGAATTTCGTTATAATAGCTATCTGAAATTTGTTGCAATTTTGAAATCCTTCCGAGTAATTTACGTTTTATTTCTACGATGGTTTCATCCATCACTTCAGGTGGAAAATTTTTAAAAGCTTTGTCTATTTCTTCTTCTGTTAAATGTTCTTGAATATAAGCAACTTCTTGATCCCAATGTTCTTTTTCGATTCCATTTATCAACGCCATATCTAAAGGATAGGGCTCAAAATTAAAACCTTTAACATCTTTCAATTGATCATCATACGCTTTTAACATATGTAAAGACGGTGTGATTGCAGTTAGTATTTTCATAAAAAATCCGTCGCCCATTACCGAAAAAGCTTGATCTCTATCTCTGGGAATTGGTTTGTAAACAACCTTCCCTTCATTTTTAAATTCTGCCCAACGCCACTGGTCACCGTGACGATCCCAATCTCCCAAAACCATATCGAACAATCTCGCTCTAATAAAAGCTGATTTATCGACAGAATATTTATGACTTTTCCGAAGTTTTTTCAGCATATCATCGGTACTAATAATCGTGTTTGAGTTTCCAAAACTCGCTACCTCTCCGTGACCAGAAGTTACTCGTTCTTCAATCATATACAATTCGTCTCCATACTCATTATTGTAACCTTTTAAGGCATTTTGCTTCGGAACAAAATACAATTTAGGGTTGGGATGATACACATTTACAGCATCCGACAAGCTCCCAATAGTATAAGATGCGTAAGGATGTGAACCTGTAAAAACGTCTAAAATTAACTCTTCTGAAAAAGTTTCATCTAGTTCATTTCCTATAAACTGATTTTGAAAAGCCACCGCCTGTAAGTACTTGGTAGCACTCTTTTTCATAGCTCTCATCACGTATTCTTTTCCGTCTTCAGTAACTAATATTAACGAAATAGATTGATGTCCGCCACCCATTCGTTTGGGAGTTAAACCTCCAAAAAGGGTGTCTAAATTTACCGTTGGAACTGTTACATTGGTACTGTAATCTTTGCGATACCGATTTCCCCAAACCGCTTTACAAAAGTTGCTTTTTATGGTTTCTTCGCTGGTATAAATCGAACTTTTAACAATTGATGGAATCGTATTAGAAGTGTAATTTACCGTGTCTTTATTTTTATTAGCTGAAAATATTTCGGTTTGATACACTAATTTTTCTTTGTTATTTTCTATTCCAAAAAACTGTGCGTCTGTTGATCCGTCTTTATAAATATTCAGTTTAACAAATCCTAAATCATTATAGGTAAAATTACATTCTATATTTCTAGTAGGTGTTTTTTTTGCTCCAGAACCACTAATTATTTGGGGTAAATTATTTTTTACAATATATTGAAGATTGTGTTCGTGACCAGAAACAAAAACTACTTTCGGATTGTTTTGAGCAATTGCTATTAACTTAGTTGTCAATTCTACATAGCGTTTACTTTGTAAATCTTGAGGTGAAACTCCACCAGTTTTCCGAACCAAACTAACCAAAGACCCAACTACTGGCACCGGTTTTAGTTGTTGTTTAAATGAATATTGACCGCCGTGAGACCCATTGGAATATATAGGATGATGCATTGCAATTAGCGTTGTTTTTCCTCTGCTTTTTTTAATCAACCCCTCTAATTCATCAAAAAATTGAAGTCGTGTTTTTATCTCGCAATTGTCATTAATATTTGGTTCTTTATTCCAATCTTTTAAAAACCATTCGCTATCAATCGCAATAATTACCACATCATCATTGATTTTAATTTTTTGAAGCGGACAACCATTTTCAGGAAAAAACACCTCCTTATTATCTAATTTATTTTCAATGTATTTTGCTTGTCTATTTATTCCTTTAACACCATATCGCCAATCGTGATTCCCAGGAATAAAGATTGTTTTACCCTTATAATCTTTGACAATTTCAATTTGAGCATCGAGTATATTTTCTGCTTCTTTTCGTTCCTTTTTGTTTTTTTTATCCTTGTTTGGCATTCCGTCGGGGTAAATATTATCTCCTAAAAAGAGGACGGCACTTTGATTGGTTTCCGATTTTAGTTTTTTAGAAACGACTTCATTTACACCCTCTTCATTAATTTTCCCAGCGTCTCCAATAAGATATACAGAATATAGTATTTCCTTGGAATTTGATATTTCGTTCTCCCAGTTTTCAGCGTCTTTTGCAATTTGGGTATTGTAGGTTGCACAAGAAGCCACCATTAAGAGTAAACTAATTAATACAATCTTTAAGTAATTATTTTTTTTCATAATTATTTTTATTTAATATCAAATTAAATTTACATCTGTGATAACTTCTAGTAATGCCGGTCCATTATGTGATTTTAATTTTTCCATTGCAGGAATCAAGTCTTCAAGTTTTTCTACACGAATTCCTAAAGCACCACAATTTTCAGCATATTTTGCTAAATTTGGATTGCTTAATGACGTTTGCCATACGTCTAATTCAGCAGAACGTTGTTCTTTAGAAATTTTACCCAATTCAGAATTATTCAATACGATGTGTTTAATATTCATATTATACTTTACTAATGTGTTGATTTCGGCTAAATACTGACCTAATCCACCATCTCCAGATACCGACCAAATTGGTCGTTTATGACCTTCAGCTGCCCAAGCACCCATTGCAGCAGGTAACGCAAAACCTATAGAACCTAAATACCCAGACATTAATATAGATTGGTTTTCTGGTTCGAAATATCTTCCGAAAGAATACGTATTATTACCAACATCTACGGCAATAACAGCGTTTTTTGGAGTCACTTTATTCATTGCTTCAAATACTGAAATAGAGCTTAAAGCATTTCCACAATCTTTAAGACGGCTTTGTTTTTCTTTTCTCCAAATTGCCCAACGTTCTTTAATTTCAGATTTTCTGTCTTCAGTATTAATGTTACCTTCAACTTGTCCTTCAATGATTAATAGTGTTTCTGAAATTTCTCCCCAAAGGGCTGCATCTACTTTATGAAATTTACTCAATGCCATTGGATCATAATCAACTTGGATAATTGGTTTTTTAGGTGTGATTCCTGTATGATTTGAAAAGGAAGCTCCAAAAACTATTAATAGGTCACTTTCATTCATAAACCAAGAAGCTATTGGCGTACCACTTCTTCCTAAAACACCACAGCCCAGTTCGTGATTATCTGCAATAAGCCCCTTACCTTTAAATGTAGTAATAACAGGGCATTTCAATTTTTCAGCAAAAGCAATAATTGTGTCCATATGGTAGCGTGCACCATGTCCAACAATAATGGCAGGTTTTTTAGATTCAGAAATCATAAAAACCGCTTTTGCTAACATTTGTGGTGGCGGCAAAATATTCATGGGTGTTATTCTGTGTTCTGGAGTTTGTGCTTTTGTTTTTTTTGGTTTTTTTGTGAATGCAACTTCATCAGGAAATGTTAAATGCACGACATCTCTTTTAATAAGAGCTGTTTTTATAGCCATTACCATTAACTCGCTATGGTTAGAATTTAAGTGAACTGCTTGATTAAATTCTGAAACAGAATCAAATGCTTTTACTAAATCCACTTCTTGAAATGCACCAGTACCAATCACCTGTGTATTTACCTGCCCTGTAAGAACTAATAATGGCGCTCTATCTACTTTTGCATCCCACATTCCTGTAAACATATTAGTTGCTCCTGGTCCAGCAATACCAAAACAAGCAGCAGGCTTTCCTGTTAACTTAGCGTAACCTGAAGCTGCAAAAGCTGCAGCACCTTCATGACGGACTCCAAAATATTTTAGCTTTTTTTGTTTTTCTAGTCTTCTCATAGCATCGGCAACTCCTAAATTACTATGACCAACCATACCAAAAACAGTATGCACATCCCAATTTACCATAGTTTCCATCATAATATCAGAAATGGTTTTCTTGTGCTTTTTCTCCTTTGGAATACCAACAAAAATTGCATCATCTTCTTCTTTTACTTCAAAAGTATCAACCCCATCATCAAATCCACCAGGAGGTTTGCCATTACAAGGGTCAAAATCCCAACCGTGCCAAGGGCAACGCAATAGACCATTTTCAATAGAGCCTTCTCCTAATGGACCACCTTGATGTGGGCATTTATTGTCAAGGGCAGAAAATTTACCTTTATAATGAGTTAGACAAATACCTTGATGACCTGCCGTAACTGTTTGTACACGACCTTCTTTTAATAAATTTTTATTTTCAAGCACCTTGTGCCATATCATTTTTTTTTCTGAACTCATCTGTGTATATAATTTAAACTCTAAAGCATAAACAATCTAATAGATAGAATTAATATCCTATTCCAACTATTAATTCATTTACTGAAATAACATTTTTACAATTTTTATAGATCGATTATACTTAATGATTTTTGTTAATTCTATTTTGAAACAGCTGAATTATATTAGCCGATATAAATTCGCTATTATAATCAATAATTCCTTTTTTTCGCATGGTACTTAACACATTACTAACTGTCTGTCTTGAAGTATTAGTTAAGTTTCCAATTTCTTTATGTGACAAAAGGTTTTTTGCAACGAATCTTCCTGTTTCATCTTCTTCACCTAATTCTTCTAAATAATCAGAAACAAATTCCTGAATCCTAGTAGTACTATCTTTATAAAGTAAATCATGAAGCCTACGTTCTAACTTTTTTATTCGCAAACCATAAACTTTAATAACCCCATTTTTAAGTGACTTATGCTTTTCCATAAGCTCCTTCATTCTTTCAGACTCAATATAACAGACAATACAATCTTCTAGAGCATAAGCAATTTCTTCTGAAGCGGTTTCTTTATTATAAAGTGCTAACTCGCCAAATATATTTCCTCGCTTTACTAAATATTTTACTGTACTATTGGAATTATTAACGATTTTAACTGTTCCTTTTTTCAAAAAGAAAATACTTTTATCTCTCTCATGTTTTAGTGAAATGATATCTCCTTTATTAAAGTTATTCATTTCTAATATTTCACATAAACGCATCATCTTAAACCTGCCTAGTTTTTTAAAAAGATTAAATCCTTCTAAAAACCAATATTTTGTTAGTGTATTCAAAGTAGTTATAATTAGTTTTAGGTAAAAATAGTTAATTAATCATATTCCTAATAATGATAAATTTTTATTAGTTACTTTATACGACAAATAGTATTTTATTTTTTAAAATGTTATAACTCCTGTCATTACAAATGCCTTACTATTATAGCTTGGCGCTATAAATACATTTCTTTTCTCGTTATTAAATGGATGCCAATTTTGCAAAGGTTTAAATGCGTAAGTTAATTCTGTAATTGCAATTCCTATTCCTGCTCCTACCAAAACATCAGACACATAATGCTTGTTATTTAACACCCGAAACACAGCAGTAGCAGTAGAAAACGCATAGCCGCTATACGCCAACCAAGGACTACTATCTATATATTCGTGATGTAAAACTGTTGCCATCACAAAAGCATTTGCGGTATGTCCAGACGGAAATGATAAATAATCACTACCATCTGGCCGTAACTCGTTGGTGCTTTGCTTTAGTAATTCGGACACTCCAAAAGTGACTAAATTGGCAATCAATAAATTTTTTGTTTGATCGATTACCGTATTCTTACTAGGCACTTTAAAAATATTTGCTGTATAAAGTTCTAATGCTGGAGTGATGAGAAAAATATTCTCTAAGTTAGAATCGAAATTCAATCCATCTTGTATATTCTCTTGTATATTCTCTTTTCCTAAGCTTCCGTTGGAAAAGTTAATAGCAAGCCCGATACCAATTAAAGAAACCGGTAAAATACTTTTTTTAATAAATGTATGATTTTTATTTTTTACGGAAACCTTAGTACTATCGACTTGTGCCTTAGCTGTTAAAAGACTAAAAAGGACAATAATAAAAATGAAATTCTTGATATTTTAGAGTTTAGAAGTTGATGGATTTTTGTAATAACATTAGTTTTTTACTACAGAATAGTCGAAAGTTATTCAATTAAATTACTTCTTGCTTATTTATGGATTTTCATTTAGTTATTAAAAACCATCTCATTACTTTTGATTTATGAATTCTGAAATTACATCCAACCCATTGCTCGACAGATTGCCTCCTCATCTGAAGCAATTTATGAAGCCGCAAGATTACGAGCAATACACTCCAATCAACCAAGCAGTGTGGCGTTATGTAATGCGAAAAAATATAGATTTCCTTCCAAAGGTGGCTCACGAAAGTTATTTGGCAGGGCTGGAAAAAACAGGAATTTCAATAGAGAACATTCCTTCCATGTACGGAATGAATCGTATCCTAAAAGAAATTGGCTGGGCTGCGGTGGCGGTTGACGGTTTTATACCACCCAATGCTTTTATGGAATTTCAGGCCTATAAAGTGTTGGTAATTGCGAGCGATATCCGTCAGTTAGAAAATATAGAATATACGCCTGCACCCGATATTATTCACGAAGGTGCTGGTCACGCGCCTATTATTGCGAATCCGGATTATGCGGAGTATTTACGTCGTTTTGGAGAGATTGGTGCCAAAGCCATTTCGAGTGCTCACGATATTGAAATGTATGAAGCGATTCGGGAGCTTTCTATATTAAAGGAAGCCACTTCGGCTTCGCTCAGTGACCTTGCATTTAGGATTGAAAAAGCAGAAAAGTTAGTTGAAACATTACAAAATAAAGAAGTAGTTCCTTCTGAAATTGCCCTTATTAGAAACCTTCATTGGTGGACAGTAGAATACGGTTTAGTAGGCACCGTTGAAAACCCAAAAATATATGGTGCGGGTCTTTTATCTTCTATTGGTGAAAGTGCTTGGTGTTTAAAAGAGGAAGTGAAAAAAATTCCATATTCTATTGAAGCTGCTTATCAAAGTTTTGATATTACCAAACCTCAACCCCAACTTTTTGTAACACCCGATTTTGCGTATTTACAAGAAGTGTTAGAAGAATTTGCCAACACGATGGCAGTAAGAAAAGGAGGTTGGCGAGGACTTAATAAATTGATAGAATCCAAACAATTAGGAACCATCGAACTCAGTACTGGACTTCAAGTTTCTGGAGTATTTTCTGAAATGATTAAAAACGAAGACAACGAAGTGGTGTTCTTTAAAACAGAAGGTCCTACTGCTCTTTCTCATCGTGAAAAAGAAGTAATTGGTCACGGAGTTGAAGCACATAAACACGGATTTAGTTCGCCTTTAGGAAAATTAAAAGGAATCAATTTAGCCATCGAAAATATGGGGCCTCGCGATTTACAAGCTTATAATTTTTACGACGGAAAAGAAATAGCCTTCGAATTTGAAAGTGGGATCACCGTAAAAGGATTAAATGTTACTGGAATTAGAAATTTACGCGGAGAATTAATGTTAATTCAGTTTACAGAATGTACGGTAACTTATAAAAACGAAGTGTTATTTTCTCCCGATATGGGCGATTTTGATATGGCGGTAGGAAAAGAAATTGTTTCCGCTTTTACGGGAGCAGCAGATTTCAACTCGTTTCCTATTACGCTAAAACCCAGCGAAACCAAAACGATAAAAGTTGTTGTTTCTGAAAGTGAAAAATTATTGAATAGTTTTTATGCTTCAGTAAGAAATATTAGAGAACGTAAAGACAATTCAGAAGAACTTCTTGAAATATTCCTTCAATTAAAAAGAGATTTTTCTTCAGATTGGTTATTGTCTTTAGAAATTTATGAGTTGACAAAAGATGAGAGTGTTTTAAAACATCTTGAACAAATAAAGATTCAACGGCCCAAAATCGCACATTTGATTGATGGCGGCTTGGACTTGATTTAATCTCTTAATTTTAATTCTTATTTTCAGGAAATATTTTTGAAACTATATAACCTACTATCATTGCCAAGGCAAATGAAGGAGCCAACACATCTAATTCAACAAAATAGGCACCGACACTTTCCAAGTTTGACATAAAGAATTTGAAAAATATTACGGATACAAAGCCAGTAATCATAGAAGCAATCGCTCCTTTTTCAGTATAACCTGTCCAGAAAAGTGACAGAATAATAACAGGACAAAAAGTGGCAGCAATACCCGACCAACCAAAAATCATAATCCAAAAAATCTGCCTATCTGGATATAAATTGTAAAGTAATATAGCAATACCTAGTGCGGCTAATGCCATACCCACCGTAACTAGTCTCGAAATATTTGTTAAGTCTTCATCTTTTAAATCTGGTCTCAATATTTTTTGATAAAAATCTCGAGTAATCGCACTAGAAGCAAGAATAAGCAATGAATCTATGGTAGACATAATTGCGGAAAGCACAATAGCAATAAAGATAGCAACTAAAATTGTTGGTAAAAATTCGTTCGTAATCATACTTAGTACATCTTCACCGCCAGTTCCTAGTACAGCTTCAGGATCTTGACCTTCTGAGGTGAAATATATTCGGGCAAGTATTCCAATGGTTACT
>JASFYP010000064.1:0-37449 GCA_045047075.1 Flavobacteriaceae bacterium
GTAGCTTCAGCAGGCATAGCTTTGACAAAAGCTGCAACTCTTATAGATACTAACAGTGATGGATTTGCCCAAGCAGGTGAAACTATTAATTATTCATTTGTTGTTACTAATAATGGTGGTGTTACATTGTCTAATGTAACAATAAGCGACCCATTAATGAGTGTTCCTGGTTCTCTGGCGACACTCAATGTGGGTTCGACTGATAATAGCACTTTTACTGGCACTTATACATTACTGCAAAGTGACATAGATGCTGGCATGGTTTCAAATCTTGCCACGGTAAACGCACTTGATCCTTCAAGTAATGCTGTGACTGCACAGTCAAATGCGGGAGTTTCTCTGGTTACTAATTTAACAGGAAATGCAAGAACAACGTTAACCAAATCAGCGACACTAATTGACACTAACAGTGATGGATTTGCTCAGGTTGGTGAAACAATTAATTACTCTTTTGTTGTTGAAAATACGGGCGGTGTTACATTATCTAATGTAACAATAAGTGATCCATTGATTTCTGTTCCTGGAACACTGGCCACACTCAATGTTGGAGCAACGGACAACAGCACGTTTATTGGAACTTATACTTTATTACAAAGTGATATTGATAACGGCCAAGTATCAAACTTAGCCACGGTTAACGCGCTTGATCCATCTAGTAATGCTGTAACCGCTCAATCTAACGCGGGTATTGCACTGATCACAAATTTGAATGTTAATTCAGCTGCAATTATTCTTACTAAAGCTTCAGTTTTAGTTGATGAAAATGGAGATGGTTATTCTGAAGCTGGAGAGACAATACAATATTTGTTCATGGTAGAAAACACAGGCGGTGTTACATTATCAAATGTAACAATAAGTGATCCATTGATTTCTGTACCAGGAACGTTGGCAACTCTTAATGTTGGAGCAACGGACAACAGCACGTTTACTGGAACTTATACTTTATTACAAAGTGACATCGATGCGGGAATGGTTTCAAATTTAGCGACGGTAAATGCGCTTGATCCTTCAAGCAATGCTGTGACTGCACAGTCAAATGCGGGTGTTGCCCTTGTTACTCAGTTAAACAGAGTCCCTGTGATTGTTCCTACTCTAAATGTTTTTGGCGTCTTAATATTTATGCTTCTATTAGTAGTATTTATTCAAAGAAAAGGTTATCTATCATAAATATTTTAAATCAAAAAAAGAGGTCTGAAATGACCTCTTTTTTAATATAAACTTAAATTGTTAATATCTTATGTTTAAATTATTCACACATCCAATAATGCCATATGTTGCGCTCATTATTATTGCATTTATTGTCATTTTATTGATTTTAATATTTAAAGAATAAATTCAGGGTTTTAATTCCTTTTCCTTGAGTTTTAAGCCTGTGTTTTCATGGGCTTTTTTATGGATATAAAAAAATAAGTATGCTAGTATTCGTAATATAAATAATTGGAGAAATTGAAATGAAAGACAAAGTTGAAGGCGAAGGTTCAGGAACGGGTCTCATACAAAATAATGGTGAGAACTCAGGGATTGGAATGGTTGATAAGCTTAAAAAGCTTGGTGTTGATATTAATTTATTCGATGATTGGTTAAATCAATTAATTATGCTAGGTCAAATGTTTGGAGTATCAATAATCAACGAACTGTCATGGCATGATGATTTTGAAAAAGGATCCACTCATAGCGATGCTTTTTTTAGCTATACTCGTTTGTCTTAATTAATAATATAAAATCCACATCAAACCCCAATATCTTTTGGGGTTTTTAACTGTTCAAAATGGGTAATACTGTATCGAATTATCCACATCAATTTTTCCAAACTCAATAAATCTGTTTTACTTTAAGAATTATTTACCCTCTTTATGATACAATACCCTTGAATAGTGTAAATGGGCTTTTATGAGTAAAATTGTAAACAAAATGCGTATCTTTGATGGTCAGGGTAACAGGCTTTATCTAAATTTAGATGAAAGACGAAGATTTATCAAGGCTAGTAAAAATGAAGTGCGTGAAAAAAGAATGTTTTGTCAAATATTACATGACACAGGCTGTAGAATTTCAGAAGCCTTGGAATTAACACCTGCTCGAATAATGATGGAAACTAAAGAAATACAATTTAGGTCTTTGAAGAAAAGAAAGTATGACATGCAAGGGAATTTAAAATTGCCCGAATATCGACTTGTACCAGTTTCAGAAAATTTAATTGAATTGTTGGATTTAACTTTTAATCTTAAAATATTACAAGGCAATGATCAAATGGTTTGTAAACCACTTTTCAAACTTTCAAGAAATACATATTGGCGCATGACTAAAGACGTTATGGCAGATGCAGGAGTTAAAGGCAAAATGGCAACACCTAAAGGGCTAAGACATGGCTTTGCTATTGCTTTGCTAGTTGGAGAAAAACCCGCACCTATTCACCTTGTATCAAAGGTTCTTGGACATTCTGATATTGCAACAACTGAAATATATTTACAGGCTATTGGACAAGAAAAAAGGCAACTTATAATGCAGGCTTTAGAACTATGAAAAATAAATCGGACGGCAGAATTAACAATGGTGGCAAACGGGTCGGGGCGGGTCGGCCTGTTATTAGAAATCCGAAACGCAACAAAACTCTCAATCTTTCAGTTGAAACACATCTAAACTTAGTTACTTTAAGTTCTACACTAAATTTGAGCCAAGCTATAATTATTGAAAGGCTTGTGGCTTTAAATGTAAAAAATATTAATTTAATTGATTAATACATTGTTTTAATTCAATTAAACCTTTAAAATAGATATATAAACATATAGAGAATTAAATATGAGTCAAGCAACACAAGAAGATTTAGATAGACACAATAAAATTCAGGCAGAGATTGGAAAGCTTATGGCTGAAACTTCAAAGATTAACAAAGAAAATCAATGGTATATTGCAATTGTTACATCTACAGTTGTTTTAGCAATTGTAGCGATTGTTAAGGTTTTTTTATAAAAATTATTATGGAATGATAGATATGAAATTAAAAGAATTAGATGTTGTTGAGGATGTTTTATTAATGTTAGTTGGTATTGTGGGTAATGATAATACTGATGTTGATGAAGGATTTCATAATGCTATGAAAATAATAAATGATGAAAAAAACAAAATAGGTGTAAGAAATATGAAGGCGAGGATAAAGCAATGCTAACTGGTCAGGAAATTTGGAACGCTATAATTATTGATAAATTAAATAGCGTGTTTATGATTGAAGCTTTCAGCAATCAAGAGTTGGCAAATATTTATACAGATGAATTTAGGAATTCTTTAGGACACCTAACACCAGTTGAAATCTTAAAACAATTTATAATCACGATTGAAGTTAAAGGCATAAATACGCCATGCAATCAATTGTAAGCATTGGGTAAATTTAAACAATGGGTGTTTTCCTAAAATTATGTAGGAAATTTACTATAGAGAAGTAGGTAAAATAATAATGACAGAAGAACAAGCAGAATATAATCTTTCAAATCGGGGCGGCATGCGTAAAGGTGCGGGGCGAAAACCTGACCCAAATAAAAAGATCATGATTTCAAAAAGGATTACAGCAGATGTTAAAGATAAACTTTCAAAACTTGCCATTGATGCAAATATTGATGAAACAGAAGCGTTGCAAAGGTGTATTCTAAACACTAATAAAGTATGAATAATGTATTGACATATATCATATAATTTGAGATAATAGATTTATTAATTTAAAGGGTTATTTTAGCAAGAAAATATAAATTATGATTGATATAGTAAAATATAATATAGAAAAGGCGAGGGAAAACAAGAAGGTAAGAAACCAAAAAGGTTTAATAAAAATATGTGTAGATCCTATTTGCGGAGATGTGTATCACAATGTTAATTATATGCAAAAATATTGCCTGAATTGTGGGGGTAGAATGATAAAAATAAACGAAAAAACATATTTTAAAAAGTTTAGTTATTCGCCCCACCAATTTGATTATCAAACTGGTGAGCCATACTATCCTTTGAGTCACATTGAAACACAGGGCGATATGTTTCAGAAATTTCTATAATTAAAAAAACTAGCAGTGATTAAATTATGAGCAAAATAAAAAGTTATTTACAATTATTTAAAGACATGTCGGTTGATGATAATTCATCTATTGGACATGGAATATTAGATCCTCTCGTGCTAATTACTTTGTCTAATTCTGATGGGCTTTCAAAAGCTGATTTAGGGGAAAAAATATACTATTCTAGGTCTTCACATAAATCTAGCTTAGACAAGCCGCTAATGAATTTAATTGAGGAAGGGTTTATTCATAAAGTTATAAATGAAAATCCTGCTAGAAAATTAGGTGATGGGGCTTTTTACTATTTTATGACAACAAAAGGTCTTAAACTGATTAAATGCTTATAACATTACATAGGTATGTTTGGCTTTGTAGAGTTTTCTACAACTTAATTATTAACCAAAACTACGGAGATTACGAAAATGAAAAAAGAAAAAATAAATTGTTATGTATATCAAGAAGGTGATATTCAACTGGACAGTAAGACGTGTGAAGGTGGTATTCTTGTAATGTCAGGAGATGAAGATGAAATCAAAAGATTGATTGATAAGGAACTAAGTATTGGATTATTCAGTGGTGTTAAACGTCCTTTTTTACATACTGTTAATTCATTCACTAAGGCAAACCTACCTGATAAAGCCGTTGATGCCTTGACTGAATGGGTTGGCTTTGTTGCTCATAAATATTCTGATAAAGATATTGTTTTTGCAACTTAACAAAACATAGGAGAATTACATGGCATTAGATCAGAATGCTCTTTCAGTTTGCAAGAATGATGTTGAGTTGCCGAACATTATAGAAAAATTAGAGTTTTTAGACTATAAAATAAGTAATATTTATGAATGGCGAAAAAATAGTGAGTTAGATGTTTTTATGTCATCTATTTACTATGATGAATATAAGGGTGTAAATGCTTTTGAACAGCAAAGCATTAAAATTACCAGTGACCACCTCGCCAAGTTAAAAAATGAAAAATGGTTTAATGATTATGATTTCATTGTGTTAGCAACAAATCTAATCGAGAAGGGCTGTAAAATTTACTATAACTGTAATTACTAACGATACAAAATAACAGAACCATCAAATGTTGAATTTAACTCGCTTATTTATGATGTTGCTTTTTCCAGTATATTTTTTATCGTTTTTATTTTTGTGACGAGTTCTTGGCGTTAAAAGAATTAATCTATTAATATTCGCAAGCGAACAAAAAAAAATTATTAGCAAACTGTGGAGAGCACGCTCACCACTAGCCAGCTAACAAATATTTTTATTATATTAACAGCAGATTAAAAGATTACTACTAGAGTGCTTTCAGCTTAAGATCAAAAGAAAGTCGGGTACAGAGGTTATGCACACGATTATAAGACGATTAGTATTAACATGACCCTGACTTGTAACCAATTATAAGCATTAGGCAATTTTAAACAATGGGCGATTTCCTAAATTTTTGTAGGAAAACTACTATTGAGATGTAGGTAAAATAATTAAACAGATTAAGATTTAATATAATTAATTAGAAAAATCAATCCCCAAAACCCCAAATATAGGAATTAAATAAATGAAACATAAAAATTTATTACTCACCACCATCTTCTTATTTACAGCTGGATGTTCAAACAATAACCTCAAATCATATTCTAAAAATGGGAAAACCAATTACCAACCAATTGGTGATATTCACCTTGTTTTAGGAGATTCTCAGAATAGCATTGGTCAATTATATTTTGAAATAAAAGAGAAATCGAAACTTTCATTTTTGATTAACATTGATCATCTCCCAATTAAAAAAACTTTTAACCTTTGCCCAAAGAGTGGGGTTTATAGAAGGGTTAAAACATTATTTAAAAGCTTTAATGATGGCAAAGAACATATAGAATATATTAATGATAAAGCGGACTGTGAATCGACTATTGTTATACAAAAAAGAAACAATAATCAAGTTTATTTCGATTATTCCATTAGAAGACTATTGGGCTATTTTGATACTAAGATTTTTAAACATGACAGTAAAATGCCATATACAAAATATTATCAAGGCAGGATTTTATTAAATAATAACCAGGAACAGCACACCTCAAAAAAATATAAACAAAATGGCGATGTGTCTATGTCTATTAAAATGAAATTCTCATTTAGTTCTTAATCTAAATAATATGATTGATAAAAAAGGCATTAGAGGTGGTAAAAGGCCCGGAGCAGGCAGAAAACCCATTAAGGACCCAAAAAAAAATAAAACCTTAAAGCTTTCTGTGATCACCCATGAATACTTAAAAAGCATTAGTGACAAATTAGGTATAAGCCAAGCAATAATAATCGAAACCTTGGTAAAAAAATTACACCAGGGAGAAGTCGAAATTAATAAAAAAACAATAGAATAAGGCATTGCCATAAATCAAAAATAATGGTATAATTATAATAAATAGTTAGGAGTAATATCTCATGTTTAAATATATCCAAAAACAATATAGCAACTCACCGATCCTCAAATCGTTTATCTATTATTTTGGTTCTGTGTTAATACTTTATTTATCTTATAGGTTTTTACTAGGACTTGAACAAGCGGGCTTCATAGACAGCCGAAAGAATAAAAGCTGGTTGCTTGTCTTGGTTGGCGTTTACTTGATCCTTGGGGCTGCTCTAAACATACTCATTACAAGAAGGCTCATTAACTCTGGATTTATGGAGTATCACCAGTTTCAAAATACAATTGAAAACATCTTTAGAGATAAAATAAGCTTTTTAATATTCTGGGTATTTAAGTATCCAATATTTTTGCTAAAAATAGCTACAATCCAAAGAATTTAATCTCTATCAACATCTTTGCCTTTATTTTCTTTCTTCTCTATTGATTTATCTTGAGAAACTAGCTTATCATTTAACCTGGTCCATTGTGCGGAGTCTTTGAATTCCGCATGAGCTCTTAAAAAATTCAATTTGTATTCGTTGTCGTTTAGCTTCTCTTTTGGAAAAGGAACGCCGGATTTAATAACTTTGATTATAGCTTCATCTCTAATATTAGGAGACTTCTCTATAATATCTTCGAGATCTCGTTCATTTGGACTAAACGATGCCAATATCTTCAGCTGTTCGCTTTTAGATTTTTCTTTCGTTTGATTGTCACCGATCCATTTGGACAACTTCTCTTTATCCTCTGTTATATCTTTACTAATTGCTAAACCTGTTTTTTCGGAAATCATCTGAGCGTATTTATTCATCTTTTCCGTTGGCTGTTTTGAATATTGGTCAATGAATTTGCTAATAGAGGCTTTGTCGAAATTCTTTGGTAAATTAACATTGAAAACATCAGACAGTTCATAAGCTTTATTCATTGCTTTTATTGTTGCGTGATTGATATTATTTTTTAACCAGTTCCTGGCAGAATTCTGTGATTCTAATATTTTAGGTTTTATTTTAAGCTCCCTATCTTGTGCTATGTCTTGTATATATTTAGTAAACTTGGGCGTTGGTTTATCAGAATACTCTTTAATGAATTTTGTCAACATTTTAGTATCAAGGTTTGCTGTTGGTGGTAACTCTATTTCATGCGACACTGCAATTTTTAAACCGTACATATAATGCTTAACGGTTGGTACAGTTGCTTGAAATTTATACTTAGGATCTGTTTGTGATTTTCTTTGATGGATAGCATATTTTAACAGCAGCTGAGATGTTGAAGTTGGCATCCTTTGTGATGAATTTACATACTCTAAATATCTTTTTTCATTTTGATATTTCTTGTTTAAACTACCACTTTTTGATGTCTTGATTAATGTATCTAAATCACTTATTTCTTTTTGCCTATCTACGAATAAATTTACTTGTTTGTCTATAAGTTTTTGCTCTCCTTTGCTTGTGTGAACCCTGTTTTGAAATAGTCTCTTTTTAGCTATCTCATACTTAATTTTGAGTTCTTCAGGAATCTCTCCTTTCTTCAACATTGCATAAACATATCTATTGTTTGCACTCTCCGGCTGCTTAGAAATTTCATCTCGGTGATAGGAAAGATCAAGCCCCCTACTCTTTGCTATTTCTGAAAATTCCTTACGCCAATTCATAAGGTCTTTTACATTGGTTTCTAAAGCTCTTTCATTATTTGGTGAACGTCTTTCAATAACCAGGTGAACGTGTGGATGCTTTGTAATTTTACCGGTGTTTGTTTCAGTTTCTTCAGTATGCAAAACCATTAAATATCTATGCCCGGAAAATGCCTTTGTTGCAAATTCACGAACGCTATCATGCAGCACATCTGGATCAGAATCAGGTGGTGCAGAAATAATGAATGATGATGCAATCCTAGGTTTTTTTAACTCTGAATTATTTAATCTATCATGGTGATCTATAACCCATTCAGAATAAGAATTATCTATATCACCGTTATGAATTTCACCTTCGTTATCTTCCATGTCAATTGTTCCATTGCGTGTAATGTAGTCAACATGAGCTTTCAATTTAGCAGCATTATTGTTATGACCAGTAATTTTAATCATGGTCTTTGAACCAGATATTTTATCTATTTTGTTTTGTTTGTTTGCTCCGATTGAACTGTTTGAATTGGCCTTGGTTTGTCCGAAATTTGATAAGCTACTCTTAAAACCGCCAGAAATGAAACGCTTACCGAAAGTTATGGAATCATCATCATAGCTTGAAAATGACCAGGCGTTTCCATTGTAAAATTGAGTGACAGATGTTTTTGTTAATTTGACATTTTCAGGCTTTATATTTTCAGATTTTATATTATCAGAACTCATATTAAACAATCCTCAAACTTATTAAGTGTTAAATTAAATCTAGCCTCATCAAATTTTCTGCCAGAATAAAGCACGGGATCATTCTTTAATTCATTAAGAATTATATCTGTAAAGTTGATGATTTTTTCAGCAATTAATTTTTCATTTTCAAAGGCATTTTTCTTCTTATTTCTTAAAATTTGAAAAGCATTAACTTTGATCACAGACAATGATTTTATAAAAAAACCTTGAAGCTGTTTTGTCTCTTTGTCAAAAAAATTACCCTGGTTAAGAAATAACTTGATAATTGAATTTATGAATTTACCATGAGAAATACCAAGCTGATTAGTGATTGAATTAATATTAAAAATATCATCAGAGTTTAGTGATAAATTTAAAACATGCCATTTTCTAGGTGACAAATATCTCTCATTAATTTTAGATATATCACCTTCCCTTTCAACTTTCAAATCTTCAAAAAATGCTGAGTAATTAGATTCACGCCATTTAAAAAAATGATCCTTTGCTCTTGATACTATAATCTCAAAAGCACTTATGAATGATTCGTCAATCTGTTTTCTATGAAGAATATTTGCATTAACTTGCTTGGTGTAATTGTTTAATATAATTCCAAGCTCTCTAATTTCTCTTACTGAAGCAAATGCTCTATTAAATTCATCTGAATCAATTTTATTCAAACGAAAATCATGAGTGACAAGCTGCCTTACCAAAGACCCAATAGTAATGTAATTACTATGAGAAATCATTTTTAATGCCCTATAGAAAGAACCTCTTACTGTAACACTCACGTCCACACCCATGTAAAAATAAGTATATGATACTGTAAAAGGAAGTATCCTGCAATCCCACAAACCCCAAGCTCTATGTTTTTAGTGATTTTAATAAGGATCCTTTCCTCTCAGGGATGAATAATAACTACAACAAAACTTTTGACTTGTAGTTTATTAATACTTATCCACAAATTAATAGGTAACGAACGAATGAAGAAACTTTAGATCTATTTCGAGAATGAGAGAACTTGCCTGTTAATTTGTGGGTAAGTTTTGCTCTTCTTTAGCTATAGCAAAAGTTAATAGAATGAGTATTGCGATTTCCCCGCTTTTAGAATTTCGGTCTTGTTCTATCCGGGCATTGTTAAATAACTTTTTGTTTAACAATTCCAGCTGTGATCAAAAGCAGTCTCCAGCTTGCGTATGGAATTTTTCTGGCTTCTTTTGAAACGCTAGGATCTGAGCACCATTTTCTAATCGCCGTTGCACCCTTCCCTGGTCTGTAACTAACACCCACAATCGAAGCCATCTTGGATTGACTCCAACCTGCAAAATTTCTTAACTCTCTGACATCCTGAAAAGTTGGGTGAATATATTCCGGGTCAGAAAACTCAAGTGAAAAATTCTGGTCTTTAAACCAGGTTAAAGTTTTTGTACCTTCGATTTTGTATTCTGCTCTTTGTTCACTCATAATAAATTCCTCTAAAAATAATAACGAATTGTACCGCCCTTTTGGGGCGGTGTTAATTTCTTTGTTTTAATTACTAAAAACATTTTAATGAATTATTCTATCCCCATCTTTTATGGGATCATAATATTTTCTAAAACACTCTAAAATTTCATATCCCAATTGATCAGGAATTCTGTTCATCTTAATATCCATATAATCTTCTTTTAGCTCTGGAGTAACTTCTAACATTGTTTGGTAATACAACTTGCTTGTCTCAATGGGTATTTTCAAATTGTATTTTGTTTGACTGTATCTAAAACTAAAATCATGTGACCTTTTCAAAAAAGAGTGAGCTGTTAAAAAAGCATTGTTTTTATTTCTAATAAATTCATGCTTCATTTTCTTTGATTTTTCGCTTTCTAAATATTTTATTAAATACTGATCCAGGTCTTTTAACAATCTTCTTTTTATATCATTTGCAATTCCAACAGAATCACGTTTATAACTAAAACCAATTTTTGGACCAAGAAAATTATAGTTAAGTTTATTTGTGGCACATTGCGCAAACACTTTATTATTTTTTCTCCAATCGAGGTTAAAATTAATCGCGGTTTTTTCATTTATGATGATCCTGGTAAAATATCTTTTATCTTCTCTCCTGTCAACTTTGAAACCCAGCAAATTTGCTATTTGCTCACACAACAAAAATAAGCCTTTATCATCCATAACTAACGCCCTCCAATTTGAATAAGTTTTCTAAATATTCTTTGTTGATTTTTTCACTTAAATCATAAAAATTAAAAACATCTTCAGATATAGAAATCCTAAATTCTGAATCAATAAATGTACTGTGAAAAATATCTTCAGCTGTGCAGCTGTGCAGATCAAAAAAATCACCTTCCAGTTTTCTTGATATAAACTTAAAAACCTCGTTTTCCAAACTTGTATAATTGCACCTTAGAGGCATCAAAAGATTTTTTTCCTTATCTTCATTTGTTAAAATAATATGACAAGCAAAATGCTTTCTTCCTTCGCTTTCTATGATGTTGTGAATGTGATAATAAAACTCAATCAAGTTGACTTGAATTTTATTAAGATTGGTTAATGCCGATTTACAAAATATGTCTAATTGCTTCATAGATCATAATAAAAAAAACGCTTAGACAACTAAGCGTTTTTGATACCCTCCTTTAACTGTTGAACTTCCATGAGTAGCTCTAATTTTATCTAAATCCCAAGTTCCACGGCTTTTGCTTTTCCAATCAGCTGGGCGGTAATACCAGGCTTTCTTTTTAGATGCCCAATAAAAACCTAAACCATTTTTACCTAACACGTCTTTGTGTTCCTTAGTATCACCAGTAACCCAAATCCAAGCCCCGCAAATTTCAATAATCAAACCTGGTAAATTTACAATCTGATTTAGGATATCATTAAACTTTTCAGAATATTCTGAATCTCCAGAATCCACAGAACCTTCAAAATCTTTCAAAGCATCATAAGCCTGGTTAACCGCCTTCATCATTTCTTCAGAGCCGCCTTTGTCTGGATGATATTTTTTACAGGCTTTTTTATAAGCGCGTTTAATTATCTTTTTGTTAAGCTCTCCAGTAATCTCTAAAATCTTTGCTGCATCTTCTAATTTCATTTGACTAGCTCCAATTTATCAAAGCCAACCATTATGGCCGCTTGTTGTATTAATTCCTTTCCCCCAAACAAACTTCTTAGAATTGGCTTATTGTTTCTATCAACTACAATAAAAGTGTTTACTCTAACTTTTCCCTTCTTAACCAATCTTAAAAATGAACCTGTAACCTTATTCCGATATATCATTTTGAAACCTCTTGTTATGTCTTGGCAAATGCCCGACTTCTATAAACATTATACCGCCCCTATGGGGCGGTGTCTATTAACTGATTAAAATAAGTGAAAATAATCACTTTTACATGTGGCCGTTTTGAGCCATTGAGAAAGTATCATATGGACTGACAATAAAATGATCTAAAACTCTAATATCCACAACCGCTAAAATATCAATCAATTTCCTTGTGATTTCTTTGTCTGATTCACTTGGCTGTAAATTCAAACTCGGATGATTGTGAGCCAAAATAACTGATGCAGCATTGTGAAACAAAGCACGCTGAACAACTACTCTCGGATAAACTTGTGTTTGGTTAATTGTTCCCCTGAAAAGCTCTTCATATGCTATTAGCTTGTGTTTATTGTCTAAAAATAAACAAGAAAACAATTCATTCACGCTTGCTTTAAAATTAATCATTAAATATTTTTTAACAGTCTCTTGAGTTGTAAAACTAACACCACCTAATATATTAATAGATTTTTTAAGCTCCTTTAATACAACATCTAAAACTAGCTCAAAATTCTCAGTCTTTTTTAATTCTTTTAAAAATTTCTTTTTCTTCATTCTTTTAATCTCCAAATTGGTTTAAGGTCTTTTATGTTTAGCAGTTGAAAACTGCGTTTCATGAAAACCTGCCCAGGCGGTCGGAGCCACGGGGGGAGCATGGAAAGAATTTATTTCAAAATCGTATCGGTTTTTCTCTGAAAAACCTAAACATACTATTTTTAAAAAAATTATTGTAATGTGATGGGGCTGTGAGCCCCTTCTTGTGTGCTTTAATGCCTTTTAGATTGAATTTGAGAGCCAAGGATGGCTCGAACACAAAAAAGCAAGGCATGAGCCTTGCTTGTCTTTGTAAAAGTGATTGAAAGCCCCTTGTTGTTGATTTATCAATAATGAGCGTTTAGCGAAGGGTGAAAATGAACGGTTTTGAATGAATTCAAAATTTACCCATGTTAATCGTCTGCTCTTTGTACTCTCCTTGCATCTAATAAATCATCTTCAGGGATATCTAAACCTGCTAATCTCAAACAATGATATAAAAACAATTTAGAATTTGCTTGACCTCTTCTTTTACCAGTTTTAAAAACTATTCCTAGCTCTTTAGCTTTTTCTTCAGCCATAACCCGCACAACCCTTGGAACCTTAAAATTCCATTGTTCACGCACGTCATATCTAAATTGGTCAACTCTAGCCATATGTGGGTCTAACATCCCAGCTGACAAATCTTTTAGAATTTTATTATTATCATTATCATTATTAATATCAGTATTATTATTTGAATTAATATTTGCTTTTTTATTTGCCTGTTCTTTTATGTTTTTCAATCCTAAATCTAATTTAGCCATTTGCAACCACCTTTAAATTATTATTGTAGAAATTAATCATATTGTTTAATTGAAATTCACACATAAGAGCATCAGTATTATTTTTGAAAGCACCAGAGGTATGTACAACACCTTTAGTTAGCAACTCTTTATAACCTGTTGCATGACCAACGAATTTGTTTAACATAGGAATTTCACCCTTTTTAAATTCATTTACAATATCCTTTGTTATATTAGTATTTTTGTCAATATCCATCATAACTACTTTAACTTTAATTGACTTTCCCATATTCTCACATGTAGCTTCAATTAAACCAAAAGTCTTCACGGCTCCTAAAGCATTATCAGTATCCGCTTTAGATGGTATTAAAATCAAGTCACTGTTTGATGTAATGAAAGTTACCATAGACGACTTATACCCTGCGGAATCAACAAATATTGCATCATAACCACTATCTCGCAACTGCTTAATCGCTTTACCAATATTTTCTGGTTCACCAATGAAATCATAATCAAAATCGAAATGATCAAAGGATTCACAAAATCTGTATGTGCTTTTTTGAGGGTCTGTATCTATAACTGCTATTTTAGCACCGTCATTGTACATGTGAGTTGCAATTGTCAGAAGCAAGGTTGTTTTACCAGCACCACCTTTGCTTTGTATAACTGAAATAACTTGTGCTGTCATAATATCACCATTTAATATAAAAGAATAATGATAAGATACCAGAAAAAGAAATAAAAAACAAACATAAAGTAAAAAAATAATATAAATAAATAAATAAAAGAAATAAAATATAAAGATAATATTAAAAATAAAGAGATAATATATATTATTAAGAAACAAATATAAAGTATCTTGATAAGGAACAAATATAAAATATTTTTATAAATAACAAATATAAATTATCTTAATAAGAATCAAAAAAAGGACATCCTTGTCCTGGGTTAATTATTTAGCCTTTGCATTTTCATCTTTAGCTCTTCTTTCGAAGAGAACAAATTCATTTGTTAATGCAATGCCTGGTTTAATTCTACATGAGAAAGAGTTTGAGTCTTTATTGTAGAATGCAGTGCCAACTGTTGTGTAAGAAGTTTTATCTTCATTTTTTTTGTTTTTGTAATTTTCAGTTACTACGATGTTAAAAATATTGTTCATTTTCTTTTCCTATTTAGTTAAAACGTGCGATTAAAAAAAACGAATAATTCTTTGTCAAAATTGGAGACTTGTACTATTTTTGAAAAAAAGAATTTTTGTTTTAAAGTCGCTCTATTAGTTTTTACATAGGAAAAGAAAAAAGAATAAAAAAACCAGCAAGCACAGAAAGTACGACAAAAAAAATAAAACCCCTACACCATAAAAGGTAACTACCTTTAACAGACAAGGGCTTTGCCCTTTTGCTGCGCAATTCACCCAAGGTATTTACGAAAAGGTGAAAATTAATAAGAAGAGTCTTACCTATTAAAAATATATCCATGTTTAATGTTTTGTAAAATAAAAGACAAAATAAAACATTGCATGAATCGCTTCAAAAGAGTAACATCTTGCATGCAGTACAGGCAGAGGTGCCGATGACTGCAAAGGTGAAAAGCCTGGCAACGGTTCAGGCTTTTTATTATTTAACATTATAGCAATATTTCTTTTAAAAGAAATTTTCTTGTTTTTATATCTTCAATTTGTTATATTGCAATATGTTTATAATTACGGTTATTGAATTATTCGAAAATTATTAGAATAACAGACATAAAAAAACCGCATATGGAGTGCAATCCAGCGGTTTTTAAAATATTATTACTTAATTGGTGAGAAGAATGATAGTTCTTTTGGTTTGCTTTGTCAAACTGTATCTAAAATATATACAAAATATTTCATGTATTTTCTATATTTGTGATGCCACCGCTTATCAAAAGCGGCGGACATGGCAGATATAGATCACAATAATAATTACACATCATTAGATTACTTCAGGGATAATTTACCTGAAAATTTACGCTGTGGCCACGAAAAAACCAACACCTTTATTTACAATAAAAAAAGCGCTTCAAAATTAAAATATATTCAGTCTAATCATGATTGTAATTTCAAATTTCTATGCTTTGACATAGACTCTCAACACTTTGATCCTTTCATACTTCAGAACGAATTAGATCTACCCCTACCGAATTTAAAAGTTACAAATCCTGAAAGTGGCCACTGTCACATAATATATTCGATTAAGGTTCCAGTACACAACAACCAGAATTCTTCATACAGAGCGTTGAAGTATTATAAAGCAATATTTAATGCCATGAAAACGCTTTTAGAGCCATACGGTTCGGACAAAGGATTTGTTAATTATCTCATCCAAAATCCTTTGTCCAAGCACTGGTATGTTGAAGAATATTCTAAAATCGAATATGAATTAAAGGATTTTTCAAAATCAAAATATATAGACCTAAGTCTTTATTATTCAGCTAAAAACATAGAGCGAAATATTGAGAATCCTTTTGAACCTGTTGTTGGTGAGAGAAATTGCTATATCTTTAAAGAACTGTCACTTTTTTCTTATGAACAGGTTGACAACTACAGACCGCACCGATTTGAAGATTGGGATGCATTGATATTTTCACAAGCTGAGAAAATCAATGAGTATGTTGGTTTTAAGAGCAAGTCCATAGAATATAATGAATTAAAACATATTGCAAAATCAGTTAGAGATTATACCTGGTCAAAATGGACCAATCCAGTTAGAAGGGGGAGAGACAAATTAAGCGCAAGCTTGTTGAGTGACCTTAAAGATAAACAAGCCCTAGCAGCTATAAAAACAAACGAGATAAGAAGAAATAAAACCAAAGACAGGATTGTTTACGGACTTAAATTTTGCGAAGAAAACAATCTGAAGAAAACACAGAAAAAAGTAGCTGAAGTGGCAGGGTTATCTGCAAGAGTAATACGCAACTATAAAGATTTTTTTCACCATATCAAAAAAAGCGGAACAACGGTGTATATCAGATAATTCTTAGCTAGGCGATTTGGACATAGCGAAGCTATTCCTTATTTAATGGCGGTAGCCATTGGTTTGATCGAGCCATGGATGGCCGGCCTTTTAGCGCGCGGAGCGCGCTTTTCTTTTAAATTAAAGATATTTAGTAACTTAGGCCGCACTGCAAATGCTTTGTTTAAGTAGGCTTTGTCACGGCTGCGACTGTTGATAAGTGTGTGTCAAGTTGTTAGTAACCTGTTGTCAGGGCAAGCGAAGCGATGCTCTGTCAACAGGTTACTAATGGCTTGTCCACACGTTTTTAGCGCGTATATGCTAAGAAAGGCGTATTCTTAATGCGCTAAAATATCACCAAAAAGCGGACCGTACTTGGTCTTGAGTTTACCTTATGTCAATATATCTATCGATTGTTTAGGCTTAATGGTTATTTTATGGTTAATTAACTCAAGGCAAGACTTTATTTTTTTTCTATACAATGTCTGGCGTAGAAAGGGGCACCAGATCCATCACCATCTACTTTTATTGTGAAGCAGGATGGCTTTCTGAAATTAGTTACTCCAGATCCATCACCATCTACTTTTATTTCTATAAAGTCATTATTATTATCCTGGTTCATGCTTTTGGGTGTACCAGATCCATCACCATCAACGGCATAAACAGAAGTTGAAAAAAGTATTGATAAAAAAATTTTATTTAATGTTTTCATGGGAAATTTCCTCGATTAAAAATTGATTAAAATGAATGAAATGAACAGTAATTTCTTTGTATGTATTAATTTGAACATTTACTTCATATGAACTAAGCAAGTCAGAAACCTGCTTATAACAATCGCCTAATATTTTATTTATTTCAAGTGTAACTTTTTCTGAGTATTTAGGCGGTATTTGTGTAGACCTTAGTCGTCTTTCAAATAATTGAACTTTGTTACTATCTTTATTTTTGTTGTAGTTTACGGTCTTAAAGAGCCTGTTGAATCCTTCAATGACAAATCTTAAATAGTCATCCTGATCTCTTTTCTTTCTTTCACTGTCTAAGTCAATGTAAACATACCCGTCTTTACAATCAATGAATCCTGTTTCTATCAGTCTGTCTAGGTGCGCTTTAATAGAAACATGACCGTCTGTAAAAGTTTGCATCATGCTATAAAGCAAGATTTTTGGCATTTTATTAGAATCATTATCAAGGCAATATTTATTTATTAAATTGTAAGCCTCAACAAGCAAGGTTTTTTGTTTTTTTATAATGTCTGTTTTTTTTATTAATTCATTTTTAAGGCACTTGTTAATTTTGTTTTTAGTAAAACCAGTTTTACTTCTTATTAAACTAATGTTTTTTCCAAACCTCTGTTTTAAATATCTTATGTAATAATCTGATACTCTTAAGTCGAATTCAGTATATTCTTGATTATATTCAATCATTAGCTCAACAATAATTCGATGAAGAAGTTCTAATTCAAAACTATTGGTTATCTCATCAAAATTATTTAATTCTTGTTGATGTTGACTTATTTTTTTCATGATTCCTCTATTTATAGCCCAGTTGGGCTATAGGATATCAAATAAAGATATGATTTAATATGGTTAATTTATTAAGAAAGCCCTGTTAATATCGTTTGTCTGCCTTTTTAATAGAAAAAAACTAAATTAACCACACAAAATTAAACAAGATCTTAATTGCATGATACTACTTAATGTGAAGAAGCTCTTGTTCAAATTTGAACAAAAATATATTTATGAAAAATAGACCAGAACTTTATAAAGTTGAAAGAAATGAAAAGAAACATTTTTTTTCCAATACAGAACTTAAAACATTACAAAATATATTGAAAAGCGATCTTAATTTTAATATAGAGTTTGCTATGACTATTGTTACAAAAATCCGAGACTATAAAATTAATTCATAAAAAGTTCATAATCGACATGTTAAAATAAACACTTGTCTATAAATTTCTGGTTGAATCATGGCTAAAATATTAACTTTAATATTACTTCTTGTATCTATTAATGCTTCTTGTAAAGAAGAAAACAATACAAAAATAATGAGTGAAAAATTTAAAAAAATGATAAAAAAAAGGGAGGTTTCTCAAACTGAAAAAGAGAAATGGTATTATAAAAACCAGTATCGTAAATTCTCAAATTCTCTTATAAAGGAACAATATAGACAGCTCAATGAACAGGTATATGGCATTACTAAAGATTTTAATCCTGGAGATAAATCAACAGCTGTTAGTGCTGGTAATTATTATATAGCTCATACTTATGCAATAAATTTAAAAATGTTAAATGGTGAATATACATTAGATTCAATTAATAAAGTTATTAATTTCTGGAAAGAAAAAGGAATTTATAATCCTAAATTTTGGATTAATGTATGTAAAAAAGTTGGTGAAAAAGACATTATTTCAAACAGAAGCCAAATTGAAAAAGCAAAAAGAAATGAAGCAGCTAAAGGATTAGTTTTAAAAGAATATCCATATTGGAAATGTAAATTTGAAAAAGATAATCCAGATTTGATTTTTGATTTTTAAATTCAGCAATCTATTTTATATTTATTTTTCAAAAAATCATAAAAATCATTTTCAGTTATTTTAAATTCTTCACTGATTTTATTTTTGAATACATGTAAAAATAAATTTTTTTCCATTCGATCAAAAGTTTCTTCATCTTTTATTTTAATTTTTTCATTAACAATAAAATTATTATATGCTCTTAAAGCTATCTGAAATTTATTAAAATTAATCTTTGATAACCTAAAATCAACATTGTCCCTATCTTCATCAAACCATCCGATCTCTAAGTTTAAATTTTCCTCAATTCTTCTAGCATAAATTTCATTAAAATAGGGCTTATGCTTAGAATTTTTTAACTGAGCATATGTTGTGGTCCTTAAGCCAATCATTTCACTAAATATTTTATCTGTGAACCTTGTATTTTGGTTATTCAGGTTTTTATTAAACTCTTCTTTAATTAGATTTCTTAATCTGATTAAGTTATTTCTTCTTACTGAAGATATAGTTGCCATTAATTGAAACTGTTTTAAAAATACTATTTTCATAATTTTATTGCCTTTTTCCTAGTAAAAATTTCAAACGAATAAAAAAAATAAGATATAAAAAAATGTAAATTCCTTGAAAAGAAATAAAAATACTAATATCATGTGATTGTTTCACTATAAAGAAACATTGTGTTAAATAAAAGAAATTTCATGAATAAATTTATTAGAGGATAAAAAAAATGAAAAACATATATAAAAGAATCAATTTTGCTCTGTTCGCATTATTAGTATCACAATCATCATATGCACAGGGATCCACTCCTTGGCAAACATTCTTAGATAAAATTGTTGAAGCCCTCACTGGAACAGCTGGAAGGTCTATTGCAATTATTGGTATAGCTGTTGCTGGCATAATGATGTTAACTGGCCGAATTCAAATGATGTTGTTTTTAACGATTCTTGCTGGCATTGTCACATTGTTTAGTGCAGCACAAATTGTTGATTGGGCATCTACATAAACTCCCAATGAAGCAAAAAAAACTATATTTGGGCTTAACACGCCCGCCCCAAAAATTTGGCATGAGTCATGAATTGTTTGTTCTTGTTCTGACTTTTCCGATGATTCTCTTTATTGGCACATTAAATATTTTTGTTATGCTCACGGTTGTTCCTTTATTTTATATCGCAAGATACATTAATAAAAAAGACAGACACTTGGTCGGTTTGATTTTCAAAAAATTACAAAATGTACCTATTGTAAGGAATAACCGATTTTGGGACGGGTGTAATAGCTATGATCCTCTGGGCCATTATGATCAAAAAAGACATAAAAGGAAAAAGTAATGAACCAAATATCCCACAAGAAGAAAATAATTAAAAACGAAGTTCCAGAGAGCAAGCACATTCCTGCTCTTCGCCATGTTAACGATAATATTATCAAAACAATTAATGGTGATTATTTCTTTACATTGAAAATTTCAGGACTGTCATATGAAACCATTGATGATGAAGATCTTGATATTTATGCTTCTGATAGAAATAAACTTTTTAAGAGCTTTGAAGAAAAAAACGTTATTTTTTATACACACACAATAAGAAAAGAAATATCGATACAAGAATCTCATGCAAAATATTCTGAAGGTTTCGCTGAAATTTTAGATAAAAGCTATAACAAAAACTTCAAAGCAAAAAAATATTACATTAATGAACTGTATCTAACTTTACTTATTAGAAATAAAAACGGAATTTTATCAAAATACAAAAAGGATGAAAATTTCGATAATTCAGAAAAACAAATAATAGATGAACTTAATGATTACATTATTGAATTATCTGGTGCTTTTAATGATTACCACATAAAACTGCTTGGAATTAGGACAGAAAGCGGTATAGATTTTTCTGAGTCATCAGAGTTTCTTTCTTCAATTGTAAATCTCGATGATTTTAAAATCCGCTTACCAGAGGGAAGGCTTAATGAAAATATCTCAATTAACAGAAAAATATTTGGCTGGAGAAATATTGAGGTTCAGAGATCGAACAATTCAAGCAAATATGGAATCCTCCTAACGATTAAAGATTATTCACCCTGGACACATACGGGAATGCTTGATCACTTATCAGGCCTTGATTGTGAGTTTGTTCTTACACAAACGTGGAAAACGGTCGATAAACAAAAATCAATAGAGAAAATTTCAACACAAGAAAGAAACATGAATGATGGTGACTACGCCACAGGATTAGCAGCTGAATTAACAGACGCAACAGATAAAATTGCAGGTAATGATATAACGATGGGCGATAATCACTTTAGCTTATTTTTATATGCGAACTCACTTAAAGAGTTAGATTTAAATGTTGGCTTTGCTCAAGCAGAATTAAGAAAACTTGGAATTACTGTAAGAATTGATAAACTAAATACTGAGCTTGCATTCTGGGCCCAATTACCAGGCAATTCTTCATATATTGCAAGAAAAGGTCTTGTAACGTCCTATAACTTTGCTCATTTATCATCTTTTCACAATTTACCTATCGGGAACCCAGATGGTTCTAAATGGGGCGAGTATGTAAGTGTTTTAGCTACGGCCAATGACACGCCTTATTATTTAAATTGGCACTTTGGTGATTTAGGACTCACTACTATAGTAGGTACTGCCGGATCAGGTAAAACAGCTTTAACATTATTGCTTTTAGGTCAGAGCATGAAGTTTAAGGCGAACATAATTGCTTTTGATAAAGACCAAGGAATTAAACTTTTTGTCAAAGCAACTAATGGCAATTACTCAGATATAAATTATGGAGAAAAAACAAATTGGAACCCTCTTCAAATGAACTTACAAAACAAGGATAACAGAGAGTTTCTATTTAATTTATTTAAAGTGTTACTGAGGGGAAATAGGGAATTTACAGCAGAAGAAACCACTGAGATTAATTCTATCATAGAAACCATTTCACATGATGATTCTAGCGTTAGAAAACTCGGAGATTACACATCACTAATTTATGCAACACTACCAGAACGCATATATGAGTTTACACGCTGGGTAACTGATGATAGCGGAACAGAAGGCGAATATGCCTGGATATTCGACAATCAAGAAGATTTAATGGAAGTAAAAAAAGGAAGAATTACTGCTTTTGATATGACAAATTTTCTTGATTCTCCAGAAATCAGAACGCCCATATTGATGTATCTTTTTAAGCAAGTTGAAAACTCATTAGATGGAACGCCGACAATAATATTTGTAGATGAATGCCAAAAAGCGACCGAAGACGAAACATTCAGAAAAGAATTTGAAAATCATGCTAATACAATTAGGAAACGTAACGGCATAGTTATCATGGCAACACAACGAGCCAAGGCAATGAATGTTAATGAGTCTTTAGTCGAGCAAGCACCTAACCAAATATTTTTTGGGAATCCAAAGGCTAAAAAAGAGGATTATGCGACTTTTGCCTTAAGCGATAGGGAATTAGATATTATTAGGGACATACCGCAAAAAACTGGATGGTTCTTGTTGAAAAGACCAGATGGTGCGGTAATTTTAAGAGCCGACTTAACTGGTTGTGACGATGAACTTGCTATCTTATCAGGACGAAAAGAAACACTTAATTTGATGGATCAGTTAATAAAAGAACATGGTGAAGATGCCCACGACTGGCTACCAATATTTTTCGAGAGGTGGAGAGATGAAGTTAAAAAATAATTTTCTATTATTAATATTCTTAACAATAAATGTATCAGCTTTTGATTTCAATATTAACGATGATATTGATATTCCAAATATTTGTGAGAATTTACCAAGTAAATTGAATCCTGTTAATTTATCGGCTGCTTGTTTAGCTGCACAAACAGCCGCTGTAGCATATCCTCCTTTATTGCCAGCAGCTAACCAACTATGTCAAATATTAGAAGGAGTAACTGCACAGACTACTTATTTACAGATGGCAGTAAATAACGCTTATGAATATTGTGATACCGCAATGGAAGATTTAAATAATAAAGTTAAGACAGGCACTAATGATTATTTTCTAAATTTCACCGATATAAATTCTTTATTAAATAGACTTAACGGCGTTACAAACAACAAAGAATTAAACCAAAAAGCCTTGGAAGAACCAGGAGAATTTGTAGGAGTAACAGAATCAGAGTGGCTGGATGAAATTCTTGAGTATGAAAGAGAACCAGAAAAAAGTCTTGTCAATAAAAACTTATTAAAGAAAACAGCCGGAGCAGAATATTTAGCACTAAAAAATCTTAATAATGATAACTCGGAACTAATCAGAGAACTACAAAAAAAGATATCAAAAACAAAAACGATCAAAGAATCACAAGACTTATCTATGCGAATCATAGCAGAAATTGGGTTCCAGCAAAATGTTTACAATCAATTGATTGGAGAGTACTTACAGCTTGAAAGCGCCCTTGCTCAAAAAAGATTAGTGCAAGATAGATGGTATAAAAAGCTATTAACCAAACGTCAAACTGGAGTAACAAAATGAAAAAGATAATATTAATTTCAATAATGCTGTTTTCTTTTAATGCTAAATCTTCGCCTTTAGAAGTTGCAAATAATATTTACAATGAATATTTACAAGTCATTGAGTTGATTAAGCAGCTCCAAGCAAAAAAGGATCAGCTTGAGAAAATGGCTCAATCTGTTAATTCTTTGAGCGGTGCGCGTGAATTTGTTCAATCTTTACTTGAAATAAAATTAAGAAACTGGCACCCAGAGGGAAATTTATTATTTGATCCTCCACCATCGAACACGCCAGAAACATACAACTATGAATACCATGATTTGTTTAATAAGCTGAATTTATATGATTTAGCAGATTATTACGGTTTGCAAAATGCAAATGACACAAGCAATGATAATTATGTGAAGTTTAAAACAGAAGATGATTACAGAAAATCTGCCATCTCAGCTGATGCATACGGAAAAGTTGTGTTAACTCAAGGCCAAGAGCTAAACAATTTAATTAAACAGTATCTTGATATGGCTGGATCAGCTGAAACCCTCAAGCAATCAACTGACATCCAAATTCAAATTACCGCTCAATTAGCCTATAACCAGCACCAGATGAACCAATCTATGGCAATGCTTTTGAAGCTTAAAGCTGATGAAAGCAAACGCGTCTTAGCTCAAGAGCGGTGGTATAAAAAACTACTAACTAAACGACAAACTGGAGTAACAAAATGAATAAAATAATCAAACTAACAATCTATGTAATTTTAGCAATAAGCTTTAGTTCTTGTACACATTTCGAGAAAAAAGCACCTTGTGATTTTCACGGTTATCAATCTGATAATCAGAGCAAAAAAGAGGATAAAACCCAATAAGCACCACAGGATAAAACTATGAATATTGCTGATCAAATTTATTTAACGATGTACAACATAATAGTTGTAAAGCTATTACCTTCATTAACTCAATTAATTATTAATCTTAATTCAACTGGATTTTTTAAGCAAATAACTATAATTGCAGTTATGGTTATAGGCTTGTTGATGATCTATGGAAAGATGAACAGAGTTACATTTGTTAAGTCTTTTATTACAATATTTATAGTTTATAGTTTGTTTGTTTCTGTTCCAGGAAACATATACTTACTAGATACGTTAAGGAGTCTTTTTATTGATGGGCCAATTAAATATGGTTCATATTTAGTTGATACAATATCTTCAGTAATATATCAAGGTACAACAATAACACAACAAACAATAAACCTTGAACCAGGAGCGGGCGGCACTGCTTTTGGTAAACTGTGGCAAATATCAACCGACCTTGCGTCAGCTGTTTGGGATGCTGGTGGTTTATCAGATATTGGTGCTTTTTTTATTGGATTTGCATTATATGGTGTTGCCGTATTTTTGCTTGTAGCACAGATATTAATGCTCGGTACTTTTTTAATAATGTCAGCTGCGGCAATTTATGCAGCACCATTATTTATACCTATGGTGTTATTTAATTCAACACGTCAGATGTTCCAATCTTGGGTCGGATTTGGCCTTGGCGGTGCCTTTGGTTTAATTATGCTTATGATAATGATGGGTATAATTTTTGGTTTCGTTTCCATTACATTTTTGGAAGTATTCGGTATTGATTTATCAACTGGCGAAGTTGGTGATATTGATGATATTTCAGATATGGGCAAAATAGGCGCAATGGTTGTATTTATGCTTATTAGTATAAAACTATTACCCAAGATTGAGATGTGGGCATCATCGTTGGCTGGTGCATCAGCTGCTGGCATAAGCGATGCAAGTATGGCGGTTGGTTCAGCTATCGGAAGACACACAGGATTAACTGCTCAAAAAGCAGCAAAACAACTTAATCAACACGCCGTTAAACCCGCAGCTGGAGCTGTTAAACGAGGGCTTGGCCGTGCCGTTGATAGATTTAGAAATCGATCAGCCAAAAGCAACACAGCATCAAAGCCAAGTGATGCTCAACATGATACTAAACAAAGATTAGCGAATTCTAAGTTAAAAAACTCAATTAGAAACAGATTAGTTTCAAGAGGCCAGGATCAAAAAAGACCACTTGCTCAATTATCTAATAAAGAGCAGAGCATCCAAAAGAGACAAACCATGCAACATAAAAAGTCTCAATCAGCTCAAGGACAATCACCCAAACCTAACCATTCCAAAAATAATGGAACAAATAATGAATCAAGAGGATTAAACAAAAATGTAAAACAACCAGGAAAGTCAGAAAGCACAAATAAATCTAGTGAATCACAGAAAAAAGTGAGTTCTAGCAATAATACAAGTGCTGCACAAAGACCTGCTGTAAAAAGTGATAGTTCAAAAGGAACTGTTGAAAAACAAAAAGCCGAGAAAACAACCACATCTAAAACAGAAACACAGAGCCCTAAAAGCTCCACAAGTGGTTCTAACAAGTCAAGTATTGCTGGTTCTCAAAAAAGTAGTAAAACCAATACTACTAACACAACCCTCTCGCAAAAAACCAGCAATACTTCCTCACAGCGTAGTAAGCCAATTGATAGGAACTCTAAAATAAAAGAACAAAAAGCAAGAGAAACACACCGCAAACAGCTTGATGACTTACAAACTGAGCAAGAAACTAAGCGCCGAGAAACAAGCAAAAAGCCCACTAAAAAGAAGAAAAAAGGAGACGATGAATAATGAAAAAAGAAGAAATATATAAAGAAGGTGCAAATTGGGATAAGCAGATTTATGGCGGCCTTATTAAGCAGAACAAGGATTATAAAAGAATAATATTTGGCTCTGGTTTAATCATCTTAATAATGATTTTTTTGTTAATTTCTCTATTCCCTCTGAAAACCATTAAAGCAATTGGCGTGGTGGTAGATAAATCAACAGGTGAAGTTGAAATAAGACATCTCGAAGATAGAGACTTAAAACCAACAGAGCGCGAAATGGTAGCAATTAACACGCTGACTAATTTTGTGATCTGGTATAAAACATATGACGAAGCAGACATAGAAAAAAGAACAGAAAAAATTATGGTTTTTTCGAGTAGTGATGTTTTTAGTCAATATAAAAGGCTTTTTTCAAGAGACGATAAAAAAAATCCGAATGAATATTATTCAGAGGGTGATCAAGCAACAGTTAAAATAACAAATGTTATTAAGCTAAACAAAAGAACATATCAGCTTAGATTCAATCTTGATGAAAACTTGAAGAACCAAAGAAAAGAAAACACCAGGCATTTCACTTCTACTATTAAATTTTCTCTGTCAAGTGATGATTTAACAGAGTTAGAGAGCTGGAAAAATCCGCTAGGATTATTAGTAACGTCAATTAGATTTGACGAAGATTATCAATCACAAAAATAGGAATAGAACCATGAAAAAAACAGTAATTTTAATATCGATTTTGTTCACAATGACAGTGAATGCAGTTAATAGCCCAGAGCCAGATCCTAATGATAATAGGCTTAAAACAGTTGTGTATAAAAAGAATGACATTATACCCATAAATGCCATCTATAAAAAAGCGACTTATATCGATCTAGGAGAAGGCAACACGATTGTTGACATCGCAGCTGGCGATACTGAAAGCTGGTTGTTTGAAATGACAGATGCTAAAGATGGAATATTAGCAAAACCTGTCATGTATGATGCCGACACTAATTTAATTATCATCACAGCCAAAAGAAAGTACTTTTTTGATCTTCACAGGAGTTCAAAAAAAGATGAAACTTATGGTGTGAGGTTTGTTTATCCTGATGAACAATATCAAAAATTAAGAGATAAAGTTAGAAGAGAAAAAGGATCTACAGTTAATAGTGATTTATCAATTGATAAATCCACACCTGACGACTGGAATTTTGGATATCTTCTAAAAGGTTCAAAGCAAACAGCACCTATTAATGTTTTCGATGATGGCAAGTTTACGTATCTTGATTTTGGAAAAAAAGAAGTTCCAGCAATATTTTCAGTTGATATGAATCGAAGAGAATCAGTTGTTAATTATCATAAATCAGGAAAGTACCTTGTTGTTGAGAATGTCTTTAGGCAAATGACAATGCGTAACGGCGGAACAACAACGTGTATTTACAATAAGACATATGATGATGCTTTTAATGTACAAAGTGAAATGGTGAATGATATCTCTTTAGTTGACACAAAGGAAGAGGATCATGAGTGATAACAAGCTTGAAGATTTCAAAAAAAAGGAAAAATCGCCCGTAGCAGGAACTGGCAAAAACAATTCAAACATAGGTATTGCAATTATTATAATAGCTGCTTTTGCTTTGATTTACTTTTCAACATCAGAAAAAAAAGAGAAAGCGCAACAACAAGAAAAGTTTAATATTACCTCTCAAAAAGACACAAGCTTTGCCACAAGAAGAAAGTCTAATAAGAAGGAAAAAAAAGAAAAGGCAATCTCTGGCTTAACACCAGAGCAAGAAGCCTTAATTAAACAAGCTATTGCTCTTGATAAGCAACGCCAAGAGCAATCTAAGCAAGAGAAACAAGCTGAAATAATGAAGATTGAGACAGCAAAGCGCAAAAGTAAGATGTTGGTTTTTTCAGGTTCAACAAAAAACAATCGATCATCAAATTCTAATTCTTCAATACAGCAATCATCTCTGAGTGATTTTTTAAAGCCTGGAAAAGTCAAGAACAAACAATCTCTTTATGATGTTCCAGAACCTTCTTTACTCGATGTAACCCAGGTTAAGCAGATTCCAGTTCTTAGCAGAACATTAACCGCAGGCAAGTTCATTTCTGGGATTTTAGAAACGGCCATTGATTCAACTCTTCCTGGAGATATTAGAGCAGTTGTTAATAATGATGTTTATTCTCATGATGGAAGCAATGTTTTGATTCCTAAAGGAACGCGCCTTATTGGTAACTATAAAGCTGGTATTAAACAAGGACAAGCGAGAGTTTATGTTATTTGGTCAACGGCAATAACTCCAGATGGAATACAGGTTCCATTAGCATCAAAAGGAACTAACTCATTAGGTGTTACGGGCTTGTCAGGTGATTATGACGCTCATTTCTTTAAAAGATTTGGAGCAGCTTTATTATTATCTGTAGTAGAAAATCAAAACAATGGTAATAATCAACTGAGTGTTTCTACTCAAAATTCTTTATCAAATGCAAGCTCGATCGCTCTGAATCAAAGCATTAATATACCGCCAACTATTTATGTTGATCAGGGCGAAAAGATTAATATTTTTGTAGCGAGGAACATTTTGTTTTAAGCTTATGAGCAATACTAAACTTCTTCAAAGACTACTTAGTCACTTTAACGATCTTAAAAATGAAAAGGGCGTTACTGAAGTTATGATTAATAGACCTAATGAAATAATCATTGAAAAGGACGGTGAAATGTTTATTCATAAAGTTAAAAATTTTGGATTTGCCGAACAGCTCAGACTTGCCAAGGGGATTAGTGGACAAAGCAAGCAATTTATTAATGATAAAAACCCTCTCATATCATGTACCTTGCCACAAATTGACAACCAAGGTGGTGAACGGGTGCAAATTGTAATTCCACCAGTTAGTGAGCCTGATAAAATTATCATAAGTATGCGTGTTCCTTCAACGAAAAAAATTACTTATGAACAGTATTTGAAGCAAGGTGCGTTTAAACGAATAAATCAAACAATAGATACTAAAGAAGAGTTAAGAGAATATTACAAAGCAGGTGATCATTATAATTTTATTAAATTAGCTGTTAGGTCAAAGCTGAACATTATGAACTCTGGTGGTACTTCTACCGGTAAAACGACATTTACTAACGCCCTGGTCGATTTAATCCCGGATGATGAAAGAATTATTACTTTAGAAGACGCTAGAGAATTAAATCTTCAAAACAAAACAAACAAAGTTCATTTAATCACTTCAAAAGGTGGTCAAGGAATGAGTAATATCACATTCATGGATTTACTTGAAGCAAGCCTCAGATTAAGACCTGATAGAATACTTCAATCAGAAATCCGTGATTCTTCAGCTTATTATTATCTAAAGGGAATTAATACCGGGCATCCTGGTTCAATAAGCACAGTACATGCAGATTCTGCCCAAAACGCCATCACATCAATAAATATGCTTGTAATGCAAGCGAACCTCGGCTGGAGTATTATTGATATCGATCGATATGTAAGGTCAATTATTGATGTTGTTATTCAATGGGAAAAAAAGGACAATCAAAGATACATATCTGAAGTTTTGTGGTTGGGAGAGAACAGATAAAATGAAAGCACTGTTAATCATGATTATTTTATTTTTTGCTTTAGTTGCTGGCTTGTATTCTGCCGTTATGTGGCTTAGTGATATTCCTTTTAATTCTTGGTTCGATTTTGGATTTATTGAAATAATGAACGATGTCACTCATGGAAGATTATTCATAAAAAATGGATTGTTTGCCATAGGAAGTCTTGCAGCTTTTGTTTTAATTACAACCTTTTTGTTTTGGGAGCCCAAATCAAGGAATAGATTTGGAGATGCAAGATTTGCTACAAATAACGAATTAAGAAAATATGGATATTTTACCAACAAAGGTTTAATTTTAGGTCAAACAAGATTTTTAGGCCGTTTAATTATGTCATATGGCCCAAAAACAATTGGGCTCAGTGCCCCGCCACGTTCAGGAAAGACAGTAAGCATGGTAATACCCAATTTATTGAATTGGGAAGGTTCTATGATTGCCGTTGATGTTAAAAAAGAGCTCTTTCAGATAACTTCAGGCCAAAGAGCGGCAATGGGTGACAAAATAATTGTTTTTGATCCTTTGTCGCCGGATAAACAAAGCCATTGTATTAATGTTTTCGATGATGTATCAAGAGACCCAGATTTTACTATCTCAGATATTGATAAACTGGTTGAAAACTTCATTCCTGCTGATGATAAGTTTTGGGATGCTGGAGCACAAAACATATTCAAAGCTATTGCACTTTATTTAATCGAAACAAATCAGCATATATCTCTTGGTTCTATATATCGTTTTGCTAATGATGGTACCAATCTTCAAGATAAGTTCCTTGCAATAATAGACCAGGAAGAAAACTTGAGCGAAGAATGTCTTGCCAAGCTATCATCATATGGAAACGAAGAAAGTGAAAAAATCTCAGGTGGTTTTTATGCTGGATTCAATCTTGCCATGCAAGATTATGCTAATCCTTTATTGGCTGCTGCAACCGATAAATCTGATTTTGATTTTACAAAACTGAGAACTGAAAATACATCAATATACCTGGTTGTAAGACCTGAACATCTCCAAATACTTGGTGCAGTATTTGGAACAGTCATTGAAACTTTAGCTTTTGTTTTGACTAGGCATGAGCCTGAGAAGGATGAAAAAGGGAAGGTTTTATTTATGTGTGATGAATTTACAGCACTCGGAAACCTTAAAAGAGTTAAACAAGGTGCGGCTTTTTTTGGTGGATATGGTGTCAGACTGGTGATGATTTATCAGAATGATGCACAACTTAAAAGCATTTACAATCAACATGGGTCAGATGAATTAATCGGATTAATGCACGAACGTGTAGTTTTTGCGCCTTCTAGTAATGAAGAGGCAACAAAAATAAGCCGAGAACTTGGAGACATGACTATTAAAACAACAAACAGATCCTATTCTCAAGGAAGAGTAAGCAGATCTGTTTCTGAAAGTCCAAAGGCTTTAATGTCTGCGCGTAAACTTCTTGAAATGCCAAATAAGAATGAATTAATACTTGCTACTGAACAAAAACCTATCAAGTGTAAAAAAATCTTTTATTACAAAGATAAAAGATTTAAAAGCCGCTTGCTGCCTTCTTATGCACAAAAAGTACCAAGATTAATAGTTAAAAAATACAAATTCAAAGAAATTGAAATCACTAAAGACGATCTTACACAAAGTGGAAACCTTGCAGATATGGTGTCGGAATTTTAAAAAATGAGAATGTTTATGCACAAAACTCTATTTATCATATTGGTATTAATTACTAATTATTCTTTTGCTTCATTGATTAAAATACAATCATCAACAGGCACATTATTTAACTTACAATTGAGCAATGATCCATCAATTGTTGATTGTATGGGGATAAATTCAACATTGATAAACGAACCCATCACCAGTATAAATATTAACAAATCAAATCAACTGTGTGTGAAGCTTGTCATTGATAATTATGACTATGGAAATATGGATTTTCTTCTTTATCACCAAAGCAAACTTATTGTTGTTAATAATTTAAGCTTAACAAATTGTTTAACATCAACAGGTGCAACCCCAGCTATTGGTTTTGGTTTTATTTTATCAGCGGGTAGTGCGGTTTTAGGAATATCACAAATAAAAATTCATGAGAATTTATGGGTTTTAGAGATTAACTCTGTTGATGGTGACATTGTTTGTGATGGCGGCGTACCAATTGATTTAAATTCAGCACCTTTAATATTTAAAAACGGCTTTGAGAATTAACATGAAATCTTTATCACTTACTTTAATTCTCATACCCTTTATTGCTTTTTCTCAAGCGAATGTAAACATTAAAAGCGGTTCACTAATAGGCGTACAAACCAGCAATGGTGATATATCAATTGAATCAAACATGACAAACGCACAGTTAACTCAAGAGCTAGGTGTTAATCCTCCACCACCTTCAGGAATTAATTCTTTCACGGGTCCAAATGGTTGTATAAATTGTGTTGTTCCACCAAACACTCCTTTTAATGTTTTCTGGGATGTAACAAATGTAGGTTTATGCACAGCATCAAACACAATAAATCATCCAAGCTGGAGCGGAACGGTTCAACCCTTTGGCGGTGGAACAGGGGCATACCAAAAAAACATATCTAATGGGATTTCAAGTAATGCAACATTTACGCTAAATTGTCCAGCACCAGCGAAAAGCACAACCTATAAATTTTATTATGTAAAAGAAATCACTAAAGAAATTACGGTACCTCCAAATACTCGTTTAGTCTTACATAATTACGGAGAATCATTAACCATATTAAATATAATTGTTGGTAGTAAAACTAAAACACCAAAAATTCTATCATTGCCAAAAGCAGTTGGTAAAAAAATATATTTTACAGAAATATATACCCCAAAATTAGATGATGTATCAATAACCGTTACACATTCAGAAAGTGATAAGCTTCCCTCAGATATAAAAGTATGGTCTTTTATAACTGAAGTAGATCCAAGGGTTCACCCGGGACCTTCTTTGTATAAAAACGGCAAGTGTGAATCACTTGATGTTTCGCCCAACCTAAGATTATCAACTTTTTCAGTAATGAAAGAAAAAAACTCTAAAGATGTTTGTATGTTAGAGCCTGAAAAGAAATATTACTTAACTAATGTATATTTAAAGCGCGACATAAGCGAAATAAATAACATTATTAGAGAGCATAAATTACTAAGGAATTCACAATGAATTTATACATAGCAGAGAAACCATCACTAGCCAGAACCATAGCGCAGAGCCTTGGAATTATTAAAAAGGGCAATGGATATATCAAAACTAAAGATGGCTATATAACCTGGTGTTTCGGTCATATGTATGAAAACTTTCAGCCCCAAGATTACGATATGAAATATAAGAATTGGATTATGGATGACTTACCAATTATTCCGGAAGAATTTATTTTAAAAGTCAAGGAAACATGTGTTGATCAATTAGAGATTATTAATGGTTTAATATCCAAAGCTGAAGTAATTGTAAATTGCGGCGATCCCGATAGAGAAGGGCAGCTACTTGTTGATGAAGTCATAAATATGTCAGATAGTTCAGATAAAATTATTAAACGCGCATGGCTTAAAGATTTATCTAGTGCTGGACTTGAAAAAACATTAAATAATCTTGAGCCAAACAGCAAATACAAGCCTATGAGTGATTCAGCTAAGGCAAGATCTCATCTTGATTGGTTGACAGGAATTAATTTAACCAGGGCTTATACATTACAAGCTAAAAGCCGAGGGCTAAGTAATGTTTTAAGCGTTGGCCGCGTACAAACGCCGACATTAAAACTTGTTGTAGACCGTGATAATGAAATTGATGATTTTAATTCAATTGAGTTTTATGAGATTCAAGGAACATTTTTATTTAATAGTATTGAATTTAACGCTAAATATGTAATTCCAGATGAATTTAAAGATTTGAATAAACGTCTTATTGAAAAGACATCAGCTGAAAATGAAATCAATAAATTAAATACAGTTGATTCATTTTTAGTTTATTCAAAAACAACAAAGAATAAAAAGCAGAACCCACCAAAACTATTCAGCCTTGGAGACCTTCAGGCACATTGCTCTAAAAAGTTTGGTTATTCAGCTAAAGAAGTTTTAGACATAGCACAAGCTTTGTATGAAACACATAAGATAACAAGCTATCCTAGATCTGATTGTAATTATTTGAGTGAAGGAGGTCTGGCTGAGTGTAAACAAACAGTCAGTAAAATAAGCGGTCAATATTCAACGTTTATTGATGATAATAAAAACCCCTCATGTTTCGATGATAAAAAAGTAACAGCCCACACAGCAATCATTCCAAACGGTAATGAATCAGAAAAGATGAATGATAAAGAAAGTAATGTATATCATGAAATATGCCTTCGTTTTTTAGTCCAATATTGCGAACCTTATGAGTATAGTGAAACGGAAATTATTTTAAAAAGTGATGATTATGTTTTTCAGACAAAAGGGAAAGAAGAGATTAACAAGGGATTCAAGCACATATTACCTGACTCAAAAAAGAACGAGGATGAAAATATTATACCTGGCGTAACAAAAGGCGATGAAGTTAAACATAAAAATTCAGAACTAATTATTAAAAAGACCACACCGCCAAAAAGATTTACTGAAGGAACAATAATTACAGCAATGAGTAACATTGCCAAAACGGTTGAAAATAAAGATGATAAGGACGTACTAGCAGAAGTGGGCGGACTTGGAACTGAAGCAACAAGAGCTGAAACAATTGAAACTCTCAAACAAAGAGAATATCTTGTTACTGAGAAAAAAAACATCTTATCTACTACACGAGCTAAAAATTTTATCAATCTTATGATTGATGATATTAAATCACCAACGCTAACAGCGCAATGGGAAAAACTCTTATCAAAAATAGAGCAGGGCGAACTTGAGTATTCAGATTTTATTGAAAATCAGAAAAAATGGATCATTCAGATATGTGCAGCTGCAAAAAAAACAGACCTTAATCATTTTGGCGGCAAAAAATGCCCGAAATGTGCTGATGGTTATTTATCAGTTAGAAAAGGGAAAAAAGGCAATTTTATTGGTTGTACAAAGTACCCAGATTGTGATTTTGCATCTTTTCCAAACGCTAAGAAATCAAAAAACAAATTCAAAATAACTCGGAGAAAAAGAAAATGAGTAATAGATATAACATAGCCGTACCTGGTCAATCTTACAAAGAGAAGGACAGCGGGAAAGAGAAACGAAAATGGAATATTGTTGGCGTAGCTTTCTTTAATGAAAATAGCTCAATAACATGTAAGTTGGAACAAAACATTTCAATATCAAATGAATTTGTTTTGTTTCCACAAAAATAAAAAAAAGGGTTAAGCCACGTCTACCAAAACTTCGCTTAACCCTTATACACTTTGATGTGTAGCTCACATGAGCCATCACATCATACAACAGAACGGAAAAAATGTGATGAAAAAAGAAAAGGAAATAATTGAGAAAATTGCAGCTCCTTTATTTATACCATCTATAACAGATGGAAGCTATGATCCTATTAATGATGAATCATGGTGTTATTTCGTATTTTATTCCGATCGCAGCACAGGCCTTGAGTATTCAGAACCAACTAAAGAAGAAAAAATTGAGGCTTTAGATAGTTTTTTTTTAAATTTAAAGAGGAATAGAAAATGAAGAAGATAATATTAACCCTTATATGCTTAATAAGCACGATAAGTCAATCGGCAACAATTAACATTAATAACAGCACCATTGTAAATGGTGATGGACAATGTGACATTGTTGATGCCATTAATTCAGCTAATACAGATACGGCCATTGATGGTTGTGTTTCAGGAAATTTAATCGATACAATAAATGTACCGTCAAATATCTTTTTAACAGCCATTGATAACAGTATAAACGCACTACCTTTGATAACATCAAATATCGTAATCACATCAACCTCAAGCGTTGATAGAATTGTTGGTAGAGTCGGTGGATCACCAAATTTTAGAATATTTGAGGTTTCTAATTCTGGTAATTTAGAATTGATTAACATAGCAGTTAGTGGAGGTTTAATATCTGGAGTCGATGGAGGTTGTTTGTATAACACAGGCAGCGTAACATTAACTAACTCTGTCATTGATACATGTACAACTGACACGAAAGGAGGTGGTTTATATTCTTCAGGTTCTTTATTAATGAATGTATCTACGATAAGATCATCAACGGCAACAACGGGCGGCGCAATTTATATGGATATTGGTGCAACAAGTACTATTAATAGATCAACAATAACAAATAATTCATCAGGAGTCTTTGCTCAAAATGGAAGTGGTGTAGGGAGCTTAAACATTTTCCGGACAAATATTCTTTCAAATTTCGGTCAAGGCATTAACTCTGGAACTAACACAGTAATTGATAGATCATCTATTAATCAAAACAATAGTGAGGGTTTAATATTCACAACGACAGATGGAAACTCATTTAAACTTGTTAATTCAACTCTATCAACAAATGGTTTTGCAGGCCTCGATTCACTCGGCACCGTTTCAAATGTTGCAACAATCACATTATCTAATAATACATTTTCAGGAAATGGAACAGGAGATGGCAGCCCAAATTTAAATTTCAGAAGTGGGATATTAGCTGTAAATAATTTAAACATACATAACAACATATTTGATAATGTATTTGGACCAAATGAGTGCTCTATTTTTGCAAATATTTTAAGCGCAAGTAACAATATATCTGATGACAATACATGCCCGGCTGCAACAGTCAGCGCAACAATTAATCTAAACCCTCTTTCAAGCAATGTACATTTTCTTGGTTCTGGAAGTTCTGCACAAGATGCTGGCAATAATACAATATGTTCAAATTCTGATGTAAATAATATTGATCAAAGAGGAACAGCGAGGCCTTTTAATGGAATTTGTGATATTGGCTCTATTGAAAGCAACTTGGCCCCACCATCCGGTGCTATAACATTAACAAAAACAGCCTTGTTTGTTGATGCCAATAGTGATGGATTTGCCCAAGCTGGAGAAACAATTAGTTATTCATTTTCAGTTAGAAACACAGGTTCTCTTGTTCTGTCAAACGTAACAATAAGCGACCCTTTAATTTCTGTCCCTGGAATGATTTTATTATTGCCTGTCGGCGCCACTGACAATACTGCTTTTTCAGGAACGTATACACTTTTGCAAAGCGATATTGATGCAGGATCAGTATCAAATGTAGCAACTGTTAATTCAACTGATGAGTTCAGCAATTCGGTGACAGCTCAATCAAATGCTGGCGTTGCCTTAGTCACAAATTTAAACGTAGCTTCAGCTGGGATTACATTAACAAAAGCAGCCACATTTATTGACGCTAACAGTGATGGATTCGCTCAAGCTGGAGAAACAATTAATTATTCATTCTCAGTATCCAATAATGGGGCTGTCACTCTATCAAATGTAACAATAAACGATCCTCTTATGAGTGTTCCTGGAACTTTAGCGACACTCAATGTTGGAGCAACGGACAACAGCACGTTTACTGGAACTTATACTTTATTACAAAGTGACATCGATGCGGGAATGGTTTCAAATTTGGCGACCGCAAACGCGCTTGATTCATCAAGCAATGCTGTCACTGCTCAATCTAATGCTGGCGTTGCCCTGGTCACAAATTTAACCACGGCTTCTGCTGGTGTCATATTGGGAAAGTCTGCAACACTAATAGATACAAATTCAGACGGATTTGCCCAGGCAGGAGAAATGATAAATTATTCATTTACCGTTCAAAACTCTGGTGGTGTTACTCTATCAAATGTAACAATAAGTGATCCATTGATTTCTGTACCAGGAACTTTAGCGACACTCAATGTTGGAGCAACGGACAACAGCACGTTTACTGGCACTTATACTTTATTACAA
>JASFYP010000065.1:0-61773 GCA_045047075.1 Flavobacteriaceae bacterium
TTATATAGAACAACACAATATTGGTACTGCCATTTTTGATGATGAGTTAAATCCTGCTCAATTGCGAAATATTGAAAAGGTTTTGGATTGTAAAATTTTAGATCGTACCAACCTTATCCTCGATATTTTTGCACAAAGAGCACAAACTTCTTATGCACGCACTCAGGTTGAGTTGGCGCAATGCCAATATTTATTACCTAGACTAACACGCTTATGGACTCACTTAAGTCGTCAAAAGGGGGGAATCGGAATGCGTGGTCCCGGTGAAACAGAAATTGAAACAGATAGACGTATTGTTCGTGATAAAATAGCTTTGTTAAAAAAGAAGCTGACGGTGATTGATAAGCAAATGGCCGTTCAAAGAAAAAATAGAGGTAAAATGGTGCGCGTTGCTTTGGTTGGTTATACCAATGTTGGTAAATCTACTTTAATGAATGTGGTGAGTAAAAGTGATGTATTTGCCGAAAACAAATTGTTTGCAACTTTAGATACTACCGTAAGAAAAGTGGTGATTAAAAACATTCCATTTTTATTGACAGATACTGTTGGGTTTATTAGAAAATTACCAACGCAATTGATAGAGTCTTTTAAATCTACTTTAGATGAAGTTCGTGAAGCAGATTTGTTATTACATGTAGTAGATATTTCACATCCTAATTTTGAAGATCATATAACATCAGTAAATAAAATACTAGATGAAATTGAAAGTATTGATAAACCAACCATTTTAGTTTTTAATAAGATTGATGCCTATAACCATGAAACTATTGACGATGATGATTTAGTTACTGAACGGACAAAAGAACATTACACGCTAGAAGACTGGAAAAAAACCTGGATGAATTCTGGAGATAATTGTTTGTTTATTTCAGCTCTCAATAAAGAAAATATGGAAGAGTTTAGAACAAAAGTCTTTGAGGAAGTTAAGAAAATTCACATTCAACGCTTTCCATACAATGACTACTTGTATTATGAATATGATGAAAATGGAGAAGGTATTTAATTTTATTCGGCATCAACTATTCCGTGGCGTTTTGCTCTAATTTTCCACATGTTTCGAGCAAGTGTTTGTAAATCTTCATGACTGTCGCTTTCATCAACAATTTCTAAGCCTAAAAGTGTTTCTATTATATCCTCTTGGGTTACTATTCCGCTAATAGATCCAAACTCATCAACCACCAAAGCGATATGTTCGTGCTTTTCAATTAAATTCTCAAACAATGGTTTAATCTGTGCATTTCTTTCGGTAACAATAATTGTTCTATTAATTGTTTTTAAGGTTTCATTTCCATTCCCTTTAATTATTGCTTCTAGCATTTGATCTTTCAAAAAATAACCAGTGATGACATCAATTGAATCATCATAAATAGGAATTCTAGAAAATTTTAATAACGAATTTTTATCATAAAAATCTTGAATTTTCATTGTTTCATTTGCTGCCTGTAAAACTGTTCTAGGTGTCATAATATCTTTTACTAAAACATTTTTAAAATCAATAAGGTTTTTAATTACCTTACTTTCCGATTCTTGAAAAACTCCTTCTTCTTCTGCTATATCAGCCATTGCATAAAAGTCTTCTCTGCTTACCTTTGCTTCATGCGCGTTTTTTCCAACAAGCTTTGTTACCAATTCTAACACCCATAAAATTCCAGTTATTTTTAAAGGAAACATGAGTATCATAATTCCTTTAGATGTGAAATTAGCGAGTTTTTTCCAATACGTTGCTCCAATAGATTTCGGGATGATTTCTGATAAAATTAATATTAACAAGGTCATGATAGAAGATACAATTCCGACTGAATTATTTCCAGAGCCAAAAGTTTTTTCTGCTTGTACACCTACCATAATAGCACCAACTGTATGTGCAATAGTATTTACTGTTAAAATAGAAATCAGTGGTTTATTAATATCATCCTTTAACACTTTAAGGTTTTTAGCAAACGCTTTTCCCTCATTTTTTTTTATAGTAATAAATGTTGGTGTTATACTTAGCAAGACCGCCTCGAATATGGAGCATAAAAATGAAAAGACTATTGATATTAGTGCATATAGAATTAATAATGACATTGATATTGGTTTTTTGCTAAGTTACAATTTTATAAAATAGATAAAAAAAAGCTTCCTTAAAAAGGAAGCTTTAATATTTATTGATTGTAAAATTCTTAAAAGTTAAGGTTAGCTCCTAAACCAAATACTTCTCTAACCTGAAACCCTTTATAAGCATTATCGTCATAAATAGTTTGGAAAGTTAGGTTGGTTGAAAGCACATCATTTATTTTCATAACCAAATTCATTGTATAATCTACATCTACATTTTGAGGCTTATCAATATAATTTGAAAATAAAGAAATTAAGTTTTCCATAGAAACATTTTTCATGATGTCAAACTTATAATATCCTCTAATATTCATACCAAATTCATACAAGCTTTTATCCCCTGGTTTAACACCATAAGTTTCAATATCATTACTAGAATCATAAAGGTTTGTATCCTCATTATAAGAAAAAACTTCACTTGTAATAAATGTTAATTTAGAAGTTAAAGGCGCAAAGTTGACATACAAATTGTCAGATTTTTTCCATAAGAAACCAGGACCAAAACTCCAATATGCAGGTTTAAAAAACCCTGATGTTGGATAATCTTCATTATCTCCTATTCCTACAAAGTCCTTTTCATAAGCATAACCATCAGTAAACTGAGTTTTAAAATTCATAAAAAAAGAAAAAGACCAGTATTCTTTTTTCATTTTTCTCCCTAAAATAGAATTCAACTCTAATCTGTCATCTGTTTTTCTTGCGCCGTCATCATCGTTAATTGTTAAACCATAACTAGCCAATAATTTATTATCTAGTAACCAGAGACCTTTTGTGTAATTAAAATCATAATTTATATTTAAGTTTCCAGCAAAACTATTATCACCACCAGACTGCCAATTAGAGAATGCAGATTGGTTGATTAAAAAAGTAATTTTACCTGAGGTTCTCCACCCTTCTAGACTGTCTTTTGCTTCTTCTTCTTGGGCAAAAGTAAAAGTGCAAGTCAATGCTAATACGCTAATTAATAATAGCTTTTTCATTTTTATATTTTTTTAGTTATAAGGTGCAAATATACACTTATATACGAAAAATAAAAGGCTATTTTTTTGATTTAAAAAGAGGCACGGTAGAACACGCTTCGCCAAACATCACTGATTTTGCTATCGGAATCAATTTTGAAATTAATTGAATGTATGCCGTTTCTGGAATGGGTTTGTTAGAGCATCCTTTTATGATGATTGGTTTGTCTTTGTACCCGTCAATTGGTAATGTTGAAATAATATCTTGAAAGATTGCCGTTTCTAATTCAACTAAATTTCCAACAATGATTCTTTGAGTAAATGGTGAGAGATGGGAAGTAATTAAAAGATATGCCCAAGAAGGAATGATAGCATCGACCGAACAGGTTAAGGCAACAAAATAATTTTGATATTGTGACCAATTATGGTTTTGAACCTGATCTCTAAAGTCTTTTTCTTTGAGAATTAATTCTTGAAATAACCAATCTTTAATATCAAAAACAACACGTTTCCCTTGCGGATAATAATCCTCAAGATCTATAGTAACCAACTTACTTTCTGCTACTCTATTTTTGATTTCTTTCATTTAATTATTGTTCCTTTATCGTCTTCGCGAGGACGCAGGACGTGGCGATCTTTTTTATAGTATAATCATGTAAGTTTGCTACATCCCAATTCGTTCCTCTTTTGGGATTCACAAAGACGTCTTCGCGAGGCACAAAGCAATCTCTATAATTCATGTAACTTTCTTCATGAGATTGCTTCGTTGCACTCTCAAAGACGTTAAGGTTTTCTATAAAAACCCTAATTCTAACTTTGCTTCTTCACTCATCAGGTCTTGAGTCCAAGTGGGGTCAAAAGTAATTTCAACATTACAATCTCTAACTTCTTCTAAAGTCTTTACTTTTTCTTCAACCTCAATTGGTAAAGTTTCAGCAACGGGGCAATTTGGAGATGTCAAAGTCATTAATATTTTAATGTCATTTTCTTCGCTCACCATTACGTCATAAATTAATCCCAATTCATAAATATCTACTGGTATCTCTGGGTCAAAAATTGATTTTAAAACCCCTACTATTTTATCTCCTAAACTTTGTGTATCACCTTCTGTCATAACCCTATAATTTTATTCTGTTAATTTACTTTGATACGCCAATGCGTATAATTTTATTTGTTTCAACATCGATACCAACCCGTTTGCGCGCGTTGGTGATAAATGTTCTTTCAGTCCAATCTCATTGATAAATTCTGTATCTGCTTCTAAAATGTCTTTTGGCTTTTGACTCGAAAAAACACGTAAAACCAACGCGACAATTCCTTTAGTTAAAATAGCATCGCTATCTGCAGAAAAATGAATACTCCCATCTTTTAAATCAGCATGAATCCAAACTTTTGATTGGCAACCTTTAATTAAATTTTCATCAATTTTATTAGTGTCATCAATAATTTCTAATGATTTTCCAAGATCAATCATATATTCATACCGCTCCATCCAATCGTCAAACACAGCGAACTCATCAATAATTTCTTCTTGTATTTCTTTGATAGTCATTTTTTAAACTTATTTTTGCAAACGAATAATTCAGGTACAAAAATAGCATATTTATATGATAAATGGCTGTTCTTTTAAAGTGCAAAATTGATGAAAATTATGAGTAAATTATTAGCTGTTGGTACGGTTGCTTTTGATGCTATTGAAACTCCTTTTGGTAAAACAGATAAAATTTTAGGTGGCTCAGGTACCTTTGTTGGTCTCGCCGCTTCTAAGTTCGGAGTTAATATCGGAATTGTTTCTGTAGTAGGTGGGGATTTTCCACAATCGTATTTAGATATGATGAACGAAAATGGAATTAATACCGACGGAATTGAAATCATCAAAGAAGGTAAAACATTTTTTTGGAGTGGTAAATACCACAATGATATGAACTCTAGAGATACGTTGATTACCGAGTTAAATGTTTTAGAACATTTTAAACCTATCGTTCCAGAAGCATATAAAAACGCTAAGATTGTTATGCTAGGAAATTTACACCCTTTAACTCAAGCTTCTGTTTTAGATCAAATGACTGAAACTCCAAAATTAGTGGTTTTAGATACTATGAATTTTTGGATGGATATTGCATTAGATGATTTACACCAAGTTTTAAAACGTGTAGATGTAATTACCATTAATGATGAAGAAGCAAGACAATTGAGTGGAGAATATTCTTTGGTAAATGCTGCAAAGAAAATCCACACAATGGGACCTAAATATGTGGTGATTAAAAAAGGAGAACACGGAGCTTTATTATTTAGCGAAGAAGGAATGTTCTACGCTCCAGCATTACCATTAGCTGAAGTTTTTGACCCGACAGGTGCGGGAGATACTTTTGCAGGAGGTTTTTGCGGATATTTAGCCAAGACTGGAAATATCTCATTTGAGAATATGAAAAATGCCATTATCTACGGATCCAATCTCGCCTCCTTCTGTGTTGAAAAATTTGGAACTAAAAGAATGGAAGAACTAAAAAATAACGAAGTTGAAGAACGACTACGCGCCTTTAAAGAACTGACTCAATTTGATATTGTGTCCTAATTTTGAAATTCCGCCTTTGTGCGGAATTTTTTATTTAAAAAAGCATAAAGAGTTATAACCAGAAAAATCTAATACTAAAATACATTTAAATGAGCGACGCTATAAAACATGAATGTGGAATTGCATTGTTGAGATTGTTAAAGCCTTTAGATTATTACAAGAAAAAATACGGTACTTCTTTCTATGCAATTAACAAGATGTATTTGTTGATGGAAAAACAACACAACCGTGGTCAAGATGGTGCTGGTTTTGCTAGTGTTAAATTTGATATGCAACCTGGAAATAGATATATTAGTAGGGTTAGATCAAACCAAGCACAACCTATTCAAGATATTTTTGCTCAGATTAATGAACGTTTAAATAATATCTTATCCGAAAACCCAGATAAAAAAGACGATGTGCAGTGGCAAAAAGAAAACATGCCTTATTTAGGAGAATTGTTTTTAGGTCATGTGCGTTACGGGACTTTTGGGAAAAATAGCATTGAGAGTGTCCACCCTTTTTTGCGTCAAAATAACTGGAAACATAAAAACTTAATTGTTGCCGGTAATTTTAATTTGACCAACTCAAATCAAATCATGCAAGAGCTGATTGAACTTGGTCAGCATCCAAAAGAAAATACTGATACCGTTACCGTGATGGAAAAAATTGGTCACTTTTTGGATGATGAAGTTGAACAATTATATCAAGATTATAAAAGTGAAGGTGTTAATAAAAAAGAAGCTACTGATTTAATTGCAGCTAATTTACAAGTAGAAAAGGTGTTGCAACGCGCTTCAAAAAGTTGGGATGGTGGCTATGCCATGGCTGGATTGATAGGGCACGGAGATGCTTTTGTGTTAAGGGATCCTGCAGGAATTAGACCTGTCTTTTTTTATCAAGATGATGAAATAGTTGTGGTAGCATCAGAGCGTCCTGTGATTCAAACTGTTTTTAATGTTCCTATTGATAAAGTTCAAGAATTAGATCGCGGTCATGCATTGATTGTAAAAAGAAATGGTGATACATCTGTAAAACCTGTATTAGAGCAACTTCCAAAAAAATCATGTTCGTTTGAGCGAATTTATTTCTCTCGCGGGTCGGATGCTGATATTTATAAAGAGCGAAAAATGTTGGGAAAAAATGTCTTTCCACAAATATTAGAATCTATAAAAAATGATATTGAAAATACCGTTTTTTCTTTTATTCCAAATACTGCCGAAACTTCTTTTTATGGAATGTTCGAAGCTGCTGAAGATTTTCTGAATCAGCAAAAAACAAAAAAACTGTTGAGTGGCAATCACAACATGTCTGCAAAAGATGTAACTGATTTATTATCTATCAGACCGAGAATGGAAAAAATTGCGGTAAAAGATGTTAAGCTCAGAACCTTTATTGCTGATGATAATTCGCGCGATGATTTAGTTGCCCATGTTTACGATGTAACTTATGGGGTTGTAAAGCCAACTGATAATTTGGTAATTATTGATGATAGTATTGTTCGTGGAACGACTTTAAAAAAGAGTATCATTAAAATTTTAGATCGATTAAATCCTAAGAAAATTGTGATTGTTTCATCGGCACCTCAAATTAGATATCCCGATTGTTACGGAATTGACATGGCAAAAATTGGAGATTTTATTGCCTTTAAAGCCACAATTGAATTGCTAAAAGAAACCAAACAAACGACGATTATCGATTTGGTATATGCTAAATGTAAACAACAACAAAACTTGGGTGATGCTGAAATTCAGAATTTTGTAAAAGAAATTTATGAACCGTTTACAAATGAAGAAATCTCGAATAAAATTGCCGAAATGCTTAAGACTGATGATATTAAATCTGACATTGAAGTGATTTATCAAACCGTTGATAATTTACACAAAGCAATTCCTGAGCATTTAGGAGATTGGTATTTTACAGGAGATTACCCAACACCTGGTGGTAATAGGGTTGTAAATTCTGCATTTATGAATTATTATGAAGGGTCTAATAAAAGGGCTTATTAAAAATATAGATATTAAACTAAAGAAGAAAGGTATAAAAAAACCGAAGCAACTGCTTCGGTTTTTTTTGTTTTAGTCACTCCGAGTTTTTGCAAAAAATGTGGCCGTCTCAACTTCAAAGAGACTGCTTCACGGTGTTCGCAAAGACGTAACTCTTTTTAAAGTTTCCCCTTCGGGGAAATGTCCAAAGGACAATGGGGCTTAATTATTTTGCCTCAGCATAACGTCTTTCAACTTCATTCCAGTTAATCACATTAAAAAATGCTTGGATATAATCTGGTCTTCTGTTTTGGTAATTTAAATAGTAAGCATGTTCCCAAACATCCAATCCTAAAATTGGTGTCCCTTCACAAACTCCTGGCATTAACGGATTGTCTTGATTTGGTGTAGAACACACCTCAACTTTTCCTCCTTTATGAACACATAACCATGCCCATCCAGATCCAAATCTTGTAGCAGCAGCTTTTGCGAACTCCTCTTTAAAAGCATCCACAGAACCATAAGCAGCTTCGATTGCAACTTTTAATTCTCCTGTTAAATATCCTTTATCTTCAGGGTTCATAACTGTCCAAAACAATGAATGGTTGTAAAAACCACCACCATTATTTCTAACCGCGCCATTGTTCATATCCATTCCTGCCAATAGATTTTCAATAGATTTTCCTTCTAAATCAGTTCCTGCAATTGCATTGTTTAAATTGTTTGTGTATCCTTGATGATGTTTACCATAGTGTATTTCCATAGTTCTTGCATCAATATGTGGTTCTAACGCGTCATACGCATATCCTAATTCTGGTAATTCAAAAGCCATAATTTTATATTTTTTTATTCAACATTAATTTCTCGTTCAAAGGTAAGGAACAAATTTCATCTGTGGAAATTGAAAGATTTTATAAACCTATTGGTAAATGTTATTGAGATTTATTTTTAGAATTTATCTCTATTCAAAATTATAAGATTGCTTCTTTGTTTCTCATCGCAATGACGTTTGATTTCTTTAGAGTTTAGTGCTTGGTGCTTGGAATTTGACTTTCAATAATCCGCATCCTTTGGATACTCTGCCATAAATCCTTCTGCATCAGTTACCATTTTTTTACTTCCACAGAAAAAAGGAACTCGTTGATGTAACTCGGTTGGTTTAATTTCCAGGATGCGTTTATACCCATCCGATGCAAAACCATTTGCTTGTTCAGCTAAAAAAGCCATAGGGTTACATTCATACAGCAAACGTAATTTTCCTTTTGGTGCCTTTGTACTTGTTGGATACAGATAAATACCTCCTTTTATCATATTTCGATGAAAGTCAGAAACCAAAGAGCCAATATATCGAGAGGTATAAGGCCTGTTATCAACCTCTTCTTGACAATATTTTAAGTAATCTTTCACTCCTTGAGGAAAATGAATATAATTTCCTTCATTGATAGAATATATCTGTCCATATTCTGGAAATTCCATATTTGGATGTGATAGATAAAATGTTCCTATAGCGGGGTTTAAGGTAAACCCATTTACTCCATAACCCGTAGTATAAACTAACATTGTTGATGTTCCATAAATAATATATCCTGCAGCTACTTGCTCGGTGCCAGCTTGTAAAAAATCTTCTTCTTGAACTGGAGATCCAACAGGAGTAACTCTGTGATATATAGAAAAAATAGTCCCTACAGAAACATTTACATCCACATTCGATGACCCGTCTAATGGGTCAATCAGCACTACGTATTTATTATTGTGCCCTCCATTTTTACTTTTAATAGTAATAAAATTATCCTCCTCTTCACTCGCAACTCCACAAACAATTTGTCTCTTGGTTAGAGTTTGCATAAAAACATCATTGGCATATACATCTAACTTTTGTTGATCTTCTCCTTGAATATTAGTATCACCTGCACTTCCTAAAATATCAACCAATCCCGCTTTATTTACTTCGTGATTCACTACTTTTGCTGCTAAACGAAGAGAGTTTATCAATCGAGAAAGCTCACCTGAAGAATATTGGAAGTGTTTTTGATGGTCAATAATAAATTCTCCGAGTGTTGTGTTTTTTTGAGACATAGCAGTTTAATTAAGTTATTTTACAAATATCACAAATTATAATAGATTAGCACTTAATATTTATGAATTTCACTATCCGAAAAGCAAAAAAAGAAGATGCAAAATCAATTTTAGAATTGATTCGGCACCTTGCTGATTTTGAAAAAGAACCGGAAGCTGTTGTACTAACAGTTGAAGAAATTGAACAGGATGGTTTTGGGCAACAACCGCTTTTTCAAACTCTCATTGCGGAGGTTGATAAAAAGATTGTAGGTATGGCATTGTTTTATTACCGATACTCTACTTGGAAAGGTAAGACCATTCATTTAGAAGATTTAATTGTTTTTGAAAACTATAGAAAACAAAATATTGGTGGCGCTTTATATGATATGGTTTTGCGACAAGCTTATAAAGAAAAAGTAAGACGAGTTGAATGGAATGTGTTGGATTGGAATACACCTGCCCGTGATTTTTATATCAATACTGGTGCGCAAATTTTAAAAGGGTGGGAAGTTGTACAAATGGATGAAGAAGGGTTAGTTGCATATATTAATAATTCGAAAAGGTGAGAGTATTTAAGTTTGGAGGGGTGTCAGTCAAAGATGCAGCATCGGTTAAAAATTTAGCAAAAGTGTTAAAGAATGAAGGGGTTGATGATACTTTGGTCATCATTTCGGCTATGGGTAAAATGACCAATGCTTTCGAAAAAATTGTAGCGGCATATCTGTATAAGGAATCTGACTTAGGGAGTTCTATTAAATTTGTAACGTCATTTCATAAAACTATTTTAAATGCTCTATTTGAAAATAAAAACCATAATTCTTTTTTAGAAGTTGAAAAATTATTTGAGCAATTACATCTCTTTTTAAAAGAAAATGAATCTGTAGATTACAACTACGTCTACGACCAAATTGTTCCTTTTGGTGAGTTGTTATCAACCACCATCGTGAGTAATTATTTGTTAAATATCAATATTGAAAACAAATGGCTTGACGTTCGTGATATTATAAAAACAGATGCAAGTTATCGAGAGGCTAAAGTTGATTGGGAGGCAACAGAAAAACAAATCAATACAAAATTTGACAAATCAAAACTTAATATTACGCAAGGGTTTGTTGGAGGTAATGAAAAAAATACGACAACGCTTGGTAGAGAAGGTTCTGATTTTACAGCTGCTATTTTTGCCTATTGTTTAAATGCAGAAAGTGTAACTATTTGGAAAGATGTTGATGGTGTTTTAAATGCAGACCCTAGAAAGTTTGATGACCCTATTTTGCTAAATCAAATATCCTATAAAGAAGCTATTGAAATGGCTTTTTATGGCGCTTCTATAATTCATCCAAAAACCTTGAAGCCTTTAGAAAATAAATTAATTCCGTTGAAAGTGCGTTCTTTTGAAAATTTAAATTCAAAAGGAACAATGGTGTACAAAGGAGAGGACATCGTTCCAAAAGTTCCATGTTTTATTCAAAAAGAAAATCAGATTTTAATATCTATTTCAGCATTGGATTTTTCATTTATTTTAGAACACAATTTGAGTGATATCTTTCAGCACTTACATAAATTTAAACTTAAAGTAAATTTAATTCAGAATTCTGCCTTGAGTTTTTCGATGTGTATCGAAGACAGATTCAACACATTTGATAATTTTTACAACAACATGCGCTCTAAATATAAAATGGTATATAATATGAATGTAACTCTTTATACCATTAGACATTTTGATATCGAATCTCAAACTAAAATCGAAAATAACAACATAGTATTACTAAGACAAGCAAGTAGAGAGACTATTCAAATTGTAATTGAATAGTTTTTATATCTTTGTTTTTCGCAAAATTTAATTTTACATGGGTTTAGTCACCGCAAAAGAAGTTTCGAAAGCAGTTAACCTTGATAAATATGGTTTTATTGGAACCTTTGTTGGGTGGTTATTGATGAAGATATTACGAATATCTACTATTAACAAACTTTATAATAGAAATAAACATCTTTCTGATCTCGCATTTTTTGATGCGCTTTTAGACGACCTTCAAATTAAGTTTGAAATACCCGAAGAAGATTTAGAAAGAATTCCAAAAGAAGGCGCATTTATTACAATATCAAATCACCCGTTAGGAGGAATTGATGGTATATTATTATTGAAATTTTTAGTGAAAAGGCGGCCTGATTATAGAATTATTGCAAATTTTTTATTGCATAGAATTGAGCCAATGAAGCCCTATATAATGCCAGTAAATCCTTTTGAAAATCGAAAGGATGCAAAATCTAGTATGGCAGGTATAAAAGAAGCGTTAATGCATATTCGTGATAACAAGCCTTTAGGAATTTTTCCAGCAGGTGAAGTGTCTACCTATAGAGATGGTAAGTTGTTGGTAGATAAACCTTGGGAAGAAGGAGCAATTAAATTGATTAAAAAGGCAAATGTTCCAATTATCCCAATTTACTTTCACGCAAAAAATAGTCGCCTATTTTATGTGTTATCAAAAATTAGTGACACATTTAGGACAGCAAAAATTCCATCTGAAGTGCTGTCTCAAAAGCAACGAATAATTAAGGTAAGAATTGGAAAACCAATTAGCATTAAGGATCAGAATCAATATGAAAATATTGAAGATTTTCATGAGTTTATCCGCAAAAAAACATACATGTTGGCAAACCCTTTTGAGGAAGAACCCAAGACAATTTCTGCACCAACATTAAAATTTCCAAAAGAGCCTAAAGAAGTAGTTAAACAAGGAAATGTACAATCATTTATTGATGAAGTGGATGCGCTAAGAGAGGCTGATTCTAGGATGATGGAGAGCAAGAATTACGAAGTGTTTTTTGCGAGTGCTGATAAAATTCCGAACCTGTTGCAAGAAATTGGTCGCCTAAGAGAAATCACTTTTAGAGATGTAGGAGAAGGTACAAACAACGAAATTGACCTTGATGATTTTGATCAAGAATACCATCATTTATTTTTGTGGGATAGCAAAGAAAATGTTTTGGTTGGCGCCTACAGAATGGGCTTGGGAGTTGATATTTTTGAGAAATATGGCATAGAAGGGTTTTATGTGCAAACTCTTTTTAAATTTGATGAGGAATTACATAAAATGATGAGTCAAACCATAGATATTGGTCGTGCTTTTATCATAAAAGAATATCAGCAAAAACCAATGCCTCTCTTTTTTCTATGGAAAGGAATCATCCATGTTACACTTAGATATCCAAAGCATAAATACTTAACTGGAGGTGTGAGTATTTCTAATCAATTTTCTAATTTCTCTAAATCTTTGATGATTGAATTTATGAAATCTCATTATTATGATCCATATATTGCGCAATATATTCACCCTAAAAAAGAATACAAAGTAAAACTAAAAGATGCCGATCGTGATTTTGTGTTTGACGCCACACAAGCAGATTTAAAAAAGTTTGACAAAGTAATTGACGAACTAGAACCAGGTAATTTAAGAATGCCTGTTTTGATTAAAAAATACATCAAGCAAAATGCAAAATTGGTTGCTTTTAATGTAGATCCAAAATTTAACAACGCTATTGATGGGCTAATATTCTTAAGAATTGCTGATATTCCTGAAAGTACCGTTGGTCCCGTTATGGAAGAATTTCAGGCAGAATTAGAGCGAAAAATGACAGAAGAAAATAATAAGTAAAAGGCTTTTTAAAACCAGCCTTTATAATTATTCTGATAGGTTTCTACAAACTCTTCATCAGATTTAGTAAGGTAGATTATGCCTTCAATTTTACCTATTAAACCTGCAATACCACAAGTACAAATGGTAATTAATATCTGTATCAACCCTTCTTTGGTATAGCCTAAAATAAATTTGTGGATACCGAGTTCTCCTAGAATCAAACCAAAAACACCAGCAATAACTCTTTTACTATCTTGGGTCGAAAATTGTGGCTGTCTGTTTCCGTTTTCATCAACTATTTCCATAAATATAATTTTGATTTGTTAGTGATGTAAAACTACGAAAAATTAGCTTTTATTTTATCGACAATGGTTTGTGCTAGTTTCGTTTTTGAAGTTACTGTCCAACCAGCAACGTGAGGAGATAATAAAACATTGTTAGCAGTAGTTAGATGTCTAAATGCAGTGGGAAGAGAGTCGCTTTCAAATAGATTTTCGAAAGATGTTTTTTCATATTCTAACACATCGAGTCCAGCACCTAAAATTTTTGATTCCTTCAGAGCTGCTACCAAATCATCTGTAACAACAGCAGTTCCTCGTGCTGTATTTATCAACCAAAACTGTTTCGTAAACTGATTGATAAAATTGATATTTACCATATTGTGGGACAACTTATTAAAAGGAGTGTGTAAACTCAATACATCTGTTTTTTGCTGTAACTCTTGTAAAGAAACTTGCTTGCAATTTTCATCACCTACACCATTTTTAATATCATAACAAATAACTTCTACATCAAATCCACGTAATTTTTTTGCAAAGGCTTTACCCATATTTCCGTAACCAATAAGTCCAACAGTGAGTCCATCTAATTCAACTCCGCGATTATTTTCACGTAACCATTTCCCATCTTTTACTTCTCTATCAGCCTTATTTAAATTATTAAATAGCGATAAAACCATTCCGAGTGCATGTTCACCAACTGCATTGCTATTCCCCTCTGGAGCAGCAATAAGCCTAATGTTTTTACTTACGGCATATTCACAATCAATATTTTCTAGTCCAGCTCCAACACGTGCAATAAATTTTAGATTGGTTGCAGCGGCAATAAATTGTTGGTCAATTTTAAAACGACTGCGAATCACAATCCCAACATATTCACTAATTTTTTGCTCAACTTCTGATTTTGTTGAAGTGTAATCTTCATCATTTGTAAATCCTAAATCGTTTAATTGATTTATTAAGAGTTGGTGATTGGTATCTAGGTGTAAAATTTTCAAAACTTATATTTTAGGATAATTTAAAACTGTTTTTTCATGATTGACATTACCGGTATGTGCTGTTGTTAATTTTTCAAAGAGCAATACGTGTACTTCTTCTCCATCTTTTGTTTTTGGGCAGTGTTCAACACCTTTTGGAACGACAATAATTTCACCTGCCTTAACAAGTTCCATTTTTTCTCTAAAATGCATTTCTAAAGTTCCTTTTTGAACAAAAAATAGCTCATCTTCTTCTTCGTGTTTATGCCACACAAACTCATCCTTAATTTTTGCTAATAATACTTGCATATTATCAACCACTGCTATTTGATGTGGGTGCCAATGCTTACTAAAAGAAGAAAATTTTTGATTTAAGTTTATTGTTTTCAATAAATAAGAATTTAATACTGTTCATCATCATTAGGGAAATCGACTGATTTTACATCAGTAATATAATTTTCAAAAGCTTTAGTCATGTCGTCATACAAATTTAAATAGCGACGTAAAAACCGAGGGTTGAATTCATGTGTCATTCCTAACATATCATGGGTTACTAAAACTTGTCCATCAACACCTGAACCAGCACCAATACCAATAACAGGGATGGTTAAACTCTCTGCTACTTCTTGTGCTAATTTGGCAGGAACCTTCTCTAATACAATTGTAAAACAACCTAATTTTTCTAACAATTTAGCATCTTTTTTTAGCTTTTCTGCCTCTTCTTCTTCTTTAGCTCTAACAGTGTAAGTTCCGAATTTATAGATGGATTGTGGAGTTAATCCAAGATGTCCCATCACCGGAATTCCAGCATTTAAAATTCGTTTGATCGATTCTTTTATTTCTTTACCGCCTTCTAATTTTACAGAGTGTGCTCCACTTTCTTTTAAAATTCTAATAGCAGATCTCAAGGCTTTTTTGGGATCTGATTGGTAGCTTCCAAAGGGTAAATCTACCACAACCAAACAACGACGAATAGCACGTACAACAGCTGCTGCGTGATAAATCATTTCGTTTAAAGTAATAGGCACAGTTGTTTCATGACCTGCCATTACATTAGAGGCTGAATCTCCCACCAAGAGTACATCTATATTGGCATGGTCTAATATTTTTGCCATGGTATAATCGTAGGCTGTTAACATCGAAATTTTTTCTCCGTTGCGTTTCATCTCTACCAATGATTTAACCGTTACTCTTTTATATTCCTTTTTTGCTACTGACATTTTTTAATCAATTTTAGAATGTAAAAATAGTAAAATTTTGATTGATTTACTTTAGAAACACCGTTTGCCTATCAATAAATTTAATTGAATTCGCTTTATTTATATATATTAAATCAAATTGTATATCTTCGTCAATCTAAAAACATGTTGTTTCATTTATGTCAACAAATACTAAGCATACTTTAGCACCAGATAAATGGGTGCAATTATATTCTGACTATCTTTTTAATTACACCATAACCCGTGTGAGCAGTAGTGAAATTGCGAAAGATTTAGTGCAAGAGACTTTTTTTTCTGGACTAAAATCAATGAAAAATTTTAAAGGGTTGGCAAGTGAACGAACTTGGTTAGTTTCTATCTTAAAACGAAAAATTATTGATCATTACCGTAAAATAAATTCTAAGAAAGGTAAAGCTGAGGTTAGAATGAATTTTTATAAAGATGGTGAAAATGAAGGAGAATGGATTGAAGAACGCGCACCAAATACTTGGGCTGAAGATACCGATAGGGGAATTGAAAATGAAGAATTAAAAGCAGCATTAGAATATTGTATCGATAAATTACCCGAGAAATACGGAATGGTTTTTAATATGAAAACGATTCAAGGTTTTGAAACTGAAGAAATTTGTAAGGAGTTAGACATCACATCGTCAAATTTATGGGTAATAATTCATAGAGCTCGTACACAATTAAGAAGATGTATGGAAGATAATTGGTTTAATAATTAGGTTGATGGGAAAGTTTAAGATTACTTGTGATGAAGCTACTGCTATTTGTGATAAAAACCAATATGGCGAAGCGAGTTTTAGTGATAAGTTAAAATTGATGATTCATTTTTATGGATGTAAGATTTGTAAATGTTATAGTGATCAAAACAATAAGATGACAAAAATTTACAACGGATACTCTAAAGAAAAGTGTAATCATCACACATGCTTAACTTCTAAAGATAAAGAAAAGTTAGAAGAAGCAGTAAAAGAAAAAATGGAATAAAGAAAAAGCGAAATTTTAATTAATTTTGCTTTTTTGGTTGCACTAAAACCAAATTACAAAATGGATTTCTTCTCTGAAAAAATAGATGCTTATATTACCAACCATTCTGAAGATGAGCCAAAACTCTTGCAAGAGCTTTCTAAAGAAACCTGGCAAAAAGTGTTGGTTCCTCGTATGTTGAGTGGACATTTTCAAGGACGTGTTTTATCGATGATTTCTAAACTTGTAAACCCAAAAAATATTTTGGAGATTGGAACTTATACAGGTTATTCTGCTTTGTGTTTGGCTGAAGGAATGCAAATTGAAGGCACTCTACACACTATTGACAAGAATGAAGAGTTAGTGGGTTTCCAAAAAAAGTATTTTGACAAATCAGACTACAAAAATCAAATACATCAACATTTAGGAAATGCTTTAGACATTATTAAAACCTTAGATTTAAAATTTGATTTGATTTTTATTGATGCTGATAAAAGCAACTACTCAAATTATTTTCATGCAATTATTAACAAGATGAATCCTAGTGGTGTCATCATTTCTGACAATGTTTTGTGGAGTGGAAAGGTGGTGGAATCCATCCAACCAAAAGACAAGGATACTCCTGCTTTAATTGAATATAATAAGTTGTTAAAAAATGATCTTAGGGTAGAAACAGTGTTGTTACCAATAAGAGATGGGTTGACAATTTCTAGAGTGGTTTAGTTTTTAGCTTACAAGCACTCATACTTTAAAAAACTAAAGTCTTTTTATCGGGCCAGTGAAATCATCAATATTGTCTTTTACTCTATCAATGCTCTTTTTAATATCTTTTGTAAATTCAGTATCAATACCTTGTTTTTTAGCACTGTCATTTATTTCGCGTTTAATATCATTGGTAGCATCCTTAACCTGACGCATGGTTTTACCCAAGCCACGAGCAATCTCCGGAATTTTATCTGCACCAAAAAGCATCACTACAATAAGTAGTATCACAAAAATTTCTGGACCACTGATAAATAAAAACATAGAAGTAATTTGTTGACAAAGGTAAAACATTTCTAAGAAGTTTTGATGTTTTTTAACTATGACAAATATTTATAACAATTTAAAAATCGATATTGACTAAACTTCTGCAAAAAACAAAATTATTCAACGTATTTTTGTTTCAATCAAAATTCGATTGTCAAAAATAAATGGCTTCATTAAAACGGTTTTTTAAAGATACTTTTATCTACGGGTTAGCAACGGTATTACCGCGTGTTATCAATTTTTTGATGTTAAGAGTCCACACAGATATTTTACCTGCAAACGATTATGCACAAAATACAGATTTCTATATCTGGGCAGGATTGACTGCTGTACTATTAACATTTGGGTTAGAAACTGCCTTTTTTAGATTTTATGCTAAGGCTGATAAAAAAGACGCCTTGGTATCCACATCCTTTATAAGTATGCTAATAAGTGTCTCGGTTTTCTTAGTGATGATGTTCTTGTTTTTTGATTCGTTTCTAAATTTCTTTGATTTTGAAAATAACCCACTTAGATTAAAATTATTTATAGGGATTATGGCATTGGATACCATTGCAATGGTCCCTTTTGCTTATTTGCGCGCATCTAATAGGCCTATGAAATATGCTGTTATTAAATTGGTAAATGTAGGGGTGATCGTAGTCATAAATTTAGTGTTCTTAAAATTTGTTCCGGAGTTTATTGCTGATGGCAAATCATTGCCAGAAATTATTGTGGCTAACTATAACTCCATCCCAATAGTAGAATATATTTTTGTAGCAAATCTTTTTGGATCTGCAATTTCATTTCTTTTATTAATACCTTATTTGTTGCGTTTCAAATTTCAATTTGATATTGATTTATTAAAAAAAATGTTGACATATAGTTGGCCTATTGCAGTTGCAGGAATTGCATATATCATCAATGAAAATCTTGATAAATTTTTAATAAAACGAATGGTTGGTGATTCTGAAATGGGTATTTATGCCGCCTGTTATAAGTTGGCAATTTTTATGAATTTATATATCATGGCATTTCGTTTAGGAGCTGAGCCTTTCTTTTTTAACCATGCCGATAAAAAAGGAGCAAAAGAAACTTATGCAAGAATCATGAATTATTTTGTAATAATTGGTGCGTTGGTTTTTGTAGGAATAGTAGTGTATATTGATTTCTTAAAAGAATTATTTATTCATAATTCGGAATATTGGTCAGCAATCCAAATTGTGCCGGTAGTGCTCCTTGCCTATTTGTTTTTAGGAATTTATCACAACTTAGCAATTTGGTATAAGTTAACAGATAAAACTCGATTCGGGATGTACTTCTCTATTATTGGAGCGGTTATAACTATTATTCTAAATATTTGGTTGATTCCTAAAATCGGAATCATGGCTGCTGCTTGGGCAACATTAATTGCTTATGCTAGCATGACAATCATTTCATATTTTATTGGAAAAAAACACTATCCTGTAAATTATCCGCTTAAAAAAATGGGAATTTATTTAGTTGTTTCTATTGTGATTTCTTCTATTTCATTTCTAATTTATAGAGGTGATTTTTGGGTATCAACCTTACTACTTTTCATTTTTGGAGGAATCATATTTTGGAATGAACGTAAAGAAATAAATCAACTTTTAAACAACAAAACAATTCAATAATTACACATAAAACAGATGCAAATACAAATCATTAATAAATCAAAACATGAAATCCCAAATTACGAAACTATTGCTTCGGCCGGAATGGATTTACGTGCTAATTTAGATTCATCTATCACATTAAAGCCTTTAGAAAGAACCATTGTAAAAACAGGGTTGTATATCGCATTACCTATCGGAACAGAAGCGCAAGTTAGGCCAAGAAGCGGATTGGCTGCTAAAAAAGGAATCACCGTTTTAAATGCTCCTGGAACAGTAGATGCAGATTATCGCGGAGAAATTGGTGTGATCTTAATCAACTTATCTAATGATAATTTCGAAATTAATGATGGTGAACGTATCGCTCAATTGGTGATTGCAAAACATGAGCGTGCCGATTGGGTTGAAGTTTTAGAACTTAACGAAACCGAACGAGGTACAGGTGGATTTGGAAGTACGGGAGTTTGAAATAGACGTTAGATTTTAGACAAGAGACAATAAATAGGTGAAATTATTACAAAAACAAAGTCCTACTATTTTTTAGAAGGACTTTGTTATAAAAATCAATTTAAGAAGCTGTTTTTATTTCTCGGCAATTGCTGCTTTAATTTTAGTTTCTAATTCTTCGGCTAAATCTGGATTGTCTTTAATTAAACCTTTAACAGCATCACGCCCTTGACCTAATTTGGTTTCTCCATAACTAAACCATGAGCCGCTCTTTTTAACGATTCCATATTCAACACCTAAGTCTAGAATTTCTCCAACTTTTGAGATTCCTTCACCATACATAATATCAAATTCTGCTATTTGAAATGGTGGAGCCACTTTGTTTTTTACTACTTTAACTTTTGTCATGTTTCCAATTACTTGGTCACCATCTTTAATCTGTGTTCTACGACGAATGTCTAAACGAACAGAAGCATAAAATTTTAAAGCATTTCCTCCAGTTGTAACTTCAGGATTACCAAACATTACACCAATTTTTTCACGTAATTGGTTGATAAAAATAACCGTGCAATTCGTCTTACTAATTGTACCTGTTAATTTACGTAAAGCTTGTGACATCAATCTTGCATGTAATCCCATTTTAGAGTCTCCCATTTCACCTTCAATCTCGCTTTTTGGTGTCAAAGCTGCAACGGAATCAATCACAATAATATCTATGGCACCAGAACGAATTAAATTTTCAGTAATTTCTAGAGCTTGCTCACCATAATCTGGTTGAGAGATAATTAAATTGTCAATATCTATTCCTAAATTCTCGGCATAAAAACGATCAAAGGCATGTTCTGCATCAATAAATGCTGCGATACCTCCAGCTTTTTGAGCTTCGGCAATTGCATGTAAAGACAATGTTGTTTTACCCGATGACTCTGGACCATAAATTTCAATGACTCTACCTCTAGGATATCCGCCTACACCCAAGGCTAAATCTAATCCTAAAGAACCAGATGAAATAGCATCAATATCTTCATAGGCTACATCGCCCATTTTCATTACTGCTCCTTTACCATAGGTCTTGTCTAACTTATCTAGTGTAAGTTGTAATGCCTTTAATTTTGCTGCTTTTTCTTTATCTTCTGCCATAATATATAGTGCTTGTTTTGTTTATTTTTTGAACGCATAAAATTACTAAAACAATTTTAAGAAAGTAGATTATTTTGTTTTAAAATAATTGAACTACATTACTTATTCATTCTAAATAACCTATCACTTTACTATGTTAGTGAAATAAAACACATTGAAACGAAAATTATTTTGTATTATTGCTTTTCACATTTTAAAAATTAATGTTATGCTTAGAAAATTACTTTTATTATTATTAATCGGTTTTGCGTTTACTGAGGTGAATGCGCAATTACCGACTGCTCTTACTGGGTCTTATAGTAATTGTGGTCCTATTAGTGTTGATTTTGATGCTCTCTTTGATGATTCTCCTACTAATAGTATTCCTACACTTGTAAATGGCAAGTACTCTTATGTTCGAGCTCCTTCTTCAGGTGATAATTCGGTCGGAATAATATTTAACGGAACTGATTGGGTTATGTATTATAATTCAAACACAGGTTCTCCTGTTTATTTACAAACAATTCACAATCCTGCAGATAATGGAATCGATGAAGCTCATTTATTTCCTCCAGATACTGGATGGGTATCAAATGGGGATCCTTGCTCGCTAACAGCTACTATGGAGTTAACAGTTGGTGCTGTATTACCTGTTTCAAGAGAGGAATTTAGCAACATTAAAATCTATCCTAATCCTTCAACAGGGTTTATCAATATTAGCAATTTAAAAGAAAATAGTAGGGTTGTTATTAGCAATATTACTGGACAAATTGTAAAAGATGTTGTTGTTGGTATGAATGATAACAGAATTGATATTCAAGACTTACCTCAAGGTTTTTACTTTGTTGAGTTAGAAGGAAAGAAAACTATTAAATTACTAAAGAGATAAAAGATTTAATGATGTACGACATAAGACTTGTTGTACTTTAATAATTCAACCAAACTTTTTATTATAACCGTTGCATTTATTTGTGGCGGTTTTTTTGTCGTTGCGAGAAACAAAGTAACGTGGCAAACTCAATAAATTAGTTACAATATTTAAACAGGTCACCACGTTCCTACGTCACTTGTGATGAAATGTCTGATATGTAAATTTAATTCGTAAAGGCGTTTAATTATTATAAACCATCTTTATATGCGGAATTCCGTCTTCTAAATATTCATTTCCTTTTTGTATAAATCCATGAGATTCATAAAAAAAATTTAGATAGGTTTGAGCAGATATTGTAATTTTTGAAGTATTAAATTTTTGCTGAACTACTTTTATAGATGCGTCCATTATTTGATGTCCTAAACCATCTTTTCTGTATTCTAAGGATACAACGACCCTACCAATGCTAGCTGCATCAAAATACAGCCCAGGAGCAAATAAACGTGTATAAGCAACGACTTCATTCTCATTTGTAAAAAATAAATGAATTGCTTTTTGATCTTTATCATCAACATCTTGATATACACAGTCTTGTTCTACCACAAAAACTTCACTTCGTAATCTTAGAATTTGATAGATTTCTGAGGTTGTTAATTGGCTGAATGTTTTGATGGTTGGCTTGTGCATATTTCAAATTTATTTCCTTTATTTCTATGTCAGTTTGAGTAATTTTCATTAGAAAATTGTATCGAAAACTATTTATTGTTCTTGTAGATTCCCACCTGCGCAGGAAAGACAATCAATATTTATCTAACATCTCCCTTTCATTAATCCTGAACAATCACATCTTTTTTATCACACTTCCTATATTCTGGTTGAATATTAACATGGTTAATCTGATAATTAGTAAATAAAAACTCTTCAATGACATCTAAAATTTTATCAAATTCTGAAAGTTTAATATCATTTTCAAAATCTATATGAGCTTCTAAATGAACTTCATCTTCATTCAATTGCCAAATATGAATGTGATGCATATTCTCAACTCCTTCTAAACTATTTACTTTTAAAACCATTTCATCTACAGGAAAATCAGTAGGTGTAAATAACATTAAAACTCTTAATGATTCTCTTAGTAGTTGAGCACCCACTACAATTAAATAGATAGCAATTCCAAAAGTTAAGACACTATCTACCCAATAAATCTGATAATATTTCATTAATAAACCACCTATTAACACAGCTACACTTGCTAACATATCAGTCAATAAGTGTAAATAAGCAGATCGCATATTCATATTTTTATCCGCATCCTTTTTTAGAAGTAAGACACTGAATCCATTGGCTAAAATCCCTAATAAGGACAACCATATTACTAAATCTGAATTTATTTCTGATACAATTTGAAAACGTTTTATTGCTTCGATAATTAACAAAATAGCTACAATAATAAGTGTAGCGGCATTTACAAAAGCAGCTATAATTTCGGCGCGCTTATATCCAAAAGTACGTCTTGTTGATGCTTTCTTTTTACCTAATTGATTGGCTACATAACTAATAATTAAAGACAATACATCAGAAAAATTATGCAATGCATCAGACAATAATGCTAAACTCCCAGATACCAATCCCCCAATTACTTGGGCTACAGTAATAAGTATATTTAAAAGAATTGAAATTAAAAGATTGCGCCCTTTTAAATCTCCGTGATGGTGATGAGAATGGTCGTGATTATGTGAATGTGAATGTGTCACTAAACAATTTTACACATCGGAATTTTATCAACTCTTATTTGATGTCTTCCTCCTTCAAATTTAGTTACTAAAAAAGTTTTTACCATTTCAATAGCTTGTGGAATAGCAGTATATCTTGCTGGAATACACAAAATATTCGCATTGTTATGTAGTTTAATTAATTCAACTATTTCTTTATTCCAACACAATCCTGCGCGGACATTTGCATATTTATTAGCGGTCATTGCTACTCCGTTTGCGGTACCACAAAATAAGATTCCTAAATCAACCTTCCCTTCATTTACATCACTCGCAACGGGGTGTACAAAATCTGGATAATCGACACTATCAACTTTATCGGTTCCGTAATTAATTACTTTTATACCTTGCGATTCTAAATATTCTAAAACTGCAAATTTGTAATCTGGTCCTGCGTGATCGTTACCAATAGCTATTATCATCTTTGTAGATTTGTATTAATAGCTACAAAAATACGAAATCGTCGTTATTAACAAATATATTTTTGATTGTTAATAGTGATTTTCTAAAAAGCTGAACATCAAACTAATTAAATGAAAGTGGAAATGTTAGTAAAAAAACAGTTAAAAATGATAAGTTAATTTGGATACTTTAATAATTATTACAATACTCAAACTATAATTTAATATGCAACTTTTCTTATTGATTTTTCATCACTAGTTATGAACTATAAAAAGAAGGTTTATTAACAAATAATTTAAATATTTTTTAAACTTTTTTAAGTTCATATTAGTATCAACAGGTTGTTTATAACTCCTATATTATTTTTGATTTTAAGGGTTTTACATAATTATAAGTTGTTGATTATTTTTAATAAGTCATTTATCAAAATAAAATAGTATAAAGTTGTACTAGCTATTAACAGACTATAATAACCATCATTTATTTTTTTAAATTTTTTAAAGAAAACTATATTATATATATACTTGTTAATAAAGTTAACTAAAAAGAGTTTTAAAAATTTAATTTAAAATGAAAGCAGCAACCTTTAAATTAAAAAAAGAAGAATTCATAGAAACAACTTCAGTATTTACTTCATCAGAAATAGTATCATTAATACTTTTGACAGCAAAGTAAATTCCTACCAAAAAGATAAGAATAAAAAGAATGATAATTTTATAAAGTCGCCTCATTATTAGATTTACATGTATAATAGAGACGATATAAATGTTAAAATGTTACAATTTTATTAAGATATATTTAACATATTTTAAGAATTACAACCTGTATTGCTTTAGAAAGTAAAGTAATTTTAAAATTACCAGTATCTAATAATTCACCATCAGCTTGCATATATATATCAGAGTTATCTAGAATAGAAATGCTAATTTCTTTTGTTTTATAAGTATCAACTTTAGAATGATTTACAATCTTACCATTATACATTTTTAAAATATTTAACAATACAATTCCTAAACTTAAATCTTTAATTATCGAAATATCAAACAACCCATCATTAGGATTTGAATTGTAAGTAAGTTGCATACCACCACCCGAATATTTACATAAACCAATTAAAGTCATTAATGATTTCACCTTTATTTCTAAACCATTAAACTCTATTTTTAATTGTTTTGATTTATAAGTAGAAAAACCGGTGAGTACACCTATTAAATACGATAATGATCCTAGTTTTTTATACTTATTAATTGCGTTTACTACATGTCCATCAAAACCTATTCCAGCTAAATTATTAAAATAAACAACTTTATTATTTTTAGTATAAGTTATTTTTCCAATATCTTGAGTTGTAGTATTTTCTTGTTTTATTATTGCTATATTTTTCCTTATATTTTTTGATATTCCGTAGTTTTTAACCCAATCATTCCCTGTTCCTACCGGAATTACAGCAATTTTAATTTCTGATGTTGCTATTATAGATTGATTAAAAATGCCATTAATAATATTATGTAAAGTGCCATCGCCACCAACAGAAATTATTTTTTTAACTCCTTTCTTTATTTCTTCTTGAGCTATTTTAAATTCATGATTTGCATATTGAGTAATTGCATATTTAAAATTTACTTCTTCCTCTTTAAAAATGTTTAGAATTTTAGAAATATATTTTTTAGATTTTCCATTTCCAGAAGTTGGGTTAATAATTACAAACCAATAATCTATCATAATAAATTTTGTAGGCAACCAATTTACAAATACTAGTGTAACTATTTAATAATATCAAATCAAATAAATATATTGTACTTTTAACCCCTTAATAATTAGACTATTTTATGTCAAAAAAAAAGAAAAAAATTTACAAGAAAAAGAACAACGATATTAAACATTTAGAAGAAAATGTTTTAAAAATATTCAACCAAAATTCCTCATCAACTTTTAACTACAAACAAATTGCTGCCAAACTCCATATAGTTGATACACATGGAAAACAGCAAATTATCCAAAAAATAGAAGAGTTTAAAAGCCAAGGAAAGATCGAAGATATTGACCGAGGTAAGTATAAAGTGTTACAAAAAGATCATTATTACGAAGGTAAAGTTGATGTAACAGCTCGCGGAAATGGCTATGTTATTTGTGATGAATTAGAACACGATATTTACATCCCATCACGCAATTTAAATCACGCATTACACAATGATATTGTAAAAGTATATGTGTATAATCGCAAGCGAAGTGATAAACAAGAAGGAGATGTAGTAGAAATTTTAGAGCGCAAAAAAACAAACTATGTTGGCGTTTTACAAACCAATAAAAACTTTGGATTTGTAATACCAGATGATCCAAAAATGTATGTGGATTTCTTTGTACCACAAAAAAAATACAACGATGCTGAAGATGGAGATAAAGTAGTAGTATCTTTTGTTGATTGGCCACAAAATTCTAAAAATCCTTTTGGTAAAATCACTAAGGTTTTAGGGAAACCAGGAGATCATAATACCGAGATTCATTCTATTTTATTAGAATATGATTTACCATATGAGTTTCCACCAGAAGTTGAAGAAGATGCTGCTAAATTACCAATAGAAATCACGAAGGATGAAATTGCGAAGCGTAGAGATATGCGCGACACAACGACCTTTACTATTGACCCTAAAACTGCCAAAGATTTTGATGATGCTTTATCATTTAAAAAATTAGAAAATGGCAATTACGAAATAGGAATTCATATTGCAGATGTTTCGCATTATGTACAAGAAGATACTATTTTAGACGACGAAGCTTATGCTAGAGCAACATCGGTTTATTTAGTAGATAGAGTGGTACCTATGTTACCAGAAGTTTTATCTAACAATGTATGTTCTTTAAGACCTAATGAAGAAAAATTAACGTTTTCTGCAGTTTTTGAAATAAACGAAAAAGCACAAGTTGTAAATCAATGGTTTGGAAGAACAGTTATTTATTCTGATGCTAGATTTGCTTATGAAGAAGCTCAATTTTTGATTGAGAACCCTACAAAAAATGAAATTCCTGATGATATTTCACTTACAGGAAAATCATATAAAGTTGCTGATGAAATAGTTGAAGCAACATTAACTTTAGATAGATTAGGAAAAAAATTACGTAAGAAAAGGATTCAACAAGGAGCTATTACTTTTGATAGAGTAGAGGTTGGTTTTCAATTAGATGAAGAGTCAAATCCAACGGGAGTATTTTTTAAAGAATCTAAAGATGCTAATAAATTGATTGAAGAATTTATGTTATTAGCTAATAAAAAAGTAGCTGAGTTTATTGGTTTTGATAAAGGTAAAGCGACCAATAAAACATTTATTTATCGTATTCATGACGAACCAAATATTGATAAGTTAACTGCATTACAAGGAATCATCAGTAAGTTTGGATATAAGATAAACACAGAAAATCGTCAAAAAATTTCTGAATCACTAAACAAATTATTATCCGATGTACATGGTAAAGGAGAATCTAATATGATTGAAACCTTAGCAATACGTACAATGAGTAAAGCTGTTTATACGACAGATAATATTGGTCACTATGGATTAGCATTTGATTATTACAGCCACTTTACATCACCTATTAGACGTTATCCAGATGTAATGACACATAGATTACTTCAATATTATTTAGATGGTGGTAAATCACCAAAAGCAGCTATTTATGAAGAAAAGTGTGAACACTCATCTGAAAGAGAACAATTAGCTGCGAAGGCCGAAAGAGATTCTATTAAATACATGCAAGTAAAATATATGCAAGATCATCAAGATCAAATTTTTGATGGTGTTGTTTCTGGTGTTACTGAATGGGGTATTTACGTAGAAATCATTGAAAATAAATGTGAAGGAATGGTAAGGATCAGAGATATAAAAGAGGACTATTATATTTTTGACGAAAAACAATATGCTATTATTGGGCAATCAACTCAAAATATGATTCAGTTAGGAGATGAAGTTACCGTAAAAGTGAAGCATACAGATTTAGAACGGAAACATTTAGATTTTTCATTGGTATCTGAATAATAATATATTGGAATTAATCGTTAGATATTATTATAATACGCAACGTCAGTTCGAGTAATTTTCATTAGAAAATTGTATCGATAATAAATAAATAAATATAAAATGAAAAAATTAGCAATCTTATTATTATTAATATCCACAACTATTAGTTTTTCTCAAGAAACTATAAATGCTAAATTAGGCAGCTTTGATGAAATTAAGGTTTTTAGTGGATTAAAAATTACATTGATAAAAGCAGACGTTGCTGAAATTGAAATCAGTGGTAAAAAATCATCAGAATTAGTATATAAAAATGTGAATGGACGTTTAAAATTATCGATGCGTTTTCCAGAAACATTTAATGCAAGCGATGTGGAAGTAATACTATATTACTCAGAAAATATCAACATGATTGATGTAAATGAAGGAAGTGTAATTGCATCTAAAGAAATTTTTAAGCAAGATAAAATGGAGTTAAAATCTCAAGAAGGTGCATATATAAAACTCTCTATTGATGTTACATACTTAACAATCAGATCGGTTTTAGGGGGATCTATCACTGTAAGCGGAACTGTAGATAATCAAGATATAGAAGCAAATACAGGAGGTTCTTATGATGGGTATTTTTTAGAAGCTAATTCTACAACTGCTGTTGCTGCTTCTGGAGCAACAATTAAAGTAAATACACGTGATTTACTTGATGCAACTGTTCGTTTTGGAGGAAATATTTATTACAAAGGAAAAACATCAGAGGTTATAAAAAACAAAGTGATTGGTGGTACAATAGAATCAAAAGATTAAATAAGTTCCTTTAATCATTAAAACAAATAACTTTTATATCTTTGTTCTTTAAATTATAAAGATGATTTTACAAACAATTTTTTTAGGAATGGTTGGCCCTTGGCAAATTGCAGTTATTGTAGTTTTAGTATTATTACTTTTTGGAGGTAAGAAAATTCCAGAATTAATGCGTGGTTTAGGAGGTGGACTTAAAGAGTTTAAAAATGCTTCAAAAGAAGATGATGAGCCAGAAGAAGAAACAAAAGAAAATAAAAAATAGTCATTGCGAGGAACGAAGCAATCTCTTATATAAGAACTAATAAAAAATCCTGCTTAATTAGCAGGATTTTTTGGTTATACCATCGATGTTAAAAATTCACCCCGTGACTCAAAGTCACGGGGTGAATATATTTATACAGTATAAGAAAGAATATTAACAATTATTCTTCATTATCACTTTCATCATTTTTCGCCATATTTAATTTATTAGCTGCCACCATACCTGTTACAACATCAGTAAGCATGTTACTTGCAGCATTTGGATTGTTTGGTAATAAAATTAAGTTTGAGCCAGATTTAGAACCAATACTTTGCAACGTATCATAATGCTGAGTTACAATAATTAAAGCAGATGCTTCTTGAGAATTAATACCGGCTCTATTTAAAATAACCATACTTTCTTCTAACCCACGTGCAATTTCTCTACGTTGATCTGCAATACCTCGGCCTTGTAATCGTTTACTTTCAGCTTCAGCTTTAGCACGCTCTACAATTAAAATACGTTGTGCATCTCCCTCGTGTTGTGCAGCTACTTTTTCACGTTCAGCAGCGTTAATTCTGTTCATGGCAATTTTTACATTTTCATCAGGATCAATATCAGTAACCAAAGCCTTTACAATATCATATCCATAATTTAGCATCGCTTCTTTTAACTCGCGTTGAATAGCTACTGCAATTTCTTCCTTTTTTACAAATACATCATCTAACTTCATTTTAGGAACTTCTGCTCTCACAGTATCAAAAATGAAGGCTGTAATTTGCTCTTGTGGATTTTGTAATTTATAAAAAGCATCATATACATGATTTCTTTGGATTTGATATTGAACAGATATTTTTAAATGTACAAATACATCATCTTTTGTTTTTGTCTCTACAATGACATCTAATTGTTGGATTCGTAAACTTACGCGACCTACAACTTTATCAATAACTGGAATTTTAAAATTGAATCCCGCTCCATAATCTTTGGTGAATTTTCCAAGGCGTTCTACCACTGCAATTGTTTGCTGTTTTACAATAAAAAAACCTGATGCGATTATAAATAATATTGGTAATATCCAAATGTATCCTAACATATTTTTTGATTTTAAAGTTAATATAATTGACTTATAAGGTAAGAAATATTTTGTTTTCAGCAATATGAATAACATTATTTATTTTAACTAAAATAATGAGTATTTTTACAAGACGATATTTATTTAAACGCGATTATTATGGGTATTATTTATAAAAATGCGAAGGAATCAGAAATTACTTTAACAGAGTTAATGTTGCCATCACATTCAAATTTTAGTGGTAAAATTCACGGAGGATTTATTTTATCATTGATGGATAAAGCGGCATTCTCATCAGCTTCAAAATTTTCTGGTCAATATTGTGTAACCGCATCCGTAAATAGAGTAGATTTTTTAAACCCGATTGAAGTAGGAGAGTTAGTCACCTTAAGATCTATGGTAAACTATGTTGGTAATTCATCAATGGTTGTTGGAATTCGTGTAGAATCACAAAACATACAAACAGGAGAAATTAAGCATTGTAACTCTTCTTATTTTACGATGATTGCAAAAAATGAAGTTGGAAAAAATATGAAAGTCCCCGGATTAATTATTGAAAGTCACAATGGATTACGACGTTTTTTAAGGTCGATAGAACATCTTAGAATGAGAAATGAGCGTAAAGAATATTTTAGCGCAAAGAATTTTATTCCAGAGAATTATCAAGAAATTTTAGAGGGATATAATGTAAAATTAGAACTACAAGATTAATTTTATTGTCATTCCTACTCTTAAATTTATCAGATGACTCATAGTCATCTGATGAATAATTTATTACTACTATTCACAGTGTGACTTCGAGTCACACCGTGAATTATATATTTAACTACAATTTTTCAATCGCAGCTTCAATTCTCTTAATAGTTTCTTCCTTCCCAATCATATCTGCTATATCAAACAAATGAGGACCACTCATAGCACTCACTAAAGCCAATCTAAAAGGAGGCATCACTTTACCAAAACCAAGTTCGTTTTCTGTCAACCATTCTTTAACAATGTCTTCGATATTTTGTGATGAGAAGTTTTCGATAGATTTTAAAACATCAATTAAGTTAGTCATTATTTGAGGTGTTGCCTCTTTCCATTGTTTTTTGGATGCTTTTGCATCGTACTCGGTTGGAGCAACAAAAAAGAATTTACTCAATGCCCAGAAGTCAGAAACAAAAGTTGCGCGCTCTTTAATAAGGCCGACAATTTTGGTGATGTATTCGTCTTTGCGAGGAGTATGCGACGAAGCAATCTCATTCTCAGAAGCAGATATCTTCATTTCATTCTCAATGATAGGCTTATATAACTCCGCCAATTCTTCATCCGATTTTTTCTGTAAATACTGCTGATTAAACCACTTGGTTTTATCTGGATCAAATCTCGCCCCGGCTTTATTTACTCTTCTTAAATCAAAAGCTTCAACTAATTCTTCTAAAGAAAACAGTTCTTGTTCCGTTCCTGGATTCCATCCTAAAAAGGCTAAGAAATTGATGACCGTTTCAGAGAAATATCCATCTTCTTTATATCCACGAGAAACCTCACCAGTTTGTTCGTTTGTGTATGCTAACGGAAATACAGGAAACCCTAATTTATCACCATCACGCTTGCTTAATTTTCCTTTTCCTGTTGGTTTTAAAATCAAAGGGAGGTGTGCAAATTCTGGAGCATCCCATCCAAAAGCGCGATATAATAAAAGGTGTAATGCCATAGATGGCAACCATTCTTCACCACGAATAACATGTGATATTTCCATCAAATGATCATCCACAATATTTGCTAAATGATATGTTGGCATCCCATCAGACTTAAATAAAATTTTATCATCCAATACATTAGTATCAATCGTAATTTTTCCACGGATGATATCATTCATTTCTAAAGTTTCTCCTTCGGGAGATTTAAAACGAATTACGTATTTATCTCCGTTTTCAATTTTATTTTTTACTTCATTAGCAGACAAAACTAAAGAATTTATCAAACGCCCTTTCTCTCGGTTATGCCAATTATAGATAAATGTTTTTCCCTGCTCTTCGTGACCTTTACGCTCTCTGTCTAAATCTTCGGCAGTATCAAAAGCATAATAGGCATTGCCAGAATCAATTAATTCTTGTGCGTATTTTTTATAGATTTCCTTACGTTCTGATTGACGGTAAGGTCCAAATTTTTCATTTTTACCAATAGTTTCATCTGGAGAAATCCCACACCAATCCAATGCATCTTTTATGTATTGCTCAGCATTTACAACATACCTATTTTGATCAGTATCTTCTATCCGAAGCACAAAAGTTCCGTTGTGTTTTTTGGCAAATAAATAATTGAAAAGGGCAGTTCTTATACCACCAATATGTAATGGACCAGTTGGACTCGGAGCAAAGCGAACACGTACTTCAGACATTGACTAATTTTTTTGTTAAAATAAAGTGCAAAGATACTATTTGGTATTGAAAATAGTATTTTTATAGATTAATAAATGAGCAATTTCCAAAACATACAATCCAAATTACAAGCATTCGTTAAAAAGTATTATAAAAACGAGCTGATAAAAGGGTTAATTTTATTTTTCGCTTTTGGTTTGCTGTATTTTATTTTCACCTTATTTATTGAGTCTGTTTTTTGGTTACAACCCCTTTTTAGAACACTTTTATTTTGGAGTTTTATTTTAGTTGAACTTGCCTTTTTAATCAAGTATATTTTAGTACCCGCTTCTAAATTAATAGGATTGAGAAAGGGTATTTCTCTCGAAGATGCCGCATTGATAATAGGAACGCACTTTAAAGAAGTAGATGATAAACTATTAAATGTTTTACAATTACAGCAAGAAACCAATCAATCGGATTTATTGTTGGCGAGTATTGAGCAAAAGTCAAAGAGTCTAGATCCTATTCCGTTTAAAAAAGCAATTGATTTTACCACCAATAAAAAGTATCTAAAGTATTTATCCATCTCAATTTTTATTTGGTTAGCAACTGTTATTTCTGGAAATAATTCATTGTTTACTGATAGTTATGAGCGTGTGGTACATCACCAAACGGCATACGAGCCACCAGCTCCATTTAGATTTATTATTCAGAATACAGATCTAAACGTGATTGAAGGTAAATCATTAATTATTCAGATTAAAACAGAGGGAAAGATAATTCCAGAAGATGTTAAGATTCATTTTCAGAATCAGAATTATTTTACACAGTACAAGGCTTTAGGACAGTTTGAATATTCATTTTCATCCATTCAAAAACCGTTTTATTTTTATATTGAATCAAATGGAATTAGGTCAAAAGAGTATCATATTTCTGTAATTCCGACTCCAATTATTACAAGCTTTGAGATGTTTTTAGAGTATCCATCTTATACCCAAAAGAAAGATGAGTTGATTAAAAACACGGGTAATGCTATTGTACCGCAAGGGGCTAAAATTACTTGGAAATTAAAAAGTAGAAATACAGAAACGGTCTCATTTTATTCTAAAGATTCTGTTCTTTTTGATTTGAAACCCTCGAATGAGTTTGTGTTAGAAAAGAAAATTTACAGAAAATTAGAATATCAAATTGCAACATCAAATTCTCAACTTAAAAATTATGAATCATTAAATTTTATGGTTGATGTTGTCGTTGATGCGTACCCAAAAATTGACGTTCGATCAGATATTGATTCTATCACCAGAGGCCCCGTTCAATTCGCTGGACAACTTTCAGATGATTATGGACTACAAAAATTGATGCTTATATATTATGATAGCAATACCCCTTTAATCCAAGAAGAATTAGAACTTCTTATTCATAATTTGAGTTTTGAAGAATTTTATTATGTTTTTCCTGAGGGTATTGAATTACAAGAAGGTGTTGATTACGAATTCTATTTCAAAGTTTTTGATAATGATGCTGTCAATGGAAGTAAATTTACCAAGAGCATTACTTTTTCATATTATAAGAAGACAAAATTAGAATTGAAAGAACAGGCTTTAGAAGATCAAAAAGAATCAATTTCTGATTTAGAAAAATCGATTGTGAAAAGTAAGGAGGTAAAATATGAGTTTAAAAAACTACAAGAATCTCTTCAGAATAAATCGGAGATGAATTGGAATGATCAAAAGAAATTAGAGAATTTTATGCAGCGTCAGGAGCAATATGAAAATATGATGCAGCGACAAACGGAGGAGATTTATCAAAACCTTGAAGAACAACCCGAGAGTGATAATAAAGAGTTAGAAAACAAAAAGGAAGATATTCAAAAGCGTTTAAAAGAAGCAAAAGAATTAGCAAAGCAAGAACAGCTGAGAGAAGAATTAAAAAAACTAGCTGAGAAATTGAATAAGGAAGAATTGACAGAAAAACTAAAAAAATTAACTGAGAATAATCGTCAAAATGAACGCAATTTAGAACGTATTTTAGAATTGACAAAACGATTTTATGTTGAACAAAAAGCAAATCAGATTAAAGAAAAGTTAGCATCTTTATCTAAAAAACAAGAAGAGTTGGCAGATGAGAAAGAGAATTCATCTGAGAAACAAAAAGAACTCAACAAACAATTTGAAGACATAAAAAAGGAGCTAGATGAATTAGATAAAGAGAACAAAGGTTTGCAAAAACCAATGGATTTACCAAAAACAGAGAAAGAAGAAAAGGAAATAGATAAAGATCAAAACGAGGCTACTGAAAAATTAGAGGAATCAGAAGAATCTGAATCTAATGAAGAAGAGAAAAGTAATTCTGAAAAATCGCCTTCAGAAAATAAAAAATCAGCGAGTAAAAAGCAAAAATCTGCAGCTCAAAAGATGAAGCAAATGAGCCAGAAAATGCAACAATCACTTCAGTCAATGCAAGGAGAAAGTATGGATGAAGACATTGAAATGTTGCGTGCTATTTTAGAAAATTTATTAGCGTTCTCTTTTCAACAAGAAGATTTGATGAATGGCTTTTTAGAGATTGATAATACACATCCAAATTTTTCTAACAAATTAAAACAACAGCACGTTCTAAAAGAATACTTTGAGCATATTGATGATAGTTTATACACGTTATCAATGCGTCAACCAAAAATAGGAACCAAGATTTTTAAAGATTTGTCTGATGCTCATTATCATTTAGATGAATCCTTAAACCACTTTTCGGAAAATCAATTTGATGTTGGAATTTCTGATCAACAATTTGTGATGACGGCAGCAAATAATATTGCTTATTTATTAAGTAATATTTTGGATAGTATGCAAAATTCCAACCCTTCAATGGGTCAGGGTCAGGGAGATTCTTTTGGATTGCCAGATATTATACAAAAGCAGGACGATGTTATTGGTAAAATGAAAGACGGCATCAAAAAAGGACAACAACCTGGTAAGAAAAAATCAGAAGAAAGTGAAGGTGGAGAAGGACAAAAAGGTCAACAATCTAGTGAAGGTCAAGGAGAGCAAATGAATGGTGAGTTGTATGAAATATATAAACAACAAGCACAGTTACGTAAACTTTTAGAAGAAGCATTAAAGGATAAAAAAGGAACTGGTAGAGGAGCAGGTGAAGAGGCTTTGAAACAGATGGAGCAATTAGAACAAGATCTTTTAGAAAAAGGGTTTACGAATGAAGTACTTCAAAAAATGATGCAGATGAAGCATCAATTGTTAAAATTACAAGAAGCTGCTCATGAGCAAGGATTAGACTCAAAACGTAAATCTGATTCAAACAAAATGCAGTTTGAAAATAAAACGATTAAAGGAATTGACGATTCTAAACTATGGTTCAATCAAAATGAAATTTTAATTAGACAATCCCTACCTTTGCGCTCGCAGTATAAAAAGAAAGTTCAAGAATATTTTAAGACAAATGATAGCATTCAATAATGAAATAGAATTTACGCTTTATAATCAAGTGGATTTGGCTAATTGGATAACACAATCTATTGATAAAGAAGGGTTTAAGGTAGGGGAATTGAATTATATATTTTGTTCAGATGAACAACTATTAGAAAGAAATATTGAATTTCTCAATCACAATACTTATACTGATATTATTAGCTTCGATTATACTATGGGTAAATTAGTTTCTGGAGATATTTTTATATCAATAGATAGGGTAACAGAGAATGCAAAGACCTTTAATACCTCTTTTCAAAATGAATTAAACCGCGTTATGATTCATGGAATTTTGCATTATTGCGGATACAATGATAAGACCGATGATGATAAATCTTTAATGAGAATCAAAGAAGATTATTACTTATCTTTGCGAAAATTTTAAAACCGCGTTTCACGTGGAACACTATGAGTATTTACACAACAACATACGATGTAATTGTAATTGGAGGAGGACATGCCGGATCTGAGGCGGCATCAGCGGCGGCTAACCTTGGCGCTCACACTTTGTTAATTACAATGAGTTTGCAAAATATTGCCCAAATGAGTTGCAATCCTGCTATGGGTGGCATTGCAAAAGGACAAATTGTAAGAGAGATTGATGCCTTAGGAGGTTATAGTGGAATTATCACTGACAAAACTGCGATTCAATTTAAGATGCTAAACAAATCTAAAGGGCCCGCGATGTGGAGTCCAAGAGCACAAAGCGATCGTATGCGTTTTGCTGAAGAGTGGCGTTACCAATTAGAAAACATTGATAATTTAGATATGTTTCAAGATTCTGTGAATGGTTTATTGTTTGATAAAAATACAATTGTTGGTGTAAAGACTGCCTTGGGAATTAAGATAAAAGCTAAAACAGTAATTGTAACTGCAGGAACTTTTTTAAATGGATTGATTCATATAGGTGAAAAAACTTTTGGAGGCGGTAGGGCAGGAGAAAGTGCTTCAACAGGAATTACGGAAGATTTAGTTGCTAAAGGATTTGAATCAGGAAGAATGAAGACAGGAACTCCACCAAGAGTTGATGCAAGATCTTTAGACTTTTCTAAAATGATAGAACAACCTGGAGATGAAAACCCGGTTAAGTTTTCTTATTTAAAAGAGATGAAACCACTAACTGAACAACGCTCTTGTTATATGACTTATACTTCTTTAGAGGTACATAATTTATTGAGAGAGGGTTTTGATAGGTCTCCAATGTTTAGTGGAAGAATTAAAAGTACGGGTCCAAGGTACTGCCCCTCTATTGAAGATAAAATTGATCGTTTTGCAAGTAAAGAAAGACACCAAATCTTTGTGGAGCCAGAAGGTTGGAAAACAAACGAAATTTATGTAAATGGTTTTTCTACTTCCTTACCTGATGACATTCAAGATTTAGCTTTAAGAAAAGTAGCCGGTTTTGAAAATGTTAAGTTTTTACGATATGGATATGCAATTGAATATGATTATTTTCCGCCTACTCAATTAAAACACACCTTAGAAACTAAGTTGATTAAGAACTTGTATTTCGCAGGGCAAATAAATGGAACAACAGGTTATGAAGAAGCAGGAGCCCAAGGCTTAATGGCAGGAATAAATGCTGCTTTAAATATTCAAAATAAGGAACCATTTATTTTAAAAAGAGATGAAGCATATATAGGAGTTTTAATTGATGATTTAATTACAAAAGGGACTGAAGAACCATACAGGATGTTTACTTCTCGTGCTGAATATAGAACCTTATTACGTCAAGATAATGCAGATTTAAGATTGACAAAAAGAGGATATAATCTTGGGTTAGCAAGCCAAGAGAGAATGGATCGTGTAATAGAAAAACAAGAAAAAACAGATTTGTTTGTACAGTTTTTAAAAGAAACTAGTTTACGTCCAGAAGAAATAAATGGAGTTTTAGAAGATAAAAATACCGCTATTATTTCGCAGCCTATGAAGATTATTAGAATTGCTTCTCGACCTCAAATTACTTTTTCAGATTTAAAAGTTTTGCCAAAACTTGTTGCCTTTATTAAAGCAAATAAAATTGATATAGAAATAGAAGAGCAAGCAGAAATACATGTAAAATATGCAGGTTATATTGCTAAGGAAAAGAACAATGCTGACAAGTTAAATCGCTTAGAAAATGTTAAAATACCGGATGGTTTTGATTATGATAAATTAAAATCAGTTTCAATAGAGGCGAAGCAAAAACTAAATAAAATTAGACCTACAACCATTGCACAAGCTAGTAGAATTAGTGGGGTATCACCCAGTGATGTTTCGATTTTATTAGTTTATATGGGACGCTAAGTTTCACGTGGAACAAAATATAAATATCATTTTTAAAAAATATAATTAGAAAGTTTATCGTGCAAAACCAAGATCAAAATAACCCTTTAATTTGTAAAGATTTTACTGTTTCTAAAGAAGAATTTGAATTGGTTTTAGATTCGAATTTAGAAATATTGGTAACGACTCCACAACCTTCAATCGAGAAATTAGGGGCGTATTATGAAAGCGAATCATATATTTCTCATACAGATTCTAAGCAATCTTTTTTTGATAGAATTTATCAATTGGTTAAGATTTATACCATTTCAAAAAAGGTAAAATTAGTTAGTAAATTTTTGGATAATTATTCTAAAAACTCAATTTTAGATATTGGCTGTGGTACAGGAGATTTTTTATTGAGTTGCCAAAAAGGTGGGTTTTCAGTTACTGGAATTGAACCAAACCAAAAAGCAAAAACACTTACTACATCAAAAGTAACTTCAAAAATTTATTCAGATATTTCTGAAATCACTTCTCAAAAATTTGATTGTATTACTATGTGGCATGTTTTAGAACACGTGCCAAATTTAGAGGAGTATATTTCTAATTTAAAGCAATTACTAAAACCCAACGGAACTTTATTTGTTGCAGTTCCTAATTATAAAAGTTTTGATGCAAATCATTACGGAAGGTATTGGGCGGCTTATGATGTGCCAAGACACCTTTGGCATTTTTCTCAAAAATCGATTTCATTACTTTTTAAGGAAGAAGGAATGAAAGTTGTAAAAACGATTCCTATGAAATTTGATTCGTTTTATGTTTCACTTTTGAGTGAAAAATATAAGAACGGAAAATCAAATCCTTTAAATGCTTTTTTTATTGGATTGAAATCAAATTTGAAGGCAACACATACCTCAGAGTATTCTTCTCTAATTTATGTGCTTAAAAACGAGTAAAACTCAATATAAGCCACTTAGAGACCTTATTGGTTATTTAGCCTAAGACTTCTATCAAAAATTATTTTAACACCTATTGATGCGTTCTTTTTTATTTAAAAAGAATAAATAATATTTATTTAGACACTAAAGTAGTATAAATATAATTTATAGAGTGGATGAGTTCAATAATTAGTTTCAACGTTTCTATTAATTACCTTTGTGTAAAAACATTTCTATGAAAAAGAATTTAGAATTAGAGCTTGCCTTAAATTTTGTTGAGAATACTGATCGAAACATTTTTCTGACTGGAAAAGCAGGAACGGGTAAAACCACTTTATTGCATCATATTAAAACCACTTCGTTAAAAAGATTGGTGGTTGTTGCTCCAACCGGTGTTGCAGCAATCAATGCAAAAGGAGTTACAATTCATTCTTTTTTCCAGATGCCTTTTGGACCAATTGTTCCAAATGCACCTCAAAATAATTCCAACCAATTTCAAAGAAAATTTAGTAAAGCAAAAATTGATATCATCAAATCTTTAGACTTATTAATTATTGATGAAATTAGTATGGTTCGTGCCGATTTATTGGATGGGATTGATCAAGTATTACGCAAATATAAAAATCGTCAAAAAGTATTTGGGGGGGTACAGGTTTTGATGATTGGAGACTTAAAACAATTAGCTCCAGTAATTAAACCAAATGAGTGGGAATTGTTGCGACATCATTATGATACTTCCTTTTTCTTTAGTAGTAAATCATTTCATAATGGAAATGTTATAAGTATAGAATTGAAGCATATTTATAGGCAAGAAAATGAGGATTTTATCACAATTTTAAATGAAATTAGGAATAAAAAATTAACAAAAAAGTCTGCTGAAATTTTAAATGGTAGATATCATCCAGATTTCATCCCTAAAAAAGAAGAGGGATATATTACACTTACAACACATAATAATAGAGCAAATAAAATCAATGATTATGAGCTGCAGAAATTAACTTCTGAATCACATGTTTTTACAGCAAAAATTCAAGGTAAATTTAACAAAAATTCTTATCCAACCTATGAAGAATTAGAATTAAAAGAGGGTGCTCAAGTGATGTTTATCAAAAATGATAGTTCGCAAGAAAAGAGATATTACAACGGAAAAATAGGAACCATAACTTTTATTGATGATGAAAATATCAGTGTAATTTGTAATGATGATGGAGAAGAAATTGAAGTAAATTTTGAAGTTTGGGAAAATATTTCATACACTATTGATGATGAAACGAAGAAAATTGACGAAAAAACAGTTGGTTCTTTTACACAAATTCCATTGCGATTGGCTTGGGCAATTACCATTCATAAAAGCCAGGGTTTAACTTTTGAAAAAGCAATTATTGATGCCGAAGCTTCTTTTGCGCACGGACAAACTTATGTGGCACTGAGTAGATGTAAATCTTTAGAAGGGGTTGTATTAAAAACAAAAATAAAAAAAAGCAGTATTATTAGTGATGTTCGGGTAGAAACGTTTACAAAAAATGTAGAAGATAAAATGCCTGATGAAAATGCGTTGTTGGTTTCTAAAAAACAGTATCAACTTAATTTGATAGAAGAATTATTAAATTATCACAGTTTTTTATATCCCGTAAAACGAATGATAGACTTGTATTATCAAAGCCAAACATCCTATAATGGCAATATAATTAAGCCTTTAGAGGAAGTAAAGGATAGTGGGATTATTCCTTTATTGAAGGTAAGCACTAGTTTTAAAAATCAATTACTGACTTTAAGTGAAACGGTTGAAAACCCGCTAGAGGATAAAAATATTAAAGAGAGAATTCAAAAAGCGATAGAGTATTTTTTTAATCATACCCAACAAAAGATTCAAGGAACACTAAAATTAATAACTTTTTCTACTGATAATAAACAGCTTGAAAAAGATTTTATAAAGCAAGTTAATTATTTGGATGAATTGTTATCTGTCAAATTATTTTGTTTAAACGAATTAAAAGAAGGGTTTAATATTACTAAATATTTAGAAACAAGAGCTAAGGCGATATTGCAAAAACAGAAGAAACCGTCTAAGAAAACAATTGCGAAATCTACTACAGAAAACCCTATTTTGTTTGAATCGTTGAGAGATTTAAGAAATGATTTTGCTTTGGATGAAGATGTCCATCACTATCAAATTTTTACTCAAAAATCACTGTATGAAATGTGTGAAAAGTTTCCGATAACACTTGCTCAATTGAAAAAAATAAATGGAATGGGGAAGGTGAGAGTTCATAAATACGGGTCTCAAATTATTGAAATTATTAAAGGGTATTGTGAAGATAATTCTATTGAAGTTTCCGAAACCTTTGAGGAAGTACAACCCATCAAAAAATCACCTAAAAAAGGAGCGAGTTTTAAAATTACTTTCGACCTATTTAAAAGCGGAATGACTGTAGAAGAAATTGCTAAAGAGCGAGAATTAGTTTCAGGAACCATCGAAAGTCATTTATTAAAATTTGTTGTTTCGGGTGAAATAGCTCCAGAAGAAATAATGAAAAAACAGAAATTTGAAGCTTTAAAATCACTGATACAAAAAACAGATTTTGAAAGTTTGGGTGATCTTAAAACAAAACTAAAAAATGAATTTTCGTATTCAGAATTGCGATTTGTTCAAACAGTTTTGCGTTTAGACAAAAAGGAAAAATAATTTTATTGTAAAAGAATCAATACAAAAATATTGATAATAAAGTAAATGGCAAGTGTCATGGCACCAGCATAATCTTTTGCTAGCCGTTGACCGATTAACATAAATATTAAAGAGATGGCAGACATTTCGGCACCCAACAAAGCAATTGATTTATCGCCAACTGAAACCAGTTTATAAATTCCGAAAGCCATCAATAGACTTGCAATAATTTCCATTACCAAAATTGTACCCACTAACATCGGAACCATATTTTTAAGAGGTGAATTTTTAAAGTGATCGGTAATAAAACTAACATTTCCTTTCCAATCAGTTATTTTGTCAATTCCAGATTGTAAAAAAGTAACAATCAAAAAAAGCAAGGTTAAAATTTCAGCAGGATAGTTTTGTAGTAGTTTCATAATTTATTCTTTGGTGTGTAATAACCGGGTTAACTTAATTGATAAATCTAATAAAATAATTTTAGCATTTCCGTTGCGCTCAATATGATAAATAGCATCGTTTAACTCTTTGTCAATTTCCATAATATTTGAACCATGTACAAAAGGAGCAAACTTTTTTATGCTAAACCCTTCGGTTTTTGTTTCAAGAAACACCAAATCAGAAGCTTTATAATTTAGCAACATCGCTTGTCTAAAAAACTGCAAGCAGTAATTTAAAAATCGTTTTTGAGTTTCTCTGCCTGTTTTTGAAATAGCATCACTCCAACTAATCAACTCATTAATTACGAAGGCATTTCCTTTAGCCTTAAATGCAGCACGAATCCAAGTAATAAACCATTCTTCAAAAACTAATTCAGAAGAATTATTATTTAAAAGATGTACCGCTTTGTTAAAGTTACCATCACATTGATGTGCAATTTTTTGAGCTTCATTCTTTGTAATATTCTCTTTTTCAATCAATCCTGCAACAATATCCTTTTCACTTAATACGGGAAAATGGAGTGCTTGACAACGAGAACGAATTGTACTAATAATTTGCTCTTCATTTTCGGCAATTAAAATAAAAACAGTTTTTTCTGGTGGCTCCTCAATCAGTTTTAATAATTTATTAGACGCTGAGATGTTCATTTTATCTGCCATCCAAATAATCATCACTTTAAACCCTCCTTCATATGATTTTAACAGTAGAGATTTTACGATAGATTCTGCTTCGTGTACACTAATATTTCCTTGTTTGTTTTCAACGCCAATAAATCGCAACCAATTAAATAAACCACCATAAGGTTGTTCTTTTATAAATTGTCTCCACTCTTCACTAAAGAGATTACTTATTGGTTTAGTAGGATATTTTACCTTATCGTTATTAGTCACCGGAAATGCAAAATGTAAATCGGGATGTGCCAAGTTATCACACTTTAAGTTACAGGATTCGCTATTCTCACTTTCACTACAAAGCAAATATTGAGCGTATGCAATAGCAGTTGGCAAGGTGCCAGATCCTTCTTTACCAATAAACAATTGTGCATGTGGAATCCGACCATTTTTTGCCGATTGTTGCAAATGATTTTTGATGTGGTCTTGCCCTAATATTTCTGAGAAACGCATTGCACAAATATAACAAAATCGGATTAGCAAAGAGCACCTATAATCACTATCTTTGCATTCTTTTAAATTGAAAAAAACACAACAATGATAACAGTAAATGATTTTAATTTTGAAAATAAAAAAGCATTAATTAGAGTAGATTTTAATGTGCCATTAGATGCAGATTTTAATGTGACAGACACGACAAGAATTGAAGCCGCGACTCCAACAGTATTAAAAATTTTAGAAGATGGGGGGAGCTGTATTTTAATGTCACATTTAGGAAGACCTAAAGGAGTTTCTCCTGAATTTTCTTTAAGTCATATTGTTGATACTGTAAGTGAAATAATCGGAGTGCAATTAAAATTTGTTAATGATTGTATTGGTGCTGATGTTGAAAAATCTGTTGCTGACCTAGAAGCAGGAGAAGTATTGTTATTAGAAAATTTACGTTTTCATGATGAGGAGAAAAATGGGGATATAACCTTTGCCGAACAGCTTTCAAAACTAGGTGATATTTATGTAAATGATGCATTTGGAACTGCTCATAGAGCACACGCTTCTACTACAATAGTTGCACAATTTTTTGAAGGAAATAAATGCTTTGGAAACTTATTAGCAAAGGAAATTGAAAGTATAAAAAAAGTATTGAATAATAGTGAAAAACCTGTTACGGCTATTTTAGGAGGGTCAAAAGTATCTTCTAAAATTACTGTAATCGAAAATATTTTAGATAAGGTTGATCATCTTATTTTAGGTGGAGGCATGAGTTTTACATTCGTTAAAGCTTTGGGTGGAAAAATAGGAGATTCTATTTGCGAAGACGACAAACAAGAAATGGCGTTGAATATTTTAAAAGAAGCAAAAGAAAAAGGAGTTCAAATTCATTTACCAGTAGATGTAATTGTAGCTGATGATTTTAGTAATGATGCAAATACAAAAATTTTAAACATCAATGAAATTCCTGATGGTTGGCAAGGACTTGATGCTGGACCACAATCTAGAGAAATTTTTCATGAAGTTGTGATGCAATCAAAAACAATTTTATGGAACGGTCCTTTAGGTGTTTTTGAAATGGAATCTTTTGCTGGAGGTACAATTGCTTTGGGTGATTCAATTTCAGAATCAACTAAAAACGGATGCTTCTCTTTAGTAGGCGGAGGCGATTCTGTTGCCGCAGTAAAACAATTTGGTTTTGCTGATAAAGTTTCTTATGTATCAACAGGAGGAGGTGCCATGTTAGAAATGTTAGAAGGAAAAACCTTACCAGGAATTGAAGCAATTTTGAAATAGTATTTTGAATTTAGAACAAAAGAATAAAGAAAATAGAAAAAGAGCTTCTTTAACTTTGGGTGAATGGCTTACTTTCTTTTTTATTCCAGTTAATATGAGTTCAAGATTTTTCCCTACGGATGATTTTAATGATCATGAAGTTGATAGATTTTTAAAACACGGATATCAAAACAAGCATAAAGAGTCTCTAATAGCCAGAGGTTTAGGAATTATTTTTTATATAATTGTATTTTTAATCTTAATTAAATTTACTTAATAATTTAACCCCTATAATTTTCATGTTATAAGGTTTTTTTCTTTTTTCTAAATCCAAATAATTATTTTTGAGAATCAAAAAACAAAATCCAACATATCAAACAAAATGAAATACACAAACCTTCCTTTTACAAATATTAAAGTCAGTAAAATTTGTTTAGGTACCATGACTTTTGGTGAGCAGAATACCGAAGCAGAAGCACATGAACAAATGGATTACGCTTTAGACCAAGGAGTCAATTTTTTTGATACGGCAGAACTTTATTCCGTTCCAGCAAAAACAGAAACTTATGGCGCTACAGAAAAAATAGTAGGCTCATGGTTTAAGAAAACAGGAAATAGAGACAAGATTATTTTAGCAAGTAAAATTGCAGGTCCTGGACCTTATACAGAACATATTAGAAACACGGGATTTTCTAAAGAAGCAATTACTGAAGCAATCGAAAATAGTTTAAAAAGATTGCAAACTGATTATATAGATTTGTATCAATTGCATTGGCCAACGCGTCCTGTTAATATTTTTGGATTGCGAAGTTATCCGCATGAGAATTTTAAAAAACAAGAGGATGAATTTGTATCAGTATTAGAAACCTTAAATGATTTTAAAAAGCAAGGAAAAATCCGTCAAGTCGGATTGTCTAACGAAACTCCTTGGGGAGTTATGAAATATTTACGTGCTGCGGAAGAGCATAATTTACCACGAATGATTACACTTCAAAACTCCTATTCTTTATTGCACAGATCCTTTGAAACGAACTTATCTGAAGTTTGTTTGCAAGAAAATATTGGCTTGTTAGCCTACTCCCCATTAGCATTTGGAGTGTTGAGTGGTAAGTATTTAAACGAAATGCCAGAAGGAGCTAGAGTAACTTTATTTCCAAATTTTAGTAGATATAACAGTGAAGAATCTGCGGTTGCAGTACGTAAATATTTGAAGTTGGCAGAGAAGCATGGATTAACATTACCCGAAATGTCTTTAGCTTTTGTTAACCAACTACCTTTTGTTACGAGTAATATTATTGGAGCAACTAAAATGAGTCAACTTAAAGAAAATATCAATAGTATTAATATTGATTTGTCTGATGAAATTATTGCTGAGATTAATGCGATTCATGCTGTAATTCCGAATCCAGCTCCTTAAAATATAAATTTTTATGTCATTGCGAGTGTAACGAAGCAATCTGTATATTAATAAAAAGGCTCCCACATTTTACTAAAAAAAGTAAAATTCGCAGAGACGTATAAATTTAAAATCACAAAATTTTAATGAATACAGAAGAACTTAAAGAATTTCTAGATGAAAAGGTACTAGAATATAACAATCCAAAGTTTATTGAGTCAGACCCTATTCGGGTTCCACACCAATTTTCCTTCCAGTGTTATAATTGGTTTCAAGTTTGTAAATATTCTTACTTAAACTAATTATTGAGTTTTCCTTGTCTATACTGATAATTTCAATTCCATCATATCCTTTTTTAAAATTCGGATAATTTTTAATTAAACTATTTAGTTTGATTTCTCTAAATCCATTTTTCTCTTTTAAAACGTCTAAATCTTGAGCGATACAGAAATTAGATATAATAATATATGATTTTTCATAACAAGGATAATTTAATTTAAATAAACCACTAAATTAATCAACTTTACCGTATCTTTATTCTTATAATTTCTCAGCCACAAGAAAGAATTGAATTAAGAAATTCTAATTCCAGTAAAACTATAAGAGAAATAAATTTTAGTTAAAAAAAATGAATAAAGTAAAAATTCTATTTACGGCTATATTAATAATTTATTGTAGTAAAAATTTTAGTTCTTGTTACTCACAATTAACAGAAGAAGAGAAATGGTATCAAGAAAATGTGCCTGAGGAAGAATTTGATTGGCTTTCCATTGAATCTGTTTCAGATGAACCTTCACGAATAGATACTTACCTTATTAAATTAACATTTAATTCTCAGAGGCAAACAGGCTATAAAAAAAGTTACTATCGATGGAGTCCAGGACCAGTCATAAATCAAATGATGTATATTGATGAAATGGTTGGAGGTTATGGACAAAAATATAGAACAATGTTAAGTGAAGCAAAGCAACCAGGTTATGTTGATGAATTGTTGAAGGGAATGGTAAAAAATTATGTGCAGAGAGGTGTATTCGATGAATATGAAAATCAAGGGTTTATATATTTTAGAGTAGTTCTGCATGATGAAGGTGGAAATAGGATTGCAGTGTCTAAAAAGTACCGATTTTAAAATTTATCTTTGATGAGATAATAAATACTGAATAATGAGTGAAGAGCAAATTCAAACGTATATTATATTTTTACAAAATCAGCTCAATGAATACTATCAACCAATTCATAATTTCAAGCATGGAAAAAATATAGCGATAAGAGAAGCTGGAGAACGGAAATCGGATAATATTAGAAATATAGTTGAAAACTATCTAGTTAGAAACGATGATTTACATCAAATTTTTATGCGATTTTTTGCAGATTTTTCATATGAAGAAGCTCTATCCTGGCAATATTTCGATAGAGATTTCCCTCGGTTTGTTGAACACTTGGAAGGTATTATGAAATCTAAATTATAATTATCGATAAATTAGAACTCAAAGAATTTTTACACTCAAAAGTAATTCAATACAATCAACCAAAGTTTATTGAGTCAGACCCTATTCAGATTCCACACCAATTTTCTTTAAAAGAAGATATTGAAATTTCTGGATTTTTAACATCGACCATTGCATGGGGTAATCGTAAAATGATTATTAGAAATGCAAATAGGATGATGGAATTGATGGAGAGCTCACCTTATGATTTTGTGATGAATCATACAGAAAAAGATTTAAAAGGGTTCGAATCATTTGTACACAGAACCTTTAATGGTATTGATTTCATTCATTTTATTAAATCGTTAAAAAATATTTATCAGAATCATGAGGGACTTGAATCCGTTTTTTCATTATTTCTAGATGACAAAAACAACAAACAAACCATTCATCATTTTAAGCAATTATTTTTTGATGTTCCACATCAACAAAGAACACAGAAACATGTAGCTGACCCTATGAAAGGAAGCGCTTCAAAACGAATTAATATGTACTTAAGATGGATGGTTAGAAAAGATAATGCAGGTGTTGATTTTGGTCTGTGGAAACAAATACCGATGTCAAAATTATCCTGTCCGCTAGATGTACATTCTGGAAATGTAGCTCGAAAATTAGGATTGCTAACACGTAAACAAAACGATTGGAAGGCTTTGGAAGAACTAGATTCTAATTTAAGAAAACTAGACTCAAGTGATCCAGTAAAATATGATTTTGCATTATTCGGCTTAGGTGTTTTTGAGAAGTTTTAGGATTTATTTAAGTTCCCAACCAAAAGAAGTTTGTAACACGTAATCGCCTTTAGAAGTGCCTTCAACTGGTTGGTTATCAAAATTGTATGTTACACCAGTTTTAATATAAAAATCCCAAGGCAAATCGTATTTTAAATCAAATTTAAAATCTGCTCTAAAACGCCCCTTTTCAGTTAAACTTGGGTATGCAAATACTGATGTAAGTAAACTCAAGTCACCAATATCATACTTGTCAAATTGAGAGCCAAAATAAACCTCTAAACTGTTTTTATTTTCGGTTAATGCATCTGTATATGTTTCATTGTTAAATGCTAAACCCACACCAGTAGAAAAATTCATACTGTTGTTATTTATAAAACTATATCCACCACCTAATTTACCAGTAGTTCTTAATTGTAGTTTTTGTTCACTATTAGATAAAAAATTTGCCGATGTAGATAAAAACCAATCTTTTGGCAAGTACCATTGAAAGTTAGTATTTCCCTCTACACGTTTAATATCTTCAACCCCATCTTGACTACTAAGAACGGTATTAAATGACCCTGTAAGTTTCCATTTATTTGCTCCATATCCTAAGAGGGCATTCGAGGTAAATTGTTTAGAATTGTTTGCTTTAGTTAGGGTAATTCCTAAATCAAATTCAGCAGTTAATCGACTTAGAAAGTTTTTTCCAATTGGGTCTAAATAAATTATTTCATTTAGCTGAGATTCTAAAATATAACCTCCAGCATTTAGTAAAATAATTTTTTTATTTATTGAATCTGTTTTGATAGAGGCGCTAAATCGTTTACCATTAACTAGCGCTACAATAAAGAAATGATCACTATAAACTTCTTTAACGTGTTGCCATTTTATTTTAAAATCTTTATCACTAAATGAAGTTTTAAGAGTTAAAACGCTTTTATCTAAACTTTTAATTTCACCTACTATTCTATTATTATTTTTTAATATGATAGAATCGTTTTGAGAAAACATCAAATAATTAGTAAACAGTAAAACAAAAAGCAGGAAAAGTTTGTTCATTAAGGTTGATTGGATTACAAATATAAAAAAATCTTAATAGCCTAACTTTGTACGGACTCTTTTTAAAACAGCATCAGCAATTTGAGTTGCTTTTTTTGCTCCGATTGCCAAGGCCTTATCAATTTCTTCTAAATTATTCATAAAATAATGATATCGTTCACGCTCTTCTTTAAAGGTTTCAACAATCAATTCATAATAGGCTTGTTTTGCATGACCATATCCATAATTTCCACCTTCATAATTGGCGCGCATTTCTGTAATCTGATTTTCAGATGCAATCAATTTATATAGGGCAAACAAGTTACAAGTGTCAGGATTTTTAGGATCTTCTAGCGGAGTAGAATCCGTTTCAATCTTCATTATTTGCTTACGGAGCTTCTTATCATCTAAAAATATGTTGATAATATTTCCTTGTGATTTACTCATCTTTCCGCCATTGGTTCCAGGGACATACATGGTTCCTTCCTGAATTTTAGCTTGAGGAGGTACTAAGGTCTCTCCCATTTGATGGTTGAATCTATTTGCAACATCTCTGGTCATTTCTAAATGTTGTAATTGATCTTTTCCTACCGGAACAATCTCAGCATCATATAATAAAATATCTGCAGCCATTAACATTGGGTACGAAAATAGTCCAGAATTTACATCCTCTAATCGATCTGCTTTATCCTTAAAACTATGCGCTAATGTCAAGCGCTGATAAGGATAAAAACAACTTAAATACCAAGTCAATTCAGCTACTTGAGGGACATCACTCTGACGATAAAAAACAGTTTTCTCTACATCTAACCCACAAGCTAACCAAGTTGCCGCAGTGCTATATGTGTTTTCTCTAAGAGTTTTTCCATCTTTAATTTGAGTGAGTGAATGCATATCAGCAATAAACAAAAAAGATTCATTTTCACTATTCTTAGCAAGTTTAATTGCTGGTAAAATAGCTCCTAATAAATTTCCGAGATGCGGTGTTCCGGTACTTTGTACACCAGTAAGAATTCTTGACATTTTCTAAACTTTAAGAATAGCAAAAATAGGAATTTATACACTAAGAAATGAAACGAATATTATCACTATTTTTGGCATTGTATGAAGTTATTTAAAAACACAGCAATTTTAATTTGGCGCATCTGGTTTTATGGTTGGATGATAGGAACTATTATTGTGGTATTTCCAGTTTTAATTATTGTAACAGCTAAAGAAAGCGGTTACCCTTATTTTTTTAAAATTGCTAAGGCTTGGGCAAAAACTGTTTTATTTGTGATGGGTTTTCGAGTTAAGGTTGAAACTGAACAACAAATTGAAAAATCGAAGAGTTACATGTTTTGTGCCAACCACACATCTATTATAGATATTTTATTAATGCTAGCGGTGGTTAAAAATACATTTGTTTTTGTTGGAAAAGCAGAATTAAGTAAACTGCCCATTTTCGGATTTTTTTATAAGCGGACTTGTATTTTGGTTGATAGAAATAATCCAGAAAGTAGAAAAGCAGTTTTTGCAGAAGCAGAAAGAAGATTAAATTTAGGGTTAAGTGTTTGTATTTTTCCTGAAGGACAAGTTCCAGATGACGAAAGCATTGTGTTAGATAAGTTTAAAAACGGGGCATTTATTTTGGCATTAGAGCATCAAATACCGATTGTACCAATGACATTTTATGATTGTAAAAAAAGATTTTCATATACTTTTTTTAGCGGAAGCCCTGGAATAATACGCACAAAAATCCATCAGTTTATAGAAACAGAAAACTTAAAAGTATCGGATAAAAAGGAAATCAATAGTAAAACATTTAAAGTGATTTATAATGAATTGATAAATGATATGTCTCAATAAATGGATTTAAAGAACATAACCTTTTACGATAAAAAAGAAGAGAGACTCAATGTAATTTCACATGCGATAGGTTTGTTTTTAAGCATTATTGCATTAGTCTTATTATTGGTAAAGGCGAGTACATATGGCAATGTTTGGCATATTACAAGTTTTAGCATTTATGGGGCAAGTTTGATTGTTTTGTATGCCGCATCTACTTTTTATCATTACTCACAAACACCGAAACTTAGACACAGACTTAATATTTTTGACCACGCTTCAATTTATATTTTAATTGCAGGAACATACACTCCGTTCACCTTAGTTGTGTTAAACGGATGGATAGGCTGGACCATTTTCGGAATTTCATGGGGACTTGCAATTATTGGTGTTACTTTGAAATTATTCTTTATTGGTCGTTTTGATAAAATATCAACTATTGCTTATGTGCTAATGGGCTGGGTTATTGTATTTGCCATTAAACCCTTGATAGATAATCTATCATCCGAAGGGTTGTGGTGGTTACTATCGGGTGGAATTTTTTACACTATTGGTGCTGTTCTATTTAGCATCCCAAAGATAAAATACAACCATGCCATTTTCCATATTTTTGTGCTGCTTGGAAGTTTTTCCCACTTTATGGCAGTGTACTTTCACATTTTGCCAATTAAACAGTAGGTAAAATGGAATAAGTTAATTTTTGGGATTAAAAACCCGAATAGTAGAGACAGGATATTTTTCTAATAATTTTTTTGGCCTTATTGGTCGCTTGGTAAAATTACCACCACAGTTAGGACATATATTTTTAAAAACTTTAGCTGCACATTCTTTACAGAAAGTACATTCAAAAGTACAAATAACAGCTTCTTCTGATTGGCTAGGTAAATCTTTGTTGCAATGCTCACAATTGGGTCTAATTTCTAACATATTTCAAAGCTACAAATTTTATTTACAAGTCAATTTCTTTGAAAATTAACTGTAATCTTTGTTAGTCAACTGAAAAGTTGTAAATTGCATTGAAAAACTAAATTAAACCCTACTAAGATGTTAAAAATTGTTATAGTTGATGATGAAAATGATGCATTAGAAGCTTTAGAGTGGAAACTGAACAGATACATAGAAAATGTAGAAATCATTAAATGTCTTTCTCCAATAGCTTCAATTGACATAATTAATAAAACCAACCCAGACATTGTTTTTCTAGACATTCAAATGCCAGAAATGGATGGATTTACACTATTAGAAAACCTTACTAATCGAAAATTCAATTTAATTTTTACTACTGCTCATGATGAATTTGCATTAAAAGCAATTAAAGTTTCGGCTATTGATTACTTGTTGAAACCTGTTGATAAGGATGAATTAGTGGAGGCTATTAGTAAAATTCAAGAACAGAAAAAAGGAGGTCTTTTAGAAGATAAACTTCAAATGCTATTAGGGAATATCAATGAAACAGCAAATGATAAAATCAATATATCTGCTGATGGTAAAGTTTATTTATTAGACAGGAATGATGTAATTATGCTGAAGTCTGACAAAAGCTATACAACTCTGTTTTTAACCAACGACCAACAAATAGTAGTTTCAAAAACTTTAAAAGAAGTTGAAAAGAAATTTCAATTCTCACAATTTTTTAGAGTACATAATTCATATTTAATAAACCTAACTCATGTTAAGGAATACCTTAAGGGGCTTGGTGGAGAATTAATTATGAGTAATGGCTATACAGCTGCGATTAGTAGAAATAAAAAAGCTGAACTATTTAAGAAATTGTATTTAGACTAACTTAACTATGTTTACGGATCTTAATTCAGAAATTTTTGCTTGGATACGTGGAGGTTTCTTAATCTTAGCAATCTACCACCTACTTTTATATTTTCAGAATGGCAAAAAACTCTACTTGTATTATTGCCTCTACCTATTAACATTTTTTGCTTTTTTTGCTTCACGTCTTTTTCAAAATACTGAAAATGATGCGATATTAGGGTTCTTTTCTATTCCCATGTTTTTTCTAACCTCTGCATCATTTTATGCATTGACAAGAACTATTTTAGAAACAAAATCTAGAATTCCAAAATGGGATCATTATTTTAAAATAGCAACAGTTGTTTCTGTAGGTGTTGCATTCTTATTTTTTATTTTACAGCTATTTTTAGGTTCAGAATTCTCACTAAGTTTTATTAAAATTATAGGGCCATTTTATTATATATTTGTAATAATTACTGCATTTGTAGTTTTAGAGACAAAGTTAAAATCTGCCGTATATTTTAGTGCTTCAACATTTTTATTTGCAGTTTTAGGACTAGTTACTTTAATGCAATATTATATTGGAGTTGAACCTTTTTATGAGATAAATATTATCCCAATATTTTTCCTATATATAGGAGCATTTATTCAAAGCATGTCATTTGCTTATATTATTGGGTTGAGCGTAAAGAGAGTAGAATTGCAAAATAAAAGCGCCGAAATAAAATTAGCCTTTAAATATAAAGAATTAGAAGAGCTAAAAATGACTGCTTTACAAAGTCAAATGAACCCTCACTTTCTGTTTAACTCATTAAATTCTATTAACAATTTTGTTTTAAAAAATGAAATTGAAAAAGCATCAGACTATATCACAAAATTTTCTAGACTAATTCGTGTTATTTTAAAAAGCTCAACAAGTTTAACCGTTCCGTTTTCTGAAGAGCTCGGGATTCTCTCATTATACGTAAAGTTAGAGCAAATGAGAATCAACGGAGGATTTGAATATATTGTAAAAATTGACAAGAACATTCGTTTAGAGGAAATAAAAGTTCCGCCGTTATTTTTGCAACCGTTTATTGAAAATTCAATTTGGCATGGATTGACTCATATTGATGGAGATAAATGCATTTCTCTTACAATTAGCAAAGAGTCAGATAATATTATTTGTGAGATAATTGATAATGGGATTGGTATAGATAAAGCAAGAGCACGAGCTCATAAAAAAATAGACAGAAGAAAGTTTTTTGGCACACAGGCAACCGAAAACAGAATACAATTATTGTATAAAAAAGCGAATGTTGATATTTCTGTACAAGATATATCTGATGCAACCTCTTCAGGAACAAAAGTTAGAATTGTTTTTCCTCACCTTCTAAAGTAGTAATTTCCATTTATTTAAAAAAAATAGCCATAGGTATATTTTTTCTGTGCAATTATCTATTTGCACAAAATAATCGAATGAATAATTGTATTTTTGGGATTCCCAAAAGCAAGTCCCTTAAATTTATTATTGATAGTAAAACTGAAGTTCTAATGACATTGATTTCATTTATTATCCCCACAGAAAAAGACATACTTAAAGACTTAAACGAAGAACACCGTACAATTAAATTTATTGGGTCGGCAATTTTTTCTCAAAAATTGGATCAAATAAAATTTTCAAGAACATTTAAACACAGATTCGATAACCGAAACCAATTAAAGGAAGTAGTTTATTTTAGGAAAGGTCTTGTTTGGAAATTTACTGAGGTAGTTTTATGTGCTGAATTAGCGAGTTAGCAGATTTCTATTAACAGCTCTATTTACCGTTTATTATTCATAATCATCCATTTGTAGTTTTTTTACCTCCATTTTTACATTTCAACAGTTTCCAATTAGAATAAGGCTTATATTTGTTATGTAAATGAGTCTTTGGGGTTGATTTATTTATAACTCGAAGTTAACGCAAGTTGATTTCGAGTTTTTTTATACTCAAAATTTATGTTTAAGACGAAATAATGATTCTAAATAAAGAGGGTGTAAAATAAATTTAAAAAAAACCAGGATAGGGGGTAATATTCCAAATGTTAAAAAAAACGAACCATTTGCAGTTTTTTTTCATCCGTTTTTTGATTTACAAGATTTGGTAAATAAAAACTTATTACTTTTGTTGTGTAAATGAGTCTTTGGGGTTGATTTATTTATAACTCGAATTTTGCGCAAGTTGACTTCGAGTTTTTTTATGCCCAATTTTAAAAGAGTTATTTTACAGCTTCTACCAATTCTCTTTTTTAACGATAGTTTCCTCACACAATAAAAGAAGAAAGCTAGTATCGTGTAAATAAGTTTCCATTTTGCATTAATTTTTTTTGAGTTAAAATAATACTTTTTATAGTTACGTTATTATTAAATATATTTGAACGAAATTAATAATGTCAAGAATGAAGAGAATCATTAGTGTAGTAACTTTTTTATTTTTTGTTGGCGCTTGGTCACAAACAGATTATTCTAACAATTGGGAAGATTTTTATTCTTATAACAATGTAAAAGATTTTGTAAAAGTTGACACAAAAATCTATGCATTGGTAGACAATGCTATTTTTATATATGATGTTTCGACAAACGAAATCAATAAAATGTCTTCTGTTAATGGATTGTCGGGAGAAATAGCTACGAGCATTTATTACAATGCAACCTTTCAAAGATTGGCAATTGGATATGCAAATGGACTACTCGAAATTGTTGATGCAAATGGAGAAATTACCATTGCTCCTGATATTGCTAACTTTCCTTTAGCTACTGAAAAATCTATTTTAAATATAACAGAATATAATGATATTTTATATCTATCAACCTCTTTCGCAATTGTGGTTTATGATATTGGAAACTTAGTTTTTGGTGACACCTATTTTATTGGCGATCAATCATCAGAGATAAAGGTAAATGAAATGATTATTTTTAATGAAACGATTTATGCTGCTACTGAAAGTGGAATTTATACAGCAGATATTAATAACCCAAGCTTAATAGATTTTAATAATTGGACGAAGAATTATACAGATAACTTTAGCTCAATAGTCTCATTTAATAATGAAATATTTGCTTCCTCCGGTAGAAATTTTTATAGAGTATCTCCACCAAATCCACTTCAAAGAATTCAAAGGCTGCCAAGAACAATTTTAAAATTAAAAGTTTCTAATGAATTTTTATCGATAGCTATTAATAGAGAAGCATATATTTACGATACGAGTTTAGATTTGGTTTCTAATATTATTTCTGATGAATTTTCTAATTTTTATTTTGAATTAAATGCCGTTTTTGCTGAAGGAAATGTGGTATACCTCTGTACCAAAAAATTTGGAATTTTGCAAACAAATTTAATAGCTACACAGCCCTTTGTTGAGATTCACCCTGATGGCCCCACCTCAAATTCGGCCTTTTCTATTAGTGTATTAAACGATAATTTGTGGGTGGTTTATGGAGGCTATGATATTGCTTATACACCTTTAAACAACCGGTTTGGGTATAGCCACTTTAATGGAGAAAACTGGATAAATAACCCTTATGACACAAATTTTCCAGCTAAAAATTTAGTACATGCTACGATTGATCCAAATGAAGAAAATAAAGCTTATTTAAGTTCGTGGAGTCAAGGTTCAGGAGCGAGAGTAGTAGAATCTGGAGGAATATTAGTTGTTGAAAATGATGAGCCACAGATCTATTGGAATCAAACAAATAGCGGGCTGGAAGAAATTTTTCCAGACAACCCAAATTATGTAACAGTACGAATTAATGGATCAGCTTTTGATAGAGAAGGAAATCTATGGGTCGCCAATGCTTGGATTGATAATATGGTAAAAAAAATGTCTCCGAGTGGGGCTTGGTCTAGTTTTAATATTAGTGAATTATTAACCACTGGAGCAAGAGGTTTAAATGAATTAATTATTGACAAATCAGGCAGTATTTGGATTGGCACTAGAAGAAATGGAGTACTAGTATTTAATGAAAGGGGTGAACAAAAGAGAGCTTTAATTACTGAAGCTACTAAAGGCTCCTTACCTCATTTAAATGTGCGAACAGTTGCTGTAGATAATAGCAATAGAATTTGGATTGGTACACAAGCAGGAATGGTAGTTTATTACAATGCTGCAGGACTTTTTGATGCTGATATTTATGATGCTGAACCTGTTATTATTTTAGATGATGGAATTCCAAAAAAATTATTGGGAGATCAAGTAATCAATTCTATTTCAGTTGATGGAGCAGATAATAAATGGTTTGGTACAGAAAGCGGTGGGGCATTACAAGCTTCACCAAACGGAAGAGAAACATTAAATATTTTTAACACATCAAACTCACCACTTCCTTCAAATACCATATTAAAAGTAAAAGTTGATACCAGTACTGGAAAAGTTTATTTTGCAACAGATAGAGGCATAGTTGCTTTTAACAACAATATTGCTGCTTATGGCGATACTTTAGATGAGGTGTATGCCTATCCTAACCCTGCACTAAAACAGCACGAAACTATTACGATTGATGGTAGAAATGGCACTCATTTACCACAAGGCACCAATGTTAAGATTTTAGATTCGGCAGGATATTTAGTCTATGAAACTAATGTTGTTGAGGGGCAGGAGTTACAAGGGGGTAAAGTTGTTTGGGATAAAAGAAACCTAGCAGGTCGTAAAGTGGCATCTGGAATTTACATTGTTTTATTAACTACAAAAGACAACGAAGAAGTGTCGTCAACCAAAATTGCGATTATTAATTAATACCAGTTTAATATCAAAATGGCTGATAAATAAATTAGAATATATTTTTCTTTTTTGAGATAAAAATTCTTTGTATAGCCTTAGTTACGGAAATAATTTTTAACGATAAAAAAAGGGAAATAGAAATGATTTATATTGGGTGTTTTGATGTTAAATTGGTATAAGAGATGATTGTTAGCACAAAAGCGATTGTAATTAGCGCTATTAAATATGGAGAAAATCATTTAATTGTAAAGTGTTATACTGAAAAAGAAGGCGCTAAATCGTACTTACTTAGAGGGGTTTTATCATCCAGAAAAAAGCAATTGAAAGCAGCATATTTTCAGCCTCTAACACAATTAAAAATTGTAGCAAATCACAAAACTAATCAGACACTTCATACAATTAAAGAAGTTGAAATAAATAATCATTATACATCTTTGTCGATTGATATTTACAAACAATCTATCGTATTATTTTTATCTGAGGTGTTAAACTATTCCATCCGAGAAGAGGAAGAAAATTTACCATTATACAATTATTTAGAATCAGCTTTTATTTGGCTAGATATACATAAGAACATTTCGAACTTTCATTTAGTATTTTTATTAAATCTGACGAAATATTTAGGATTTTATCCAGAGTTAAATAATCCTGATTATAATTACTTTGATTTATCTGAAGGGAATTTTACAAACCAATTGCCAAAATTTAATTTCATAAAAGGAGGTGATTTAATAGAATTTAACAAGCTGTTAGGCATAAATTTTGATACAATAGAAGTTGTAAAATTTAATTCAAAAAGCAGACAACAAGTATTGTCTATTTTAATTCAGTATTATGAATTACATTTGAACGGATTTAGAAAACCAAAATCTTTAGAGGTTTTAAAAGCTTTATTTCATTGATGGTGCGGAACATTACATTTTTTATTTTTACTTTTATTTCTTTACTGTTAAGTGCTCAAGAGATCACAGTTATTGATTTTGATACTAAGCATCCAATTTTAAACTGTACCATTTATGGCGAAGACAATATCAGTTTTGCAATTACCGATAAAAACGGAAAAACTAATATTGCTATTTTTGGACAAAATGAGGTCATTTATTTCAATCATATATCTTATGTAGAGGTCGAAATGCTTAAACGTCAAATTACTGGAAATCAAATTTTTCTCCATAAAAAAGCAGAATCTTTAGATGAAGTTGTTTTGTCAGTGAGCAGGCATAAAGAGTCTTTGAGTAGAATTGCAGAATATGTCGATATAAGTCAGTCAAATCAAATCAAACAAATTGCTCCACAAACATCTGCAGATTTATTAGCAAATTTACCCGGAATAAAAGTGCAAAAATCTCAGGCAGGAGGTGGAAGCCCTGTATTAAGAGGGATGGAGGCAAATAGAGTTTTATTAGTTGTAGATGGTGTTAGGATGAACAATGCCATATATAGGTCTGGACATTTACAAAATTCGATTACGGTTTCTCCTACTACTTTAGAGCGTACCGAAGTTATTTTTGGTCCATCTTCTGTTACTTATGGATCTGATGCCCTTGGTGGAGTGATTCATTATTATACTAAAACTCCTAAAATTTCTGAGGAAGAAACGTCTAACGTAAATTTTTTATCAAGATATAGCTCTATCAACAATGAATTTACAAATCAAGGCGGACTTGAATTTTCATTTAAAAAATGGGCGTCTTATACAAGTTTTTCATACTCAAAATTTGGCGATACACACATGGGGAAAAATCGCAATCATGGATTTGATGATTGGGGTAAAGTATTTGAATATTCAAATAATACTAATGATTTTTACAACCCGATTACTGTATTAAATTCAGATCCAACTATCCAAAAAAATACAGGGTATGAACAATATGACTTTTTACAAAAGTTTTATTTTCAACTTTCTAAAAAAACAGATTTAACTCTAAATTTTCAACGCTCTAATTCGTCTGATGTACCAAGGTTTGATAAATTAACAGAATATAGCGATGGAAATTTAAAGTACGCAGAATGGTATTACGGGCCACAAGAACGATTGTTATTAAGTTCACAATTAAAGATCAATCCAGAAAAAAAATGGATGGAATCTGGGGCAATAACAGTGGCATATCAAAAAATAAAAGAATCAAGAATAGAAAGAAAATTTAACAGTCTTGACAGAAGTTATCAAAAGGAGGCTGTGGATGTTTTTAGCGTGAATGGCGATTTTTTTGTACAGCTTTCAAAAAATTCAAACAGAAATGTTTCTTATGGTTTTGAATTAGCACATAATGAAGTAAATTCAAATGCTTACGGCAAAACACTCTCAGTAAATGGAAGTGAAATCATTGGGTTTTCTGATGATTTTGTGGTTCAATCTCGTTATCCAGATGGAGGGAGTACGTACACAAGTTCAGCAATCTATGCGAGCTACAGACAAGATATCAATCAAAAATCAACCTTAAACACAGGTTTAAGATTTACAAACACTCAGTTGAATGCCAAATGGATAGATACCACATTTATCATTCTTCCAGATATGGATATCCATTTAAAAAATTCTGCATTAACTGCAGCGATTGGCTATGTATATAAACCAGATGAAAGCTGGAAATTAAGTTCTATACTATCTTCAGGATTCAGATCACCAAATATAGATGATATTGGAAAAATTAGAGAAAAGAGAGGAGATCTAACCGTTCCTAACATTAACTTAAAACCTGAGTATGTTTATAATGCCGAAATAGGAATTCAAAAATATCTAAATGATAAAAAATTTAATATAGGATGGAATCTCTACTACACTCTTCTAGATAATTATATAGCTAGAGAGCCTTTTCCTATAAACGGTAGTCCGACAATTATTTATGATGGCGAAGAGGTAGAAACCTATGCAAACGTTAATCATACTAACGCCTACATTGTTGGAAGTACCTTGAGTTTAAGGGGAAATATTTCAACATTTTGGAATGCCTCAGGAAGTATTACATTTACGAAAGGTGAGGGCTATGATACAAACAAACCCCTATCATCTATTCCACCATTATTCGGTAATTTTGAAGTTGGTTATTCTAAAAACAAGTTTGAGTTAGCTTTAAGTTTCAGATTTAATGCTGCAAAAAAGTTAGAAGACTACAACTTAGTAGAAGGAATTGACAATATTGAAGAAACTCCTATAAATCCATCAACAGGAGATTATTATGGTACCCCAAGTTGGCATACCCTTAAATTTTATTCCAAATATCAAGTAACAAATAATATTGCAGTACAATTTATGATTGACAATATTTTTAATCAACATTACAAAGAATTCGCATCAGGAGTTAGTGCTCCAGGGCGTAATTACGTGCTTTCAATATTGATTAATTAAAATTTATTATTGTTAATAAGTTTTTATAATTCATTTTTTTTGTTAGATTTGCCTCATTAACCCCTAAGTTTCAATTAAATTGATACGACATTTAAACCTCAAATACACAGCAATGTGTATCGTAATATTGTTATTTGCTTCAAATAACACCTACGCTCACCGAGTGTCATTAAGTTGTGTCAGTACCATAAATTTCGAAATTTTAACAAATTCACAGAATAAACCTTTGCATTGTGCTAACACGATACAAGCTTCATATGTTATTGAAGTTTATGCAATAGGATATAAAAATAAAACTAACATTTTTTACGGTAGCGATTGGAATTTTTGTATACCAACTATACCCTTATAAAAGTTAGCGCTAAAGAAAAGATTAATATTGAAAATTTTAAAAAAGAAAAATACGTTAGAAACAAAATCTAACAAAAAAAGCATTTTAATAGCTGTTCCTTTTTAATATGATATAAAAAGAGAGAGCAAGTATATTAAATGTAATTGGTATTGCTATAAAAGGATTACATAAAACCCTAACCTAAAATGAATTTAAAAGCCCCGCATTTTAAACTAGTATTCTTATTGTTTTTATTAACAATAAGTTTCAATTCTATTTCACAAACTATTTATTCAGAAGACTTTGAAACCAATTTTGATAGTGATACCAATGGTTGGACATTAACGAGTCCAACAAGTAATATGAATTGGGAGGGCAATAATAACGCTACACCTTCATCAGGGACTGGTCCAGATTTTCCAAACACGGGTACATATTATGCGTATGTTGAATCTTCTGGTTCAACTACTCTTCCTAAAGAAGCAACAATGACAAGTCCTTCAATTGATTTATCGGGATATACAAGTCCCACGCTTTCTTTT
>JASFYP010000066.1:0-28615 GCA_045047075.1 Flavobacteriaceae bacterium
GGGAAATAAATTTTCTACCTTCAAAAACCAATTATTAACTATTTACTACCAATCATTAAATAATTACATCCATTCTTAGATTGACAAAATATAAACCTATAATACGTTGTACATTTGTCAAGTAATTAATCAACTTACGTTATTTTTTACTTACTCGAAACTAGTATTGTGGGGATACGAAATTTTGAGTTTTTTTATGCCTAAAATTTTAAGTTTTATGTTTAAATAAATACTATTTATCTTTGCATTGAAAGGCAACAATTAATCCATGAAAATCAAACTTATCTGCTCAGATATTGACGGAACACTTTTAAATAAAGACCGAGAACTTTCTATTAAAACCATATCAGAAATTAAGAACTTGGCTCCTACTCCATTTATTTTAATTTCTTCGCGCATGCCTAAAGCGATGTTGCATTTACAAAAAGAATTGGATATTGAACATTTACCAATGATTGCTTATAATGGCGGATTGATTTTAGCTAATAACAAAATTATTTCTTCAACTGAAATTTCTAGTGTAACATCAAAGTTACTAGCTAATTTTTGTCTAGATACTGACTTACATTTTAGTTTATATCATAATGATGAATGGTTTGTTCCTGCACTAGATTATTGGGCAAAACGCGAAGCAAATAATACCAAAGTCACTCCTGCTTTTCAAAATATTAAAACAACTTTAACCAATTGGAAAGAAGAAAATAAAGGTCCTCATAAGATTATGGTGATGGGTGATGCTGATGAAATAGATAGTTTGGTAAAATATATTGATGCTAATTTAGCAGGTGAAATTATTAGTTATCGCTCAAAAGATACTTACCTCGAAATTTCGCATAGATATATTTCTAAAAAAACTGCAATTAAAACCTTAATTGAATCTCAATATCCTGATGTAGCCTTCGAGAATATCTTGGCTTTCGGTGATAATTATAACGATCTTGAAATGCTAAAATCTGTCGGAATTGGAGTTGCAGTCGCCAATGCTAAACCCGAAGTTTTATCAATTGCTGATGCAACTACTGACACCAACAAAGAAGATGGTGTTGCTAATTACTTAGAAAAATATTTATAAGTAATGGCAAAAAAGGGAAGTGCAAAAAATACCAAAAACAAAGCGAAACATACCAAGTTGATGAATCGTAAAAAAAATAAATTGAAGGCTAATCAACATGCTTCAAAAGAGCGATTGAAGGCATTGCAACAAAAAATTAAAGCACAACAAAAAAATAAGGAAGATGGCAAAACATAAAATATCAAAAGGGTTACATCCAAACAACAAACACAATCAAGACTATGATTTTGATAAATTGTGTACTACTTTCGTAAGTCTCAAAGAATTTGTTTTTACCAATAAGTTTGACACACAAACCATTGATTTTGCAAATCCTAAAGCAGTAAAAAGTTTGAATTCAGCTTTATTAAAAGCCTATTATCAAATTGAGCAATGGAACTTTTCTGATGAAAATCTATGTCCGCCAATTCCGGGACGTGTAGATTATATTCACCATTTAAATGACTTGCTCATATCTTCTAATTTAAAAGAGAATATCAATATTTTAGATATTGGAACAGGTGCCACTTGCATCTACCCTCTTTTGGGAAATAGCGAATACGGTTGGCACTTTACTGGAACAGATATCGATGTTGAGTCTCTAAAAAATTCTCAAGATATTATTGATAGCAACAACTTATCAGGTAAAATTTCTTTAAAATTACAACACAGTTCTGACACTATTTTCTCTGAATCTATTTTTGAGAACAAACAGTATTCGGCAAGCATGTGCAACCCGCCTTTTTATAGTTCGCAATATGAAGCTGTGGAGGCCAATGCTAGAAAGTTAAAAGGCTTGGGGATAGAAACTACCCAACGTAATTTTGGAGGAAGCCAGAATGAGCTTTGGTATAAAGGAGGTGAAAAAGCATTCTTGCACAATTACTTATATCAAAGTTCTTTGTTTAAAAATAGTTGCTTTTGGTATACTTCATTGGTCTCAAAAAAAGAAAATGTGGAGAGTATGCTAGCTTCTCTCAAAAAATTAGGTGCAACAGACATTAAAACCATCCCGATGCATCAAGGGAATAAAGTAACACGTATTGTGGCTTGGACATTCTTGTCAAAAGATGAATAAAATAATTGGACATAAACCCAATTAAAATTATAGGGTTTTTAATAAATTCAAAACTTCTGTTGCCGTTGGGTCATACAACAAGGCATTATTCAAATGTTTTTTTGCTAAAATAATGTTTCCTAAGCTCACATTTATTTTACCCAATAACAAGTTATTGCTATAATCAAAAGGATATAGTTTCATCAATATTTCTGAATATTTTTTTGCATTCCAAAAATCTTTTTGATAATAATACATGGTCGATAACCTAAAATTTGCCGTGTAATGATTGGGGTCTATTGCCAATATACTATTGTAAATTTTCATCAAATCTCCCCAGCTTTCTGTAGCGGCAATAGGATAAACATAACCTAATTTTGCCTCGATAGAACCCGGTTTTAACTTCATAGCATTGGTATAGTAATTTTTAGATTTTACATAATCGGTATTTAAATAATTTAACCACCCTAATCGCAAGTTAATTTCATAAGAATTGGTATCATAAATATTATCTAAAGCGTTAATTGCCTTTGAATACTCTTTATTATACTCTTGCAAATAGCTTTCGGAAAAGGCTGCAGAAACTTCATTTTGAGCAAAAAAAGGAAAGGTGAATAATAGCAATGCTAAAATAAAAAAAGTGTTTTTCATTATTTAAAATTTGAATTGAATTCCTAAAAATAAGGAGTTGATATAGTAATTAAAATTAAGACTTTCGTAATCGTAATTTTCATTTGTATAAGTAAGTTTTGCAACAATTTTTTTGGTAATGGTATAATTCGCTGTTGTCACAAATCTATTGACTGATTGATCTGGTGTGTTAAATAAAATCTCACTAGAGTAATCTACAAACAAATGATCGTGAACTTGAAGGTAACTCATATTAACCCAAAACGAGTCTAAAATAAATAGGTTTATATAGGGTTTTACAACTACGTACGTTTCAATATCAGTAATTGGAATAAACACTTCTGCACCTAGAGAAATTCTATCTCTTAAGAATGAAGGTGTATAGTTTAATCCAATTGATGGAATTATAACTGATTCTGACACATCAGAATTACTAGTCATAGGTGAATTTAAAGATCCAATCTTGTTAGTTCCTTTTTGACTTACATAATTAATCGAAGTGTTCAATTTTAAACGATTTATTCTTTTTGAATAGAATGCATAGAAACTATTTGTATTCAGGGATAAGAATTCTCCAGGTTGATCAAAATCACTCGTTGAAACTTGATTAAAATCACTTTTAGAAAAAATTCCACCTACACCAATTGATGAGGTTTTAAAATAATACAAAACAAAAATGTGATATTGAAAGCTATTGTAATCTTGAAACGATTGATTTTGAGACAATAAATTTATAGAGTGCAACACTCTAATATTATCTCCAAGTCGATGCTTTAACATTACATTGCCATAAAAGGTGTTTTCAATATTTGTTACATTTGAGGTTTTTATACCACCCTCTACATACACATACTCAACAGCCGTCTTTTTATAGTCTATCTGCTTTTTTACTGGCTCTGAAAGTTCATCATAAACCTTTTCGGCTAAGATATTTTCTCCCAAGTTAAAATAAGTCCAAAATAAATATTCCTTAGCAAAATCTCCATCGTTCTTTGTAGTTGCTCTCAAAAAATACTTTTCTGCTGAATGATATTGTCGTGTATTAAAATACGCTATACCCATCCTAACATTAAAATAGTAATAGTCTACTTCTTTATTTTCGCCGTAGTCAATTAATTCTTCCCATTGCTGATTATCGTAATAATCAAGCGTAATTGCATCTACTTCTTTCATAGATTTCTCTTGTGAAAAAACATTCAAACTACTTATGAGTAGCATAAAAATTATGATTCTTTGCATACTGCTATTTTTTGATTATTAATTTTAAATGACTCTATTTTTCCATCTTCTAGATGAAAAGTATAGGTTGATTTTTTATAGACCTTCTTACCTATTGTTGCTACACAATTAGTATTAAAAATAATTTTATTTGGATTATGCTCATTGTCTGTACTCGAAAAAGAAAAATGATATTTCACTTTGCAATAGTGAAAAAATGGTGCTGTAAAATCGTGCAGGCTTGTAATGAATTTATTAAAAAACCCATCGATCATTAAACTATCTTCCAACTCAATATTTTTATAATATCCCAACAATACCTTTTGAGCTCCAAAGTAAAAGTGCTGTAATAAAGTTCCTTTTTTACCAAAATAATCAGTAAAATAAAATACCGTTTTATTATTTACAAAATATGCTGTACTCTTGGTTGTATGGCAATAAATATAGGTTTGATTATAGGTATTGGTAAAAACTTCCCATTTCACTTTTTCGCCTTCACAATCAAAATACAATAGTTTACCTGGAACCAAGTCAAAGGCATCCGTCAATAATTTTGTGTTTTTTACATTAGTCACTATTTCCTTTTCTTTTGGAATATCAAACTGATGAAATTCATATCCCTTTTTCTCTTTTGTTAAGTAATACGAAATAGGATATTCTAATGTTTTAGAGCCAATATGTGGTGTTGCTTGTAACTGAAAATGTAAGTGTGGCTCTGGTGATCTTCCAGAACTACCGCACCTACCAATTACTTGTCCTTTTTTTACATGGTTGCCAATGGCAACTGTAAAAGATTCTTTTTTGATATGAGATAGTTTTGTAAAAAAATAGTCTCCATGTTTAATGATAATTGTATTTCCCCAATTATCTTTTAGGTTAACTTCATTAATTTCATTGTCATCAATTCCGTCTAAAATATCTACTACATGCCCATCAGCTGGAGCAATAACTGGTAAATCATAACAGTAAAAATCTTTTAATTCGAGTGCTGGGTCTTGATAAGAGCTACCATCCTCACCTAGTACATCAAAATCTAACGCATGCTGCCAATCTCCTTTGTGGGTGATATTTCCTGCATATCCTTGTGAGATATTCCAATCCCCCATAATTGGCAATGCAATATGATAATAAGTGTCCTTCTTAAATCTACTGACAGAGTTATAATGTTTGTAATGGTTTTTTTCTGGAGAAAACTGTTGCACAGTAACCAATGCCAATCCTGATGCTTTTAATCTAGAGCCCATAATTGCCAAAAACAATAAGGTAACAATGTTAAATGGCAGCGAATATAATGGCAAATTAAAATATGAGAATATGGTGTGTGATGCACTGATAGACAACGCAATTACTGGAATCGTAAATAGCAACATCAAATATGATTTTTTTGAGGGCACTACAAAAAATCCACCCAAGGCAATACCCGTTAAAATAAAGTTAAACCCTATGTAGGAATAAATCAACTGCGAAAAATCACCTCCATAGTATGCATAAAATCCAAACCCAATTAAAAATCCGAAGATAGATAAACCGAAAGCAATTCTAGAGTAAATCAATATTCCAATGGCAATAATCAATCCTGCCAAATCATTGAATTGAAAAAATATTGCACCTAGTGAACGTAAATACATATGTATTACATCTGCGAAAGGCAGAGCAGAAATTGTATCGGAAACTGAAGTAAATAATTCTGGAAACCACCTTGCCAATGACAACATTTCTTTTGGGTGTAAATCCAAAGCTGCAAAATTTTGAGCGCCTAATATAACAACCCAAATACCAAATAAAAATGGAAGGCTTAAAAAAGGCAATCCTTTTTTTGAAAGGTTGATGATAAACCAAATGGTAATAAACAATGTCAATATTGAAGTAATCAGCAGTAGGATAAAAAACGACATATTAAAATCGTAGAACATCCCTAGGGCAATACCCACCATTAATGAATTATACGTGTACGACCCATCTCTAATCAACTCCTTATTAAAATTAAACAAGGTCGCCGTAATCTGACTTACAACTACTGCCAACGCACCGCTCAACCCTGCACCAATATCAAAAAAACTGATGATAATTAGTAACACCGCAAAGGTATTGTTGTTTGAAAAGAAAATCTGAGAGTAGCTGTTTAACAAGCCGCTTCCGTAGATTTTTAAAGTATCTGATATGTTATTACCAGCTGTCATTACAGCTCAAAACTTTTTAAGAACTCTGGTAAACGCTCTCCTTTTTCTAAGATCTCTAAAGTTTCTGCTTGCTTTATTAAATGTACTTTTTTATCAGTACCAATCATCACAATAGCTGGTCTCAAAGTGATAAACTGCATAGACTGAGAAATGTTATATGCTCCCATATGATGTACCACAACTTGATCTCCAGGCTTTAACGGTGGAAAAGTAATATTCTCTCTCACCACATCAATATTCATACACAATGGCCCGTACATAATAGTATCTTCTGTATGCTGACCAAACTCTTGTGCTGGCGATATTTTGTGATCGAACCAAAAAGAAGTAAACATAATATTTACACCAAAATCCATGATAGTTGCTCTACGACCATCAGACAATCTTTTATTAGAAATAACACTTCCTAATAAATACCCAGCATCATCTACTAAGGCTCTCCCTGACTCTAAATACAAATATGGTAATTCATCTGGAGCAAAACCTGCATTTAAAATTGCGGTGGTAATCACCTCAGCATAATCATGAATTTCTGGAACAGAATCTGAACCAGGAACCAAGGCTCCTTTCAATGTATTTTTTGAAGCGAATCCACCACCCAAATCTATATAAGTAAGAACTTTATTGTAGCGTTTCTTAATACTGATTGCCAATTCTGACAACTTACTTGCTGCAACTCCATAAGCACTTGGTGTTAACATATACGTACCAATATGGCAATGTAAACCAACCAAATTCAGTTTGTCGGCAGCCATGATTTTATTAACTGCATCCCATGCTTGTCCATTTTCATAATTAAATCCAAAGCGATCCCACATTGGGTACACACCGGTATCCATATTTACTCTAATTGCAACTCTAGGCTTCATATTCATTTCTGTTGCAAGTTCAGTTAGACGATATAATTCGTCTAAATGATCAATGTGAATAGACGAATCATTTTCAATAGCTAAACGCAAATCACTATTTGTTTTATCTGGCCCATTAAAAATAATTTTATCACCAGGTACTCCATTTTTGATTGCCTTTTCATATTCAAAACGCGACACTACTTCTGCCCAAGACCCCTCTTGATGAAAGGTATTGCAAACAGCATTTAGGTAATTGGTTTTGTATGACCAAGCAAATTGCACTTTTGGATATCTCGTTTCAAAAATTCGTTTTGCTGATCTGTAATTTTCTCTAATTTTTCTTTCGGAAAGAACAAATAAAGGCGAACCATGTTCTTCTATTAAACTACTAACAGATATACCATCGATATGTGTTAAAGCTTCGTATTCTGTTCTGGTTCCAAATTTATTCATCAACCCATTATTTAAGGGCTTTATTATTGGTCTTTCATATTGTTTTTTCTCCATCTGTTTTATTTTTGTGTGGGTTTAAAATCCTCAATTCACTTTTCTAATACTACAATTCTCCTAGTGTTGATATTTTCTCAAACTCCTCCATATTTACAATCATGTCATTAGAATATCTGATGAACATTTTTCCAATATCGTACTTTGTAAAGGCTTCAACCTCATTACCCATACCAAGATTTACCAAAGATTCTATTTGGTTTTGTCCTGCGCCAACCGTAAGGTAGCACCAAGCTGGGAACCGTGGATTTATTTCTATCAGATAATATTCATCATCCGTAGTTTTCATAAATTCTAATTCAAACGGGCCTTTCCAATTAGTTTCTTGCACCAAGTTTTCAGTAATTTCTAACAATTTTTCATCATCTAAAGTCACTCCTGCCCAAGCTTTTCCTTTATCTGTGATATACAATTTTCTCATAGGCACTGCACCCAGTAATTCTCCCTTTCCGTTTCCTATTCCACACACATTTACTTCAGACCCTCGTACAAACTCTTGAATAATGACTGGTAATCCCCATTCTGCACTAATCTTGTTAAAATGTTGTGTTGCTTGTTCTACTGTATAGGCAATTTTAGCATCGTAAAACTTACCTTTAATTACCATAGGGTAATTAAACTCTTCTGTCAATTTCGGAATCTCAGCTGAGTTAAATAACATTTTTGCAAAGGGAACTTTTATTTTATGCTTTTTACCATAATCATATAAGTTAACTTTATGTCTTGCTTCAAATTGATCTAAAGTTGGCAACACCATTTTAATCCCCAAATCTTTTTCGAAACGTTTTTGAATATTGATAAAATTGAACAATTCTGCATCAAAATTAGGGAACATAAAAGTGATGTTTTCAATTGAATTGATATGTAAAAATCGTTCGAACAATACTTCTTTACCTGCAGATGGATATGGTATTTGATAGGTTTTATCAACCAAATCGTGCATGTAAATTCCAGGTTCCATCGTTTCGTATGACAGACCTATAATTCTAACATCAAAACTTTTGGCATCTCTCAAGGCTCTAATAACTGCCAGCCCAGGACCTGGACTATCAATAGCATTTAAACCTGTAACTGCAATAGTATATGTTTGCTTACTCATTCTCTATTAATTTATAAGTCCTTAGCATGCTGACAAAATCATATAGGTCTTTTTCAACAGCAATTCTGTCAGTCATATAATTGTTTAAAAGATGTGCTATTACCTGTTCATCTTCCTTACCCTCTTTCAACAATTTTAGAATCTCTTGTCCAATCGGGTTGACAGAATAGGAATCTCCAGTTGATGGGTTAAATAAAAAACCAGATTCGCTAATCGCTATATTTTTTTTAACTTTCATAATCAATACTATTTAAAATAAAATGATTGTTCAAAGTTAGTTTGACAATATTGTTTGTGTATTACACTTTTTTGTAGAAATTGTGTAATTTTCGGGATAGTAGCATAAAACTCATACAGAATATAAGTTCTTGAAAAATGAAAAGTGGATTAAATCAATTCTTCGATTGATTTTCTATATTTATCTGGAGTCTCTTTAAATTTAGAAATCGTAACTCCTACATTTTTTTTAAACTGGTTACTGAAATATTGCACACTACTATAATCCATTAAAAAAGCAATCTCACTTACTGTATATTCGTTTCGGCATAACATCTCTTTTGCTTTCTCCAATTTTAATAGAATGATATATTTCTCTAATTTCACTCCAGTAACCTGCGAAAATACCCGACTTATTTTGTCGTAGGGTAATTGTAATTTATCGCTAATGTAATCTGAGTTTCTAATTAGGGAGTTTGCATTGTACGACATATAGATCAATTCAATGGCCGCAATTTTAGTTTTTTCAACTATTTCAACATTAGGGTCAACAATAATATCAAAGCCTATTTCTTTAAAACATGATGTAATTTTATCGACAGACATTATTGTTTCATCAAAAGTCATTTTAACCTCACCTAAAATAACACGATCAATTTTAACTCCGTCTTTATTATTACAAAAAAGTTCTATAAGTTTTATGCAGCTATTGCTTAGCATATTCTTTAAATAAAACACTTTTGTAATAATCATACTCTTGCTTGTTTATACCCTAACACTATGTATTTGCTTATTCCAATTGCTACTTTAGAAAACAACGCCGCCAGAATTAATAATAAAACACTATTTTTTTTTTAAACTTTTCTAATTATGATACAAAGATACTTCTCTGTTGTACCCACAAACAATGATATTTCTCATGTTATCTTTTGTGTAATTGACTAAAATATAAATTTCATTATACTGAATATCAATTATTAGCATCATTACAATCAAACAAAATAATTTTATTATATTTGTGTATCAATTAAAAATGGAACCCTCAAATTCCAAACAGTCCTCTCTTTTTTAATTGAACTCCAAATACAATAACCTTATAGTACCCCAAAATTTAAATTGATATCAATTATAATAACTGATATATTTTTATTACTAACTTAAAATTTAAATTATGAGAACAAAAAAAAGTTTGTTGACCGCTATGCTAGCAATAGCACTGCTATTTTCTTATGCAACATTTGCACAAGAAGAAGAAAAAGAATCTTATGGAATGGCAGAAATTATTTATATCGATGTTAAAGTCGGTATGGAAAAAGCATTTGTAAGTGCTGTTAAAGAACATAATGCCATGTATCATAAAGAAGGGCCGTATGCTGCCGGAATGGATGTAATCTTATCTGGTAAAGAGGCTGGATGGTATGTTTGGTATATGGGGCCTTGTACCTTTACTGATTTAGACAATGCACCAGGAGACGGGGCGCATGCCGATCATTGGAGAGACAATGTTGCACCTAATATTGAAAGCTATGGGCGACAAGAATATTGGAGAATAAACGACAAATTATCCTATCAATCAAGTACAGATGATATGGGGTATAGCACTATTTGGTTTATCGATATAAAACGTGGAGATTACTATCGTTTTAAATCCATAATGGGGAAAATTCATGATGCCTATGAAAAACGAGGTGATGGAAGTATGCGCGTTTATAACAATCAATTTAATGATTCTGAAGGTCGTGATATTGCCATTGTATGGGATATGAAAAATTTAGCTGAAATGGATGATGATGACGAAAGTATTAAAAAAGAATATGAAGAAATAAATGGTGAAGGTAGCTGGAATAATATGATAGATGAGTGGGAAGAAATCACTGTCTCTATCAACAGCCAACTATGGGAAAATAATATTACAAAATAAACCTCAAAAAAACCTAACCATAATAGGGATGCATCTAATGTGTCCCTATTTTTTATACACTGTATTTAGCTGAATAGACAATGCCACAGATGCTGCTCTTTGTTTTGCCAATTCAGCCAGTTCTCCTACAAATAACTCATCAACTGTTTTTTTAAAAATAACCAACCAAGTGTCAAAATTCTCCTTTTTCAACTTAGTTTTATTATCTAAATCCATATGAACTTTCATCGGATTGCCTTTAAAAACTGGTTTGTGAAATAAAATAGTTTCCCAAAAGTCATACATTTTTGGTAAATGCTTTTCCCAATTTAACTTTGCAACTTCATTAAATAAGTGATTTAATTCTTTGTCTTTTTGAAGATAGGTATAAAAGGTATTGACCATTAATTTAATATCTTCTCTTGTAGTAATATCATTCATGCTACAAATTTACAACATTACTTTACTTATATTTGCCTTGTATATTTAAAATATATTTAGATAATAAACTTCATCTCAAAATGGAAGAAAATAGTTGTAATATTAGTGATAAAGGCAAGAGTTGTTGTTCAGTTCCGGAAGAAAATAAAATTGAAAATTTAAGCACCCATTGGGATAATGCTTATAACAATAGTCCTGAAGAAAAATTGGGTTGGTTTGAAACGGATTTAAGCCCCATGTTGCAACTTATCAATAAAACAGGATTGGGGAAATCCGCAACTATTTTAAATGCTGGAGCAGGAAGCACCACATTGATTGATGCTCTAGTCAAAAATAAGTTTTCAAATATTATAGCAACAGATTTGAGTAAAGTAGCCTTGAACAATTTGAGTTCTAGGGTTGGTAAGGGAAATGTAACTTGTATTGTTGATGATCTAACAAACCCTATAAAACTCAATACCATTTCTCCTGTTGATTTATGGATTGACCGAGCAGTACTTCATTTTTTTACCGATGAAAAAGATCAAAAATCCTACTTTGATTTAATCAACCAAAAAGTTACCAAAGGTGGATTTGTAATTCTTGCGGAATTCAGTTTAGAAGGTGCTCAAAAATGTTCTGGACTCGATGTTAAACGATACAGTAAAGAAACCTTAAGTGAAAAATTAGGTGCTGATTTTGAATTAATTGATAGTTTTGATTTTATATATCAAATGCCTTCAGGTGCTGAAAGACCTTATATTTATACGCTTTTTAGAAAAAAATGATAACATCCGATTTGCAAATATCGAATTAAAAAAATCATTCTAAAAAACTGAATTTATAATATGAAAAACTTTGATGCAACTATTCTTCAATCAAAATTAAAAAGACATAAAATAGCATTTTCTAATGATTTAGGAAAAATTGTAATCGGCAAACCTAAAGCAGATTTTATTACAATATTTGGCTAATAATCTTTCCAATCGCTTCAGCCCTATTAATTACTTTTCTATTGGTCTTAAGCAAACTTGAAATTTTCGAACACAATTTCACGAAAATTATTGTAGCAATTATAGTATTAATTAGTATTGGTATATTTAATATAAACAGGATTAAGGCAAAAAGAAAATTAAATAATACCATTAAGACTTTAGATTATAAATCCATCAAAATTGATAATAGTGTAAAGTCAATTACATACAATACAAAAAACACAAAAGGGTTTGATTTTACTGTAACACCTATAAATGATGAAATTTTTGAAGCAAAATTATTTTTAATTGATAAAGAAGATAATCAATATCAAATTTTAGGATTTGATGAAATGAACGAGCAGTATGCAAATGATGATTTAAATTGGTTTGCCAACTATTTTACCAATCACCTAAGAAACAAAGAAGTCAATTAACTTAATCGTTTTAATTTTCCTAAGACTTCTACCCTTTTTCGAACAGAAACTGGAACCGATACTCCATCTGTGAGCATTAAATAACCACCATCAGATTTTATAAATTCTTTTACATAATTCAAGTTTACCAAATGACTTTGGTGAGTACGCATAAAACCACAATCTTTGAGCATATCAGCAAAATACTTTAAGGTCTTGGTCACAAATATTTTCTTACCATCTTTTAAATAAAACTGTGTATTATTGTTATCTGATTCGCAACGGACAATATCATTAATTGCAACGACTGAAATTTTTTCTAAACTATGTAATGATATTTTTGTAGGTTTTGATATTGGAGCTGCTAATGTTTCTTTTAAAATAGAAATGCGCTCTTGATCTGGTGCTATTTGCAACTTGGCCCTTTCAATAGCTTTCGCTAACTCAATATCTCCATAGGGTTTTAACAAATAATCAATAGCAGCGAACTTAAACGCTTTTATGGCATAGTCATCACTCGCAGTTACAAATATCACTTTTGATTTTAAGTCCGGAATAATTTCTAACAAATCAAACCCAGTGCCATCACCCAACATGATGTCTAAAAATAAAATATCCGGAGATTTGCTACGCAATAATTTTGCAGCTTCAACTACACTATTTGCAATTCCAATTACTTCTATTTCTTTATGATTTATTGCCAAGTCTGATTGCAATAATTGCAATGCTGCTGACATATCATCAACTAAAACTGCGGTATAATTCATGTTTGATATTTATTATTTTAACGGTCACATGCTGTTCGCCATCAATCATTCCTTTGGGAAATGAACTTTTTAGCATGCTCGGTTCATTTTAATAATCAGTAATTAAAGGTAAGTTAAACGAAACCAAAGTACCAAGAATCTCTCCTTTACTATCTTTTAATTCTTCTATCATAAACGCAGAATTTTTCGAAATCATATTAATCCTATCTTTAGTAACTTCTAGAGCAACGGACTGATGTGAACTTTGTTTTTTATGGCTAATTGATTGCTGATATCCAATTCCATTATCTAGTATTTGGCAGTTCAATTGATCTTTTTTTAGTGCAAAATAAATTGTGATTTCTCCTTTTTTTTCAATTTTTGAAATTCCGTGTTCAATGGCATTCTCAACAAAAGGCTGAATAATCATTGAGGCTAACATCATTTCTTCTATATCAATATTTTCATCTATATTAATTGTAAACAAAAAATCTTTAGCACCCATCAATTGTTCTAATTCCAAGTAATAATTTAGACTTTTAATTTCTTCTTTTAAAGTGATGTTTTCTTGCCGTGAGTTTAGAAGAGTAGCTCGCATTAAACTTGCAAATTTTTGAATTGCAGCATTCATTTTCTTTACATCTGACAAACCTAACGCTTTGATTCCATTGAGCACATTAAAAATAAAATGCGGATTCATTTGAAGGCGTAAGGCCTTTTGCTCTAATGTAAGTAAGTCATTTTCTAACTCTAACTGTGTCTGCTTTATCTTGTTTTTTCGCTTAAGATTTCGGAGAGAATTCCATATTATTAAAATTAATATCAGTAAAATTACTCCAACAACTAACATTCGAAACCACAATGTTTTTACCAAAGCAGTTTCAATAAAAAATTGAAATTCAATTGGTTCACTTAACAATTCATTGGCAGTTTTTGATTGTGCTTCAAAGTGATAATTTCCAGCACCCAAACTTGCGAAAACTATTGAAGTATTATTAGACCAATCGCTCCACTCATCAGTATTCATCCTCCAACGGTACATAATCTCATTTGGATAATTGATATCTATGGTTTTAAATAAAAATGATAAATGATTCTCTGCTGGGTCAAACCGAAATTCTTTTTTATTAATAGAATCTAATTTTTTATAAGCAAGTTCAATTCCTTCAAAATAAATTGTAGGTTTTATGTTATCAAGGCTATTGCCCGCAGGCTTAAATTTTGTCAATCCCTGAATCATTCCAAAATATACACCACCAGAAACATCATATGACATGACATTTTGCATGGTTTCTATACCTGTGAATCCATCATATTTATCAAAATAAAAAACATCATCAATCTTGTTATTTTCATCCAACTGAATTTGAGCAACACCATTTTGCAATCCAGCCCATAAATTATTTTGAGAATCAAATCCAAGCTGATACACATTGTTTGATGGCAATTTTTTCTTCCCTCTCAGTAATTTAAATCTCGGATTATCTGATAGGTTTGCCCACCAAATCCCTTCGCCATGTGTTGCTAAATAAATATGATTCTGGTGAATTACCAAAGAACCAATGGTTGCATTATTAGGTAATTTTTGCCCCAAATGATGCACCACATCATTTATAATAAAACCAAGAAATCCTTTACTAGAAATATACCATAACCTATTTAAGCTATCTAATTGAGCATCATAAATTGAGAGGTCATAAAGTCCATCTGATTTTTTAAACTGGATAGAATCCTTGATTTCCCTCGTTTTAAAATCATATTGAAACTTACTAATCCCTTGAGTAGTTGAGGTCACCCAAAACACAGAATCCTTTAAAATAATTTTTTGAATATCTTTGACAAAGCTTAAGGTATCAACAACTTTGAGAGAGTCTAAAACTAAAATTCCATCATCAGCACCCGCAAATAATTGCCCCTGTTGGTTGCTATTTAAAGCGTATATATTATGATGAAAATCTGGGATTCTGTTAACACCTATGGAATCAATAAAAATTAACCCTCCATCTGCCGTAGCAACAAAAATGGTGTCATTCTTAGGATGTACTGCAGTAATTGTCTGATTCTTTAAGAAATGTTTAAAACTACTTTTTGATACTTTATACAACCCATTTGAAGAACCAATCCATTGATTTGATTGTTCATCTATAAAAATAGAATTGATGCTTAATTTATTTAATACTGGCAAACTTTTAGCTGTAAATGTTGTTTCTAGGTTAACGGTTAAGACCCCAGCTTTTTTAGAAGCTACAAACAGATTATCTTCATCTTTTGACAATGAAATTGTATTGCTTTTATTAATGCTATTAATTTTTTTAAGGATATTGGTTGTTTTTTTAACTTTGAAAATTCCATTGTTTTCAGTTGCCAAATAAATATTCTCTTTAGAATCTACAATTGCAATAGAATTGAATTTACTGAGATGGTCAATATTGGGTGAATCGCTTTCTATACCACTAATTTTCCACAAGCCTGAAGTACTTGCAATCCAAGTATTTTGTCCATCAAAAATAATATCATTAATGGCACTCACATCCAAAACACTATCTAATGAAATATGGCTTATCTCCAAATTTTCAAAAATGCGTATTCCTTTTTCTGTTCCTACATAAATCTGATTTTTTATTTTGAGAGCCTTTTTAACTGATGGACTTTTATAGGAGAAAATTTCCTTTCCTTTCTTTATTGACAAACCTTTTTTTGTGCCAATAAACAATCGTTCATCAATAAAATTCAGACTTGTTACATAGTTAGATATCAATCCATCTTCTTCATTAAAAACTTCAAAATGATTCCCGTCAAATCGAGCTATACCTCCACCATTTGTAGCCACCCAAAGATATCCTAGGTCGCCCTGAATTACATCATTCACCTGTGATTGTGGCAAACCATCATTTAAAGAAAAGTGTGACAATTGAAAGTTTTGCGATTGAGAAGCAATCGCAAACAGGAATATTAAAGTGGATATTATTTTTTGGATATGGAGGATCATGCTAAATGTTCTTGCGACAAAGATAGTTAATTTATAAAAATTAGGGGATATTCGATTTCTTATGTATAATACTCAAACAAAAAAAGACAGAAAAGAGACCTACATTAAATTTCAGTTCTTCTCTGCCCAAACCACCAATTATGTTTTTCATTGCTTATTACAAAATATCATATAGTCTTAAATTGTCTATACTTGGCACCATATATTGTGTAGGATATGCGTAGTCCATCACAGGCTCTAATACGCAAATCACTGTAACTTTACCTTTTATAATCAAAGTTTCGTCTTTTATGGTTTGATACCATCTGAATTTTTCTAATGGAATTCCAAGTGCATCTAATTCGGCAGATATTTCTTCATTGTCTTGCATCCAATCAATCAATGAAGCGGTAGTTGCGAATGACGGCAACTCATCATCTCCATGAAAATCTATCTCCCATCTCACTGGAACATTAAATTTGTAGCTGTATGCATCTCCCACAAATCGCTCAGAACTGTTGTTCATAACAGACAACCAATCAATTTCAACATCAGGATAGTTCTTAGCAAATTGTTTTGCAAGATCAACTCTCCCTGGAGATTGTGCTGTTGGGTAAAATCCGTAATATGGTTTTGCTAAATATTGAGGTGCAAACTCACCACCAAAAACACTCACATTTTCTGAAGCAATAATTATTGGCTGCACATCAGTTGTGAAGATTTGCTTAAAATCATTCATCAATTTTGTATTTGACCCTAAGCCAGAGGCGTGAAAAATTAGTTTAGCATCAACTTGTAGAACATTATCTAATACTGGTAGGATTCCGTTTGCAACTGCATTCTCTAAAGTTACTGTCGTAATTTTATCGCCTTTAATTGTTGTTTCTAAAGACATCTCATTCAACTTATTATCATTAACAATATGAATTTTTGAATAGGGAATTTCATTGTAATTAATATTTAACCACAAAATAATTTCTTGCAATGACAATGCAGACTCCACAATTTCTACTTCCTGATTTTCAAAATATGATTTGGCATTTGTATAGTACGTTTTATCGCCTTTGTCATATCCCGCTATAAAGACAACCTCTCTTTCAAACTCAATTGTTGATTCTGAAAAGGCTGCTATTTTGATGTTTTCTAACTCCGGAGTTGCTGTAACTGAAGTTGTTGCTGATTTTTCTGTGCATCCTACAAGGATAGTTGCGAATGCAATTGCTACGATTTTAATTGAATTTCTCATGATTTCTAATTTTTAGGTTTATAATTACAAGTCAAAAATAGGATGAGAATATCGACCAATACAGACTGTTTTAGAATTCGTAAGGATTAAATTAGAATTCGCAAATAAAATTATTGCTAAATGAAAAAAACAGTCAAACTATGTAAGGATTTTAATCTTATTGAGTCAAACAAAACATCTAATAAAATTAATTATATGAGACTTTCTAAAGGTGATTTGGTAAAACAAATTCAACTTCCTGCAATTGATGGAACACAATTCAATTCTGAAATTTTTAATGGAAAACCTTTTCTGATTTCATTTTTTAGATTTGCTGGCTGTCCTTTTTGCAATTTGAGAGTTCATGAAATGGTCAATTCACATCAAGAAAGTTTTAATATTATTACTATTTTTGATTCGCCTTTAAATAATTTAATAAAGCATTCAAAAGGACACAATGCTCCTTTTTCTATTTTAGCTGATGAAAAGAATATATACTACAAACAATATGGAGTTGAGCATTCGATTAAAGGAATGTTAGAAGGAATGTTTCTTCATTTTCCAAGATTGATGAAAGGGATGCTTAAAGGATATTTACCAACCACCATAAAAGGAAGTTTAATTACAATGCCTGCAGATTTTTTGATTGATAAAAACGGGAGAATTCATACTACCTATTATGCCAAACACGAAGCAGACCATATTCCTCTAGAAGTTATTCGAGAATTTTTTGATGAGCAGAATTAGATTTCTTTATTCATTACAAAATCATCCATCACAAACCCACTACCAATATCCGTTATAATTGATTCAACTTTAACAAAGCCCATTTTTTTATAGGCATCTATTGACTTTGTATTGTTTTTATTTACTGTCAATGAAATTGATTTTAGATTTAAATCAGCAGCTTTTTGGTCAAGGAATTCCATCATAAATTTTCCTATTCCTTTTCCTCTTTCTATACTCAATATATAAATTTTACTCAGAAATAAAGTGTTTTCCTTTTTGATGAATGACAAATACCCAGCAGGAATTTTATCAATAAAAACAAGATAGTATTGAAAACCTTCTTTAATCTGGTTTTCAATTGCAAGTTCAGATTGAAACTTGTTAAGCATATAATCAACTTGCTCAATACCTATAATTGGTGTGTAATGTTCTGTCCAGATCTTAGAAGCTAATTCGGATATAATTTTGATGTCAAGTTTGTTAACAGCTAATTTAATTTCTATCATTCTCCAATATCTTCATTCCACAAAACAGGGTTCTTGTCAATAAAATTTTCCATCAATTCAATACATTCCTGATTGTCTAATACAACAACTTCTACTCCTTTTTGACGCAATAAATCTTCCGAACCTTGAAAAGTCTTGTTTTCTCCAATCACCACTTTTTTGATTCCGTATAACAAGATAGCACCCGTACACATTGGGCAAGGAGATAATGTTGTATATAAAGTACAGTTCTTATAAATCGATGCTGGTTGGCGACCTGCATTTTCTAGCGCATCCATTTCTCCATGTAACACTACGCTTCCTTTTTGGATTCTTTTGTTATGACCTTTACCAATTATTTCACCATCATACACCAAAATAGAACCAATTGGGATGCCTCCTTCTTGGAGTCCCGTTTTTGCTTCGTCTATGGTTGCTTGTAAGAATTTGTTCATGTCTACTATTATTGAATATTGGTTAAGCAAACGTGTTTGCATAAGAATTAGTTGCGGGAAATCAGCGCTGATTTTCCGCCGTGAAACAAATGTAATTAATTCAAGTGAATTTCCGTTTAGGAAATTCCGAAAGCAATTAATTATAAACGTTTTAAGTTTATAATTTTGATTTTATCATTACGAAAATAAATCCTATCAGGATCGATATAATTCCACCTATAATTATTACTAAAAGTAAAACGCCAATAAATTTCAATATTTTTAATAAAAGTTGACCAAATGATAATTCATAAACTTTCTTATACGCATAGGAATAATACAAAAACGTAATAAAAATAGCATAAAAAAGTATGTTAATTCCAGTTAAAAGACTGAATATAAAAGATAAGACACCAAAAAATGTGGTTATACTTAAGAAATATGTATTGATGACCAATTGTTCTCCATAATTGTACGGTTTTCTAAAGACAAAAAATGCAATTAATGTGAAAATAGGTAAAAAAAGAAACGATATTAGATTATGATATTCTAGCTGAAATTCTGCATTACCTTTTATATATTCATCTTGGCTTTCATACCCCAATAATTCAAAAAATTTGCTATTGTCAGGTATTGATACACTCTCTGATTGTTCAGCTTGTTGCGTATCTGCCATAGTTGACATTTGAATATATTGTTCTGAATATTGATTAAAAACGAATAAAGAAATAGCCAAGCTTATTGCAAAAAAAGTAAACGGATTTGTGTATTTTTTTCGAGTTCCATTAATGTATTCTTTTATAATTATTTGCGGTTTAGATAATAGAAATCTTAGCGTAATAAAAAAATTATTATCCCAACCTAAGGCATTAAGTAAATTAGAAAATAAACTTTTTACAGTTATTCTTTCTTTTATAATTTTCGCACCACATTCGTCACAAAAAATACTTTTTTGGTTTAATACAGATTTACAATTTTTACAATTCATTATTTATTTTTTGTTTCATAATGTTTGTTAAGATACATGGTTTACACAAGTTAAAGATTAGACTGCAATGCATGAATTTACTACTATTTCGGCAATTTTTTATATACATTGTTAGCAAGTGTTATTTTAATTTTTGTAATACCAAAATGGAATTTCCTTAATAGTAATAATTGAATCGGTATCAGGATGTTTATATCTTGAATAAACCAAAGTGTGTTTTCCTTCAGCCAACTTATTTGTCCCAATATAGGTTTCAAAGCCAATTATACTATTCCTGTAGCTCCCCTCTTTTACAATTACAAAACCGGGCTTATATTTCATAGAATCTATTTTCAGGGAATATATATGTTGAAATGTTTTGATGTATTCCAGATGTAAACTGTCTGTACTTGCTTTTTTGGAAATTGAACTTTGCGTGTCTCTGAACATAGCAGATTTATAAAGATATTCAGCTTGATAAGGTTTAAGGTCTGTATTAAATTCCAAAATATTATCTTCAATAGACTTCGATAATGGTATCTTTACTTTTATATATGGATCTGTAATTACTTTAGACTGTATGGTTAGAACAGAAATAAATAAGTTGTTTTTTTCTACTAAATCTTCGTAATTTCGACTATTGGCTCTTATAGTGCTTGATGTTACAGAACTAAAACTGATGAATCTGGATTGTTCTTTGTATACGTTAGTAATAAATAGAACTGTAATATAAAAAGGTAATATCACAAAACTCACTCTTCTTCCAAACTTGCTGCCTATTAGGTTATAGTATAAGGGACGATATAAGAACGATAAGGTCAAATAACTGAATGCCCAATAAAAGGGAAAATACAGCTTTGCAATCCATTTATTCTTTTTTAATAGACCTTGGGTTACATAATCAAAAAATGTAAGAACAGCCCCTGCAATTAATAAAGTTTGTAGTGAAACTAAAAATATGCGAGTGTATATTGATGCATTATCAGTAGCTAATAGACTAATATCATTTATTAAATGAAGGACTATGAATATACCAGCAACATAGAAGATGAGCAAAAAAGAAATTGCAAAAATGATACTGCAAAGCTTCTCCAGTTTCTCGATATAGTTATCAAACGAACCATTTTTTTTAATAAGGTAGTTTGTAAAGTGTTTACTATAATTCAATTTCTCAATTTCTACTTCTCCTGATATATAACGGACTCCCAAAGCTCCAATCCATAGGCTACGTAAAACTAAATGTATAATTAGATTGAAAATTAAGATTACGATGGCTAACAATACTGTTTGATATACATCTTTAAGTATATCATCCTCATAAAGTGCTTTCAGAAAAGCATCTTTAACTGGCCCAAATGCAGAGAACAATCCAAAAATGGTAAAACCAGAGACTAATAATTCTAATTGCCAAGAATCTTCCTGTAACCTGTCCAATAGTTTTTTTAATGCATTCTTGTTTTTATTTTCTTCCATATTAGAATATTGTATTTATGCTGGATTTTAATACTTGCTAACTCTTGATATCCCAACAATTCATGCACTTTTTAAATTGTTTAATTTCCTCCTAAATACGCCAACACGTTTTTCTCAATTCGTTCTAGTACATTATTCACATCAGCTTTTATAAAAGTTTCTCCTGTAATTTGTTCATAGAGTTCAATATACCTGTCAGAAATTTCAATTAATTTTTCATCAGTCATTTCAGGAATTTGTTGCCCTTCCAATCCTTGAAAATCGTTTTCTATCAACCATTGCCTCACAAACTCTTTTGATAATTGCTTTTGCCCCTCTCCTTTATCTTGGCGTTCTGTATATCCATCAGCATAAAAATAACGTGAGGAATCTGGAGTGTGAATCTCATCAATCAAAACAATTTTCCCCTCTTTTGTTTTTCCAAATTCATATTTTGTATCTACCAATATCAACCCCTGATTAGTAGCAATTTCTGAACCTCGTTGAAATAATTTTCGAGTATAATCTTCTAATATCAAATAGTCTGCTTCAGTTACAATTCCTTTATCCAAAATAGCTTCACGAGATATATCTTCATCATGTTCACCATTTGCAGCCTTGGTAGAAGGTGTAATTATTGGCTTTGGAAACTTTTCGTTTTCTTTCATCCCTTCTGGCATTGCAACACCACAAAGTATTCTTTTTCCTGCTTTATATTCTCTTGCTGCATGACCTGATAAATAACCACGAATCACCATTTCTACTTTAAATGGATCGCACAAATATCCAACTGCCACATTTGGGTCTGGAATATTTAGTATCCAATTCGGAACTAAATCAGAAGTAGCATCCATCATTTTTGAAGCAATCTGATTTAAGATTTGCCCTTTATACGGAATCTGCCTTGGCATAATCACATCAAAAGCCGAAAGCCTATCAGTAGCAATCATCACCAAAAATTCATCATTTATATTATAAACCTCTCGTACTTTTCCTTTGTAAACAGATTTCTGCTTCGGAAAATTATAATTGGTATCGTTTATTGTATTCATTTCTGTTTTGTTGTTTGTTTATGGTTGATAGTTGATAGACAAAATACCAACAACTAACAACAGTCAACTAATTACTACTCCGTCTCAATACTTTTAAATGCTTTGATAATCTGTTTTACCAATCTATGCCTAACCACATCGTTTTCATCTAAATATACCATCCCAATACCCTTTACATCCTTTAAAGCTAACAAGGCTTCTTTTAAACCAGAAACTTGTCGATGCGGTAAATCTATCTGCCCAGGGTCACCAGTAATAATAAATTTTGCGCTTTTCCCCATTCTTGTCAAAAACATTTTCATTTGTCCGTGGGTCGTGTTTTGTCCTTCATCTAAAATTACAAAAGCATTGTCTAGGGTTCTACCACGCATAAATGCCAACGGTGCAATTTGGATTACTCCCATTTCTAAATATGCTTCTAATCGCTCATGTGGTATCATATCACGTAACGCATCATATAGCGGTTGCATATATGGATCTAGCTTTTCTTTTATATCACCTGGTAAAAAACCTAGTTTCTCTCCTGACTCAACAGCAGGACGTGTTAAAATAATTTTTCTAACTTCCTTTTCTTTCAATGCTTTTACAGCCAATGCAACTGCCGTATACGTTTTACCAGTACCTGCTGGCCCCACAGCAAAGAGCATGTCGTTCTTTTCCATCAGCGTCACCATCTTTGTTTGATTAGGACTCTGAGGCTTTATTAACTTACCACCAACACCATGCACCAAAACATCTTTCTCATTTCTTGTAGATTTTTGAGTAGTCCCTTCTGATGTAACAATACGTTCAATACTATTTTCATCGAGCTTGTTGTATTTGTTAAAATATGCAATCAAACGCTGTACTTTCTTTTCAAACTCATCTAATATTTCGGGTTCTCCAAAAGCCTTGAGTTTAGTTCCTCTGGCAATAATTTTTAATTTAGGATACAGTTTTTTTAAGATTGCAATATTTGTGTTTCTAGGCCCAAATAAGTCGTTTGGACTGATGTCTACTAATTCTATTAATCGCTCGTTCAAATGATTGTAAGATTTAATTTTAAATTAAAAATAGCTTGTGTTTCGAATCTATCTTAAATGAATATTGATTAGATTTGTAAACAAATTTATACATTTATTTGTGTAACCAAACTAAAACTTTTAGGAAGTAATTAACAAATGTCTTTAATAACTTTAACTACCGATTTTGGACTCAAAGACCACTTTGTTGGCGCTGTAAAAGGAGCTATTTATACCGAACTTCCTGACGCAACTATTGTTGATATTTCACATGAAATATCGCCATTTAACATTGCTGAAACTGCTTATGTTTTAAAAAATGCTTATAAGAGTTTTCCTGATGAAAGCGTTCATATTATTGGAGTAGACTCTGAATTGAATCCCGAAACAAAACACATTGCCCTAAAATTAGACAATCATTTTTTCATCTGCCCTGACAACGGTGTTATCTCAATGATAGCCCTAGAAGTTAGACCTGAAAAAATTGTCGAAATAAATATTCACGACCGTATTGAGAGTAGCTTTCCGGTATTAGATGTCTTTGTAAAAGTAGCATGTCATTTAAGGCGTGGTGGAAAATTGGAAGTGATTGGAAAAGAAGTTTTTGATTATAAGAAATCAATAGATTTACAACCCATTATTTCTGGTGATGGCAACAAAATAACGGGTAGCGTTATTTATATAGACAATTACGGGAATGCCATTACCAACATCAATCGAAAATTGTTTGAAAAAATTGGTAGGGGACGCGATTTCGAATTGCTTGCAGACCGTTATCCTTTCAAAAAAATTTATGAAAAATATAGCGATGTAGTCAATTTTAGTATTCCAAAAGAAGAACGACACTCTGACGGACAAAAAATGGCGCTATTTAATTCTTCCGAATTGATAGAAATTGCACTTTATCGAAGTAGTATCGGTACTTTTGGTAGCGCATCTAATCTTTTAGGATTAAAATATCGCGATCAATTGTCTATTACTTTTGTGGCTGATAAAAAGACTACATACGAAATGTAATTTAAGCTCGTTTATTAAAATAATTTATGTTAGCAATCCTAAAAAAAGAATTTAACGCATTTTTCTCTTCGCCCATCGGGTATTTGGTGATTGCTGTTTTTTTGGTGATTAACGGATTGTTTTTATGGGTTTTTGATAGTGACTTTAACATCCTTAATGCTGGATTTGCTGATCTTACAAGTTTTTTCTTTTTGGCTCCTTGGATTTTTATTTTTTTGATTCCGGCAGTAACCATGCGGAGTTTTTCTGATGAATACAACTCTGGGACAATCGAAATACTCAAAACAAAACCTATCAGCGATTGGCATATTGTTTTAGGGAAATATTTTGCCTCCTTTCTTTTAATTATTTGTGCGTTGATTCCTACCTTAATTTATGTGTATAGCATTTTTAGTCTCGCAAATCCTACAGGAAATATTGATATTGGTAGCTTACTTGGATCCTACTTTGGATTGTTGTTTTTAGTAGCAACTTATACCGCTATCGGTGTGTTTTCATCAACACTATCTAGCAATCAAATTGTTGTTTTTATCATAGCAGTGAGTATTTCATTCTTTCTCTTTTTTGGATTTGATTCTATGGCTTCTCTTTTTGGGAACGATGCATATAGCATTCAAAATATAGGGATGAACCAACATTTTAGAAGTATGAGTCGTGGTGTGATTGACACAAGAGATTTGATTTATTTTATCAGTATCACCGTTTTCTTTTTAGTGATTACAAAAATTAGATTGGGACGTGAATAAGAAATCGAACATATCAAAAATTAGTATCCTTATTTTTGGGTTTATTTTGCTAAATTTTATTTCTAGCAAACTTTATCAACGATTTGACTTGACAGAAGATCAACGCTATACACTATCAGAACCTGCAAAAAATATCTTGGAAAATCTCAATACACCAATTACCATTAATGTGTATTTAGAAGGCGAGTTTCCAACAGAATTTAAACGTCTGCAAATAGAAACTCAACAATTATTAGAAGAATTACAATCAGAAAATAAAAATATACGATTCCGGTTTATCAATCCATTGGGAAATGAAGAAACATTGATTAATCAAGGGTTAGAACCCAGTCAATTGTCAGTACAACAAAATGGGGTGGTATCAGAAATTGTGATTTTCCCTTGGGCAACCATCAAAAAAGGTAACAAAATTGAAAGAGTTTCCCTATTAAAAGATACCAATGCACAAACCCAAGAAGCACAGTTAGAAAATGCAATCCAAAATTTGGAATATGCGTTTGTAGATGCTATACATAAAATAAATGCGGATAAAAATAAATCAATTGCTGTTTTAAAAGGAAACAATGAATTGGATGATATTTACTTGTATGATTTTTTACAAACTTTGGGGCAATATTATCATTTAGGAAAATTTACGTTGGATTCTGTTACTACCAATCCAACTAAAACTTTAGATAATTTAAGTAAATTTGATTTAGTGCTGATTGCAAAACCTACCGAACATTTTACCGAAAACGAAAAATATACGCTAGATCAATATTTTATAAATGGTGGTAAAACCCTTTGGTTAGTTGATAATGTACATGCCGAATTGGATAGTTTGATGAAAACAGGAGAATCACTCGCCTACCCTAGAGATTTAAATTTGACTGATTTATTTTTTAACTACGGAGCGAGAATCAATCCGGATTTAGTGATAGATTTATACAGCTCTAAAATTCCGTTGGCTATAGGGAATATTGGAAATCAAACCCAATACGATCAATTTTTATGGCCTTATTATCCTGTTGCACAGTCGGCAAATAATCACCCAATAAACAAGCATATAACCCCTGTAAATTTTAAATTTACAAATAGTATTGATTTGTTAAAAAATGATATCAAAAAAACAGTGTTATTACAAAGTTCTCCGCTTTCAAAAACTATTGGAACTCCAACAATAATTAATTTAGAATCGATTCGAGAGAAAACGAATCCAGCTGAATTTAATAATGGAAATCAACCTTTAGCAGTTTTATTAGAAGGGAACTTTAAATCGGCCTATGCGGATAGAATTAAACCTTATAAAACTAAAATATCTAAAAATACATCCGAAGCCAATAAAATGATTTTAATTGCTGATGGCGATGTCATCGCTAATCAAATTTCTCGTGGCCAGCCTACTGCATTAGGTATTGATATATGGACGGGGCAAAATTTTGGTAATAAGGAGTTTTTAATGAATTGCGTCAATTACTTATTGGATGATGAAGGCTTGTTAGAAATTAGAAATAAAACGGTGGATTTAAAGATTTTGAATCGTGAAAAAGCTTTTAACGAACGAACTTTCTACCAATTCCTTAACGTGATTTTTCCGCTAGTTTTACTCGGACTATTTGGTATTATATTCAATCTTATCAGAAAAAAGAAGTATTCTTAATATTCAGTTTTCAATCGTAGGTGGCGGTCAAAGTCTTAGCCGTCTTTTAACTAAAAGCATTGAAGAGAACTCTATTTTTAGCAATCTATTTATGTCTTATTTAACAGTTCAAAAAAATTAATATTCCTATATTTGTCTTTAACTTAAAAAACAAACCATGTTTAAAAAGCTTACTTTATTTGCATTTATTATCGGATTTTCTTTTTCAATAAATGCACAAATTAAAACTCCAGCTCCTAGCCCATCATCAAAATTAGAACAAGTTGTAGGATTGACAGATGTTACGATTGATTACTCGAGACCTTCTATGAAGGGTCGTACTATTTTTGGAGATTTAGTACCTTATGGCAAACTATGGAGAACTGGTGCGAATTCTAGAACTAAAATTACTTTTGGCGAAGATGTACTTGTTGATGGAAAAGAATTAAAAGCTGGCACTTATGGTATTCTTACAGTACCAAGTGAAGATTATTGGGATGTGCTTTTTTATACTGATATTGAAGGTGGTGTTGCCCCTGAAAAATTAGATGAAAGTAAAGTTGCAGCAAGAATGACTTTGAAAACTCAGTTGTTAGCAAAAGATGTGCAATCTTTAACAATTGATATTAGTGATATTACAAATTCAACTGCTAGTATTAATATTTCTTGGGCTCAAACAAAAGTGAGTTTCGAAATATTGGTGCAAACAGATGTTGTTGCAATGCGAAGTATTGAAAAAGCAATGTCTGGTCCAACATCGGGTGAATATTACCAATCAGCAGTTTATTTTTTAAATAATGATAAAGATCTCAAGTTAGCAAAAGAGTGGATTGACAAATCAATTGAGATGAATGATAATCCTCCTTTTTGGCAATTACGTCAACAATCACTAATTTGGGCTGCCAATGGCGATAAAAAAGGAGCCATTGAAATTGCAAAAGAGTCATTAGCAAAGTCAAAAGAAGCTGGTAATGATGATTATGTAAAAATGAATACCGATTCTATAGCAGAATGGTCTAATTAACAATTAATCACTTAAATTCAACCCACATGAAACGAGCATGCTAAAATCTATTATTCAAATAATTAATAGCAAACAGCATGTGACCTTCAGGAAATTAAACACAGACACATGAAAACAAAAGTAATTATCTTATTTATGCTTACGAGCATATTGAGTTTCGGACAAAAAAGCAAAAAACAACATATTGAAGGTACTGTAAATAAAGTCAATATTGAAATTGATTATAGTGCTCCGAGTGTAAAAGAGAGAACTATTTACGGAGAGCTTGTTCCTTATGGTGAAGTTTGGCGTGCCGGTGCTAACGCAAATACTACGGTAGAATTTAGCAAAAATGTAACCATCAATGGCCAGGAATTATCTGCTGGAAAATATGGTTTGTTTGTAATCCCTAATGGAAATCACCAAGCGTGGGAAGTTGTTTTTAGCAAAAAAAATAATGCGTGGGGCGCTTTTTCTTATAAAGAATCTGAAGATGCACTTCGTGTAAAAGTAAAAGCAATTGACAATGAAGAATCTGTTGAATTGCTAACTTATGAAGTTACCAAAAGCGGAATCAAATTCGCTTGGGCTGATAAGCACTTTGTATTGGCTGTAAAATAAGACAACAAACTATTGATAAAAATCCTGCAAAT
>JASFYP010000067.1:0-10003 GCA_045047075.1 Flavobacteriaceae bacterium
AAGGATAAAATAAAAATATTTCCAAAATCTCTCAGTCATTAATCTACAGAAAACAAACTAGGTTAATATAAATATTTTAAAAATCATTTAGTACTAATTTAATTTAAGCTAATAATAGGTAATTAATTTTGTTTTATGAACAAGGAGGGGAATCGTCCAGAAAAATTATTTGTATTTAATTGTGTAGCTATAAAAAGTTACATAGATGTTTTATGCAATAAACTGAAATTATAAAACTTTTAAATGTTGACCAAAACTAAAATATATTTATCATCACCTCATATGGGGGGTACAGAACAAAAATTTGTTGCTGATGCCTTTGATACTAATTGGATTGCTCCATTAGGTCCTCATGTTGATGGTTTTGAAAATGATTTAAGAAGTTATTTAGGAAAAGACAAACATGTTGCAGCATTAAGTTCAGGAACAGCAGCTATTCATTTAGCTCTCGAATTACTTAATGTGTCTAGAGGTGATGAAGTTTTATGTCAAAGTTTTACTTTTTCTGCTTCAGCAAATCCAATACTATATCAAGGCGCAACACCTGTGTTTATAGATAGTGAACCTGATACTTGGAATATGTCTCCGGAATTATTGGAAATAGCAATTAAAGATAGAATTGAAAAAAACAAAAAACCGAAAGCTATAATAGCCGTTCATTTATATGGTATGCCATACAAGGCAAATGAAATTAATGCCATTGCTAGCAAATACGAAATTCCAGTAATAGAAGATAGTGCTGAAGCTTTAGGAAGCAGCTATTTTAATCAAAATTGTGGGACACTTTCTGATGTTGGTATATTATCATTTAACGGTAATAAAATAATCACTACTTCAGGTGGAGGTGCTTTAATTGCTAACACTCAGAACTTAAAAGAAAAAGCTATTTTTCTATCGACTCAAGCAAGAGACAATGCGCCTCATTATGAGCATTCATCTATAGGTTATAATTATAGAATGAGTAATGTTTTGGCAGGTATAGGAAGAGGGCAAATGGAAGTCATTGATGAAAGAGTTAAAGCTAGAAGACAAAATTTTGAGTTTTATAAAGCTAATTTGTCACAATTCGATTCTATTGAATTTTTACAAGAACCTCAGGGTTTCTTTTCAAATAGATGGATAAGTTGTATTAAAACTGATTCTTTTGAGACTCGTGAACAAATGAGACTCACATTATTGGAAGATGATATTGAGTCAAGACCATTATGGAAACCAATGCATATGCAGCCAATCTTTAAAGATTGTCTCCATTTTACAAATGGTACTTCAGAAGATCTTTTTGATAAAGGTCTTTGTTTACCAAGTGGATCCAATTTAAGTCAAGATGATTTGGATAGAATCCTTAAAAATATTTTAAACACCCCAAATTTATGATACATAATTACTTTTCCTCATTCTCTCAAAAATATGCTTCAAAATGGTTGGTTTTAGCCATTGACTTGACAATTGTTTTGTCAACGTTTTTTATGGCATATTTAATTAGGTTTAATTTTACATTAAATTTTGATTTAAAGCAGTTTTTGGTTCAGTTGCCTTTTTTGGCTACAGTAGCTACTTTTAGTTTTTTGTTAATCGGATCATTTAAAAGTGTTATTAGACATACGGGGTTTACGGATGTTATAAATTTGTTTAAGTCTACTACTGTCATGTCATTAATATGCATAACTGCTGTATTAGCTAATAGAATATTTGAGATACTTCCTGAATTTACAATACCGCTATCCATTGTAGTCATGCATGCCTTATTGAGTTTTGTTGTGCTTAGTGCAAGCAGATTGCTTTTTAAAATGTCTTATAAATATTTAAAGTGTAAGTTAATATCATCAAAAAAAGTTTTGATTTATGGTGCTGGTGACTCAGGAATTGTTACCTATAATGCTTTAATAAGTAATGTTAGTACAAAATTTCAAGTTGTTGGGTTTATTGATGATAATTCAAAAAAGAAAGGAAAATCAATAAATGGTATTTCTATTTTTTCAAAAGAAAAAATCAATGATGACTATATTGAGTCTAATCAAATTGATGAATTAATTATCGCTTCTAAAAATATAGAAAAGGAAAATTTAATTGATTTAGTAAATCTCGATATAAAGATCACTAAAGTTCCTCCTATTGAAAGTTGGATTAATGGTGAATTAAATGTTAAACAAATTAAACAAGTACAAATAGAAGATTTACTAGGAAGACCACCTATTGAAATAAATAATCCTAATTTAATAAATGAATTTGCAGGTGAGACCGTTATTGTTACTGGTGCAGCTGGATCTATAGGAAGTGAACTGGTTAAGCAACTTTCTAATTTTGACGTAAAGGAATTAATTTTAGTTGATCAAGCTGAATCTGCACTTTATGATTTACAACAAGATTTAAAGCAAAATGGAAAACATAATTTCACAGCTATCGTAGCTGATATTCGAGATGGTTTGAGAATAGATACCATTTTTCAAAATCATAAACCGACGATGGTATTTCATGCTGCAGCTTATAAGCATGTACCTTTAATGGAAGAATCACCTTACGAAGCTATTAAGATTAATGTTAATGGTACTAAGCTATTAGCAGATACGGCATCTCGATATAATGTGAAAAAATTTGTTTTTGTGTCTACAGATAAAGCTGTTAACCCAACAAGTGTCATGGGGGCTACAAAAAGAATGGCAGAAATGTATATTAGCTGTCTTCAAAAAGGAAGCAAAACAAAATTTATAACAACACGATTTGGCAATGTATTAGGTTCAAACGGATCTGTAATTCCATTGTTTAAAAAACAAATTGAGAATGGTGTCCCCCTTACTTTAACACACAAAGACATTACCCGATATTTTATGACCATTCCTGAAGCATCTCAGCTGGTATTAGAAGCAGGAACAATGGGTAAAGGAGGAGAGATTTTCATATTTGATATGGGAGAATCTGTTAAAATCTATGATCTTGCAAAAAATATGATAAAACTTTCTGGGCTTAGATTTCCAGAAGATATCAATATTAAAATTACTGGATTACGACCTGGAGAAAAATTGTATGAAGAACTATTAGCTAATGGTGAAAACACATTGTCTACATATCATAAAAAGATAATGATTAGTAGAACCAGAGAATTAGATTATGACAAAATTAGAGGGCAAATAGAGGAATTATGTATTACTAACCGTTTTCAAAATAACAATATTGTTATGAAAATGAAGCGCCTAATTCCTGAATATAAATCTAATAATTCCGATTATGAACGATTTGATAAAAGAGTTCAGATTTACAAAAAAGTTAAAGAAATATCAGAAAATAAAGCCGATAAAAATTACGGAAACCTATAATGAACCATTTTAATTTTACTATTTTCCCCAAATAATATTAAAAATGAGCAGATCTCTTATAAAAAGTAAGCTACTAATTACAGGTACGATAATTGGTATGTTTTTAACTTCATGTGCAACAAAGCAAGATGTCGTTTACTTTCAAAATGCCAAAAGTTTTGAAACTATTGTTGATACAAATACTTTTACAGCCAAACTAAAAGTTGGAGATGTGGTGAGTATTTACGTTTCAACTTTAGATCAGACTGTTACACAACCATATAATTTAATTAGGTCTACGGGTTCACAAGGAGGAGAATTAATAGATTATTTAATTGATATAGAGGGAAATATTGATTACCCTGTTTTAGGTAAAATTAAATTAATAGGACTTACTGTTGAAGAAGCAAAAGCTTTATTTAAGAAAAAATTTGCAGAAGGCAAGCTATTAAAAGATCCGGTAATTATTTTTCGTGTTCTTAATTTTAGAATAACAGTAGCAGGAGAAGTACGTAATCCAGGGGTTTACCCCGTTACCGGAGAAAGAATATCTATTTTAGAAGCCCTTGGTATGGCTGGAGATTTAAATATAAAGGGGAGAAGAGATAACGTATTAATAGTTAGGGATTTTAATGGTGCAAAAACTTATACGAGAATTGATTTAACAAATAAAGAAGTTTTTAATTCTCCTGTGTATTATTTAACACAAAACGATTATATTTATGTTGAGCCTAACAATTCGGCAATAAGTGGTGCTTCTGGAGATTCTAGAATTGGTACTATTATTAGCATTACTTCTTTTATTTTAACTACTGCACTTATATTTGTAACTAGAAATTAGGATTGAAAATGGCCTTAAGTGAGAATAACAATTTATTGAATAATACCTCTGAAGATTTTAATTTTAAGAGAACACTTTCTGTGTATTCTAAGCAATGGAAATGGTTTGTACTAAGTTGTATTATATGCTTGGGTATAGCCTATACAAATTTAAGATACACGACCCCTCAATATTTAGCAGTTGCCAAAATAATGCTCTTAGATGATAAAGAATCATCTTCTGTGGGAGCATTAAAAGATTTGTCCATCTTCTCTGAAAAGGAAGACGCGATGGTTGAAGATGAAATACAAGTTATTAAATCTAGAAGTTTTTCAAGAAATATTGTTAAAAGATTAAATTTAAATATTAAATATTTTGCGAAAGGAAGAGTTAATGAGTTTGAACTTTATAAAAATTCCCCTATAGTTATAAATTTTATTGAATCAGATTCAATTATTAATAACACAAAATTTAATTTTTATACTGAAATTCTTTCTACTACCAATTTTAATTTTAGAATCAACGAAGATGATATTCCAAAAAAATATACTTTTGGAGAAACAATACCTACATTTTTTGGTGGCATTATAATTACACCTAAAAATGGAAAAATAAAAGGTTATATTGGAAATAACATTAGAGTTAAAATAGTGCCTTTGGAATCATTAGCAGAATCTCTTAAAAATAGAATTTCGATATTCCCCGCAGGTAAATCATCAAAAGTTATTGAAGTAAGTATTACAGATCCTGTTATACAAAAAGCTAAAGATATTGTAAATACTTTAATTGATGAATATAATGTTTCTACCATTCAGAAGAAAAATGAAATATCAAAAAACATGGCAGACTTTATTAATGAGCGTGTTGAATTAATAGCTTCAGACTTAGTTAATGTGGATGATAGTATTGTGAAATTTAAAACGGGGAATAAGATAACTGATGTCGCTTCTGAAGCTGGTCAATTTTTAACTTCAAGTGCCTTAAATGAACAACAATTGGATGCGACTAGAATGCAATTGAATCAATTAAATTACATGAAAGAATCATTGGGTGATGTATCTGCTAAATATGAAGCGATCCCATCTAATTTGGGTATGGGAGATGCAGCAATTAGTCAACTTTCATCTCGATATAATGAATTACTTCAAAGAAGAAAAACACTTTTAAAAAGTGCTGGTGAACAAAACCCTATTGTTATACAATTAGATCAAACATTGGGAGGGATACGGCAAAACCTTCAACAAAGTATTAATAATTCTAGTAAATCACTTAGAATACAAATCGGTGGACTAGAAAGTCAATCTCAAAGAATAAATTCTAAAATATTCTCTGTACCTGGTCAAGAGCGTAAATTAAGATCTATTGAAAGAAAACAAGGTATAAAAGAAGCTTTATATTTATATTTATTAGAAAAAAGGGAAGAAGCAACCATATCTTTGACAGCGACTTCTCCTAGTGCAAAAATAATTGATAAAGCATATAATAGCAATGGAGGTCCTGTGTCTCCAAACAAGAAAATCACATATATTGCAGCATTGTTTTTTGGACTGATACTTCCCTTTTCATTTATATATTTAAAGGATTTATTGGATACAAAAATCCACAATAAAGAAGATTTAGAAAAAGAGATTAGAAACATAACAGTTCTAGGGGAGGTTCCAAGTATAAAAAGTAGTGATAAAACTTTAATAGAGCAAAATGATAGATCTATCTTATCTGAGTCATTTAGAATAATAAGAACCAATTTTGACTATGTAAAAAGAGGTCGAGAAACTACAAATTATAATAATGTTGTTTTTGTGACATCAACTATTAATGGAGAAGGAAAATCCTTCTTTAGTTTAAACATGGCTCTTACACTTGCAAACACAAACAAAAGAGTTTTACTTCTTGGAGCAGATATTAGAAATCCTCAAATCTATTCTGCTGTAAAAAACAAAAGAGAAAAAGGGCATTCAAAAATTGGACTTACAGAATTCTTAGTTGACAAATCTATCATAGTAGGAGAAACTATTAACTCATACGATATTAGTGGAATAAACATTGATGTTTTACTTTCAGGAAAAGTACCACCTAATCCGGCAGAGCTCTTAATGAATGATAGAGTGAAAGAATTATTCGATTCTGTATCTGATCAATATGATTATGTTATTGTTGATACAGCGCCGGCTATGCTCGTTACAGACACATTGTTAATAAGTGAATATGCTGGACATACCATTTATTTAACAAGAGCAGATTATACAGAAAAACGTATCTTGAATTTTGCTAAAGAGCTGCATGCTGAAAAGAAACTTAATGGTATGATGCTTGTCGTGAATGATGTAAAACAATCTAATTTTGGATATGGTGCAAAATATGGTTACTATGGCACTCCAGAAAAGAAAGGTTTTTTTAAAAGAAAAGCTTAAATAACTGAAAATGTTCGGTTCGTATTTTTAATTATTTTATTTAAGTTTTTAGTTATTCTTTTATTCAATATTAGATTTGATATTTTATCTAAATGATTTTCATGATGAATATCGGTACCAACAAAATCAATTAATTGTTCTTCAATTAAATAGTTAGCTGTTTTTTCAACACGTCGTCCATAATGGTCACTTAAAGAAAGAAAATTAAGTTGGAAAAAGCAACCCAGTTGTTTTAACCTTTTGTAGTATTCTAGATTGTTGTGATAAAAAGAATAGCGCTCTGGATGTGCCAAAACTGGTAAATATCCCTGTGTTTTAATTTTAAAAATAATGTCTTCCAAATTAATTGGCGCTCCATAATATGACATTTCAACCAATACATAGTTTTTTTTTAAAGTAAATAAGTTTCTACTTTCTAATAAACTTTCAAAATGACTATCGAGCATATATTCCGCCGCCGGATTTAATGTAATGCTATTAAGCAATTTTGAATCTAAAGCTCCTAATAAAATTTGATATGCATTTCCAATAGTTTCATCTGTATTGGGATAAAAGTCCTGCATAACATGAGGTGTAGGAATGAATTGCTTTATCCCCAATGCTTTCATTCTTTTTAGCAAGCACAAAGCGTCTTGAATATTCTTTGCACCATCATCAATACCTGGGAGGATGTGATTATGGATATCTACAAAGCCTTCCAATAAATCTTTTAAAAATAGTTTCTTAGAGAAAAAGTGAAGCATTTATAAAGTTACAAAATTATATTCGTGAAACTAAATTTTGAAAAGTTGCGAAGCAATGTCTTCAAAATTGGTAGTTGAACTAATCCCGCCTTTCTAGCGGGATCTTTGGATCTAACACCCGAATTTTGATCCGAGGTAGTTTATTAGCTATCGTAAAAATGAAAAGCATCTACTATTATTTTGTTGTCAACTAGACAATCTATTTTAGGATTACCTATCGATTCTAAAAGCACAAAATTAATATTACCATGATGGTTCTTTTTGTCGTATTTAAGCAATTCAATGATGGCTGGGTATTCATCTTCATTAATTTTAACCTTACCGTAATAATTAATTAATAAATTTTTAATGTCTATGGTTGTTTGCTCAGGGAATCCTGCCAATTTCGTAGAAATATAACATGCTAAAATCATCCCAACTATAACGGCTTCACCATGTAACAAGGTGGTTTTGTCAGGATTACTTAAAAAATAAGATTCTATAGCATGACCAAGTGTATGTCCAAAATTTAAAGTTTTGCGTAAATTATCTTCAAATGGGTCATTCTCAACCACGTTCTTTTTAATTAATACAGATTCATAAATTAAAAGGTCTAGATCGTCTAAATTCAATTTTGATAAATCCTTAAATTTATTCCAGTAAATGGCATCCCTAATTAAACCATGTTTTAGCATTTCGGCCAAACCGGAACGCATTTGGTTTTGAGCCAAAGTATTTAAAAACTTAGTGTCTATTAGCACCAGATCAGGGTTGCTAATAACGCCAATTTGGTTTTTTAAATGTCCTAAGTCAACTCCGGTTTTTCCGCCAACTGATGCATCAACCATGGATAATAGGGTAGTAGGGACATTAATATAAGCAATACCTCTTTTAAATGTACAAGCAACGAAACCACCTAAATCTGTAATAACACCGCCTCCTATATTAATGAGTAAGCTTTTTCTATCTGCATCTAAATCAGAAAGTGTATTCCAAACTCCAACACAAGTATCTATTGTTTTATTGATTTCACCAGATTCAATTTCAATAATTTCAATAACGCTATCAGTTTCAAGCTTTTCTAGGAAATAAGGCAAACAATGTTGATGCGTATTCTCATCAACTAAAATAAAAATCTTAGAAAAATTACTATCCTTAATATGCTTATTTAAAGGCTTATAACAAGCATCATTAAAGTGAATTGAGCATTCGTTTGCAATGATAGAATCCATAAAATAATTATTGTTTTTAAAGTTGGTGAAATTAAGGAGATTTTAAATAAAATGTAGTATAGATATAATTATATTTACGCAAATTTTCGATATAAGTATGAATCAAATATTTGACAACACAGAAATTGCATTCTCATTGAAGAATGATTCTGAATTGGAACGCGCCTATTTTTTGTTTAAAATGATATCTATTGAACCCCTAATCAGGATAGGAACAGCCGCTACAAACTTTGCTCTTAAGGCAAAATTGCCAATTGAAGGTTTAATTCGTTCTACAGTATTTGACCACTTTTGTGGTGGTGTAAATGAAGAAGATTGCTTACCGGTAATTGACAAAATGTTTCTAAATGGCGTGAGCTCGGTTTTAGATTATTCTGTAGAAGGAAAAGAAAGCGAAGAGGAGTTTGATTCTGCCTTGAATACGATACTAAATATTATTGATTTTGCTAAAGATATTGATGCGCTTCCAATTGCCGTTTTTAAACCAACAGGGTTTGGGAAATTGGATCTATATGAAAAAGTTGGCAGTGGGGAAGCACTCACTCAAAGTGAACAGGACGAGTGGGCTCATGTTGTAAATAGATTTGATCTGGTTTGTAAAAAATCTAAAGAAAATGATGTTGCCGTTTTAATTGATTCTGAAGAAAGTTGGATGCAAGATGCGGCAGATGCATTGGTAACAAAAATGATGCAAAAGTATAATACAGAAAAACCAGTTGTGTATAATACTTTGCAAATGTATAGACATGATCGATTGGCCTTTTTAAAGGAGGAACATCAAAAAGCAAAAGAAGGTCATTATTTTCTTGGTTATAAACTGGTTCGTGGCGCCTATATGGAAAAAGAAAATGATAGAGCCAAAGAAAGAGGGTATACATCTCCTATTTGTGTCAGTAAATCGGCCACAGACGAGAACTTTGATAAGGCATTACATTATATGGTTGATCATTTAGATGAAATGTCTGTATTTGCTGGAACTCATAATGAGAATAGTGCCTATTTGCTAATGGAATTAATGGCTAGTAAAAAATTAGAAAACAACGATAATCGCATTTGGTTTGGCCAATTATATGGAATGAGTGACCATATTAGCTTTAACCTTGCAGATAAAGGCTATAATGTTGCTAAATATATACCTTTTGGACCTGTAAAAGATGTGATGCCTTATTTAATTAGAAGAGCAGAAGAAAACACATCTGTTGCTGGACAAACAGGAAGAGAATTAGTGCTTCTAACTAAAGAAAAGAAACGCCGAAAAGCATTATAATAATGTTAGACTAAAGACATAAGCCCGCTGCGCTATTAGAACTAAGACTTGATTGTAACTAATTGATAAATCAAGGATACATCAAAATGTTACTTCCTTTAAATTAGAATTATTCACACAGTCTTAATCTATGGCTATGATTGGTTTTTATGCTTTGAACTAGCAAAAACTAATTCAACTAATTTATATCGCATTTTATAACAGAACTGGTATAATTTAAACATATTTTTCTAAAACAGATTTAATTTCTGAATTCGACAT
>JASFYP010000068.1:0-7985 GCA_045047075.1 Flavobacteriaceae bacterium
ATGGCAAAATTTGAATTAAAACTTCCTAAGATGGGCGAAAGTGTTGCTGAGGCAACAATTACTTCATGGCTCAAAGAAGTTGGCGATAGAATTGAATTGGATGATGCAGTGGTAGAAATTGCAACAGACAAGGTGGATTCTGAAGTGCCAAGTGAAGTGGAAGGGACTTTGATTGAAATTCGTTTTAATGAAAATGATGTTGTAAAAGTTGGAGAAACTTTAGCTGTAATTGAAATTGAAGGAGAGGATAGTGGAGAAGTTACTGTTATAGAAACGACTACTTCACCTGCTATTGAAAAGGCAGCTCAGAAAATTGAAACATCAGTTGATAAGGTTGTTGAATCTGTTGCTTCACCAATTGGAAAAAAGAGTGCTTCAGGAAAATTCTATTCTCCTCTAGTTAGAAATATAGCGAAAGCTGAAAATGTTTCGATGACAGAATTGGAGACAATCCAAGGTTGTGGAAAAGATGGGCGTGTTACAAAAGCAGACATTTTAGCATTTATCGAGAATAAATCAAAAGCACCTGCAACACCAGTTGCTGAAAAAGTTACAGCAGCAGCAACTCCGGTTGCGGCTCCAATTAAACAAACTGTTGCTCCAGTTGTTGCAAGTGGCGATGACGAAATTATTGAGATGACACGTATGGGGAAATTGATTTCTCAATACATGGTAAACTCTGTACAAACTTCGGCACACGTACAGTCATTTATTGAAGTCGATGTTACTAATATTGTAAAGTGGAGAACGAAAGTAAAAGATCAATTTTTAGCAAGAGAAGGTGAAAAATTGACATACACACCAATATTTATGCAAGCTGTTGCTTTGGCGTTGAAAGAATTCCCATTGATAAATATTTCTACCGATGGAGAAAAAATAGTTAAGAAGAAAAACATCAATTTAGGAATGGCTACTGCATTACCAGATGGTAACTTAATTGTACCTGTTGTTAAAAATGCCGACCAATTGAATTTGGTAGGTATGGCAAAAGCGGTAAATTCTTTGGGGTTAAAAGCAAGAAATAATAATTTAAGTCCCGATGATATTCAAGGTGGAACTTATACGGTTACTAATGTTGGTGGATTTGGCTCAGTAATGGGCACCCCAATCATAAACCAACCACAAGTGGGTATTTTAGCTTTGGGCGCTATCCGTAAAATGCCTGCAGTTATTGAAACTAGTGAGGGTGATTTTATAGGTATCCGTCAAAAAATGTTCTTATCACATTCTTATGATCATAGAGTTGTAAATGGTGCTATGGGAGGAATGTTTATCAAGTTTATCAAAGAATATTTAGAAGCTTGGGATGTGAATGCTTCTTTTTAGATAGCATATTATAAATTGTTTGGCATTTTACAGATGGTGCAATGAATTATAACCAGTGTTGGCAACTGGCTTTATTTTTCATAAACCGCATTATATTTTTCAATCGATTTCCTCATCATTTCTACGAATTCAGGAATATGTTTAATTATATTATGATCTTCATTATATAGATTTATAGGGTTCTCATCGTTTATTATTGAAGGATATCTTGTCGATTGTTCGTGAGGTGCAGTCATCAAAGATAGATTAATCCAAACGTACGATATGTAGCCAAATTTATTTTGTCTAATTCTATTTTGTTTGTGAATAATAACTTTGTTTTTAGCGATTAGGTCACTTTTATTTATATAACCCTCGGATAAATTTTTAATATTTTCATCACCTTTAAAATATTCTTTGAAATGTTGATTCGTTTTTACAAGGTCATCTTTAAATTCAGTAAAAAGTTTGTCATCGTCAAAGATTGGTTCTTTTTCAAGTTCTTTTGCACCTTCAATGAGCCCTTTTATTTCATCAATTGGGATTTCCTTTATTTTAAGAAGTTCCGAATTACTTACTTTGGAAAGAAGACCTTTTAAATTTTCTAAATCCTCTTTTACTTTACTTTTCCCTCTTTGGTGAGGTGGAACCATATCAGGAATTAATAATGGTGTTCCACTATATTTAGAAAGTTCTTCTATTTGATTTTGATAAAGTCTAGTAAATACTTTGTGAGGTAAATGACTTATTTTTTTTGCAATTTCATCTTGTTTAATAATTTCAGTTTTAATTCCAAAAGATTTGACAAATTTCTCAACTGATTGCTGTAATTGAAACAAAGACAAATTATAATGTTTTGAACTATATAATATTTCCACAGAATTCAAATCTTGAATTGCAGTTTCAAATAATCTTTCAGAAATATTCATATTGATGTTATCGAGGTTTTTCAGCTTACGTAAAGCGTATGTATAAACACACTAGTTAATTTGTTTTTTAGAATAAAAACAAATATAGTCAATCTGTATTTTCAATTTTGTAAATAGCTCCATTTTCTCCATCAAAGTTAAATTCTTTAAAGTGGGTCATACCTATTTTTTCTAGCACTTTAATTGACCCGATGTTTTCTGTCATTGCTCTTCCAACAATTTCTGTTAGATGATATTTGTCAAAACCTAAATCGAGGCAAGCCTTCGCAGATTCAGTCGCATAACCGTTATTCCAATATTTTTTAAAAAATCGAAATCCAATATCATATTCATCAAGTTCTGGAGTGTATTTTAGTCCACACCACCCTATAAATTCATTACTAGTTTTGTCTATTACTGCCCAACGACCAAAGGTGTATTTTTTGTAATGATTGTAATTTTTCAAAAACTGCTTTGCGTGTTCAATACTTTCAAAGGGGATATCTCCAGTATATTTGAGAACATCTAAATCAAGATTTAATAAGTACATACTCTCAGCATCATTAATTGTTAGTTCTCTTAAAAATAATCGTTCTGTTTCTAGTATTTTCATTTCAATTATTATTTTAATAAAGAGCTACTTTGTTTAATGATGTAACAATTTTGTGAAGTGATTTTTAGTTTTCCACCTTCAACCCATAAATCAATTGCCCACAATTCTGATTTTCTAAATGGATAATATCTGGAAAATGTCCCCATTCATCAAAACCAAATTTTTTCAGCAATTGAATGCTCGATGTATTGATATCTAACAAAATGGCGAGCAATGATTCTTTTCCAATTCTTGGGCAATCATCAATACAATGTTGAATCAAAGCAGAACCAATTCCGAGATTGTGATGCTCATAATCAATATAAAAACTAATTTCGGCAATGCGCTCCATTGCTTTTCTTCCAAGTCGGTAGGGAGATAAAGTAGCGTATCCAACAATTTTATTTTTTAGTTCAGCAACAAAAATGGGGTACTCACAAGGTGAGAATTTTTGAAACCAATCAATTCGTTTATTCAGAGTAAATTCTTGTAAATCTCCCGTGGTATTTTTAGAATTTATTGCCTGATTGTAAATCTTAACAATCATTGCTAAATCTTTAAAAGTAGCCAATCGTATTTTAGGTTTTACAATCATTTGTTGTTTGATAGTTTTATTCCAACACCTCCTCAATCACTTTTCCAGTATTCCCATTTGGGAACTCAATTTCCATCAAAGTACAAATGGTTGAAGCAATATCTGTAATGGGATAATAATGGTTAGAACTTCCAACTTTTATTCCTGCTCCGTAAAACAATAGTGGAATATGATTGTCATAATTATATCCAGATCCGTGGTTAGAGCCACCTTTGTTTTTATTCCAATCTCCTAACATAGAAGGGGTGTATAAGAACATGACATCACCAGAAAGTTTTTGATTGAATCCACGTTGCATCAAGGCTAACATCCCTTCGTTAAACCCATTTGTTGCTAATGTTTTGTGAGTTGCTGTTTTATGAATTTTTCCATTTTTTATCAATTCAATAGCAATTACATCTGCAACATCTTCTCTTTTTAAATGAGATTTTTTGAGTTGCTTTTCATTGATAAAAATACTGTTATTCTCAATATGCTCAATAAGTTTTGGGTTACCAAATTTACGATCAACAATAGCTTCTACATATTTTCGGATTAATTTTTTACTGCGATATCCACCAGGGAAATTCAATTCTTTTAAGTCGTACGGAATATGAGAAACCCCATGATCGGCAGTTAAGAAAATGGTGTATTTTCCTTTTCCAACTTGTTTGTCTAAAAAGTTTAAAAAGCGTTCAAGCTCTAAATCCATTCTTATGTAAGCATCTTCAATCTCAACAGAATTTGGTCCAAATTGATGCCCAATTCCATCCGTCGAAGAATATCCCAATGCCAAGAAATCGGTCATTTCTGTCTTTCCTAAGTTTTCAGATTCAATTGCTTTCATGGCAAAATCTGTAGTCATACTATTTCCTTGTGGACTGTAAAGCAATAATTTATAAAATTTATTTTTTTCTTTTAGTGTTGACAAATCATAAGGAAAAGTAGTCTTTTCTTTGGCATAATATTTTTGTTCATGTGGGTCATCATCAACACCACTATTGGTATAAGTGTCGATGTCATAATAGGTATCCCAAGTTGAGTTTAAATAATTTTCTGCAATTTTAGAATTGTTAAAATCAGACACCCATTTTGGTAGGCTATTCATATAATAAGTGCTCGTAACCCATTTGCCTTCTGTACCTTTATCGAACCAATACGAGGCATTTGCACTATGACCAACTGGCAAAATAGAACCCCTCCCTTTTATGGCAATCCCAATCACTTTACCCTGCATATTTTGAGATAGATGTAATTGGTCTCCAATAGTATTTGTAATTAATTTATTTGGTGATTTTTGTCCGTTTTTAGTAGTGCTACCAACAGATTCGTAGTTGTCATCATCAGAATTATTCACACTTTTTTGTTCGTATTTATCATACCAATCGTTTCCCATTATTCCATGATTTCTTGGGGTTGTGCCTGTATAGATTGAAGCATGACCCACCGCAGTTTTAGAGGGGGTATAATTTAGATGTGTGTTTTTAAGATTGTATCCGTTGTTGATAATTCTTTTAAATCCACCTTCACCAAAACGATGATCAAAACGAGTTAGATAATCGTAACGCATTTGATCTATCACAATTCCGATTACTAATTTTGGTTTAACGCTTTTTGTGGTTGATGGTTTTGTGTTTACATCACTTTTACAAGAAAAAGTAAAAATCGTGACAAGTAGGAGTAAGAAAAATTGTTTCATTTGGGTTGAGTATTATTCAATTAACAAATATATGATTTTATGTGATGATAGGTTTTTTACATTGGTTTTATTTAATATTTTAGCAAAAAGAATTGAATGAATTACCTAGAACATATTGGAAAATATTTTTTGATGCTCAAACAGGTTTTTAAAAAACCACAAAGAGGAAAAATATTTAGAGAAACTCTTTTTAGAGAAATTGAAGATTTGGGTTTAAAATCACTCGGAATCATCATGTTCATTTCTTTTTTTATTGGCGGAGTTGTAGCCATACAAACTGCCTTGAGTGTTGATAGTCCACTTATTCCAAAATACTTAATTGGTTTTGCTACAAAACGATCTATGATTTTAGAGTTTGCGCCGACCTTTACATCCGTTATTTTGGCAGGTAAAGTGGGGTCGTATATTGCATCGAGTATTGGTACAATGCGAGTTACTGAGCAGATAGATGCATTAGAAGTGATGGGAGTAAATTCATTAAACTACCTCGTTTTACCAAAAGTAATTGCCACCATATTTTTCTATCCTTTGTTAGGTTTAATCGCTATGTTTTTAGGAATACTTGGCGGATGGGCAGCAGGAGCTTTAACAGGTTTATTTTATACTATTGATTATGTTGAAGGAATTAGATTAGAGTTTGATCCCTTCTTTATACAGTATGCATTGATAAAAATAGTGGCGTTTGCCTTTTTAATTGCAACGATTCCTGCATATCATGGATATTATGTTAAGGGAGGATCGTTAGAAGTAGGTAGAGCGAGTACACAAGCAGTTGTTTGGACAAGTGTTGCAATTATCACCTTAAATTATTTCTTAACCCAAATGCTCTTAGGATAATGATAGAAGTTACAAATTTACATAAGAGTTTTGGAGATGCTCATATTTTGAAAGGAATTACAACGACTTTCGAAAAAGGAAAAACAAATCTTATTATCGGGCAAAGTGGATCAGGAAAAACAGTTTTTTTAAAATGTTTATTAGGATTGCATGAATTTGATGAAGGAACAATTTCTTTTGATGGAAGAATTTATTCTGATTTATCGATTGAAGAGAAACGCCAATTAAGAACAGAAATCGGTATGGTGTTTCAAGGATCAGCTTTGTATGATTTTTTATCGGTAGAAGATAATGTGATGTTTCCACTTAAAATGTTCACCAAACAATTGCATCCTGAAATGTTGCTTCGTGTAAATGAAGTTTTGGATAGAGTAAATTTAACAGGCTCAAATCCAAAATTTCCGGCAGAACTTTCTGGTGGGATGAAAAAACGTGTTGCCATTGCAAGAGCAATTGTAATGAATCCTAAATATTTATTTTGCGATGAACCCAACTCAGGATTAGATCCACATACAGCAACAGTTATTGATAATCTGATTCAAGAAATTACAAAAGAATACCAAATGATTACTATCGTAAATTCTCACGACATGAATTCTGTTATGGAAATTGGCGAGAAAATAGTGTTCTTAAAAGATGGTTACAAAGAGTGGGAGGGAACCAATAAAGAGATGGTTGTAACAGATAATGAGGCCATTGTTAATTTTGTTTATTCTTCTAATTTATTTAAAAAAGTCCGCGAAATTTATTTAAAGGAAAGTAAATTATAAAAGCGCTTGTTTTATTAAAACAAGTACTTATATTTGCACCCGCTAAGAAAAAGTGAAGACTTGGTAGCTCAGTTGGTAGAGCACCTCCCTTTTAAGGAGGTGGTCCTGGGTTCGAGCCCCAGCCAAGTCACAAATTGAAAACCGTTTGATATATTAAACGGTTTTTTTTATGCAGTAAATTCATCATAAAAGATAAAATAGTCTTTTATTTTTAAAAATTGATATTTATCATGTTCTGTAGTTTTTTTTACATATATTTTTGCTGTGTAACAATTGTTACACTAATTTTATAACGAAGCAAAAATGACTTATGTGTTTTTGTAATTGTCTAAAAATTATCTAACTAAATATTAATTAAAATGAAAAGAATTAAGTTTATCAGTTTTTGTATTGTTATTGTATCATTTATTTTATCAAGTTGTAATTCTAATCAAGAAAAAAAAGTTATTGATACTTCAAAAATTGCAGTGTCAGGAACGATGGAAGCAGAATTAACTGCACCACCAAATGTTCCTATTCCAGTTGGAGATCGACCAGCAAAAAAGCTACTAGTCAACATGGAGATTCTTGAACAAGAAGGGACTATGACAGATGGTACAACTTATATTTATTGGACATTCGGAGGTTCGGTTCCAGGAAGTTTTATACGTACTAGAGTAGGCGATGAGGTTGAGTTTACATTGTCTAATCATCCAGACAATAAATTACCTCACAATATCGATTTACATGCAGTAACAGGTCCAGGAGGTGGAGCAACATCTTCATTCGTTGCACCTGGTCATGAAAAGACTTTTTCTTTTAAAACATTGAATCCTGGGGTGTATGTTTATCATTGTGCAACTGCTCCTGTTGGGATGCATATTGCAAATGGTATGTATGGTTTAATCTTGGTTGAGCCAGAAGGAGGTCTTCCAAAAGTTGATAAAGAATACTATATCATGCAAGGTGATTTTTACACAAAAGGAGCTACAGGTGCACCTGGTTTACAAGCTTTTGATATGACTAAAGCAGTTGCAGAACAAGCAGACTATGTAGTGTTTAATGGCAGGGTTGGTTCTTTAACTGGCGATAATGCTATAACTGCAAATGTTGGAGAAACGGTTCGTTTGTTTGTAGGAAATGGTGGTCCAAACTTGGTTTCTTCTTTCCACGTGATTGGAGAAATATTTGATAGGGTTCATGTTGAAGGAGGTTCTTTGGTAAATGAAAATGTACAAACAACTTTAATTCCTGCTGGTGGTGCAGCAATGGTAGAATTTAAAGTTGATGTACCTGGAACGTTTATAATTGTTGATCACTC
>JASFYP010000069.1:0-17635 GCA_045047075.1 Flavobacteriaceae bacterium
AATTCCATTAGTAGAAAATTCAGTTATTTTCCTTTTTTCATAAAATTTATAAAGAAAGATATAAGCAATCACCGCTAGAAAAGTTGAAATAATGCTTACTATTAAAGTTATTACATCTTTTGATAATAAATCAGTTTTAAAAATTACTCCTTGTAAATTATTTGAAATTCCAAAAACTACTGTAATAACAATAATTCCAATGACGATTTTTGTCAAAGGAAAGTGAAATATTTTTTGTCCAATATTTCTCTTAATCATATCTTATTCTTTTATTTCACGTATGGTGTTTCCCATTGTTTACAACGTTAAGATAAATCCAGTTTAAATTGATTTTATCGTATGATATGTAAAGTTAGTGATTTAAAAATACAAAGTCAAGTTGCTTTTATTTAAGTTATTAAGCAGTTACAATATAATTCCATAATCACCAACAGGTTCTAGCGGTTTCGGTAAATCTGTTTCGTCTAGCATTTGTCGGATATCAATCTCAATAGATCTTGCCATGGTAGAGATTGGCACATCATTGTACAAACCTTCAAATGGGTTTTCAGAATATTCTCCTATCATTTCCATTAAAATAAATACCCAAGAAACCAATACTGTAAAAGGAAATACCAACCACCCTGAAGTTAGATTAGTAAGATCATCATTAAAAATATTTAACATTCCAAAGGGTAGCAATACCAAAAATATCCACACAAAAATAAAATTGACAGTTGCATATTGTCTTGGAAATGGAAAGTTTTTAATACGTTCAGATTTTCCTTGGAGGGTGTAAAATTCACCTAGCATTTTCTCCAATTCCATATGTCTGAAATCTTCTATTTGTCCGCTTAATTTAAGTTTTAATAATTCTTTAGATTGTAAACTCAGAAGGTGTGAAGCTTTATTTCCTTTGCTCATTAAATATTCATATTCATCCGAAGAAATGTAAGGTTTAATTTTTTCAAAATGATTATCCTCATGATGAACTCCCGCTTCTTTTCGCAATAAATTTTCATCCTTAGAGGAATGTTCCCAAGGCTTAGGAACTCTTAACTGATACGTCAATGTTTTTAACCAAGCCACATGCCGATGCACAATCTTTTTATGAATGGAATGCAATTCTTCTCCCGAAATTTTTTCAGTGGCAAATTCATTGGTGATAAAATCTCTCGACATAATTGTAAATGTTCTGGATGCATTTACGATTCCACCCCAAATTTTACGTGCTTCCCATAACCTGTCATAAGACGAATTGTTTTTAAATCCTAAATAAAAAGAAACAGCTATACCTATTAATGCTATGGGTTGCCATGGAATAGCCAACCAATACCAACCTAATAATTTGTATAATAAAATGGGGATAGTATCTATGATAATAAAAATAAAAATATATTTTTTACTCCAAATTACTGTACCCCAAAAAGGGAATCTTTTACCTATATACATATTGGTTAGTTTTAATATTTTGTATCAAGGACTAATATACAAAGAAAGCACAAGCCTAAAAGGAGTGTGCTTTCTTATCTCATTTTTTTGTCAGTTCACTAATTTTTAAACCATTCTGGTTTTTTTAAATATGCAGTTAAACTTGTAAGGATTACAAATACTATTTGAGGGATAAAATTGTCCGCCGCTTGCATATGAGCAGAAATGGTTCCGCCAAGAAAAACTAGTGTAGCAATAAATCCGAAGGTAAAAGTTTTAGGAATTGCAAATAAAATTCCAGAAGCAAGAGCAACAAATCCGATCAAATAAATGTTGTCATAATAGTTGGGATTCAATCCTTTTATGATTTCCATATAAGGTTCGAATTGAATTAATTTTAGTGAGCCGCTAATGACTAATATTGCTGACATTACATAATTTAGAATGTTTCCGATAGTGTTTTTTGTCTTCATGATAATTGTTGTTTTTAATTGTTATACTTAATGTTTATTATAGTTGGTTTGATTTAAAAAATTAATTGATTATTTCTAGTTGAGCAAAACCGTTCATTACAATTTTTGAGGTGTATAGCAGGTTGTTTTTACTAGTATATTTTTTTAAGTAATTTGCATTTGACCAAATTTTTGCACGACTTCTAGTAGCGTAAAACCAGATAAAAATGCTCATGTTTTTAAGCGAAAAGAAATGTTTTGTTAAGGTGAATATGTTTCCTATTCCAGTAGGAGTAAGTATAATTATTTTTCCATCTTCTTTTAACAATCGTTTTGAATCTTGTAACATTAAATCAATATTTTCATTATTTAAATGAAATAAGACATTGCAAATAGTGACATAATTAAAACTATCATCTTTAAAAGGAAGTTTTTTGTTTGCTTCTATTTTAAGGATTTCAATATTGGTTTTCTTTAACTTATTTTTTGCCTCTTTAATCATGTCAGCGTTTGTATCAACTCCAACGCAATCAATTCCTTTTTCGTTCGATAAAATCTGAATTAGTTTTCCAGAGCCTGTACCAATATCTAATAATTCCCCAGCACTAATTTCATCAATCACCGGATTAAGAAATGTGCGATACCAAGATGTTTCTTGTATGTTAGAAAAGAATTTTGAAAATTTCATATTTATGTACGTTATATTATGTATATTTAGTTTGGTTAAAAAAATTAGCCATTCATTTCGACTAATATTTCTGCAATTGTTTTTTTAGACAACTCATTTTTTAATTGATTTTCTGCATCATTCAAAACATTTTCAATTGATTTTTGAGCATTGTTTGGTCTTTTACCATCAGCCAAAATATTGTACGAAGTTTGAAATAAAGGTTTTCCTCTTTCCATAGCTTCCAATATTTCTAAGATTGTAATGTCTGATGGATCCTTCATTAATCTGATTCCACCGAGTTTTCCTTCCTTTGTTTCAATGATGTTTGCCAAATTTAAATTTTGTAAAATCTTTACTAAAGTTGGTTTTGGAATACTTAAGTATTTCGAAATATCAGCAGTAGATAAATATTCAAATTGCTTTTGTCTAATTTTATCTGAGATAAAAATGACTACAAAAATTGATTTAGTAAAGGATAGTGAATAACTCATACTTGATATTCGTAATATTTAGTATGCAAATATAGATAGATTTTTTAAACTTGCAATTAATTATGAATATTTTTAAAAATATGAAATGCTACTTTATTGTAAACAGTGATGAAATAGAATGCTACTTAGAGGATTACAGCATTTATCTTTTCCCAAAGCTCATTATCAAAACTAATTGGGACCAAGGCATCTTCACTTGCCGCTTCTCCTATTCTGATAATTACTAAATCTTTGCTCGGAACAACATATACTTTTTGATCATTCTTACCTAATCCTGCAAATAAATCAGAAGGAGCATTTGGTATCAAAGTTTGAGTAAAAACCTCTTGACTACCCGGTAGCATAAAACTCTCTTTACCATTCAGCCACCATAAATATCCATAAGATTTATTGATATTTTGTGATGTATTTGTCATTGCAGTAAAATAAGCCTGATTTAAAATTTCATCACTTTCCCAGGTTCCTTTATTCAACATTAAGATTCCAAATCTTGCCATAGATTTTGCGGTACTAAAATAAACATTGTTGTAATTATTGGTGCCAAACCAAGTGCCATCCATCCCGATTTTATCTCTTAAAACGGAATTAAAATAATTCTCATAAGTTTGGTTTGTACCACTTGCAATCACATCTTGCAACAGCGTATAAGGTGCATTGTGATATGCCCATCGAGTGCCTGGAGCTGCTTTGTAAAAAAGGCAAATTGGGTCGGTGCAATCAAAAATAATATCATTTAAACCACTCGTCATTGTCAATTGATTTAACACCGAAATAGCATCTTCGCGTGCTTGTGGCATTGCTGTCCACCCATCACCTAAATAAGATGTTGTTTGATTATTTAGATTTACAAAACCCTCTTGTTCAGCAATTCCAACAGTTACCGAAGTCAATGTTTTTCCAGCCGATGCCCAATACCAATTTTGAGTTGCCGAAAAATCATCAGCATACCATTCCACCGCAATGCGTCCATTTTGAAGGATGATAAAAGCTTTTGAATTTTCTTCTTCCACAAAATTTAAAAGTTGAGGTAAATTGCTTTCATTCCAATTTAATTCAGATAACGAAATAGTTTCCCATATTGTACTATTGATTGGTGGAAAATAGATTTCATCAGAATTGGTTGGAGGAGTTGGAATTTCAATATCATCAGAAGATGTACAAGATAGTAGCATTGCGAAAAATGCAAAGTAGAATAGTTTTGTTTTCATTGGTTGATTATTGCTATAAGACTAAACGAATCTAAAATGGTTTAAGTATTTTTGCAGCCTAAATATAAGTACATGCGCACTAAGTCAATCAAAAAAAATAAAATCAATGTTGTAACTCTAGGTTGTTCCAAAAACATCTATGATTCTGAAGTATTGATGGGGCAACTACAGGCCAATGGAAAAGAAGTGGTACATGAAGAGGAAGGCAATATTGTGGTGATTAATACCTGTGGATTTATTGACAATGCTAAAGAAGAAAGTGTAAATACTATTTTAGAATTTGTACAAAAGAAAGAAGATGGATTGGTAGATAAAGTTTTTGTGACAGGATGTTTGAGTGAACGCTATAAACCAGATTTACAAAAGGAAATTCCGTCTGTAGATCAATATTTTGGAACGACTGAATTACCAGGTTTACTAAAAGTTTTAGGTGCAGATTATAAACATGAATTGATTGGTGAACGATTGACTACAACACCAAAAAATTATGCCTATTTAAAAATTGCCGAAGGTTGCGATAGACCTTGTAGTTTTTGCGCTATCCCCTTGATGCGTGGAAAACACAAATCAACTCCGATAGAAGAAATTATAATTGAAGCTGAGAAATTGGCTGTAAAAGGGGTAAAAGAATTAATTCTAATTGCCCAAGATTTGACCTATTATGGGTTGGATATTTATAAGAAAAGAAATTTAGCAGAGTTATTAAAAGCCTTAGTTAAGATTGATGGTGTAGAGTGGATTCGTTTACATTATGCATTTCCAACTGGTTTCCCGATGGATGTATTAGAAGTAATGAGAGAAGAACCAAAAATTTGTAATTATTTGGATATACCATTGCAACATATTTCTGATTCCATTTTAAAAAGTATGAAACGTGGTACGACTCAGGTAAAAACGACCAAGTTGATTTATGACTTTAGAGCTGCGGTTCCTGATATGGCAATTAGAACAACATTGATTGTTGGCTACCCTGGTGAGACTGAAGAAGATTATAAAAATTTAAAGTCTTGGGTTGAGGAGATGCGTTTTGAGCGTTTGGGATGTTTTGCATATTCGCATGAAGAAAATACGACGGCTTATGAATTGGAAGATGATGTGCCGCAAGAAGTGAAACAACAGCGTGCTAATGAAATTATGGAATTGCAATCTCAGATTTCTTGGGAATTGAATCAAGAGAAAATAGGAAAAGAATTTAAAGTAGTGATTGACCGTAAAGAAGGAGAACATTTTATTGGGCGTACCGAATTTGATTCACCAGATGTTGATAATGAAGTGTTGATTGATGCTTCGAAATTTTATTTAAAAACTGGAGATTTTGCCAATGTTAAAATCATTTCTGCTGAAGATTATGACTTGTATGCGGAGCCTATAAAATAGAGTTGTATTGTCTTTCTCGCGTACACGGGAATCCAGTATGTATGAATTAAATGGATTTCCACTTTCGTGGAAAAGACAGATTTAAATTAAAAATAGTTATGAATCAAGACCAGCCCAATAATCCACTTCATGGAGTCAAACTTGCCGACATCCTACAATTGTTAGTGTCTGAATATGGTTGGGAAGAATTGAGTCAGCAAATAAATATCAACTGTTTTAAGAGCAATCCTTCAATTAAATCGAGTTTAAAGTTTTTACGTAGAACTCCTTGGGCAAGAGCTAAAGTTGAGAAGTTGTATTTGAAGACTATTTGATTTCGTTAAAAATTTGTTAGATATTCAATCTAACTTCGACCACAGATTTAATTTTAGTAACTTTATCAAAAATTAAAAACGAGTGACCAAAGTATCAACGATTCCATTTTCTAAAACCGGGTATTTCTCTAAAATAATTTGTGATTATTTAAATCAAGATAAAAAATTATCTCCTTTTTTTAGTGAATTTCCTGACTTAGCAGGTTTTAAAAGGCAAGTGGAAATAAAATGTCATTCTGAACTTGTTTCAGAATCGCATCGAGAAACTCTTGTAAATTCGCTTAAATCACAATATAGAAATATCAAAGTTTCTGACAAGACCACTACGAATATTAAGTCACTAGCAAACCAAAACACCTTTACAATTACAACGGGGCATCAATTAAATTTGTTTACGGGGCCTTTTTATTTTCTCTATAAAATAATTTCGGCTATTAATTTATCAGAACAGTTGAAAGCAGAATACCCTACTAATAATTTTGTTCCTGTTTATTGGATGGCAACAGAAGATCATGATTTTGAAGAGATTCAATATTTTAATTTTAAAGGCAAAAAAGTTAGCTGGAACAGAGATGCAGGTGGTGGAGTTGGAAGATTATCTACTGACGGGTTGGAATTTGTTTTAGACAAATTTTCAAAACTTGTTGGAGATTCAAACAATGCAAAAAGTTTAAAAAAATTATTTTCTGATGCTTATTTAGGGCACACTAATTTAACTGAAGCCACACGTTATTTGGCAAATGAATTGTTTTCTGATTACGGATTGGTCATTGTTGATGGTGATGATATTGAGCTTAAAAGAATGTTTCTGCCTTTTGTTGAGCAGGAATTATTCAAACAGACTGCTTTTAAAGAGGTTACTAAAACAAATGAGATTTTAGAAAACGATTATAAGATTCAAGTAAACCCTAGAGAAATCAATTTGTTTTATTTGACGGATAAATTACGTGAGCGAATTATTATAGAAGGAGATTTATATAAAATTAACAATACAGATATTGTATTTACTATAGAAGAATTACAATACGAATTAAAATTGCACCCAGAAAGATTCAGTCCAAATGTAATCATGCGCCCTTTGTATCAAGAAGTGGTTTTACCAAATCTATGTTATATTGGTGGAGGTGGAGAGTTGGCGTATTGGTTTGAATTAAAAGCATATTTTGATGCTGTAGATGTTCCTTTCCCAATTTTATTATTGCGAAATTCGGCTGTAGTGATTACCGAAAAGCAATCGAAGGTTTTAAAGAAATTGTCAATCAATTTAGACGAGCTGTTTCTTAAACAACAAGATTTAGTCAACAAAAAAATAACAGAATATTCTGATTTAATAATTGATTTTTCTGAGCAACGTCAACAAATAGATTCTCATTTTGAAAAATTGGAAGAGATTGCAACTCAAACTGACAAATCATTTATTGGTGCAGTAAAGGCTCAGAAACAAAAGCAATTGAACGGATTGGATAATTTAGAAAAGCGTTTGTTAAAAGCAGAACGTAGAAAATATAAAGACCTAACTGCAAGAATTAAACAAGTTCAAGATCAAATTTTCCCTAAGCAAAGTTTACAAGAGCGCAATACAAATTTTTCTGAGTTGTATTTAGAATATGGTGATGGTTTGATTCCGAAATTAAAAGAAGCACTAAAGCCGTTAGATTTGGAATTTACAATAATTGAAGTGTAACATTTGTGGCTGTAATTATTTTGTATACTATTTAATTTTAACCAAAATTAGTTTGTATGAGAGGTGATTCTAATACCGGAATATATATAGTTGCAGGAATAATCATCCTACATTTTGTAGTGGGATTTGTTTTCCTTATTTATAAAATGAATAAAAAACCAAAAGATAAGAAGGAGGGATAATCCGTTTTGGATTGCCGTTTGCACGGGAAAGACAGCATCAACAAAAATAGTAAACAACAAAAAATCCGAATCAAATATGATTCGGATTTTTATCTTTTATATAAAGCCTAACGACTATTATTTTACAAATGTATCACTTCGCCATAAGCCATAGCAACAGCTTCCATCACAGCTTCACTCATTGTTGGGTGTGGGTGAATTGATTTTAAAATTTCATGACCTGTAGTTTCTAATTTACGCGCTACAACTGCCTCAGCAATCATATCTGTAACTCCAGCTCCAATCATATGACATCCTAACCACTCGCCATATTTAGCATCAAAAATTACTTTTACAAATCCGTCAGGTGTTCCAGCTGCTTGTGCTTTTCCAGAAGCAGAGAACGGAAATATCCCAATTTTTAATTCGTATCCAGCTTCTTTAGCTTTTGCTTCTGTCATACCAACACTTGCAATTTCTGGAGTCGCATAAGTACATCCAGGTACGTTACCATAATCGACAGGTTCGGTGTGCAATCCTGCTAATTTCTCAACACATGTAATTCCTTCAGCTGAAGCAACGTGTGCTAGGGCTTGACCTGGAACTACATCACCAATTGCGTAATAACCAGGAATGTTAGTTTGGTAAAAATCGTTCACCAAAATCTTATCTCTGTCAACTACAATACCAACATCTTCTAGTCCAATATTTTCGATATTCGATTTAATACCTACTGCCGATAATAAAATATCAGCTTCAAGAGTTTCTTCTCCTTTTTTAGTTTTTACAGTTGCAACAACTCCTTTTCCTGAAGTGTCAACAGACTCAACTGAAGAATTTACCATTACTTTAATTCCTGATTTTTTTAGTGATTTCTGGAATTGTTTTGAAACTTCAATATCTTCAACTGGAACCACATTTGGCATAAATTCAACAATCGTTACATCAGTTCCCATCGAATTGTAAAAATGTGCAAACTCAACACCAATAGCTCCTGAACCAACTACAATCATTTTTTTAGGTTGCTCCGGAAGTGTCATTGCTTCACGATATCCAATTACTTTTTTACCATCTTGTGGCAAGTTTGGCAACTCTCTACTTCTTGCGCCAGTTGCAATAATAATATTGTCAGCGCTGTATTCAGTAACCTTACCATCAGCATCTGTAACATCAACTTTTTTACCCGTTTTTATTTTTCCAAATCCGTTAAGGATGTCAATTTTGTTTTTCTTCATCAAAAACTGAACACCTTTGCTCATGCCATCAGCAACACCACGACTACGTTTTATAATCGCGTCAAAATCTTTGTCAATCGCTTCGGCCTTTAATCCGTAATCATCAACATGTTTTAAATAATTATACACCTGTGCACTTTTTAACAATGCTTTGGTAGGAATACATCCCCAGTTAAGGCAGATTCCACCAAGGTTTTCTTTCTCAACAATGGCAACTTTAAATCCGAGTTGTGATGCTCTAATTCCGGTTACATATCCTCCAGGTCCAGATCCAATTATGATAATATCGTACTTCATCTTGTATATTTTTTATTGATTATGTGTTGTTTTTAACGAGTGCAAATTTAGTGAATAAAATTGATTTTAGTATATGATATTCCTACGTCAGTTCGAGTGATTTTCGACCAAAGGAGAAAATAGTACCTGCCTTTGTCGGCAGACAGGTCGAGAACTTTATTACGCTTCTCGATACATTTTGATTTCGATTTTCATCTCAAGCAAAACACTCGAAGTGACGACTTAAGACTTACATTCTCTCAGGAACATCAATACCCAACAAGCCAAATGCAGACTTGATTGTATCACTCACTTTTTTAGATAATTGAGTTCTAAATACTTTTTCATTTTGATTTGTACTTCCCAAAATTGGTACAGATTGATAAAATGAATTGTATGCTTTTACCAATTCGTAGGTGTAGTTTGCAATCAATGCAGGACTGTGATTTTTTGCTGCATTCTGAATAATTTCAGGATATTGCTGCAACGTTTTAATCACCTCTTTTTCCTTTGGATGTAAATCTATTTCTACATTTTCTTGATTCAAATCGAAATCCGCTTTCCTTAAAATAGATTGAATCCGAGCATAGGTATATTGAATAAAAGGACCCGTATTTCCGTTAAAGTCAATCGACTCTTTTGGGTCGAATAAAATTCTTTTTTTAGGATCTACTTTTAGGATATAATACTTTAAAGCACCCAGACCGATAATCTTATACAAGCTTTCTTTTTCTTCGTTTGAATAGCCTTCTAGTTTTCCTAATTTTTCAGAAATATCTCGAGCGGTGTTTATCATTTCTAACATTAAATCATCAGCATCGACCACGGTTCCCTCTCTAGACTTCATTTTTCCTGAAGGTAAATCTACCATTCCATACGATAAATGAAATAGGTTGTTAGCCCAATCAAATCCTAATTTTTTAAGGATTAAAAACAAGACTTTAAAGTGATAATCTTGTTCGTTACCAACCGTATAAGTTAGAGCGCTTAAATCATAATCTTTAAAACGTTCAATTGCAGTACCAATATCTTGGGTCATATAAACAGATGTCCCGTCAGAGCGCAATACGATTTTTTCATCCAAACCATCTTCCGTCAAATCAATCCATACTGACCCATCATCTTTGCGATAAAATACACCAGACTCTAATCCGCTAGCGACCACATTTTTTCCTAAAAGATAGGTGTTGCTTTCGTAATAGTTTTTGTCAAAATTCACACCTAATTCTTTGTATGTAATATCAAATCCGTCATATACCCATTGGTTCATTTTTTTCCAAAGAGCAATAGTTTCGGCATCTCCTGCTTCCCATTGGCGTAGCATTTCTTGTGCTTGAAGTATAAGTGGAGCTTGTTTTTTAGCCTCTTCTTCAGAGATTCCTTTCAATACTATTTCAGCTATTTCTTTCTTATATTCTTGGTCGAATTTTACATAATAATTCCCTACCAATTTATCACCTTTTCTTAAATCAAGATTGAACGTTGTTTCTGGAGTTTCTTTTTTGCCATCACTCCCATTGGGAGCAAAAAGTTTCCATGCCAACATACTTTTGCAAATATGAATTCCACGGTCATTGATGATTTGGGTTTTATAAACTTTTTTGCCTGAAGCAGCAATAATTTTAGCAACAGAATATCCTAAGAGGTTATTTCTGATGTGACCAAGATGTAAAGGTTTGTTGGTGTTTGGTGATGAATACTCAACCATGACAGCTTTCTCTTTCGGATTTGGATTTGTAATTCCGAAGTTTTCTGTTGTATAGATGTTATTGAAATCATCGATAAAAGTAGTGTCAGCAATTACCAAGTTTAGGAATCCTTTAACCACATTAAAATCAGAGATTTCTTGAATATTCTCTTTTAGATATGCACCAATTTTGTTTCCTATCTCAACAGGATTTCCTTTTACAAAACGTAAAAAAGCAAATACGACAATCGTAATATCTCCTTCAAAATCTTTGCGTGTCGCTTGGAATTCTACCGAATTAATTTCGGTATCATAAATAGATTTAAATGCTTCTTTTACGGCAGTTTCAATGGTGTTTTGGATATTCATCTTTACTAAAAAATTGAAGTGCAAATTTACGATAAAAAATAGTTGTCTTTGCGAGGCAATGTTATTATTTTAATATAGATGTAACTTTTAAATTGTCGAAGTAATCTCTATATTAAAAAGAGACTGCCACAAAAACTCTATTTTATTTCGTTTTTTTCGCAGAGACGTAAAAATGGTATCGAGAGCGTATTTTATTTTGTTTGTTCTCGATATAAAATTCTTTATCAAGAATTTCACTCGAACTGACGCTTATAGGTATATTTGCAACATGATAAAACCATCACTAGAAGAACTCCCAAAACTCGCCAAAGAATCTTTTGTTGAAACAAAGAAGTATTTTCAAAAGCTGAAGAAGCGTCAACAAAAAAGATTGGATCCTTTGATGCAAGAGCTGCATGAAAAAGAATTTCAAAAAACAGATTGTTTAGAATGTGGTAATTGTTGCAAGACTTCTAGTCCGATTGTGACAGAAAAAGACATTCAACGTATTGCAAAGCATTTACGCATTAAAGAAGTAAAGTTTGTTGCCCAATATTTAGAACGAGATGGGGATGATTATTATGTGATGCAAGAGGTTCCTTGTGTATTTCTAGATACAGATAATTCATGTTTTATATATGATGTCCGTCCTAAAGCTTGCAGGGAATATCCACATACCAATAGACGAAAGTTTATTCAAATTACAGATTTGACTTTAAAAAATATCGAAATTTGTCCTGCTACGTATAATATTATTGAGGAGTTGAAAAAGAAGTTGCCGATGTAATTCAGTCGTAAATCAAGTATTTTGTTCTTGTTTTTTTAAAGGTTTCAATTGCAGGTTGCCATGAGGTTCTAATTTCTTCAGCACTCATACCAGCTTCTAATTGCTTTTGTAGTTTTAGAGTCCCTGCGTGATGAGTAAATGTTTTGCCAAAAAAAACTTTGTCTTTAGGTGTTTTATTAAATGCATCTACTAAAAAGGAAATATTGACTTTACTTAATTTTTTCGTTTTTCTTAAATCTACTCCGTAACATTTTTCTTTATCAAATTTTGGATATTTAGAACCAAAGTTAGGTTTTGGGATGTAGCTAAAATCATCTTCAGGAAAAAATGGTGCGCCATAACGTTGGAACTGAAATTCTGTTCCACGACCTGCATTTATGATAGTTCCTTCAAAAAAACCTAAGCTTGGATATAAGTTGATAGACTTATCATTTGGTAAGTTTGGCGAAGGGCGAATTGGCAAATGAACTTCACTCTGATGATTGTAATTTTTTAGGGGGATGATGTTAATTTTACATTGCAAACCGTTTTTTAGCCATTTTTCTCCATTCACCATTTGTGCATATTCACCGATGGTCATTCCATACACTAGCGGAATAGGGTGCATACCAAGAAAAGAAGAATGAGTAGGCTCTAAAGTTGGACCATCTACATAATACCCGTTTGGATTTGGTCTATCCAATATCAACATTGGAATTCCTTTTTCGGCACAGGCTTCCATCATATTGCTCATTGTGGAAATGTAGGTGTAAAATCGAACTCCCACATCTTGAATGTCAAAAACTACAATCTCAACATCATCTAATAATTCTAATTTTGGTTTCCTATTTTTACCAAAAAGAGAGAAAACTGGAAGGTTTGTTTTAGTGTCAATTCCGTCAGCAACATGTTCGCCAGCATCTGCTTTACCTCTAAAACCATGTTCTGGAGCAAAAACTTTTACGATGTTTATTTTTTGGCTGATAAGAGAATCTACTAAATGAACATAGGTAGCATTATCTTTAAAAACAACACTGGTTTGATTTGCAACAACAGCAACATTTTTCCCTTTTAGTAGCGATAAATATTTTGTGGTTTGATTTGCGCCGACTACAATTTTATTTTGAGGCGTGTTATTATCAATATTTGAGTTGCAAGAATATCCATAAAAAATGAACAATGAAAGCATCAAAATAACTGAAAAGAAATATGTATTTTTGAATCGAAAATGTACCATACCTAAATTTGAATTACGAATTATTTATAGCAAAACGACTCATTGCCGCAAAGCAGCATAAAAGTAGTATATCGTCGCCAATAATAAAAATTGCAATCGTAGCAATTTCTTTGGGGATTGTAATTATGATGATTGCAATTGCGACAGGTGTTGGACTTCAAGAAAAAATTAGAGAGAAAATTTCTGGGTTCAATGGGCATATTCAAATCACAAATTTTGATAATAACAATTCTCAAATTACGTTGATTCCTATTGATAAGAAACAAGATTTTTATCCTGAGTTTAAGGAGATAAAGGATATTAATAGGGTCCAAGTTTATGCTACAAAGGCAGGAATTATAAGAACAAAAACTGATTTTGAAGGTGTTATTGTAAAGGGTGTTGGAGCAGATTATGACTGGAATTTTTTCAAAGAATATTTAGTTGATGGTGAGTTGCCTAATTATAAAGGTGAAAAAAGGTCTGAAGATGTTTTGCTGTCACAATATGTTGCAGATAGAATGGGCTTTGAGGTAGGTGATGAGTTCAACACTTTTTTTCTAAAAGAAAACACCAATCGTCCGCCAAGTGTACGTGTTTACACCTTGGTTGGAATTTACAATTCAGGGTTTAAAGAGTTTGATGAAGCGATTATGATGGTTGATATTAGACAAGTGCAACACCTTAATAATTGGAAAGAAAATCAAGTTGGTGGTTTCGAAGTTTTTGTTGATAATTTTGATGATATCAGTAAAAAAGGAAATGAAATTTATAGAGAAATTCCACCCAATTTAAACACACAAACCATCACTAGTAAATTTGGTGGAATTTTTGAATGGATAAAATTATTTGATAATAATATCATACTCATTATTATTATTATGGTATTGGTAGCAGGTATCAATATGATAACAGCTTTGTTGGTATTGATTTTAGAACGGACTCAAATGATTGGTGTTTTAAAAGCTTTAGGTAGTAATAATTTGAGTATTCGAAAAATATTTTTATACAATGCGTTTCACTTAATTATAAGAGGTTTGTTTTGGGGGAACCTCATCGGAATTTCCATCTTATTAGCGCAGCATTATTTTGGATTTGTGACTTTAGATCCAGAAACCTACTATGTAAAAAAGGCTCCTGTTTATATCAATATTGGATATATTCTTTTACTAAACCTAGGCACCTTGATGTTGTGTTTAGTGATGTTATTATTGCCTTCTTGGGTCATCACCAAGATAAGCCCTGTAAAGGCTATAAAGTTTGATTGATTATTTTTTTCGTGAAATCGAGAATCAATTTTAACTACTGCTCTTCCTTTTTTGAAACCTCAATTTCATTCGCTATGTCTTTTAATTTTTGAAAAGCATACGGAATCGTTTCTCTTAAAATTGTATAGCCGATAAAATATTTTCTGATGGTTTTGTTAGAGAGTAAATAGGTGCTCAATAAACTCCCAAGCGGACTTGTAATAATATCTTTGAATCCAACCGAAGAAAGTGATTCTAAAATAGTGCCTTTGAGTGGTTCACCTTCATCTATAGAAGTAGCAAATTTTATGAATTTGTTATTTTGAAAATCGGCTTCTTGTAAAGAAATTTCTTCTTTCAATTCTTTTTTCGCATTGAGCAAATCTTGATACGTACTAATCTTATTGTTCATAGCTAGCCTTTATTCGTTTTCTATTTTTTCTTCTTGATTCAATGCAGATTGCACAATAACATCTTTGATGTTTTTATCAATTTTAGACTTTGCTAAGAGGAAATACAATATGAAAATAAGAAGGTATATACCAGCAACTATTACAAATCCTAGGCTAAAACTATCAAGTATTTTCGAAAACCAAAATGCAAGAGAAAAACTCAACATCATTAAAATAAAAAGTAAAAAGATAAGGATGATGAAGGAGCTAACTAAACCTGAAGCCATATTTGCAAATACACCAACCAATTCTAGTTTTATCAATTGAAAACGTTTTTCGATATAATTTTTTAGTGAATCTATCATAATATTGATTAAGTTTTTTCAGAGTTTAATTTTGCTGCTTGCTTTTTTAAGTCTTTAATTTTAGTTTCAATTTCATGTTCTAAATCCTTGACTTTTTTAGCAACAATATCATACTCTTCTTTTGCCTTTCCTTTTAAGTTTCCAAATTGATTTTTAATATCATCGATAGTTTCTTTATCTAATTTTGAAGAGATCACATTTAGTTTTTTATCTAAATCTTCTTTAAAATTTGAGCTAGCTTCTTTTATTTTCTCTCTAGTTTCTTTTCCAGGTGCAGGTGCTATTAGCAGTCCAGCAACAGCCCCAGCAGCAACACCGACAATTAACCCCAATAATAATTTTGAATCGTTTGGCATTTTATTTTTAAATTTTTATAAAGTAAAGATACTCATTTTAACCCATAAAAAAAGCATCCGCTAAAAAACGAATGCTTCAATTAACTAACTAAACTTATTCAAATTACTTTATTATGAAACAAAGCCTACTAACTCTTTGTTGCTTTTATAATCGCAATTTATATGCCAAAGCACATTATTAAAAGTTAATGATTTGTTAATTACAAAAGATGCTTTTGAGCTTTGTATGATGAGCGAACCAAGGCGCCACTTTCTACATGTCTAAAACCCATTTCAAGTCCAATTTCTTCGTATTTTTTAAACTGCTCTGGGGTGATATATTCTATCACAGGCAAGTGTTTCTTACTCGGTTGTAAATATTGACCAATCGTAATAATGTCAACATTTACATCAGCTAAATCTTGCATTGACTGTATCACTTCTTCTTCAGTTTCTCCAAGCCCCAACATGATTCCAGATTTTGTTCTTTTAATACCTTGATCTTTTAAATATTTTAACACTCCTAAACTACGATCGTATTTTGCTTGTATGCGAACTTCTCGTGTTAATCTTCTAACTGTTTCAAGGTTATGTGAAACCACTTCAGGAGCAACTTCAATAATTCTATCTAAGTTTTTATGGTCTAGTTGAAAATCAGGAATCAAAGTTTCTAGAGTTGTCTCAGGATTTGCTCTACGAATAGCCTTCACAGTTTCTGCCCAAATAATAGAACCACCATCTTTTAAATCGTCTCTATCTACTGATGTGATTACGGCATGTTTAATCTTCATCAACATAATAGAGCGGGCTACTTTTTCTGGCTCTTCCCATTCAACCGTTTCTGGACGACCCGTTTTTACACCACAGAACCCGCAGGAACGAGTGCAAATATTACCTAAAATCATAAAGGTTGCAGTTCCTTCTCCCCAACATTCGCCCATGTTTGGGCAGCTTCCACTAGTGCAAATGGTGTTTAAACCGTAGTTGCTTACAATTTCTCTAAGCTCGGTATATTTTTTACCAGTTGGTAATTTTACACGTAGCCATTTAGGTTTTTGTTTTCTGATTGTTGTTGACTCAGCCATCGAAAATAATTAAGCTGCAAATTTACAAATTCATAAGATACCACACACTAAATCCGATTAAGAAAATGATACCGAGATAACTCCATATTTTCATCATAGTTGAAGGTCTAAATTCTTTAGGAGTATGTTTACCTGATATTAGACTAAAGTTGATAATCGCATAAAAGGGTGCTGTTAAAAAGGATAATATTGTAGCTATTTTTATGAGTGTCCCCATATCGTCAATAAAATATTTTAGGATGATGAGTGTTCCAATAGCTAAGAAAACAATCCAAACCCAGTATAGCTTTTTGGATGATTTATTTGTAAGTAATTCCACCGTTTTTGTCATTGCTCTGGGAGAAGCATCTAGAGTTGTTAGCGTAGTACTAAACATAGTTGTAAATGCTGCAATACCAATAATGATATACATCGAATCGCCAATAGTGTTTGTATACATTCCAATTAATTGTTGTGCAAAAATGCCTGCTTTTGGGCTAAAATTTTCCCCAGAATTGTACATTACGATGGCGCCCAATCCTAAAAAGCAAATCCCTAGAATAAAGGTAGCTATATATCCAATATTAAAATCGATAATACTTTTTTTGGTATCAAATTCTTTAACTTCTTTTTTCTTTTCAATTGCCCAAAGTGATTGCCAAATAGAGACATCTAATGGTGCGGGCATCCATCCTAAAAAAGCAATAAGAAATCCGATTTCAATTGCGCCTTCAGGAATTATTTGTTGAAAACTGTATGAAACATCGGTTTTAAAGATGGCGGTAATAACTGAAACAATTGTTGTGATTGTTAGGATGATGATAATTACTTTCATCAAGTTGTCTAAGAGTTTATAACGACCAGCAATTAAAATTAGTAGTCCGATAATGGTAATTATAAAGCTCCAAGTTATTGGGTCGTTAGAAAAGCCAAAGAG
>JASFYP010000070.1:0-4689 GCA_045047075.1 Flavobacteriaceae bacterium
GGCGGGATTGTTCATATACATAGTTTTCAATTTAAATTGAATGCAAACCTCAATAATGCTTTTGATACAAGTTACACTTCGCATTTATCGCGCTTAAAAAGTGATGGCATACCAAATATAGGACGTAATTTTATTTTGGGTTTGCATTTTGAGTTGTAAGTTGGTGGGGTTGTAATGAATTTTGGCTAAAGTAAATTAGCCATATAGATTTTAAAAGAACGGGAATGGTATTATATACACTCAGTTATCAAAAAAGTGTATTAAGAATTAAAGTAAAGAAACAATATTTAATAATATCTAACAATTCATTGGAAATGAAAGGTAAATTTGACATCAATATTAGAGAAATTCTATTGTTATTACTTAGGCACTAAACCCATAAAAGTATGAGAAAATATAAAATTATTAGATTACTCCCAGTCTTAGTTCTAACAATCGCATTAAATTTTGCTTTCATAAATAGTAACAAAGGAGATGTTAAAATTGTTACTACAACTAACTTCCAAAAGGTTGATAGTCTTATTAACACATTAATAAACCAAAACGACCCTTCAAATATTCTTATAGTTTTAGATATTGACAATACGATCTTAACCAGCTCAACCGATTTGGGTGGAGACATCTGGTATCAGTGGCAACGTGGAAGGTTAAATATAAAACCAACCGATACACAGAAAGTTAATTGTCTATTTGAAGATTCTATTGGGCTACTTTATGAATTGGGTACAACAAAACTAACTGATAGTATCATCCCAAGTTTGATAAATAACTGGCAAGAAAAAGGAATTACTGTTTTTGCATTAACATCTAGAAGTCCTAAATATAGGGCTGCAACAGAAAGAGAATTAAGCAGAACAGGAATTGATTTTACTAAAACAGCACTTAGACCTGAAGGAGAAAATCTTCCTAATTACAGGTATTACTTAAAAAATGAAATGAGTTATATGCAAGGTATAATGATGACTTCTGGCATGAATAAAGGCGAGATGTTGCAGCACATACTACAAAAAACTAATCAAGATTTTGAATCAATTATTTTTGTTGACGACTCAGAGAAAAATGTATATAACATGAAACAACAATATAAAAATAGTGGTGTTGACATAACAATTTTTCATTATACCAAGGTAATAGAAGATAGAAAAACAGATAATGGAGGAGTGATTTTGACAGAAGAGCAAGCCGAGAAAATGGATAAGGATTGGAAAAAATTGAATGCAACATTGAAAGCAATATTCCCCAATAGATATGTTGATGATAAATGTTTAAATTAAAACAAGTAACGGTTAATTAAGAAAATGATAGCTAATCATATTGATGCTGTTATCATTGCCCAACAACTAGAATTTAATTACGAAAAGAGTTAGAAAAAAATGGTTTGTCTCAAAAAGTTGAAATTCCAATAGATGGTGAAATTTTAAAAATGGATTAAGGTCAAATCCATGAAACAACTACAGGTTTAAATTATATGTTAAATATTCTTTAAATTTTGATTGATTGCTTATTTTATTTAAAGGTCTGCACTAAAGATTTATTTTTATATATTTGAAAATGTTTTTTTTTATAAATTAATACATCCTCCCTACTAACTCCAAATTATTTTTATAACTCCATTTATTATTTAATTCATTTTTTTTAATTTTGCTATGAAAAAATATTATCTATTTTTCGCTTGTATTCTGTTCTATTCCCTTTCTTTATTTAGTCAAGTTGATGAAGGATTTGAAGGAGTGTTTCCTCCTTCAGGATGGCAATTAGCTAATGGTGGTTCAATCTATGATTGGGAACAAAACACATCATATGGAGGTTATGGTTTGTCATCAAATTCTGCGTCATTTAATAATCATCCAGGAAGTCAACCAACTAATACATGGTATGTTATGAGATGCCCTAGTATGACTCTAACCGGTTCGAGTACACCTACACTAGAATTTGATGTTGCATACGCTAGATATAGTGACACCCAAAAAGATTTGTTAAGACTGTTTTACAGCTTAAATGGCATATCTGGATGGACAGTTTTTAAAACATATTCTCCAGAAGCGATTGCCACAGCACCTGATACTACAAGTGAATTCACTCCAACTAATGCACAATGGCAAACAATTTCAGTTGATTTATCACAGTTTAATAATGAAAATTTTATACGTTTTGCATTTGAAGTAAATCCAGATCCTGACGGAGGAAATATTATGTATATCGATAATGTTAAATTTGCTGATATTGTTTTATCTACAAACTCTGACTATCAAATCACTGATTTTAACCTGTACCCAAATCCATCTACTGGAAGTATTAATATAAATACTCAAATTAAAGATCTCAACTCAAATAAAATTGAAGTCATAAATACGTTAGGTCAACGTATTACAGATTTTGATATTCATGAAAGAAGTTATGGTTATGAATTAAATTTAAATCAATTACCAAAAGGCACTTATTTTGTTTCAATTGAATCAGATGGACAAAAAACAAGTAAGATGATTTTCCTACAGTAATAATTATATTTTTAAAATTAGTTCTTACTAAATAAAGCCTGTAAAAAGAATATCTTATATATTTTATTTTATCCTTATTTTTACATTACTAATTGTTAGTAATGAAATATCTCTTTTATAGCTTATTCATTTTACCTGTATTTTGTTTCTCTCAGAATAAAGAAATAAGTATAGATTCAATTGCAAAGCAAGATCGATATTTATTTATTACAGATTACACTAATCAATTCAATGTAAAAGCTGAATTCAGTAATGATATTCAAAGTTTTGATATTCCCTTTGAAAACAAATCCGTAGAAATTGAACCCAATTTAGGATTTAGATACGGTGTAGTTTTGAGTTATAAATTTGCTTCGGTAAGAATAGGCATTAGACCAAAGGTTAGTGGGAAAAGTAAAGAAGAAAAGGGGGATCCAAAATCTTTTAGAATAAAATTTCAACTATTATTTGATAAATGGTCGCACAAATTTGAATACAATCGCGTAAAAGGATATTATATAACTGATAATAACATTGGAAGCTTTAGTACAACTGAAAACCATATCCTGTTTCCAAATTTAACTTCCAATGTTATTGTTGGGAGTTCTGCCTATAAATTTAACGACAACTATTCTGTGCGATCAACCATTTCGCAAACGGAGGCACAATTAAAAAGTGCTGGAAGCTTTATTCCTGGTGTTGATTATTGGTTTTATGATTTTGATGGATTGGACACATATATCAATAAAGAAGGAGATGAAGTTAAAAGAACCGACTATATAAAATCATCTGGATTTGATACTGTTTTAAATCTAGGGTATTATTACACTTTTGTGTACAAAAAATGGTATGCCAATGTTTTTGCAATCCCAGGTATTGGAATGGATTTTAATAACTCTACTCAATATTCTGATGATGAAGCAATAAAATCCAAATCACAAGATGTTGTTATATCGATACATACTGGAGCAGGAATAGGGTATAATTCTGAAAAATTCTTTTTTGGGGCATCCATTTCAAAAAGAGATACCAATGAAAAAACAAACGAAAATAAAATTCAATTCGATTCTTCTAAAAACTCTTTCTTTCTGTTTTTTGGTTACCGCTTTAAAGCACCAAAACAAATTTCAAAACCAATAGATGGCATTGAAGAAAAAATACCACTTCTAAAGAACGATTAAATAGAGCTTACAATTTCATCAGCAATAGACATACACGATGTGGCCGCAGGTGATGGTGCATTCAATACATGAACATGTCCTCTTTGATTTATAATTTTAAAATCATCAATCAAATCCCCTTGACTATCTATAGCTTGTGCCCGTACTCCAGCTCTTGCATATTCTACATCATCTGTGGTAATAGAAGGCATCATTTTTTGCAACTCTTTTACAAACAAACGTTTTGAAAAAGCGCGCTTATATTCGTCCAAACCTTTGCGCCAATTCTTACTAAATAATTTTAAAGTGCCTATATAAGTTAATGCTTGTAGTGTATCTCTAAAACTGAAACTTGTATTTTTATATCCTTCGCGTTTAAAAGAAAATACTGCATTTGGACCGCATTCTACATCGCCATTAATCATTGGTGTAAAATGAACTCCTAAAAAAGGAAAATTGATGTCTGGTGTTGGATATACCAAGTTATTAATTTTATGTTTTGCCTTTTCTGTCAGTTTATAATAATCTCCTCGAAAGCCAACAATTTGCAAATCAATTTTTACAGCATCTTTTTTTGCAATTCTATCTGCAAATAATCCTGTGCAAAAAATAAATTGGCTTGATATAAATTTCCCTTTTAATGTTTCTAATTCATCATCAAAAACTTTGGTCACTTTACACGAAGTAATCAACTTACTCTTGGGTTGCATTTTTTCAATTAGTTCTACAAACTTATTCCCAACCTCAACATAATCTATGATTCCTGCAGACGGAACAAAAATTGCTTTTAAACCTTCAACAAAAGGTTCTTTCTCTTTGATTTCATCAGTATTTAAAAATCTGATTCCGGGAGTTTTGTTCTCAATTCCTTTTTGAAAGATAGACTCTAGTACAGTAATATCATCTTTAGTAACTGCTACTATAACTTTTCCGCAAGCATCGTGTCTAACTTGATGTTTTTTAGCAAATTCTACCAATTGTTCTCTTCCTTTTCTACAATTTTCAGCCTTATAAGAATTGGGTGTGTAATAAATTCCTGAATGAATTACACC
>JASFYP010000071.1:0-19824 GCA_045047075.1 Flavobacteriaceae bacterium
CTTCAGTTTCAAAAGGCATGATGGTCACGACAGGTCCAAAAACTTCTTCTTGGTTTATTCTGCACTCGTTAGAATCAACTTCAATAATCGTTGGTTGCATATAATAACCATTTTCAAATCCCACTACCTCCGCTTTTTCTCCACCAAATAAAATAGTTCCTCCTTCATTTTTTGCAATCTCAATATAGTCTAATACTTTTTGTAATTGTTCCTTAGAAACTAAAGCCCCTAAATTCGCTTTTACATCTGATGGATAACTCACCTTCAATTTCGATACCTTATTTACAAAGTCAATTTTGAATTTTTTATAAATTGATTTCTCAACAAAAATGCGACTCCCACACAAACAAATCTGCCCTTGATTGGCAAATGAGGAGCGAACCGTAGTTTGTAACATATCCTCATAATCGCAATCTTCAAAAATAATATTTGGGTTTTTTCCACCCAATTCCAACGATAATTTCTTAAACATTGGCGCTGCAACTTTCGCAATATGAGCTCCAGTTTTTGTACCTCCAGTAAAGGATATTGCTTTTATCTGTGGATGTTCAACAATTGCTTGTCCAGCAGTTATTCCCAATCCGTGAACGATATTCAACACTCCTTTTGGCAATCCTGCTTCAGTACATATTTCTCCCAACAAAAAGGCAGTCATCGGAGTCACCTCACTCGGTTTTGCGACAACACAATTACCTGCAGCTATGGCTGGAGCAATTTTCCAGGTGAATAAATATAAAGGAAGATTCCAAGGAGAAATACAACCCACAACTCCAATCGGCTTTCTAAGTGTATAATTAATCGCATTTTGACCAACACTCTCATGACTTTCACTTGCAAACTGCGTAATGGCATTTCCGAAAAATCGAAAGTTACTCGCTGCTCTTGGAATATCAACCGACAATGCCAACGAAATTGGCTTGCCATTATCCCGACTTTCAGCTTCTGCAAAACGAACCAAATTCTCTTCGAGTAAATCTGCAATTTTGATTAATATTTTACTACGTTCATCAATCGAGGTGTTTGACCAACTCGAAAATACTTCTTGTGCTGCTTTCACTGCCAACTCAATATCTTCTTTTGATGAGTTGGGAATTTGCCCATTTACCTCACCATTTGATGGGCAGTAATTATCAATCCAATCATCATTTATTGGTGAGGAGTATTTTCCGTTTATGTAGTTTTGGATTTTCATTTATACTTGTTCATTGAACGCTGATAACGCTGATTGCTTATGATTTTGCAGATTAATTTTTGCTGTCATTCAAAAACTCTATTTTCTTTTTTAATTTAAAAATCTTTTGTCATTCATATTATATTCATTTTCATAAGTTCCTATTTTCTTTAAATAGTAATATCTTAATTCTTTCGAACAAGATTTATATGTATCATAACCACCGATAGAATATCTAAGTATCTTAAACGGAATTAAGGAATCATTATTAAAAGCAAATCCATAGCCTGTATAATCAATAGCACCATTCGGGTAGTTTTTCAGTTTATTAAACACTTCATTTATTAATAAACCAGCTACAACGTCTTTTCCGTTTTCCGAATAGAATAATGTGTCGATTATAGATTCTTTATATTCGAGTTTTAAAGGTAGATTAATTGCCCAATTTCTTTCAATTGTGTCATTATAGTTTTTGCCATTAAAAGACCTTAGAGCAAATTCAGCAGGTTTTTCAATTGTTTTGATTGATATAAGACTATCTACAAGTCTCTCAAGTTTTATTTTGTCATTTTCATATTTGAATTTGTCAACTTTTACATTATAAATATATTCATTTGGTGTAGTTGTTTCAACCATTGTTAAATAAAATTTATTAACAATATTTGAAATAAACATAATTGCAACAGGAAAACTTAAAATTAGAAAAATCCAAACACTTATTTTTTTAATATTCTGTTTGAATGAAGTAAATATATATATTGAAGTAAATATAAATAATATCAAAGAAGTAATAGATAACGTAATTATAGCATTTTCAAGCCCAGAGCCACCTTCAGTATTTATAATATGAAAGATTGTAATTAGAATTCCAATTCCTAAGACTCCATATAAAACTTTAATTCCGTGTTCTTTCATTCTTTTCTGATTATTCCAACATTTTTAATTTTTACACTTTAACTATTCATTGGCTTAAACGCCATCACTTTTATCTCAATCAGCAAATCAGGATGTGGTAATTGATGTACCGCAACCGTGGTTCTTGTTGGTCCATTTTCACTTTTAAAGAAAGTAGCATAGGTTTCGTTGTATCCTTTGAAATCATCCATATTTACTAAAAACGTAGTAACATCAATAATATCATTTAAAGTTGCATTTTCTTCTGCCAAGATATCACGAATATTTTCTAAAACCGCTTTTGTTTGTGCTACAATATCAAAATACTTTATTCCATTTTCATCAACCTCAACACCTGTAATAGAATTATCAGAACGTCTAGAACTTGTGCCAGAAACAAAAATAAAATCTCCAACTCGCTTTACATGAGGATATGCTCCCAGTGGGGTTGCTTTGCCTTTTACTATTTTTCCTTTCATTTTTATTTGTTTAATGGTGCATGGTTTTATCAACCTTGTCGTCGTCTAATATCTCTGTCACTTCTTTATTGACCAACTCAAAAATCTCTTTAGAATTTAGTCCTTCTATTTTATTATCAGCAATTAAATTGAGCAATGCTTTGTCTTGAGCATTCCCGATTTTCTTTGCTTCAGAATAGGGCATATCTTCCTTAAATGTCACCATAGAATATTTTGAATAATAGGGATGATTGGTTTCCAATTCCATTTCTATTAAACGTTTTTTCTTAAAAATAGGATTGGAAACATGGTCGCGCATTTCATAAAAATTCTCAACTGCTAAATCGCCAATTGCATCCGCATCTTTTTTGCGCTCTTTTTCATACTCAACGAGAATTTTATTCCAATCTCCTTCGTATTTTTCGATATATTGATCTAACACATAGACATCTTCAAAAGAAGCATTCATTCCTTGCCCATAAAAGGGAACAACTGCATGAGCCGCATCGCCAATCAACATGGTTTTCTCTTTATAAGACCAAGGACTGCATTTAATAGTTCCTAAATTCCCTACAGGATTATTATGATATTCTTCGATCAAATTTGGCATCAATTCTAATGCATCAGGGAATTGTTTTTGAAAAAAATTACTGACTTTTTCATCAGTATTCAATTCCGAAAAACTATACTCTGAACTACTATGCGGCAAAAACAACGTTACTGTAAAACTGCCATCCAAATTAGGTAAGGCGATTAACATATATTCACCTCGAGGCCATATATGCAACGCATTTTTATAGGTTCTAAATCCTCCTGATTCGGTTGGCGGGATACTCAATTCCTTATATCCATGTTCTAAAAATTGTTGAGAATAACTAAACAAAATTGAACGTTGTAAAAACATTTCTTTTCGTAAAATAGATCCTGCCCCATCTGCTCCAAAAATAATAGCTGCAGCAACTATCTCTACCTTATCATAATTCTTATCAAAAAAAGTGGCTGTATTGTTTTCTAAATCCACCGAAGTACACTCACTATTAAATAACAAAGTCACATTATCAAACTTCTCAACTTCATCTAATAACAAACCATTCAATTGCCCACGAGAAACAGAATTAATATACTCTCCTTCTCTAGCGCTATATGGCGATAAAAAAGCTTCGCTCTCAATACTATGAATCATTCTCCCAGTCATTGGAATACATAGTGGAAAAACTTTATCAACTACTCCTACCATTTTTAAGGCTTTTATTCCTCGGTCAGAAAAAGCTAAGTTGATAGATTTACCTGCACTGATATCCGTTTTTCGCAAATCAGACCTTTCTTCTCGCAACTCAATTTTATAGCCTCTTTGTGCTAAACGCAAAGCCAATAATGAACCGCACAAGCCAGCTCCTATGATTAATATTTTATCCTTACTATTCACTTATTATATTTTTTAAAATAGCTACAAATTTATATACATCTTCAAAAGAATTGTATAAAGGTGTTGGAGCTACACGAATCACATCTGGTTCGCGCCAATCTGTAATTACATGTGCTTTTGTTAATTTTTGATGTAATGCTTTATCTACAGATTTTACCTGAATAGACAATTGACATCCTCGCTCATCAGGATTTTTTGGGGTGATAATTCTAATTACATCTTCTCCTAATTCTTGCAATAACTCTTCTAAATATCTGGTTAGTTTAATAGATTTTTTTCTAAGGGCATCCATCCCTACTTCATTAAAAATATCCAATGACGCTTTAATTGCTGCCATCGACAAAATTGGCGGATTGCTTAACTGCCAACCTTCTGCTCCTTGCAATGCCTCAAAATCATGACGCATGTTAAAACGCGTATCCTTATTATGACCCCACCAACCCGCAAATCGTTTAATATTTTTTTTATTGGCGTGCTTCTCATGCACAAACATCCCTCCCAAACTTCCTGGGCCAGCATTTAAATATTTATAAGTACACCATACAGCAAAATCGATATTTGAGTTGTGCAATTCTATTTGAATATTCCCAACACCATGTGCTAAATCAATTCCGACTTTTGCACCAATCTGGTGTCCCATATCTGCAATTTTCTTTAAATCAAAAAACTGCCCTGTATAATAATTTACCCCACCAATCATTAACAACGCAATTTCATCAGCATTGTCATCTACAATTTTTTGTAAATCTTCTAAATGTAATAACTCTTCTCCCTCCCTTGGTTTCCATTCTAACAAACAATCCTTTGGATCAAATCCATGAAATCGCAATTGTGATTCTACTGCATATCGATCCGACGGAAAAGCATCAGACTCAATCACAATCTTATTTTTTGTAGAGGTTGGTTCATAAAAAGAGACCATAGCCAAATGTAAATTTGTTGTCAAGGTATTCATGACAACAACCTCAATAGGTTTTGCTCCAACAACTTTTGCCATTGATTCTGTCAAAAATTCATGATAAGGCATCCAAGGGTTCTTAGCTTCAAAATGACCTTCTACTCCAAAATCTGCCCAGTCTTTTAATTCTTGATTGATATATGATTGTGTAGTTTTTGGCTGTAAACCAAGTGAATTACCACAAAGGTAAATCCAATCATTTCCTTGAGAATCTTTTGGAATATGAAACTGATTTCTATAGTGACTCAATGCATCATTGGCATCTAACTCTTTTGCGTATTCTAAGGTATTTGTTTGTTTCAAATTCATTTTTTAGGAACTACACAAAATTACATTTTTAAACTGAATACAAAAATTACATACCAAACGATAGGCAATGCTTCTACCAAAAAAGAACTGTAGTATTTTGGCTGATTAGATTTTGAAAACAGCAGTAAACACGTTGCAAACAAACTCATTAAAGCGACAATATAAACCTCAATATTTTTTTCATCATAATTGTAAAATGCTAAAATCAAAACTACAAATAGCAAAATGGACCCTAAAATTTTTGCAACTCTAACCCCAAATAATTGAGGAATCGTTTTTAATGCTTTATTATCATAATCAATATCTCTGATATCAAAAGGAAGCGTTATCAATATCACAAAAAATAACCGCTGTACAAAAAGAGAGAGAACTCCTGACGAAATAATAACTTCATTTTGAACCAAAGGAAACAATACTGTAATACCTGCAAAACAAAATGCAATAACAAAAATCTTGAGCCCAGGAATCCTTCTTAAAGAAATTGCTTTTTTAGGAAGTTTCATTCCATAAAAAAAAGTCAATACTACAAATGGAGCAAGTACAATAAGTGCTATTAATTCAAATTCAATAAGAAAATATAAAGAAAAAATACTGCTTAAAACGGAAATCAAAATGAGGGTTGTTTTGTTTTTATAAAACCGATTGCCAAAGTAAGTTCCTTTGATAGGTAAGTCCATAAATCGAATAAAGTTATAACTGAGGATGGTAGAAAAAAAAACAAATGATGCTGTTATATTTTCAACAATCCCAAATGAAAGTAAAGTGATTTTTACAAAACAAAAAGCTCCAACAGCAACGTGAATACTGCTAAAAATATAAAAATTAAAAAGATGTTTTAGTATTTGCATCGAACAAATATAGGTAATGAGAAATAGAATTGTTTAGATTCCCATTTAAACAGGAATGACAAATTGAGGACACCCTTTTTAGAAATTTCATTATCCATAATTTAACTGCATTTTAAGTCAAATTTTTATCAAAAATGAGTATTTTTGACATTCAAAAAATAGATTCCAAAATGAGAACAGATTCTTTCGTTTTACGACATGTTGGACCACGTCAGTCCGAAGTCGAATTAATGCTACAAAAAATAGGTGTAAACTCAATAGATGAGTTGATAAATCAAACAATCCCAGATGATATTTGCTTGCCAAAACCTTTGGATTTACCACCTGCTCTAGACGAATCAGAATTTGTAACTCATATCAAAAGTTTGGCTGCAAAAAACAAGCAGTTCAAAACTTATATTGGCTTGGGATATCACGCTGCAATTACACCTCCTGTAATTCAACGAAATATTTTTGAGAATCCGAGTTGGTATACTTCTTATACGCCATATCAAGCAGAAATTTCTCAAGGCAGATTAGAAGCATTGTTAAATTACCAAACCATGATCGGAGATTTAACCGGGTTCGACTTGGTAAATTCTTCTTTATTAGATGAAGGTACAGCAGCAAGTGAAGCCATGATCATGTTATACAACAACAGATCTAGAACTCACAAAAAAGCTGGCTCGAATCAGTTTTTTGTTTCAAATACTGTTTTGCCACAAACCGTTGATATTTTAAAAACAAGAGCAACTCCACTCGGAATAGAACTTGTTTTTGGTAATTATAATTCTTTTGAATTCACACAAACAGTTTTCGGTGCCATTGTACAATACCCTACAAAAAATGGTTGTGTAAATGACTATACAGGTTTTATTTCTAAAGCACATGAAAATGAATCTAAAGTGGTGGTTGCTGCAGATTTATTGAGTTTAGCTTTATTAAAATCTCCTACTGAAATGGGCGCTGATGTTGCGGTGGGTACAACCCAACGATTTGGAATCCCATTAGGATATGGAGGACCTCATGCTGGTTATTTTGCAACTTCTGATTCGTATAAAAGGTCTATTCCTGGTCGTATTATTGGTGTCACTGTTGATGCTGATGATAACAGAGCTTTGCGTATGGCTTTACAAACGCGAGAACAACATATTAAAAGAGAAAAAGCAACTTCAAATATTTGTACTGCACAAGTTTTATTGGCGGTGATGGCTGGTATGTATGCTGTTTATCACGGTCCTGACGGAATCAAATATATTGCCTCAAAAATTCATTCTTTAGCGAATACTTTAAATGATGCCGTTCATGAATTAGGGCTGACTCAAAAAAATAAAATCTATTTCGATACACTTCAAGTAATTGTTTCTGACTCCAAAAAAGTAAAAGAATTATCAGAAGCAAAGGAAATAAATTTCTTAATGATTAATGATACCACCATTGGGATCTCAATCAACGAAATGACAAATTTAGATAATATCCAAGAAATTGTAGATGTTTTAGCAGCTGCTGAAGGAAAGGTGGCTCCTACGATTCAGCTATCAGAAAATTCTGCTATTCCAACTGAAATGAAAAGAGCATCTGCCTATATGCAGCATGAAGTTTTTAATTTGTATCACTCAGAAACGGAGATGATGCGCTATATCAAAAAGTTAGAACGTAAAGATATTTCATTAACAGACTCGATGATTTCGCTAGGATCTTGTACTATGAAATTAAATGCTGCTTCTGAAATGTTACCATTGAGTTATGGAAGTTGGAATAACATCCATCCATTTGTGCCAATTGAACAAGCAGCAGGTTATCAAGAATTATTTAGAGGATTGGAAGCTTCATTAAATGAAATTACAGGTTTTTACGCAACTTCTTTACAGCCAAATTCTGGAGCACAAGGAGAGTATACAGGATTACTAACAATTAGAGCTTATCATGAATCTAGAGGAGATAATCACAGAAATATTTGTTTGATTCCTTCTTCTGCCCATGGAACAAATCCTGCGTCTGCAGTTATGGCAGGTATGAAAGTCGTGGTTACAAAATCTATGGATAACGGAAATATTGATGTTGATGATTTACGCGAAAAAGCCGAATTACACAAAAATAATTTAGCTGCATTGATGGTAACTTATCCTTCAACACATGGTGTATTTGAATCATCTATTAGAGAAATTACGCAAATAATTCACAGCAACGGTGGTCAAGTTTATATGGATGGTGCTAACATGAACGCACAAGTCGGGTTGACAAATCCTGCTACAATTGGCGCCGATGTTTGTCACTTAAACTTACATAAAACGTTTGCGATTCCACATGGAGGTGGTGGCCCTGGAGTTGGACCAATTTGTGTTGCTGAGCATTTAGCCCAATTTTTACCGAGCAATCCTATCATAAAAACAGGAGGTGAAAATGCCATTACAGCAGTGTCATCTGCCCCTTGGGGATCTGCTATGGTTGATATTATTTCTTACTCGTATATCAAAATGTTGGGAACTGATGGATTGACAACATCAACAAAATACGCTATCTTAAATGCCAACTATTTAAAATCATGTTTAGAAGAACATTACTCCATTTTATATGCTGGCGAAAGAGGAAGAGCTGCACACGAAATGATTGTTGATTTTAGAGAGTTTAAAGAAAAAGGAATTGAAGTAACCGACATCGCAAAACGATTGATGGATTATGGATTCCATGCTCCTACTCTATCATTCCCAGTTGCAGGAACTTTGATGATTGAGCCAACGGAAAGCGAAAATAAGGCGGAACTAGATAAATTTATTTCGGCTATGGTCGCTATCAAAAAAGAGATTGATAATTTTAATCCTGAGGACTCAGTATTAAAGAATGCACCACACACCCAAGCAATGATTACTGCAGATGATTGGTCACATTCATACTCAAGACAAGAAGCGGCATTCCCTTTACCTTATATTAAAGTGAATAAATTTTGGCCACCTGTAAGAAGAGTAAATGATGCTTATGGTGATAGAAACTTGGTGTGCTCTTGCAATCCTATTGAGGATTATATGTAATCTAGACATTAGATTTTAGACGTGAGAAATTAGAGCAATCCTTATTTCAAAAGAACTAATTTTCAGCTTAATAAGGAATGTCAAAAAAAGCAAAACAAGGTATTGCATAATAAAACAAAAACAGTACATTTGCACACTCAAAATCAACCGCTGACGAGAATCGTGAATGTTGGTTTTAGTAAACCATTAAAACTATAAAAATGGCAGATTTAGTAAAGTTCGTTCAAGACGAATTTGTATCGAAAAATGAATTTCCTAACTTTTCAGCAGGAGATACCATTACAGTATATTACGAAATTAAGGAAGGTGAAAAAACACGTACGCAGCACTTTAGAGGGGTTGTAATTCAACGTAAAGGTGTTGGTTCTTCAGAAACTTTTACTATCAGAAAAATGTCTGGTACTGTTGGAGTTGAGCGTATTTTTCCAGTCAACTTACCAGCACTTCAAAAAATTGAAATCAACAAACAAGGTAAAGTAAGAAGAGCTCGTATCTATTACTTTAGAGGCTTAACTGGTAAGAAAGCAAGAATTAAAGAGGTTCGTAGATAATATAATCTTAACCTCAAAAAACTAAAAAACCGATTTGAAATTCAAATCGGTTTTTTTTGTTTATAAACATTTGTTAATAAAACACGTTCATATCTTGTTGAAAATTAAAGTGTTGAATTTTAGGATTTCTTTTTAGATAGCCACTATATTTGTAAAAGAAATAACGGAGAAACTTGTTTCGAAGTTGTTTTCTAACTATCAGTTCTTAATTTATTAATCAGAAAAATTACGATGCTTTTATAAGAATCGCAAGAAGAATATAAACGTGTAAAATGACTGAGGACGATTTTAAAAAATGATAGATGTTCTTGAACATCGTTTTTCATATTTAGCAGAAATATAAACCACAAAGTATTTAGCATACCATTGATGGAATATATGAATATGAAAAACAACTTTAAAAAGGTTGTTTATAGTGAGTTGCTTTTATAAAAAAGCAACAACAAAGCTTTAGCAGCAATTTTAAAAGGAAGATTAAATGCAAGTGAGAAGTCAATCGCTAAAACTAACATTGAGTAGCTCATTAACAAATTGAAAATCGAGATTTTGAAAAAAATCGTTTGAGGAATGAAATGAGTTGATAGTGAAAGTTAACAGAAGAGTCTGACAAGTAATAATTGAAAGATTATTGCGATTACGAGCGAGAGAGATTCCAGCAAAAAGCCATGATAAACGAGTAATCATTTATGATGGCTTTTGTTTTTTTCTACATCTGCTAATAAAGTAATCTACATATTTCAATTTCAGCAATAAAACACTAAATTAATGCTAAAATAAGATAAAAAAATCCCTTATTAATTCTTAAATTTGTTTTCAATTAAAATAGTGTGAAATGATGACAAATAAATCAACCATAAACTATACCATTACTGACGAAGCTCCAGCATTGGCAACTTATTCTTGGCTACCAATTATAACCGCTTTTACAAGAACTGCTAACATAAATATTGAAACAAAAAACATTTCATTAGCAGCTAGAATCTTAACAAATTTTCCAGAAAAATTAACTCCTGAACAACAACAAGCTGATGCCTTAAGTGAGTTAGGCGATTTGGCTAAAAACCCAGAAGCAAATATCATTAAGCTTCCAAATATTAGCGCATCCTTGCCGCAGTTAAAAGCTACGATTGCTGAATTGCAAGACGACGGTTATAACATCCCCAGTTATCCAGATGGTATTAAAAATGATACAGACAAAGAAATAAAAACGCGTTATGCAAAAGTATTAGGATCTGCTGTGAATCCTGTTTTGAGAGAAGGAAATTCAGATCGTAGAGCTCCGAAACCTGTAAAGGAATTTGCACGTAAAAACCCACATTCAATGGGTGCTTGGTCATCTGATTCTAAAACACATGTAGTGACAATGCAAGAAGGAGACTTCTTTTCGAATGAAAAATCAGTAACTGTTGCAGAAGCTACAAATATTAGAATAGAGCATGTTGCCTCTAACGGAACAACTACCGTATTAAAAGATAATACTGCACTTTTAGATGGCGAAATTCTAGACGCAACGGTGATGAGTAAAAAAGCATTGGTTGCATTTATAGACAACGAAATTACTGCAGCTAAAGAACAAAATATCATGTTTTCATTACACATGAAAGCGACTATGATGAAAGTGTCTGACCCAATTATTTTTGGACATGTTGTAAAAGTATTTTTTAAGGATGTCTTTACAAAACATGCAGATACTTTCAAGTCAATAGGTGTAAACGCAAACAATGGCTTGGGCTATTTATTAAATACCATCAAAGTTTTACCTGAAGTTAAAAGGTTAGAAATTGAAACTGACATTAAATCGGCTATTTCTAATGGACCAGATTTGGCTATGGTGAATTCTGACAAGGGCATCACCAACTTACATGTTCCGAGTGATGTTATTATTGATGCATCAATGCCAGCAATGATTCGTAATTCTGGGCAAATGTGGAATACTGAAGGAAAATCTGTAGATACAAAAGCAATGATTCCAGATAGTAGTTATGCTGGAATTTATCAAGCTACAATTGATTTTTGTAAAGAACATGGAGCTTTTGACCCAACCACAATGGGATCTGTTTCTAATGTTGGATTGATGGCTCAAAAAGCTGAGGAATACGGATCGCACGATAAAACATTTGAAATTACTTCTGATGGAGTTGTTCGCATTGTTGATGAAAACAACAATACTCTGATTGAGCATGAAGTTGAAGAAGGTGATATCTGGAGAGCTTGTCAAGCAAAAGATTTACCAATTCAAGATTGGATTAAATTGGCAGTTTCTAGAGCAAAAGCAACGCAGACTCCTGCAATATTCTGGTTGGACAAAAACAGAGCACACGATGCACAGATAATTAAAAAAGTAAATCAATATTTACCCAATTACGATACTACTGGCTTAGACATCCGGATTATGCCTCCAAAAGAAGCAACCTTATTTTCGTTGGATAGAATTAAAGATGGACTCGACACAATCTCGGTAACAGGAAATGTTTTACGTGATTATAATACTGACCTCTTCCCTATTTTAGAAGTTGGTACGAGTGCAAAAATGTTATCTATTGTTCCGTTGATGAATGGTGGTGGATTGTTCGAAACTGGCGCAGGAGGATCAGCTCCAAAACACGTGCAGCAATTTGTTGAAGAAAATCACTTGCGTTGGGATTCATTAGGAGAATTTTTAGCCTTGGCTGCATCTCTAGAGTTTTTAGCTGAGAAGCACAACAATAAAAAGGCGCAATTATTGGCAGATGCATTAGACTTAGCAACTATCAAATTACTAGATAGTGGTAAGTCCCCCTCTAGAAAAGTAAACGAAATAGACAACAGGGGTAGTCACTTTTACCTAGCTCTATATTGGGCTGAGGCTTTGGCTACTCAAAATGAAGACACAGAATTAAAATCTAAATTTAATTCATTAGCGGCTATTTTGAATGAAAATGAAATGAAAATCATTACAGAACTCAATGAGGTTCAAGGTGTAAAAGTGGAGCTGGAAGGATATTATTTTCCTAATCCAAAAAAGGTCTCAAAAGCAATGCGACCAAGCTCAATTTTAAATGCAGTAATTGATTCATTTTAATTATTGATTAAAAAAAAGATAAAATGCCCTAACATTAGTAAGAGCTTTTTTTGTATTTTTAATGTTCTGATTTAATATCAGAGATATAAAATCTATATGAAAAAGCTAATCCTCATTATTATTTTATTCTTTTCGGTAAATATAATTGCCCAAGGAGAAGCTAACATCTGGTATTTTGGAGCAAATTCTGGCTTAGACTTTAGCAATTGTGACCCCGTGCCGTTAACAGATGGAATGCTAAATAATACAGAAGGGTGCTCTTCTATTTCTAATGCATATGGTGAGCTTCTTTTTTATTCTGATGGAGTAACGGTTTGGAATAAAAATCATGAAGTAATGACTAGTAACCTGCTAGGGCATCGGAGTAGTTCTCAATCAGCATTAATTATTCCACACCCAGGTAATTATTATCAATATTTACTTTTTGTAACTAGTACTAATGGTGTTTTCCCTGATATGAGTTCTCCCGATTTCAATTATTACACCATTGACATGACAGAAAACAATGGTTTGGGTGGATTACTTGGCGGCCCCACTAATTTAGCTGGTAATAGAAAAGCTGCTTGGTCAGAAAAAATTGCAGCTGTAAAAGGAAATTTCGTAAGAACATCTTGGGTCGTATCATATGCAAAAGATGAATTTTATGCATATAGAGTCACTGAATCTGGAGTGTCTGGAGTCCCTGTTAAATCTCTTGCTGGTGACTTTACCACTACTGAAGCTATAGGTTATTTAAAAATATCTCCAAATGGAGAGAAAATTGCGATAGCTCACTATACCACATTATATGAAAATGGTGGTCCCGTGTCTGGCGAAGTCTTTTTATATGATTTTAACGATGTTACAGGAAGAGTAACTAATGGAGTAAGTTTAATTTTAAGTGATGCTGGAACAAGACCGTATGGAGTTGAATTTTCTGCAGATAGTAGAAAATTATATATAACTGCACATTCTGGTAATATCCATCCTAATGATATTAATACTAATGATGTAATAGCTGGCACTTTATACCAGCTTGATTTAACTAAAAGCTCAATAATACCAAGAGTTATTGATACGAGAGGATCCAATATTAAAGGGGCTCTTCAACTAGGTCCTGATGAAAAAATTTATCTAGCTCAATCTAGAAAATTCAGTAATGGCTCACCATTTTTAGGTGTCATTAACAATCCAGAAGCAGTAGGAGATGCCTGTGATTACGAAAATTCTGGTATTACCTTAATAAATAATTCAACATCTGGCCTTCCACCTTTTAATGCATCATTTTCCTCTCAATTACAAATTATAAGTGTAAATGAAAATAATGAAGAAGATTTTGTTTATAGTGTTTTAGAGCTTTGTGAAGGTGAAAAGGTAACACTAAGCTCATACATAAATTTCGATAATGCAACATATATTTGGTATCATAACCGTAGAATAATATCTAATGATTCATCAATTACTATAAATAGCAATCCAAATATTGATAATGGAGAATATATTCTTGAAATAAATTATCTTGATAATTGTGGCAACCAAAAAAGTAGTAAAGGAGAATTTTCAATTTATATACATCAAACACCAAATGTTGTTGAAGAAGTAACTTTAAATAATTGTGATGATGATGGTGTTTTGGATGGATTTACTCTATTTAATTTAGAACATGCAAGTATTTATTTCCGTAATGACCAACCTCCTTTTGGCAATGAATTAAAATCATCTTATTATTTAACTTTAGATGATGCAGAAACAGCTACAAACCCAATTAATACTTCTATACCATTCAACAGTGCTATCCAAAATCCACTTTATGTAAGAATTGAAGATTTGAATAATTGTGGGTTTTATGATACATCAATTTTAAATTTAGAAGTTTCATCAAATTCAATGCCAGAAGGTTTTACGGTAACATTAGAGACCTGTGATGATGATTTGGAAAATGACGGCTTACATACCTTTAATTTATTTGATGTAAGGGATGAGATTTTTGCAGAATTTCCTGATGAAAACAGCTTATCAATACGATATTATACAAATGAATTAGATGCGCAATTAGACCAAAATCTGATTAGTTTTGTAGACTCTTACATAAACCAAACACCATTTTCGCAAATGATTTATGTTCGCTTAAATAATGATACTGGAGATTGTTTTGGTATTGGACCCCTAATAAATTTAGTTGTTAATTTAATTCCTGAATTTGAACTAGATGAAGACGATGTTTATGTTTGTACAAATACTTCTCAAAGTATTACTTTAAGCACCTATGATGCAAACGGAGAATATACTTATACTTGGACGAATGAAGCTGGAACTATAATTGGTAATGCTCAATCATTAACAGTTAGCGAAGAGGGAAATTATACTGTTACCGCTAAAAGCTTTGAAGGGTGCTCATCATCTCCAAAAACAGTTACGGTTTTAAGTATTCCTGAGGTGCAATTAGAATTAAGTAATATTAGGATTGTTGAAGAAAATGAATTAAACACCATTACAATCAACAGCCTAAATGATGGTTTAAATTTTGAAGACTATGAATTTTCTATAGACAATGCAACAGGCCCTTTTCAAAACGAACCAGTATTTGAGATGGTTACTGTAGGAGACCATTATATATACATCAGAGATAAATTAAGATGTAGTATTACATCCCTAAAAATATCAATCTTTGGGTTTCCTAAGTTTTTTACACCAAACAATGATGGCAAAAATGATTATTGGAATATCATAGGTTATGACATTAATAGAAGTGTAATATCAAATGTTTATATTTATGATAGATTTGGAAAAATCATATTTGAAATAGACCTTTCTTCTGATGGTTGGGACGGTACATATAATGGCGAAGACCTTCCAGAAAGCGACTATTGGTATAGTGGTATTATTATAAATTCTTCGGGTGAAAAACAAACTTTTAATGGACATTTTAGTTTAATTAGACGTTGATTTAATTTATTTTTGATGTGGTTTTATTACCTTTGACTTATTTATTTTTGATAAAATAACTGAGCAGTCTTTTAACTAAAATTCTGTGGGACGAGTAACAATAATGATGATTGAAGAATTAAATATTGACAAAATACTAGCTAAAAAATTACTGATTGAACACGATAGTGTTCGTAATGCAATAAATCACTACAATGAGCAGCAATAAAGATGTTATTGTTAAAGGAATTAAATTTTTAGGAGCAGCCTTACCGTTGATGCTCATTGGCCCCGTTGTTCTTACCATTGGCTTCAAAGCATTAAGAGATGATAATTACATCTGGATAAGCTTAGGAATCTTACTTTCATTTAGTGCAATTATTCTTGCATTTTTGGGAGTAAAAACAATCCTCAACGGATTTTTTGATACTAAAAAATGAGTAAGCTCAAAGCCTCTTTTCATAAGTTAACACATTGGGAGCATTGGCCATCGTACATGTTTTACCTGCCAAATATCCCCTATTCATTTTACTTAGCCATCAAAGCAAAGAATCCTGTGTTTTTTACAGCTACCAATCCAGCCATCAAAAACTCTGGCAATGGTATGGAATCAAAATACGAAACGATTCAAATGATTCCTGAAGCATACAAACCCAAAACTGTTTTTATAAAAACAGAAACATCTTTTAAAGCTATATTAAAAAAGGTAGAATTAGCTAGTATAAATTTTCCATTAATTGCAAAACCTGATATTGGTTTTAGAGGAGTGTTGGTTCAAAAAATAGATTCAGAAAATGAATTGAAAAAATATTTTGAAAGCAATCCAATAGACATCATCATTCAAGAATTTATCAGCTACCCAAAAGAGTGCGGTATCTTTTATTACCGGTTTCCTAACCAGAAATCAGGGACAATTACTTCCATCACATTAAAAAAGTTTTTAAACGTATCAGGTGATGGGCACAAAACCCTATCCAAATTAATTCTTGATGATAAAAGAGCATATCTCTATTTTGATATTCTTAAAAAAATCCATGGAGATGCATTAGAATCCATTCCAAAAAAAGGAAAAGAAGTTACTTTGACAGTTATTGGAAATCACTCCAAAGGAACTGAATTCATTGATGGAAATTACCTTATAAATCAACAATTAACAACAGTTATTGATGGAATTAGCCAACAAATTGAAGGGTGGTTCTATGGAAGATTAGACATTAAATATGAGTCTTTCGAAAAATTAATGAAAGGTGAAAATTTTACAATTTTAGAAATTAACGGAATCATATCAGAGCCAACTCATATTTATGATTCATCAAAAAATTCTTATTTTGATGCTGTAATAGCAATCAAAAATCATTGGAAAATTATTTATCAGATTGCTACCCACAATCACAAACAACAAAATATTGACTACGCAAATACAATTACCTTTTGTAAAGAAATGATTGTTTTAAGAAAGTATGCTAAAAAATTAAACAAACTACGATTGCAGTAACTGACCTTTCGGAGTTGTTGGGTTGTACCCAAAATCTTCATCCGGAATCTCAATACCTAACTGAGCAATGATATATCCTAAACTCGCAAAGTGATGAATGGCATGACTGTGCGCTTGAATTAATATACCACCAAGCGTGTATTTTTGATTAACAACGCCCAAACCTAAATCGTCAGACACCAGAATTAGTTGATCTAAATCAACTGTTTTTAATTGCTGAAGTTTAGAAATAACAGTATTAAAATATCTGACTCCTTCTTCGGTATCAACTTCAACCAATTCATTTCTTTTTCGTGCAGATAAATCAACTAAACCATTAGGTAATCCTTCAAAAAGACAATCAAAAATATCAAGAATATGGCGCATATGCCCACCAATACTAGAATAATATGGAGCTATAGATGTGTCACTATATTGTTGATTCGAAATTGAGTTTATTAATTTAATTCCTCTTTCAAGGTTTTTTTCAATGGCATTAATCATAAATTATATCCGTTGGTTATGGAAGTCTGTCGTAAATATACAGATTATTTACAGGAATATTTCAGAGAGTTCAATTAAATTATTTAATGCATACCATCTCAACTGATTATAACTTAAAAATAATATGGTATCCTCAATAGTTTGATAAAAAATTGTCAAAGATGAAATCAAATCATTGTAAAAAATAAAACCCCTAAATCTAAGGCACATCGCTTAATTCAGTCTGAGTTGAAAGATAATTGAGTATCTTTATATCCTCAAAATATTAAGATGTCGCTTCCAAAAAATAGAATTTATCTATCAATTGTTTTTCTCTTTTTTATTTCAGAGATTATCCTAGGACAAAACAGTCCTCCAGAAATATCGGCAGTAGGGAATCAAGCTTATTGCCCAGGATCAGCTATAAATATTGCAACGAATGTTACAATTGTTGATACGGACGATACTGGAACGGAAGCCATATACATCCAAATATCATCAGGATATCAAAATGGAGAAGACAGCTTAACGCTCACTGGAGTACAACCAAACATCACTACTACTTGGAATTCCACAACAGGAAAACTAGGACTAAATAGCACTAGTGGTGGCGAGGTTTTATATACCGATTTTATCACTGCAATTGAGGCTGTAGTTTTTAACACAACAAATTCCACAGCAACAGGTGACCGTTATTTTTCAATAACTGTTGGGGATGCTAATTATTTACAATCATCCGATCATTATTATGAATATGTACCTGATATTGGAATTACATGGACTGCTGCAAAAGCAGCCGCAGAAGCACGAACTTATTTTGGACTTCAAGGATATTTAGCCACCTTAGAAACTGCCGATGAAGCACAACTTTCTGGTGAGCAAGCCGAAGGTGCTGGTTGGATTGGCGGCAGTGATGTTGCAAATGAAGGTGAATGGAAATGGGTAACCGGACCAAATCCAGGAACTGTTTTCTGGAATGGATTATCAAATGGATCTACTCCAAATTTTGCCTTTTGGAATACTGGCGAACCTAATCAAGCAGGTGATGAAGATTATGCACATATTACTGCTCCAAGTGTTGGAATTCCTGGTGCGTGGAATGACCTAACAAATACAGGAGCACCATCAGGAGACTACCAGCCAAAAGGCTATGTGGTTGAATATGGTGGCTCTGTTGGAGATCCTATTTTAAATTTATCAGCAAGTACGAGCATTCATATTCCGACAATCACCAATACGATTCCAAATGCTATTTGTGATTCTGGTTCGGTGACTATAGAAGCCACCTCTAATTTGGGAACTATTAATTGGTATGATTCACCCACAAGCAATACTGTTTTATTTACAGGAAATTATTTTATAACACCTATCATTTCTAGTACAACTACTTACTATGCAGCAGCCGTTTCTGATGTAAGTTGCACTTCTGGTGTACGAGTTGCAATTGAAGCTACCGTTAATACCACTCCAATAATTATTACGACAACTGGAGAAACTTTATGTTTTAACGGAACTGGAAACCTACAAGCAACCGCAACATCTGGTAGCACAATTAATTGGTATGCAACTATTACTGGAGGTCCAAGTTTAGGAACTGGAAATTCATTTACAACACCCAATGTAACTATTACAACCTTTTATTATGTTGATGTAACTGCCAACGGATGCACGACCTTAACGCGTACCCAAATTGAGTTAACAGTTCTATCTCCTGTTGCTCCAACTGGTGATGCCATACAGTCTTTTTGCGATATTGAAAATGCAACAATAAACGATTTAACTACAACTTCTGGAACTAACATTCAGTGGTATGATACTTTAACAGGGGGAACCCTTTTTACAGGTACTGAAACTTTAAATAACGGACAAAACTATTATGCTTCTCAAAATGATGGTATTTGTGAAAGTATAGATCGGTTAGAAGTTTTTGTTAACGTTTATTCAACTGTTATCCCAACTAGTATTTCTCCACTTTTCGAATGCGACAATAATTTAGATGGCAATGACACCAATGGTTTTATTGAATTTGATCTAACTCAAAAAAAAACTGAGTTGCTCAACGGACAAGCTTCTTCTGAGTTTACATTGACCTATTTTACTGATGTAGCTTATGTGAATTTAATAGCCTCACCTGCAACATTTACAAATACAGTTGTAAATGGGCAAACTATTTTTGTACAAATGACAAACAATTTGAGTGCTGCGTGTTTTTCTGACACCTCTTTTGAAATTGAAGTGTTTGAGTTACCAATTTTAAACACTCCTCCTTTTGTTTTAGA
>JASFYP010000072.1:0-11088 GCA_045047075.1 Flavobacteriaceae bacterium
CATCTGATATATCAGATGCTTTTTGTTTTACTGGCTATTTTGTCTTTTGCGTCAATCCAATTGCAACAACTCCAAATTATCTTGGTATTGTAAAAGGAAAACTCCATTATTTTCTGTACTACTAAACATTCTTTTAGAATAATCAAATTTTGTTGCAACACGCCTAGACACTCCTTCTTTAGCACCATCATTAAATGAGCCGTTCATCAATCGCAAGAGCGTATCATAGGTAACGTCAAATCCTTTAGTTGCGAAATCTGATGGCCTGATATGATTTTTCTGTTTGTACAGCTTTTCAAAACTTCGAGCTTCTACACTTAAAACATCAATATATACTTCTTTTGAAAAAGTGAATTTTAAGCGTGCTAAATCAGTATTACTAACATTGTTGAAATTAGAATTCATCCCAAAACCAAACAATTGAATCTCTCTTTTTTCTAATGGCATCACCCCTAAATTATTTACAACATCGGTAGTTACAAGTATATCGTCGCCAACTAAAAGTACCCAGTTTTTATACTGTACTGTATCTATCACTTCAATAAATCGTTCTTTTTTAATATAACCCTCACTTGGCTTTAAAACAGTTATGTCGTCAATAGAATCATGAGTTCTTAACTTAGCTATGATTTGAGAAATCTTAGCACCGGTTGCAGCAGTTGAATCACAAGCGATAATAATTTTTTCTCCTTGATACGATTTTAATAAATAGTCTAAAACCTTATCTTCTAACACTTGTTTGTTTGGAGCAACCTTTACCAAATTATTATCTGATACCGATGTTTGGGTTTTTGAAAAAATAGGAGCAATCACAGGAGTTGATGTGTTTTTAGAAACCTGTTTTGCATTTTTCAAAAACAGCGGGCCAATAACTGCATCATAATTATCTACATCCATTTCTCTTAAAATTGACGAAATTTTAGATGCATTATTTTCTGTATCAACTACATCTATATTCACTTGAACCCCTCTATCGCGTAGAGAATCAATTGCTATTAAAGCTCCTGCATGAAAATCAGTCACAATATTTAACAACCTATTATCCCACTCAAATTCTTCATCATTCACATCAAAAGAATTTAATTTATAAGGCAACATCAATAAAACATTCAACGGTTTGTCAGTAATTATATCTTCAAAAATATTTACCTCTACTTCTTCATCTGTTTTCTCTCCAACAATTAAAATCATACCTAAATTCAACCCTTCTTTTAAAGCTGGATTGAATTCATACAAAGCTTCTTCTGAAATTTGATAACGTCTTGTTAAGTTAAAAAGAGTATCGTCCTTTATAACTGTGTGCGTGATAAAACTTGAATCAATTTCAACAGTTGTAATTTCTTCAGTAACATTTTCCTCTTTATTAGGGATTACTAAAACACGACCAACACTTATACTATTACCATGTAAACCGTTTGCTTTTTTCAACACCTCAACCGAAATGCCATACTTTTGAGAAATACTGAATAGACTTTCTTTTTTTAAAACTGTATGTATTTTTTGAGAAGTATCTGTTTCCTCAATCGACTTTCCATAATTCTTATTCGGAATAATAATCACCGTATTTGCCGATGGCTTTCTAGAAACATCTGGATTCAATCGTATCAAATCTCTCGTTTTTATATCATTATCCTTGGCAATACTTTTCATGGTTTCACCTTGCTGAACGGTATAAGAAATATATTTTTTTTGTTGCCCACAAGAAGTTAACACTGAAACAAATAATAGTAAAAAGAAGATTCTCAAAGTTTTCATTGATTTATTTTTTTAGCATTAAATTCCTTCCCTTTGGGAAGGTTAGGACGGGCTTATTCCCACTCAATAGTTGCAGGTGGTTTTGAACTAATGTCATACACTACCCTATTAACGCCTTTTACGTTATTTATTATTTTGTTTGAGGTTTCTTGCAAAAATTTATACGGTAAATCTACCCAATCTGCAGTCATACCATCTACAGATTCTACAGCTCTTAATGCAACACATTTTTCGTAGGTGCGTTCATCACCCATCACTCCAACAGAATTTACAGGCAGCAACATGGCGCCTGCTTGCCAAACATCATTGTACAGGTTCCATTTTTTTAATCCATTTACAAAAATAGCATCTACCTCTTGTAACATTCTAACTTTTTCGGCAGTAATATCTCCCAAAATACGGATACCTAAACCAGGACCTGGAAATGGATGTCTTCCTAAAAGTTCTGAATCAATTCCCATAGATTTTCCAACTCGCCTAACCTCATCTTTAAAAATCATTCGCAACGGCTCTACAATTTTAAGCTTCATAAAATCAGGTAATCCTCCAACATTATGATGACTTTTAATGGTTGCGCTCGGGCCACCGGTAGCCGAAACTGATTCAATCACATCAGGATAAATTGTCCCTTGTGCCAACCATTTTACATTTTCTATTTTGTGCGACTCATCGTCAAAGACTTCGATAAAAACACGTCCAATTATTTTACGTTTCCCTTCAGGGTCACTCTCTCCTTTTAGTGCTTCTAAAAATCGATCTGCAGCATCAACTCCTTTTACATTTAAGCCCATACCTTCGTATTGCTTCAAAACATTTTCAAATTCATTTTTACGAAGCAAACCATTATTTACAAAAACACAATGCAAATTTTTCCCAATCGCTTTATCTAACAAAATTGCAGCTACTGTAGAATCTACTCCTCCAGATAATCCTAAGACTACCTTATCATTTCTAATTTTTTCTTTTAAAGCAGCCACTGTAGTATCAACAAAAGAATCTGGAGTCCAATCTTGATTCAATCCAGCAATTTTTACCAAAAAATTTTCTAATAATTTTGACCCATCTGTTGAGTGATAAACCTCTGGATGAAATTGGATTGCAAAGGTATCTTCACCTTCAATCTTGAATGCTGCATTGGTAACATCTTCTGTGCTGGCAATCATTTTATAATTTGATGGCAAAGACAGAATAGTATCTGAGTGACTCATCCAAACTTGTGAACCTTCATTGATTCCTTCAAACAAAGTTTCATCGTGATTCAGATAAGTTAAATGTGCACGACCATATTCTCTAGTATTAGATTGCCCTACTTTACCCTCATAAAAATGTGCCAAATACTGGGCGCCATAACAAACACCTAACAAAGGTATTTTCCCTTTTATTTCAGATAAATCTGGATGAGGAGCATCATCACTTCTAACAGAGTATGGGCTTCCTGATAAGATAACCGCTTTATAATCTGAAATATTAAATTTTTTGCTATTGAATGGATGAATTTCGCTGTAAATGTTAAGCTCTCTAACTCTACGTGCAATCAGTTGTGTAAACTGTGATCCGAAATCTAAAATAAGTACTTTGTGTTGCATGCGCAAAAATAAAACTAAAATCAGAATTGATTGAGCCTTTCTTTATATTTTTTTAACACAATTAAAAGCACCAATATCTAATTTAAAATTGACGTTTTGAAGCGGGTATCACAAAAATTATCTGCAAAAAACAAATCAAAACAAACAACTCTAAAAGTCTTTTTTGCATTTCTAATTTTTCATCAAAACATGTTCTTCAAATTTCAATCCACAGCTCATTTCAGCTCATTTAAGACACTTTAGCATTTTTAACAAATGTTGATAACTTCAAACCCAAGCTTCATTTTCTGATTTTAAACAATCTCCTAAAAAAGTATCTTTGATACAATTCAATTTAAAAAATCAACGTCAGTTCGAGTGATTTTTGACAATAGGAAAAAACTGTATAGAGAACATTTCTCAAACAAACCTGTTCTCGATACAAAATTCTTAAAAAAGAATTCCACTCGAACTGACGGTAAAAACATAAAAACAAAACATGAGCAAAGAAGCTAAAAAAAATGAATATTCTGCCGATAGTATTCAGGCATTAGAAGGAATGGAGCATGTACGTATGCGTCCGTCGATGTATATTGGGGATGTAAGTACAAGAGGATTACACCACTTGGTATATGAGGTGGTTGACAACTCTATTGATGAAGCAATGGCAGGTCATTGTGATAAAATTGATGTATGGATTAATGAAAACAACTCTGTATCAGTATTAGATAATGGTCGTGGAATACCTGTAGGAATTCACAAAAAAGAAGGCGTTTCTGCCTTAGAGGTTGTAATGACCAAGATTGGTGCGGGAGGTAAATTTGATAAAGATTCATATAAAGTCTCTGGTGGATTACACGGTGTAGGGGTTTCGGTTGTAAATGCATTATCCGACCATTTAAAGGCTACTGTTTATATTGATGGTAAAATTTGGGAGCAGGAATTTTCAAAGGGAAAAGCATTATACCCTGCAAAACCAACAGGGGAAGAAACAAGTATGAACGGAACTATGGTTACCTTTCATCCTGACATTACTATTTTTAAGCAAACCATAGAGTTTAGTTATGAAACCTTAGCAACTCGTTTACGTGAACTTTCTTTTTTAAATAAAAAAATTACTATTTCGCTTACTGATAAACGCAACAAAGATGATGAAGGAAATGACATTTCTGAAATTTTCTATAGTACAAGAGGTTTACCTGAATTTATTGAATATTTAGATGCAACACGCGAGCCATTAATCTCGAGTGTTATTTCTATGGAATCAGAAAAAAACGGTGTACCTGTAGAAGTTGCTATGGTATACAACACCTCGTTTACTGAAAATTTACATTCCTATGTAAATAATATCAATACACACGAAGGTGGAACACACCTTTCTGGTTTTAGACGTGGATTGACAGCAACATTAAAAAAATACGCTGACAATTCTGGATTGTTAAAAAATGTAAAATTTGAAATTGCTGGTGATGATTTCCGTGAAGGATTAACTGCTATCATTTCAGTAAAAGTTGCTGAACCCCAATTTGAAGGTCAAACAAAAACCAAACTAGGTAACAGAGATGTAACATCAGCTGTGAGTCAAGCTGTATCAGAAATGTTAACTGATTACTTAGAAGAAAATCCAAACGATGCTAAAATCATTGTTCAAAAAGTAATATTAGCAGCACAAGCACGACATGCGGCACGTAAAGCCCGTGAAATGGTGCAACGTAAAACAGTGATGTCTATTGGCGGATTACCTGGTAAATTAAGTGATTGTTCTGAAACTGATCCAGAAAAATGTGAAATATTCTTAGTCGAGGGAGATTCGGCAGGGGGAACTGCAAAACAAGGCCGTGATAGAATGTTCCAAGCTATTTTGCCATTAAGAGGTAAGATTTTGAATGTTGAAAAAGCAATGCAACACAAGGTTTTTGAAAACGAAGAAATCAAAAATATGTTTACGGCATTGGGAGTTACTATCGGAACAGAAGAAGACCCACGCGCATTGAATATGACCAAATTGCGTTATAGAAAAGTAGTTATTATGTGTGATGCCGATGTGGATGGTAGCCACATTGCTACCTTAATATTAACTTTCTTCTTTAGATTCATGAAAGAATTAATCGAAGAAGGCTGTATATATATTGCAGCTCCGCCTTTATATTTAGTTAAGAAAGGTCAAAAAAGAGAATACGCTTGGAATGATGACCAACGCGATATGATTGTTCAAAATTTTGGAGGATCTGCAACCATCCAACGTTACAAAGGTCTAGGAGAGATGAATGCTGTACAATTATGGGATACAACTATGAATCCTGAGTTCAGAACATTAAGACAAATTGTAATTGAAAATGGAACGGAAGCAGACAGAGTATTTTCTATGCTGATGGGAGATGATGTTCCGCCACGTAGAGAGTTTATCGAAAACAATGCAAAATATGCGAATATTGATATTTAGAAGCCCATCCCGCCCTTCCAAAAGGGAAGGAGTTTTACAGGAAGCTGAATTATAAAGCAATAAATTAACGAAGAGGTTATCTGAAAAGGTAGCCTCTTTTTTTTATTGTCTTTCCCGTGCAAACGGGAATCCACAGATTGAATATATCTGGATTCCACATCAAGTGCAGAAAACAACCTATTTACCCTAATAGTTATCAAGACTGAAAACCCTTTTTATAGAAAAAAATCAATTTTGTAAATGATTTATGAATCCTTGGAAGAAATCTAGGAATTTGATTTTGGTTTAGTATTGCTAAAATTCATCTAAAAAAGTGTCCTTTCTTTTGGTTAATTTTCTTAAGACAAGTATAGAAAATGAATAGAAAAATATTTTATCGTCACGCTTTACAAACTTAGTTTATAAATCTGGATTCCCGCATTTGCGGGAAAGACACAATCCCATAATTAAACAAATAAAAAAAAGATAAAATTTCTTTTAATATTCGTCAAGAAATACACCTATTTATATAACAATCTAAGGCTTAAATTGTAGCAAATTCATTAAATTTACATTTTAATTTTTTATCAATTTAAATCGTATATAAATGAAAGTAACAATAGTTGGCGCAGGAGCAGTTGGTGCAAGTTGTGCAGAGTATATTGCTATCAAAGATTTCGCTTCAGAAGTGGTAATCTTAGACATCAAAGAAGGATTTGCAGAAGGAAAAGCAATGGACTTAATGCAAACAGCATCCTTAAATGGATTTGACACAAAAATTGTTGGAACCACTGGCGATTATTCGCAAACAGCAGGTAGTGAAGTTGCTGTTATTACTAGTGGTATTCCTCGTAAACCAGGAATGACTCGTGAAGAATTAATCGGAATCAATGCAGGAATCGTAAAAATGGTTTCTACAAGTTTGATTGAGCATTCTCCAAATGTCATTATCATTGTGGTGAGTAACCCAATGGATACAATGACCTACTTAGTTCACAAAGCAACTGGTTTGCCAAAAAATAGAATTATTGGTATGGGTGGTGCATTAGATTCTGCTCGTTTTAAATTCAGATTAGCTGAGGCACTAGGCGCTCCAATTTCTGATGTTGACGGAATAGTAATTGGAGGTCACTCTGACAAAGGAATGGTGCCTTTAACAAGATTGGCTACAAGAAATAGTTTAAATGTTACTGAATTACTATCAGAAGAAAGGCTAGAACAAGTTGCTGCTGACACTAAAGTTGGTGGGGCAACCTTAACTGGTTTATTAGGAACAAGTGCTTGGTATGCTCCTGGAGCTGCAGTATCAGAAATGGTAAAAGCAATTGCATTAGATTCTAAAAAGATGTTTCCATGTTCTACTTTGTTAGATGGTGAATATGGTTTGAGTGATTTATGTATTGGTGTTCCGGTGATTATCGGAAAAGGTGGTATCGAAAAAATCGTTGAGATTGAATTGACTGCTGCTGAAAAAGCAAAAATTACTGAAAGTGCTGAAGGTGTTAAAAAAACAAATGCTCTTTTAGACGTATAATCTTTTTACTCAAGAATATGAATCCTCATCTTTAAATTTGATGAGGATTTTTTTGTTTGTCATTGCGAGGAGGCAGGAATCCATAATCTAACGTCTTTGCGAAGTAAATTGAAAATTTACTGTGGCAATCTTATGATATTTGTTACAATAAAAAGTGAGGTCGCCACGTCATTCGTTCCTCACTCTTCGCGAAGACGTCTTTGCTAAACTACCTGCTGAAAGCGAGTACTGTAAATAAATCTCTTCAATAAGATCGAAAACTCTCATATTAATTAGGTGAGGATTTTTTTATTTTTAAAATGTATATTTACAATCAAAGGAAATATACTCAATGAAAAAACTAAAATACTTAGGAATTATCGTTTTACCAATTGCGGCATATATCGCATTTACCTCATCAGGAATTCTAACTTATTTACCTTTAATTATTGCCTTTGTTTTAGTGCCAACGATTGAGTTGCTTTTCAAACCTGATGCTAGTAATTTGTCCGAAACGGAAGTTGAATCTGCTAAGAACAATCCTTATTACACCCTGCTTCTTTATTTAATTGTTCCAATACAAATTGGTTTGTTACTATTATTTTTTAATACGATTCAAGAAGACATTTCTACTTCAGATTTTATAGGACGATTGTTATCCATGGGAATACTTTGTGGAGTTTTCGGCATTAACGTAGGACACGAATTAGGGCATCGCACAGAAAACAGGTTTTCACAGTTTCTAGGAGAAGTACTTTTAATGACCTCTCTCGAAACGCACTTTTTACCTTATCATAATAGCGGGCATCATTTTAATGTAGCAACTTTAGACGATCCTGCAACTGCACGTAAAAATGAGTGGTTGTTTACTTTTTGGTTTCGATCACAAATAGGAAGTTACATTCAAGCATGGAAATTAGAAAAAAAGAGAATGAACATCCTCAAAAAAAATACTTTTTCTTTAAATAATAAAATGTTGGTCTATACCTTTTTTCAAATACTTCTTTTAGGAAGTATCTATTATTTCTTAGGATTCCAATCTTTAATCTATTTTATCATTGTTTCTATAATTGGGATATTATTACTCGAAACCGTAAACTACATAGAACATTATGGATTACTCCGTAACAAGAAAAAAAGTGGACGGTACGAAGTTGTAACGCATATGCACTCTTGGAATTCTGACCATGTAATTGGTCGCATATTATTATTCGAACTCTCAAGACATTCTGATCATCATCATAGAGCAAGTAAACCTTACCAGATATTAGATTCTCATAAAGATTCGCCCCAAATGAAAACAGGATATCCCGGAATGATGTTGTTGGCATTGATTCCACCGCTATGGTTTAGAGTAATGAATAAAAGGATTCCTGAATAATCATTTTTTTGTTTATCACTGGAGCACTTTCAACGTCACTTCGAGTGATTTTAGAAAACCTTTTGTTTTATAAAATAGTATCGAGAAGTCTGAAATAAATAAGTACCTACAAGTTATTTGAAACCTTGCAGGATGTTAATAATTTAAAGAAGTTCTGTCATTTCTGCGAAAACGGAGATCTATATTTATCATTGGTTTGGACTCCCACTTTCGCGGGAAAGACGTAGTAATCTCATAATAATAATAATAATAATTGCGAAATCTATCAACAGATCGCCACGTCGCTCGTTCCTTACTTCTCGCGAAGACGTCTTTGCGAAGTAAATTGAAAATTTACTGTGACAATCTCATGGTAATTGTTCCAAATTTTAATGAGATCGCTACGTCGTACCTCCTCGCAAAACGAAAATGACTTTTTAAGACAACCCAGAAATTACACCATTATCATCAATACTCATATTGGTAGAAGCTGGTACTCCTGGTAACCCAGGCATACGCATCATTTTTCCTAAAATCGGAATTACAAATCGAGCACCTGCAGCTATTTCTATTTCACGAACCGTAACTTTAAAACCTGTTGGTCTTCCAATTTTAGAATCATCATCTGAAAAAGATTTTTGTGTTTTTGCCATACATACTGCAAAATCATTAAACCCTAAACGATCTATTCGTTTTAAATTCAACAATGCTTTTTTATCAAAAACGACTCCATCAGCTCCGTAAATTTCACGAGCTATGGTTTCTATTTTTTCTTTCATTGGGTCAGTCCAATTATAAATAGGTTTAAACTGAGTTGCTTTATTTTCAACAACATCAACAACAGCTCTTGCTAAATCTTGTGTACCATCACCACCTTTTTCCCATCCTTCTGATTTCACAGCTTGCACTCCTAATTTTGCACAGGCATCTTTTATGAATTGTACTTCTTCTTCCGAATCAGAAATAAAAGAATTGATTGCCACTACAGGCTCAATATTAAACTTTCTAATATTTTCAATGTGCTTTTCTAAGTTAGCAAATCCATTAGTAACACGCTCTACACTTGGCGTATTATACTCCTCTTTCTTAGCACCACCATGATGACGCAACGCCCTAATAGTTGCAACCAATACCACTGCTTTTGGGTTTAAATTTGCAGCAGTACATTTAATGTCCAAGAATTTCTCAGCACCTAAATCAGCACCAAAGCCAGCTTCGGTAACCACATAATTACTTAAAGACAATCCCATTTTTGTGGCAATAATTGTATTGGTTCCTTGGGCAATATTTGCAAAAGGTCCACCGTGAATAATTGCAGGGTTCCCTTCTAAGGTTTGTACTAGGTTTGGTTTTATAGCATCTTTCAATAAAATTGCCATTGCATTTTCAGCATTTAAGTCACGCGCAAAAATCGGTTTTTTATCAAAAGTAAATCCAATAAAAATATCACCCAATCGTTGTTTTAAATCTTTAAAATCGGTTGCCATACACAAAATAGCCATCACCTCAGAAGCGGGTGTAATATTAAATCCATCCTGTCTTGGAATTCCGTTTGCGGTTCCACCAAGTCCAATTGTGATATCTCTCAAGGCACGGTCATTCATATCGATTACACGTTTCCATAAAATAGTACGTGCATCAATATTTAAATTTCCAACTTTGCTTTGTAGGTTATTATCTATCAAAGCTGATAGTAAATTGTTTGCTTTTTCAACCGCATTAAAATCACCTGTAAAATGAAGATTGATGTCTTCCATCGGTAGCACTTGTGAATATCCACCACCAGCAGCGCCACCTTTGATTCCAAAAACAGGACCTAAAGAAGGCTCTCTTAAAACCACGGTAGTTTTCTTTCCTATTTTATTTAGACCTTCAGTCAACCCAATAGAAACAGTTGTTTTTCCTTCACCTGCGGGCGTCGGAGTTAAAGCCGTTACCAAAATTAGATTGCTGTTCTTTATTTTATCTTCATCAATTAAATCTAATGGTAATTTAGCTTTGTACTTTCCATACATTTCTAAATCATCTTCTTTAATATTTAATTTTGATGCAATATCTTTGATGTGAATCATGGTTGCTTCTTGAGCAATTTCAATATCAGTTTTAAACGCCATTCTCTATTTTTTTTAGGGTGCTAATATACAACTTCATTAGTGTTTTTAAAATGATGATTGTTTGTTTTTTAGAAAGCAACTTCAATACTGTAAATCTATCATAGACAACTAATTACAATCACCTTTAATAAATACTGAAAATCATTGGCTTTTCCTATTGGAAATTATATATTTGCACGTTTAACAAAAATGAAGAATTAAATTAGATTAGCATGCAGAATAAAGGACTTATAAAGTTATTTGCAATCCTTTTTGGATTGGTGAGTTTGTACCAATTATCATTTACTTGGTTGGCAAACGGTGTACAGGATGATGCAAAGGAATTTGCAATTAACAAGGCTGGTGATGATGTTTCGCAA
>JASFYP010000073.1:0-34555 GCA_045047075.1 Flavobacteriaceae bacterium
TATTAAAATTTCACCTTGGTGGTTGGTTTCAGTATATGTTCTACTAACTTTAGGTGAACTAATGCTTTCGCCTATTGGTTTATCAATGATTACCAAATTGGCACCACCAAAATTAGTTTCAGTTGTAATGGGACTGTGGATGGCAAGTTTTGCTGCCGGTAATTTTATGGCAGGAATGCTGGAAGGAATTCTTAAAAAGTTTGATTATCCATTATACCCATTTATTATGTGGGTAATGATTATTATTGGAGTTATTACTGTTTTAATCTCTCCATTGTTAAACAAAGCAATGAAAGGAATACATTAAGCAATTAACTATAAGTGAATTAATAAAAACTTTTAGACCCTGTTAAAATTATTGACAGGGTTTATTTTTAAAAAAACAAATTTATGAGTACAGAAAAAAAATCATTTTTGGGAGTAATGAAATCCTATAATAAGTTCTTTTGGATTGCAAGTACAATGGAGCTATTTGAACGTTGGGCATGGTATGGCTTATTTGCTGTTTTAGCATTATACCTAACTGGGTCTACAGATGAGGGCGGGTTAGGTTTCACACATACCGAAAAAGGACAAATCATGGGTATTGTAACTGCAATACTCTATTTACTTCCAATGATTACAGGGGTAATAGCAGATAAAATTGGCTATAAACTTTCATTAGCAATCGCTTATATTCTTTTAATTACCGGTTATTACTTTATGGGAGAAGTCTCAAGTTTTACTTCTGTGTTCTTAGTGTTTTTATGGGTAGCTGTTGGTGCAGCAATGTTTAAACCTGTAGCTTCTGCAATTATTACAAAAAATACGGATGAATCAAATTCTACATTAGGTTTTGGTATTTTTTATATGATGGTAAATATTGGAGGGTTTGTTGGTCCTGCAATGTCTTCTACATTAAGAACTCAATATGGGTGGAAAATAATTTTCTTACAAGCTGCAATTGTTATCGCCATCAACTTAGTAATTCTTTTAATTTTTTATAAAGAAGAAGACAGAGTAAAAAGTACAGAAACAATGGGAGAAGCTATTTCAAGTTCTTTCAAAAATATTTGGGAAGCTATTAAAGACAGCCGTCTTTCAGTTCTTTTGGTAATCATGGTTGGTTTTTGGACTATGTTTAACCAACTGTTTTATACACTTCCAACTTTTATTGAAGATTGGGTAAATACAAAAGCATTACACGATTCTATTGCTCAAGTATCACCTTGGTTAGCTAGTTTTATGAGTGGTGGTGGTGATTCTGTAAATCCAGAAATGCTTATCAATTTAGATGCAGGGGCAATTATATTATTCCAATTAGTAGTCTCTTACTTTGTTTTAAAAATGCGTCATGTTAGCGCAATGATTACAGGGTTTATAATTGCATCTATAGGTATTGGAATTACTTTTTATACAGGTAACGGATTGTACACTATTTTAGGAATTATGATTTTTGCTATTGGTGAAATGATGACAAACCCAACATTTTCTTCTTTTATTGCTTTAATATCACCTAAAGGAAAAGAAGCCTTATACATGGGAACCTATTTTTTACCAATATTTTTAGGTAACTTTTTAACCACATTTATTTCTGGAAACCTTTACCAATCATGGTCTGACAAGTTAAGTTTATTACAAACTGAAATGGCTTCTAGAGGAGTAGTAATGCCTAAAATATCAAGTGACTTCACTAAAAATGATTATTTTGCTTTAGCTTCTGAAAAATTAGAAATGACGCAAGTACAAATGACTCAACTTATTTGGGACACTTACAATCCTAACAAAATTTGGTATGTAATTGTTGCTATTGGATTGGTTACTATAGCTTCGTTGTTTATTTATGACAGATTGGTAATAAGACCAAAAGAAGCAATTAATAATAATTAAATTGAAGCTATAACTTATGAATACATCAACTATCGAAGTACATAAAAAACAATTATTTGGGCATCCTATAGGCCTTTTTGTGTTATTTTTTACAGAGATGTGGGAGCGTTTTTCGTATTACGGAATGCGAGCTCTTCTTGTTATCTACATGATAGCACAAGCATCAGATAAAAATGGTCCTGGACTTGGTTGGACAGAATTAGAAGCCTATCAACTTTATGGTTGGTACGTTATGTTAGTATACTTACTATCAATTCCTGGAGGTATTTTAGCTGATAAAGTTTTAGGGCAAAAGAAAACCGTAATGCTAGGTGCTATAATATTAGTATTGGGTCATGGAACATTGGCAATTGATGCCCCTTGGGCTTTCTTTACTGGTCTTGGACTTATAATTCTTGGTGTTGGATGCTTAAAACCAAACATCTCTACAATGGTGGGTGGCTTATATGAAAAAGGAGACATCCGAAGAGATAAAGGTTTTAGCATTTTTTATATCGGAATAAATTTAGGGTCACTATTAGCTACTACATTTGTTGGGCTTATTGTTGCCAAATGGGGTTGGCATGCTGGATTTGGAATGGCAGGTATTGCAATGTTATTCGGATTGGTAGTTTATATTTGGGGGCAAAAATTCCTTACACACGTTGGAAATAAACCGACCGAAGAAGATAAAAAAGATGACGTTTCAATTCTTGAACTGTTTTTAAACCTATTTAAATCGCCAGTACAATTAGTAATCGTAATTGCATTGTTAGCACTTTCTATTTATGCAGGGTTTACCTTTGAAGGTGTTGACCACTGGGGATATGGAGCTCTCTTTATGTTCCTATCTTTAACCGTTGGATTACTGATGATGATTTATCAAGATTTAAAAAACCAAATTGAAAAAGATCGTTTTTTAGTAGTCTTACTTTCGTTTTTATTAGTCATTGTTTTTTGGGGTGCGTTTGAGCAAGCCGGTGGACTGATGAATGTTTATACAGATACTAAAACAGATAGAATGTTGTTTGGTTGGGAAGTTCCTACGCCAATGTTTCAAGGTTTAAATGCTGGGTTTATATTATTATTTGCTGTTTGGGTTGCGAACCTTTGGGCAAAGAGAAAATTAAAAGGTAAAGAAGCTTCATCACTATTTAAAATGGCTTCTGGAACCATCATTATGGGACTCGGATTTGTCTTTATGATATTTGCCGTGAGAGATTATGAAGCTAATGGTTCTTCTGCAATGTATTGGTTGGTGTTTGCTTATTTATTTCACACAATTGGTGAGCTTTCTTCTTCTCCTGTATCATTATCATTTGTAACAAAATTAGCTCCAGTAAAATATGCTTCTTTAATGATGGGTCTATATTTTGCTTCTTCTGGCCTTGGAGGAAAAGTTGCCGGAATATTAGGTGAGAAATCTGGAGAGTATGGAGAATATACCATCTTTGCTGGAATTACAATTTTTACAGTACTCTTTGGATTGTTAGTTATTGCAATGATAAAACCTTTAAACCGATTAACGCATGGAGCTGAAGATGATGAAAGAGAAATACATCTTAGCGACGACAATGAAGGATATGAATTAGCGGAAAGACAATAAATTATGGAGGGAAATTCAAAAGATCAATTTTTAAAACCCGAAGTTTTAGGCCATCCTGTTGGACTCTTCGTTTTATTTTTCACTGAAATGTGGGAGCGCTTTTCCTATTACGGTATGCGTGCTTTACTAATATTATTTTTGATTGCAAAAATTGAACCTGATGAAGGTTGGGGCTGGGAAAAAAAAGAAGCCTATTACCTATATGGATGGTACGTTATGCTCGTGTATTTACTACCTCTTTTGGGTGGATGGTTAGCAGACAATAAATGGGGACATGTTAAAACTGTTTTAGTTGGTGCTTCAATTATTACAATGGGACACGGAGCTATGGCGCTTTCAGATTTACAAATTGGGATGGATTTAAAATTTGTCTTTTATATAGGTCTGCTTCTAATTGTGTTGGGCACTGGATTGTTTAAACCTAATATGTCATCTATTGTAGGCAAAATGTATCCTCCAGGTAGTGACAAAAAAGATGGTGCTTATACCATTTTTTATATGGGTGTCAACTCAGGAGCATTTATAGGAACTTTACTTGTTGGTTGGATAGGAGAAACTTTTAGTTGGACTTATGGCTTTGGATTGGCAGGTATTTTTATGTTCTTTGGATTATTACAATTCTATTTTGCTCGAAACTTATTTGGTAAAGAAGCAACTGAAGTTAAGAAAAACTCTGATGTAATAGTATCTGAAGAAGAAAAATCCAAAGAGGTTCCATTTACAAAAGCTGATTTAACTACCGCTAGTATTGGAGGCGTTTTTGCAATAACATGGATTGTTGATGGTGTGTCTTCTGCTATTACAAGGGGGAGTCATTTTTTAACTGAAAATTTATTTTCAATAGGAAATATGTCTGTAGACTTATCTCAAATATTTTTTACAATTTCGCTATTAACATTTATAAAATTGGGACTTTCGCGATTGGTAAGATATGAAGAAGTTGAAAGAGATCGTTTAAAAGTAATTTTCTTAATCGCATTTTTTGTGATATTCTTTTGGGCAAGTTTTGAACAAGCAGGAACTACTTTAACTGTTTTTGCTAAAGATTACACCAATAGAATATTAGAAGGAAATTGGGGGTTGATTTACAAAATCATCGATCTTATTTTGTCATTTACACCAATGATAATTCTAACAGCGTTTATCTACAAACTGTTTAAAGCTATTTGGAAAACAAATCCACTAACAATAATTTTTACGTCAATAAGCTTTTTAATTATTTGGTATTTGGTAATCATTAGAGTATTAAATAAATTATTGGGAGTAAAAACAGCCGCTATTTCTGAGGTGGTTAGTAGTTTATCAAACTCAAGTATTAGCGAAATGTTTACAGGAGCAGCTGTGGTAGATACATCGTGGTTTCAGATATTAAATCCATTTTTTATTGTGATTTTAGCACCACTATATTCTATCCTTTGGAAGAGGTTTACAATTTCAGGTCCACAAAAATTCTTTATTGGGCTAACATTGTTAGCTGCCGGATTTGGTGTGTTAGCAATAGGTGCAAATAGCATTCCTAACGGAGCTGAAACATCCTCTATCAGTATGATGTGGTTAGTAGGAGCCTACTTATTACACACCATGGGAGAGTTGTCAATATCACCTGTTGGGTTGTCGTATGTTAGTAAATTAGCACCCGCTAGAATGCTCGCTTTCTTGTTTGGTATTTGGTATGTATTTACAGGAATGGCAGGAAAAATATCATCCATATTTGCTGAGTATTCAGAATCAATTTTAGAAACAGATGGTTGGACTTATTTTTTCTTAATATTCACCATCATTCCTTTTATTGCAGGTTTAGCTATTTTAAGCCTAAACAAACCAATTAAAAGATTGATGCACGGTATCGATAAGTAACATTTAGCTGATTATTAGCTATTTCAAAATATATGCTCCTTTTCGCCCAGTATAGTGAAAAGGAGTGTTTTTTTGTTCGCATGTTTTTTCCCAACGTTTGATATACGATTTATAATTAGACCCATCTGCTACAATCATTTTTGGTTTGAGCGAATCTATTAACCTGACTAAATTTATTTTAGGTGATTGCTGTAAAAGCAACAAATCTGAAGTATAATTTTGAAGTTGATAAACTCCCAAACTATCGATAATTAAAATTCGTTTTGTTTTGAATTGCATGATATTAGGAATTGTATTTGTTGATCGAATTTCCAGCGCTCCTATTCCAACTTTGTATTGTTTAAGCACTTTATCTTTTACAAGTGTTGCACTATCTAAGGAATGATAAAACTCAAAATGATTCCCAATTCTTTTCCCTAACATTGAATACCTGCTTTTATGAAAAATAATGAATTCATCAGCTAACAATCTTTGTTGTTTTTCGTAAATAAAAGCTGATTGAAAAAGTATAAGTGCCAAACAAAACCCAATAAGTCTAATAGAGTTTCTCTTGGTTAAAAATCGGATTCCAAAAATAATCATTGCATAGGAGCTCATCACCATCAGAATTGAAAATGAAATATCCAGAAACAAAAAACCCTCTTGATGCGCTACCCAGTCTACAAACCAATTCATACCATGAATCAAATAATTATAAATTGTTGCTAAAAACTCTGGGAGTAAATTTAAAAGAGACAATAGAATTATTAAAACTCCGCCCATTAATATAGCTCCCAAAAAAGGGATAATCACCAAATTGGATACAAAAAATAAACTCGGGAATTGATGAAAATAATAGAAGCTTATGGGAATAATTCCGAATTGAGCAGCAACTGAAACTGTCAATAGTTTCCAAAAATAATCGAGTAATGTAAGCTTAGGTTTCCAAAGGTTATAAAGTAATGGTTGAATCCAAACAATAGAAAATACCGCTAAATAACTCATCTGAAAACCAACATCAAACAAAAAATAAGGATTAAAAAGGAGCAAAAAGAACATAGAAATCGTTAAGGTATTGTAAACGTTAGTGGGTTTGTTTACCTGCATGCCAATTGCTACAGCAGTAAACATCGTCACCGCTCTTACAACAGAAGCTGACAATCCTGCTACAAAAGCAAATGCCCATAGCAGTGTTACTACCAGAATCAATTTAATAGTTTTACCATTTTTAAATCGCTCAAGAGGGTTAAAAATAAAATTCAGAATTAATAGGATGATTCCCACATGCAAGCCAGAAACTGCTAAAATATGAATAGTTCCAGCACCCGTATAACTTCGAATTAATTCGGGAGAAATTTCTTGACGCTGCCCTAAAAGCAATGCATTTATTACTGCCAATTCATCACCATTAAAATTGTTATTTATTAATGCAATATTTACGTGTTCTCTAATACGAGCTGCCAATCCTTTTAATGAAAATTGACGTGATTGTAACTTTAAAAACTCTTGATGATTTGTAAATAATTGATGGTAAATGTTTTGCTTTTTCAAGTATTCCTTATAATTAAAATAATAGGGATTCATCGGAGGAATCAATTCTTTAAATGTTGATTTTAAATATAGCTTATCATCAACCTTTAGCTTTTCTAAACTATCTTTTTGAATGTTTAGTAATATTTTACCGATGGTTGATTCCTCATTTATTGTTACAACTGAAGCCTCATACTTATTATAATAATTTCCAGGTTTTAATTCTTTTTCAATCACCAAAACAATGATGGTATCATCAGCCAAAAAATGTGTGTAATGTTTCGGATTATTTAAATCATTTTGAATTGTAATTGTGCTAATCCCAATAACAAAGGAGAGTAAATAGGCTGTGATATTAAATGAATAATTACGTTTGAAAGATTTATTAGCTCTCCAATATTGAAGACCTAGTAGCAACATTAACCCAATTAAAATAGATGGAAGGAATTCCTTAAAGTCAACTGGACTATAATATCCTGCGTATATTCCAAATAGCAGGAATATAGTAATTTGCACGGGGACAAATTGTAGTACCTTAATCATAGCCCGATAAAGGTACTAAATAATTTTTATCAAGAAATATTGTTTGATTTAAAGCTAAAAATAGAAGCCAAAAGAACCCTTAATTCCGAAGTTTCTAGCATTTGGCATGTTGCGATAACTCCCTCTCCAAATAAAATCTATTCGTAATACTTTAAAAATATTTGCTACACCTGCACTGTACTCAAAATAGATGTTTTCTGGTGCAACATAATCAACATCAGTATCATTTATTAAATTATTTTCATCTGATATTTGACCCCAAACAGATTTAAACCCAACAACTTCTCGCAAATTTAATTTACGCATCAAAGGTATGTGTGAGAAAAGACGTCCATTAAAATTATGCTCTAATCTTAATGAAAGATGGGTATCTGTAACAAAATCATAATAATCTAATAAATTATAAGTATCTCGCATTAAGAAATATGACTGGTTTCCCGGGACGATACTCAACAAACCAAGAGGTACTTCATTAAATATTTTACCAGCTTCAAAGGTTACAAATGTACGTCCAAAGCCACCCACTAAAAATGGTTGATGGTAATAGAATTGCAATCTTGTATAGTCAAAATCACTTTCAAATGGTCCTTTTATTCCTTTTGATAGATTCACAAAAAAAGTTGCGTAATCGCTATTCAAATCTAGCCGTTCTACCCCATAACCTATGGTTTCTCTTTTCGGAGTAAACCTCAAAGTTAAATCAACTGTAAACTGTTTCACTTCAGATTGAGTATTACCATCATCATCCAAATAATCGAGATTAAAAGTTGGAGATGCCGATTTTAAAGTTCTATAAGAAGAACCTACACGAAAAGCGAAATTCTTTTTAGGCTCCATTGAAACAAAAGCATTTGACAAATTGATAGAAGTAAGTTTACCTGTATCACCAGAAGTAAAAAACGTGGACGATGCAAAACTACGACCTAACACATCGTTGGTAGTTGTTAGGCTCACCCCTATTTGTTCTATATCTCGTCGATTACCTGCACTTAAAATAATACGTCTTTTTTTATCAACTAGCCATTTGGCAGATGCTCCGTATTTAAATTGATTGTCTTTAAATCCGTAGGCAGTATATGCTTGTACTCTCCAAGGATCATTGGGTCCAAAATAGGTTCTACCCCCAACTCGTAAACGCAATCCTTCAACGTCATTTTTACCGATAGTTGAATAGATTGGTCCAAAATCAAAGTTAGGAAACTCAATGTATCCAGATGCTAAAACAGTCACCCAATTGGTAATTCTTTTAAACTTTTTAACTGTGCTTAGGGTATCTAACATTTTGTAGATTCCACGCTCGTCCTTATCTAATTTTTCTTGTCTATTAACACTCCAATAATCATCCGATTTTGTATAAATGCTATCCACATATTTATCGGATTCTTCTTTATAAAACACTTCTCCTTTATCAATATTAAATTGATAATTTTGATACATCGTAGTTCTATGCCCATACAACCCTTTGGTTTTATCCTTCTTACCAAAACTAAAATCCGACAACATATAATCACGCTTCAACAAAAAGACTGAGTCATTTAAAACATCAAATTCCTGCTCAATATAAATATCTTTTATCCAGTTAATATTGGCACTTTTTGTGGCTTGCATGTTGATTTCTTTCACAGCAAAAGTGGAGTCATTTACCCAAAAATCACCTTTAAAAGTCAATTCACTTTTTCGCCTTGGATAGTACACAATATTATAGCACCATTTATCCTCAATAAATGCACTATCTGCCAACACATAGTTATATGCTAGAGGTCCAGTTTTAGAAATCGGACTCACAAAACTCTTGTCAAATATCTTAATATAATTATCGTAGATGTTGTATTCTAAATACAAATCTTTGATATAGGAAATCACCGTTTGATTCGACTCAAATCCAGAATTTTTGTTGGCGACTAAATCTTCTCTAACCTTTTTAGAATCATTATTTCCATAGGTGTCATAAACTGCTTCATTGATAAAAATTGGGAGGTATGTTTTACCTGTAATACGTGAAGTGTCAACATTGTCAAAGATAAATTCCATCCCTTTAAACAACTTTCTTCCCATGGTTACACTATCAACATTGTTCATGTCGAATTGTAATTTTTCATACTTTTCGAATTGATATTGATCAAAAAGATGTGTTCCGTTCTGACGCTTACGCGCCCATATTTTTTCTAGAATAGCAATGGCTGGATTTCCTTTGGCTTTCACTCTACCAGAATAAATAACCACTTCATCTAACTGATCTGCTTGCTCTATCAAAGTAATTTTTAAATTAAAGTCACGTCTTTTTACGATGAATTTTTTCTTTTCATAACCTATAAAAGAAACTTCAATTTCGGTGTAATTGTTATCTGACTCTAAGTAAAATTTTCCGTTTTCACTAGAAACAGTACCAACTGTTGAGTTAACAAAAACCACTGTTGCAAAAGGAATGGTTTTGTTATTTTCATCAACAACAACCCCACTAATTTTTGTCTGACCAAAAACTAGGAGACTAAAAAATAAAAATATTATGTAAATGGTATTTTTCATAATAACTAAAAAACCTTCCAAATTTACAGTTTGAAAGGCTTTAAACTATTTTTTTAACATTATTATTTTACGTACATCACTTCTTTAACTGCTTTAATAACATCATTTGCATTCGGCAGCCACTCTTCTAAAAGAACAGGAGAAAATGGTGCTGGAGTATCAGCAGTAGTTAATCTTTTAATAGGAGCATCTAAATAATCAAATACATTTTCTTGTACCTGAAATGAAATTTCTGAAGACACACTTGCAAATGGCCACGCCTCTTCTAAAATCACCAAACGGTTTGTTTTCTTAACAGATTCAAAGATCGTTTCAAAATCTAAAGGACGCACTGTTCTAAGGTCGATAACCTCCACTGAGATTCCATCTTTTTCTAATGCATCAGCCGCTTTAAAAGCTTCTTTAATTATTTTTCCGAAAGAAACGATGGTAACATCAGTCCCTACTCTTTTTACATCAGCAACACCAATTGGCAAAACATATTCACCTTCTGGCACTTCTCCTTTATCTCCATACATTTGCTCAGACTCCATAAAAATTACGGGGTCATCATCACGAATAGCAGCTTTCAACAATCCTTTTGCATCATACGGATTTGATGGAACAATCACTTTTAAACCAGGAGTATTTGCAAACCAATTTTCAAATGCCTGTGAGTGTGTAGCACCTAATTGACCAGCAGATGCTGTTGGACCTCTAAACACAATAGGACATTTAAACTGACCTCCACTCATTTGTCTAATTTTAGCCGCATTATTTATAATTTGATCAATAGCAACTAAAGAAAAGTTAAAAGTCATATACTCAACAATAGGACGATTTCCACCCATAGTAGAACCTACTGAAATACCAGTAAAACCAGCTTCGGCAATAGGAGCATCAATTACTCTTTTAGCACCAAACTCATCTAACATTCCTTTTGATGCTTTGTAAGCACCGTTGTATTCAGCAACTTCTTCACCTATTAAATAAACAGCTTCATCTCTCCGCATTTCTTCACTCATCGCTTCGCAGATAGCTTCTCTAAATTGTATTGTTTTCATTTGCTCGGATTTTGAGTTGGCAAAAATACTTAAATATTAGGAGATTTAAAGTTAAATCAAATTAAAAAACAGCTTCATGAAAAATTTTCTATTGATATTTTTAAAGTAAAAGTGAAGTGAATTATTTCATCTTCAATTCTAATTACACTAAGACAATCAATAATTATTTTCAAGATTCTATTCAACATTTTCATAATCTAACTTATACCGCTTCACATTTTTAAGTAGATTCTCAAAATCATTCTATAAATGATAATGAATGAAAATATTTACTATGCGTGCATAGTATTTTTCAAAAAAATGTCTTAAATTCGTACCCATGCAAATTTGCATGCTATTTAAATATTTTAAAAACAGTACATATGAAAATTTTAGTGTGTATAAGTCATGTTCCAGACACGACTTCAAAAATAAATTTTACCGAGGGTGATACTAAATTCGACAGCAATGGTGTTCAGTTTGTTATTAACCCTTATGATGAATTTGCGTTAACACGCGCTATGTGGTTTAAAGAAAAGCAAGGTGCTACCGTAACTGTTGTAAATGTTGGTAATGCGACTACCGAACCTACTTTAAGAAAAGCTTTAGCTATTGGTGCCGATAATGCAATTAGAGTAAATGCTGATGCTACTGACGGATTTTTTACAGCAAAACAATTAGCCGAAGTTGTAAAAAATGGAGAGTATGATTTAGTATTAGCAGGAAAAGAATCTATCGATTATAATGGTGGTATGGTTCCGAGTATGCTGGCTGCTATTTTAGATTATAATTTTGTAAATGCTTGCGTTGGTTTAGAAGTTGAAGGCAACTCAGCAACCATCCAAAGAGAAATTGATGGTGGTAAAAAAATCTTGACTGCTGATTTACCTTTAGTTATAGGAGGACAAAAAGGATTGGTTGAAGAAAAAGATTTACGTATTCCAAATATGCGTGGAATTATGATGGCTCGTAAAAAACCATTGACAGTTGTTGAAGCTGTAGATTTTGAAGCAACAACAGCATCAGCAAGTTTTGAAAAACCAGCACAAAAAGGAGCCTGTAAAATGGTAGATGCCGATAATCTTGATGAGCTAATTTCTTTACTTCATAATGAAGCGAAGGTGATTTAAAAAAGACTTGAGATTTAAGACTAAAGAGAAAAGACTTATTAAAGTTAGTTGCAAAATTTAGTTTTATATCAAATGTCAAACAAAATAAAAATAACGTCTTTGCGAGTGAAACGAAGCAATCTCATTAATAGATTATACACTTCATAAAGACCAAAATAAAATAATAACACTCGACAGCAAAAAGTCTATCGTCTAAAATCTAATAAATATGTCAGTATTAGTATATGCCGAATCATCGGAAGGAAAATTTAAAAAGGTTGCTTTTGAAGTAACATCATACGGAAAAAAAGTTGCCGAACAATTAGGAACTAACCTTGTTGTTTTAACTATTAATGTAGATGACGCTTCTGCATTGAACACATATGGAGCAGAAAAAATAGTTTCAGTTAAAAATGATACATTTCAAAATTTGAATTCAAAAATTGTTGCAGATGTCATCAAGCAAGTTGCAGAAAAAGAAAATTCTGAAGTAGTAATTATTGATTCTAACACAAATGGAATTAGCTTAGCGCCAATGGTTGCTGTTTACTTAAATGCAGGGTATACATCAAATGTTATGGGAGCACCAAGTAATACCAATCCATTTACAGTAAAACGGAAAGCTTTCTCTAGCAAAGCCTTCAATTACACAGAAATAAAAACTGCCGTAAAAGTTATTGGGTTAGCGAAGAATTCATTCGGACTAGTTGAAAATGAAGCAAGTGCTACTACCGAAGATTTTTTGCCATCACTTTTAGAAAGTGGGATCTCAGTTTCATCTATCGACAAAACTGTTGGCAAAGTTACTATTGCTGATGCCGATATTGTGGTATCAGGTGGACGTGGATTAAAAGGTCCTGAAAACTGGGGAATAGTAGAAGAACTCGCTGAAGTTTTAGGCGCAGCAACTGCATGCTCAAAACCAGTTTCTGATTTAGGGTGGAGACCTCATAGTGAACACGTAGGGCAAACAGGGAAACCAGTTTCTTCTAACTTATATATTGCCATCGGAATCTCTGGAGCTATACAACATTTAGCAGGAGTTAACGCTTCGAAAGTAAAAGTAGTAATAAACACCGATGCTGAAGCTCCGTTTTTTAAAGCAGCAGACTACGGTGTAGTTGGTGATGCTTTTGAAGTTGTTCCTAAATTAATTGAAAAACTGAAAAAATTTAAATCGAGTAACGCATAATTTTTAGTAAATTGTGCCTCGAAGGGCTGTCTAATTTAGATTTCTTTAAGTCTTAAATTAGACAGCTTTTTTTATTGTCATTAAAGTGAAGTAACGTCAGTTCGTCCTGATAATTATCGGGAGGGTTTTTGACGATAGGAGAAAAATAATATCGAGAACATATTGCAAAAACAATTCAGACTTGAGTTTAGTTAGATTAGACATAAAAGGAATTTCATACAGCCAAACGCAAAGTGGCGCGTACGCCTTGGTGTTAAGTGAAGTGGATGGTACTAGAACCTTACCAATTGTTATAGGTGCATTTGAAGCACAATCAATCGCAATCGCATTAGAAAAAGAGATAAAACCTCCAAGACCTTTAACACACGATTTGTTTAAAAGTTTTGCTGATCGGTTTGGCATTATAATCAAACAAGTTATCATTCACAAATTGGTAGATGGTGTTTTTTATTCGAGTTTAATTTGCGAACGCGATGGTATTGAAGAAATTATCGATACAAGAACATCAGACGGAATTGCACTTGCCACAAGATTTGACGCTCCTATTTTTACTTATGAAAATATTTTAGATAAGGCAGGAGTCTATTTAAAACTGAAGGATGAAGACATTGATGAAGAAAATTTAGTGCTAGGTGATTTAATTGCCGAAACTGTTGATGAAACTCCGTATTCATCAGAACCTATAGAAGGCCTAAACAAACAATTGGGCGATGCCATTGCTAATGAAGACTACGAATTAGCGGCAAAAATCAGAGACGAAATTAACAAACGAAATAAAAAATAATATTTTATGAGCATTAAACTACGCCTAATCATTTTTAGTTTTTTAGAATTTTTTGCATGGGGTGCATGGCTACTTTCTGCAGGAGGTTATATGTATGTTACCCTAAAATTCACAGGAATACAAATTGGTGCCGTCTATGGCACACTTGGGATTGCTGCAGTTTTTATGCCCGCACTTATGGGGATAATTGCTGACAAATGGGTAAATGCCGAACGTGTTTTTGGTCTAAATCATTTAATTTTAGGTGGATTGCTATTTTGGCTTTTAAGCGCTACAGATTTTAATACTTTCTATATGATTGTATTTTTAATTTCTATGTTTTTTATGCCTACAATCGCATTAAATTATTCTATTTCGTATGCTATATTAGAAAGAAGAGGATTTGATATTATTAAAGATTTTCCGCCAATTAGAGTTTGGGGTACTGTTGGGTTTATCTTTGCCGCCTGGATAGTTGATTTGATGGGTTGGAAAGTTGGAAAAGAACAATTTATTGTCAGTGCCATTGCATCTATTGTTTTAGGGCTATATGCGTTTACTTTGCCCGCTTGTCCACCAGAAAAATCAACAGAGAAAAAATCATTAGCACAACGTTTTGGATTGGATGCTTTTACGCTATTTAAAGATCAAAAAATGGCAGTGTTTTTTACATTCTCATTATTATTAGGTGCTGCATTGCAGGTAACAAATATTTGGGGTGTCCCATTTTTAAATGATTTTGAAGTTAACTATCAAGGCTATTTTGCAGTTGAACATTCGCTATTTTTAATGACCCTTTCTCAAATATCTGAAACGCTATTCATCTTAACCATTCCTTTCTTTTTGAAAAAATTTGGAATTAAAAAGGTAATGTTAATGAGTATGGCAGCTTGGGTATTACGATTCGCATTCTTCGGAATAGGGAATCCTGCAGGTGGATTTACCTTCTTAATATTATCAATGATTATTTACGGAATGGCATTCGATTTTTTCAATATCTCAGGGTCAATTTTTGTAGAAAAAGAATCTAAGCCTTCAATAAGATCTAGTGCACAAGGTCTTTTTATGATGATGACTAACGGGTTTGGAGCAATTCTAGGTTCGTATGGAAGTGGTTATATTGTCGATTACTTTACACAAGAAAACGGCACCAAAGATTGGCCAACAATCTGGTTTATTTTTGCGGCATACTCATTTGTAATTTTGATTGCATTTGCATTCTTGTTTAAATACAAACACAATCCTGATGAAATTGGAGAGGTGAGCCATTAATAATTGTATCTAATAATCTCTATTGAGATTCGCAATATTTAGTTAATAACTTTTAATATTATTAAAGCCTCAATACAAATTGTATCGAGGCTTTTTCTTTATTTTTAAACTCAAATTTATTATACAAAACAAACCCTTTCCCATTGGGAAGGTTAGAATGAGAAATGAAACAATACTTAGACTTAATAAAACACGTTAGAGAAAACGGCGTTGAGAAAACCGATAGAACAGGTACAGGAACCAAAAGTGTTTTTGGTTATCAAATGCGTTTTAATTTAGAAGATGGTTTCCCGATGGTAACCACCAAAAAACTACATTTAAAATCAATCATTCACGAATTGTTGTGGTTTTTAAAAGGTGATACCAATATTAAATACCTCCAAGAAAATGGAGTTAAAATTTGGGATGCTTGGGCAGATGAAAATGGTGATTTAGGCCCTGTTTATGGACATCAATGGCGCAATTGGAATTCTGACGGGATCGATCAAATTGCTGAAGTTATAGAAACCATAAAAAACAATCCTGATAGTAGAAGAATGATGGTTGCTGCTTGGAACCCGAGTGTGTTACCAGACACTTCTGTTTCGTTTGCTGAGAATGTTGCTAATAATAAAGCTGCATTGCCTCCGTGTCACGCATACTTTCAATTTTATGTTGCCAACGGTAAATTGAGTTGTCAATTATACCAACGTAGTGCAGACATCTTTTTAGGCGTTCCTTTTAATATTGCTTCTTACGCTTTATTGGTGATGATGATTGCGCAGGTTTGCGATTTGGGCTATGGTGATTTCATCCATACTTTTGGTGATGCACATATTTATAACAATCATAAAGAGCAAATTGATTTGCAACTATCGCGCGATCCAAAATCGTTACCAACCATGAAAATGAATCTGGAAATAAGGGATATTTTCAATTTTACTTTTGATGATTTTGAATTGGTGGGTTATGATCCTCATCCTCTGATTAGAGGGAAAGTTTCGGTTTAAATAGAAATGGCATTTAAAATATTATTCATTCTAAATCCAAACAAACAACTTTTCTAATTTCGAAAATAAAATGCTATTTTTGTAATAATATATAATTTGAAGTTTGATAAAAGATAAACATAAGGTCAGTATTGAGGAATTTGATGGTAAAAACTATCAAATTAAACTTATTGAACCTGAAGACAAAGCGGTTCTAACTCATTATTTACACAATGTTCATAATGGAGTTTCAAAAAATTATAAAAAAGATGCTTTAAAAATTATAAAAAAATTTGTTGAATACAAACAAGAAGAAAACTTCTCAATTGTTCAAGAAGAAGCACTACAACAATTACTTTTTGAAGTTGAGAATGTACCTTTTCCAACGCCTGAAAATTATACTTTTAAATTTATTGATTTATTTGCAGGAATTGGTGGTTTCAGATTGGCATTACAAAATATTGGTGGAAAATGTGTTTATACCAGCGAATGGGATAAAGGCGCAAAAAAAACTTATCGAGAAAATTTTGGAGAAATACCATTTGGAGATATAACAAAAGAAAGTACCAAAAACTATATACCGAAAGAATTCGACGTTTTATGTGCAGGTTTTCCTTGTCAAGCATTTTCTATTGCAGGAAACAGAAAAGGTTTTGCAGATACAAGAGGAACTTTATTCTTTGACGTAGAAAAAATCATTGAAAAACACAGACCTAAAGTTGTTTTTCTTGAGAATGTGAAAAATTTAGTTTCTCACAACAATGGAAAAACTTTTGACATTATAATTGAAATCTTAAAAGAAAAGTTAGGTTATAAAGTTTTTAGTTCTGTATTAAATTCAATTACACACGCTAATATTCCACAAAATAGAGAGCGTATTTTTATTATTGCATTTGACCCAAAGCAAGTGCCAAATTTTGAATACTTTAAATTTCCTGAAAAAATAAAACTTACAAAAACTATTCACGATATTTTAGAAAATGGGAAACAAGAAGATAAATATTACTATCCAAAAAATCATCAATATTATCCTGAATTAAAGAAAACAATGACTTCTAAAGATACTGTTTATCAGTGGAGAAGAGTTTATGTAAGAGAAAATAAAAGTAATGCTTGCCCTACTTTAACTGCAAATATGGGAACAGGTGGACATAATGTTCCATTAATAAAAGATAGTTACGGAATTAGAAAATTAACACCAAGAGAATGTTTTTCTTTTCAAGGTTATCCACAAAATTACGTTTTACCAAACCTTGCAAATGGAAGACTATATATGCAAGCAGGAAATTCGGTAACTACAACATTGATTGAACGAATTGCGAACGAGATAACAAAGGTTTTATGAAATCATTCGCAGAAATTGACATTGAAAATAACGGAGATTATTTAAATCTACTTTCTGCTGTTTCTAAACTTTCAGGACTTTTTAGCGAAAGTGCTGTTCCTTTTATAAACTACAGAGTTGCAGAAAATATATTCTGTAGAAGTTTCAACGCAAATAACCTATCTCGTTCAGACACTGCATTTGATGCAGATTTGAATTCTGTAGGCATTGGCTTGAAAACTTTCATTTCTAAAAATAACAATAGCACTGAAAAGGTTGCTGAATTTAATAGTCTTTCAAGAGATTTGAAAAATTATCAAGGAAAAGACCTTGCTCTTAAATTAGGTGAATACCGAAATGAAAGAATTGATTTAGCAAATAGAGTTTATGACATCAAATCGTCACTTTATCACATTGTAGCGAGAAGAGAAAAGGAATTATTACTTTTTGAAACAGACTATAATCAAATAGATATTTCAAATATCCATTCTGTAAAAGAAAATAAAGCAAGTTTACAATTTGAAGACGGACACAATTTTTATTCGTTTAATTATTCTAAAAGCACTTTATTTAGAAAGTTTATTATTCCACAAAATGCTTTTAGATTACCCGTTGACATAATTGAAGACCCTTATAGTTTATTACTTGACTTGTTTTCAAGTAATGATTTTAAATCAGCAACTGATACACTTGTAAAAGGTAAAAATTACGTCATTCTACCTCTATATAGTAGAGTATTAAAACCAAAACAAGTTCCTGAAAAAAGTGGTATAAATCAATGGAATGGAAAACCAAGACCAAATCAAGAAAGAAGAGGGTTTGGCGAAATAGAGATTAGAATACCTTCTGAAATTCATAAACATTTTCCTAATTTTTTCCCTGAAAGGGATAAACATTTTAAGTTACAAGTGCCTTCAGGAGAAAAATTTAATGCTAAAGTATGTCAAGATAACAGAAAAGCATTAATGACTAACCCAAACAAAGCGTTATCGGACTGGTTATTGAGAAAGGTTTTACGATTAAAAGAAGGAGAATTAGCAACAATTGAAAAATTGGATAAATTAGGTTTTGATAGCGTTATTATTTTAAAAGACAAAAAAGGAGATTATAAAATAGACATTATGAAAACTAACTCCTATAATGACTTTTGGGGTATTGAGATAGATTCCCTTTAAATAATTTTAATTTACCAACGAACATCCTAATTTCTGCACATTTAATCAAATGAAAAAAACAAAACAAACCATTACCATCATCGCTGCAATCGCAGAAAATAATGCCCTCGGCAAAAACAACGATTTAATTTGGCATTTACCTGCAGACTTAAAACGTTTTAAGAAAACGACTACGGGGCATCATATTATTATGGGGCGCAATACTTTTGAGTCTATCGGTAAAGCTTTGCCAAATAGAACTACCGTAATTATTACTCGAAACCCTAACTATAAAGCTGAAAGTTGTATTGTAGTAAACTCCTTAGAAAAAGCATTAGAAGTTGCAAAAAACGATGAGACTCCGTTTATAATTGGTGGTGCTCAAATCTACGAACAAGTAATTTCAATTGCAGATAAATTAGACATTACAGAAGTACATCATTCTTTTGATGCAGATGTTTTTTTTCCTGAAATAGATACAACTATTTGGAAAGAATCTAGCAGAGAATTTTTTACTGCTGATGAAAAAAATAAATTTGATTATAGTTTTGTGAGTTATAGCAAGAAATAAATCTATTTATGTGGATTCCCGTTTTCACGGGAAAGACATCTTTACCTTTATTCCTTAATATTAAAAAAACTCCATTGAATATTCTGCATCAAAAGTGTTGCCTACTACTAATTTTTCAATCCCTAATTTTTCTGAAAATTCATTTTGACCTTCTTCTGAATCTGCAATTCCACACCAAGGTTCAATACAAATAAAAGGAGCATCTCTTCCTTTTGTCCAAAAGGCTAAATATTTCCAATCAGTAAAATTAAAAGTTACACCATGTTGATGCTTTGAAGATAACAAAGATACTTCGGTAGATTTTAAGCCTTCATATATCAATGCATCATCATCAAATAAAGGATATTTCAAATTTATCACTTTACCTAAATCTATTTTCGATGTGTTCTCTTTTCGCAATCCTAAAGATCTATTTATAAAAGTCTGCGTAGGTTTTTCATCTTCATTAAATTCTAAGTAATAATCTTCAAATGAAGTTCCGTTTACTAATGGACATCTAAATCCAGGGTGCCCACCAAGAGAAAATAATATTTCTTTAGAATCTTTATTAACTACTTTATAAGCAACCGATAATTTATTCTTATCAATCCGATAACTAATTTGCAAACAAAATTTATAGGGATATATTTTTAGTGTTTCTTTAGTGCTTAGCAATTCAAAAGTAACTAAATCTTTTTTTTGTTGAATGATTCTGAATTCACTATCTCGTACAAATCCGTGTTGTGGTAATTCATATTCTACACCATCAACAATATATTTTTTATCCTTAAGTAATCCAACAATAGGAAATAAAACAGGGGATTGACGGTTCCAATAGTTCGAATCACCTTCCCACAAATAATCGAGTTTGGTTGACTTAGAATAAATACGTGTTAACTCTGCTCCTATACATTTTACTTCAATTAGGATATCATCATTTTCAAGCTTCATAAATCAAATTCAATATTATTACCTCGTTAAAACTTAATTAAAATAGTAAGTTGCCATTAGCCTTAAGTCATATATCTAAAAGTGAAACGGTCTTAGGTCTTTAGTTACTTAATATCAATTTCATAAGGCAACAGCGCTTGGATTCCTTCCATTTTAGACAGTTGCTGTATCTCACTATATATTCTATAATTTGATTCGCCCAATTCGCTTTTTAGTAAATTTTCTTTACTCATTGCAAAAGGAAATCCGCTAAACATTTCTTCCAGATCCTTTTTATATCTCGGGTATTCTGTTGTTCTGTAATCTACCAATCCTGCTAAAGTAGCTGCACCTTCTAGTGCATTATCCAATCCGCCTAATTCATCAACCAATCCAATTTCTAAGGCTTCTTTACCAGTCCAAACTCTACCTTGTGCAATTGCATCAGCTTCATCCATCGTCATATTTCTACCATCAGCAACTCGTTGTAAAAAAGTTGTATATACTCGCTCTACCCCTTCTTTTTGCTCTTTATAAAATTCTGAAGTCATTGGTTCATAAATACTGTAACCCATTGACTGCTTGTTAGTCGCAACTTGTTCGGCATTGATGCCGATATCATTTACCAAACCACTAAAATTTGGTATGGTTCCAAAAACTCCGATAGAACCTGTAATTGTTGTAGGTTCAGCATAAATTTTATCGGCATTTGCAGCAATCCAATATCCGCCAGAGGCAGCAAGATTACCCATTGAAACCACTAAAGGTTTTTCTTCTTTTAACAGAGCTAATTCCCTACCGATTAAATCACCAGTTAAAGCAACACCTCCAGGTGAATTTACTCGTAGTACTACGGCTTTTATATTTTTATCTTTTTTAATTTTTCTAATGGCTTTTATAATACTTTCTTGACCAATATAAGTGTCATCGCCTTTACCATATAGCATAGTTCCTTGGGCATACAACACCGCTATTTTATTAGATGATGTTGACCTGATTCGTCCTTTACCAGACTTAATATAATCCTTTAAACTAATTTTATTGACTTTTTCAACATCTGCCAATTCATTTAGGATAGTTGTGTATTCATCTTTATAAATAGCAGCATCTAACAAATTATTTTCAACCGATAATTTCGAACTTCTCCCCAATAAATTATCAGCAATACTGTTTAATTCTACAACTGAAATGTTTCTGCTTTTAGAAATATCCTCTAAAAAAACACTCCAAATAGAATTTAAAAAAGAACTAATTTGCTCACGATTGGCATCACTCATTTTATTGTCTAAGTAGCCTTCAACAGCACTCTTATATTTTCCGTGGCGGATTACTTCCATCTTTACGCCATATTTGTCTTGAAAATCTTTGTAAAAAAGTCGCTCGGAAGATAGTCCTCTAAACTCAACATTTCCATACGGAGTCACATAAATAGCATCAGAAACAGAGCTGAGGTAGTAATTTTTTTGTGTGTATAAATCGGCATAAGCGGTTAGAAATTTTCCAGATTCTTTAAATTCTAGTAATTTTTTTCGGATGGATTGAATTTGAGCTATACCAGCATTTACCATCAAATTTTCTATACTAATCCCTTTAATATTGTCATCGTATTTTGCGTTTTCTATAGCATTCAAAATTTCACTCAATTGATACAGGTCATTTTCAAATATTGCATCAAACGGATTATCAGATTGTGGCACATAATCCTTAACAGCATCAGATAACGTGATTTTTAAAACAGAATTGTTTTTTACTACAATTTCTTCCTCTTCATTTAACGAAGAAATTACCACTCCTAAAATCACAAAAAATAATAAAAAGGCAATTGTAATACTCAAACAACTTGCCAAAAGGTTTCTTAAAAATTTCACAGTAAAAAAAATTAAAATTGTTTATAAATAGAGAAACAAAGATACACTTTTATACCCTACATTTCTTTTCTTTGTATTCCTTAATGAAGATAGTTAGAACCACATATTTGTCCCTAGGTAGCAACCAAGGTAATAAGTTGCAAAACTTGCAATCAGCTGTTAATTTGATTGATGAAAAAGTAGGTGCAATCAAAAAAGTATCTTCAGTCTATAAAACGGCTTCTTGGGGGTTTGATAGTGATGATTTTTACAATATTTGTTTAGAAGTTTCTACAAATTTGAATCCTGAAAGCCTAATTTCTAAACTTTTAGGAATTGAAAAGTCTTTAGGAAGAAAAAGAAACAATGATAAGCAATACAATGCCCGAATAATTGATATTGATATTTTACTTTTTGAGGATGAAATTATATTTGCACCAGATTTAATTGTTCCACATCCAAGAATGTTAGATCGAAAATTTGTGATGGTTCCTTTGACGGAAATTGCAGCAAATTTTAAACATCCTATTGAGAAACAAACCATTTTAATGTGTCTTCAAAATTGCGATGATAAAAGTGATATAGAAAAAGTTGAAGAAGAAATTATTCGTCCAATTTCGCTTTTCGAAAAATACAATTATATTGCTATTGAAGGAAATATCGGTGCCGGAAAAACATCACTTACTAAAATGATTGGTGATGATTACAATGCCAAATTGGTGTTAGAACGCTTTGCTGACAATCCTTTTTTACCAAAGTATTACAAAGATATGGAGCGTTATGCTTTTCCGCTAGAGATGAGCTTTTTGGCTGATAGATACAACCAACTCACTGAAGATTTAGCACAATTCGATTTATTCAAAAGCTTTATCGTTTCTGATTACTACATCTTTAAATCACTCATTTTTGCACAAGTCTCGTTACATAAAGATGAATATGCATTATACCGAAAAATATTTGATGTGATGTATAAAGAGATTTCTAAACCCGATTTATATGTGTATCTCTATCAAAATACAGATCGCTTATTGAGCAATATAAAAAAGCGTGGCCGCGATTATGAACAAGAGATCAAACCAGAATATTTGGATAAGATTCATGCAGGATATTCTACTTTTATAAAATCCGAAGAAGCCCTCAACACCTTAGTAATTGATATTTCTGAATTAGATTTTGTCAACAATCCTGATGATTATAGATTGGTGATTAATCAGATTTCGGAGTATAAATAATAAAAGAATGTAAGACTTAAGACTGCTTCGCTTTATGATAAAAGATAATTTAAAACTGTCTTTCCCTTGAAAAAGGGAATCCATTTTAGGTGACTTTTTTCAAGGAAAGGGAATTACTCTTTTTTTAACTCTAATTTCTCCGCAAAATAATCACAAAAATCGCGCATAGTAGCAGTCATTTTTTTATCTTGAGTTGATGTTTCAAAAGTACTTGTCATAGACACCAAAGTTTGATGAAAAAATTGTTTCATCTCATCTACAGGCATATCCTTGGTCCATAAATCTACTTTTAAAGTATCTTTTTTATTGTTGTCCCAAACGGAAATCAACATCGCCTTTGCCTCCGCATTTTTTATATTACCATCATCTGCACTCCAATGCAGTTCCTCCGGAACTTTATTTTCGTCCAAGCCTATTGTAAATTCTATTTTTGATGTGTGTTTTACTGCCATTATTTAATCGTTAAATTGTGAATTTGTTTAACTAAAAGTGGCTGTAAATCAAATACTGCCAACTGCAAACTATTTTTTCGGTTTATATTTTGATTTTTTAAAAATATCTTCAGAATCTGTTATCAATAATTGCTGCAAATCTACATCATTATTTTCCATATACGATCGTACAATTTGCCAACCAATCCATACTCCTATTCTACCTGGTGAATCCTGATCTGCTTCTTGATAAAATTTTGAAAATGGTGAAATATTTATAAAGCGCATATTCAAGTTAGAATCGTTGCTATACAATAATTCATTCTCTATAAAATATTTCCAAACATTGATTTCATTGTCTTGTGCCCATCTCAATTTTTCAACTGAATAACCCATTTTTAAATCATCTGAAACTTCAGGTAAAAAACGATCTAATAAATAAATACGTTTACCCTCTTCAATAATTCTATTCAAAAATATTCTGGTATTAACCTTTGGATAACTTTGCACAATAATATCATTGGCAACATCTACTACCAAACGCTTCTTTTTAAAATTCTGCGATAAATATTGCGGAAACCCTTCATATACAATATTGTCTACACCTAAATACATATCCAACGAAATAAAGAGCAATGAATCGGCATAAATAACGGGATATTGATAATCTATATCAGAAATATGGGTGATAATTCTTGGTGCACTAAACTTAGGGTTGTAATATTTTATATACTTGAATAACTGTTCTAAATCCTTTTGTTCATTTTTAAAATCGCCAAAAACCTTTTGCGATTCATTAAATAAATACAACTCATCGTCATTTTTCATTTTTGCAATCCAAACACTATCGTTCACCTCTTTTGGAAACAAAACAGCATACTCATTTTTTAATCTTGGCAAGTCATCTTCAGTAGATTTATAAAACACCTCTTCAAACCGATTGATTTTAAAATCAACTCTAATGTTTGAAATATCTATCTTCTTATCTATATCTTTTTGACAAGAAACAGTCACTATCAAAATCAATAAACTCGTCCATATACTTCTCATAGAATTCTTATCTTTGTATTTGTTTATACAACGCACAAAAATACTAAATAGTTTTCCATGAATTCTGAAAAAGTCATAAATCATATTGTTAATTGGTTAAAAGATTATGCTCAAAAAGCGAATGCAAAAGGGTTTATAATTGGAATTTCTGGCGGAATTGATTCTGCACTAACATCTACTTTATGTGCCAAAACAGGCTTAGAATTGTTGTGTTTAGAAATACCGATTCATCAAGAAGTTAATCAAGTATCAAGAGCCGTAAATCACATCAACTGGCTACAAGAAAATTTTGAAAAAGTCACCAAAGAGCAAATAAACTTAACTCCTGTTTTTGATAGTTTAGTTGAAGCTTTTCCGGCTGTAAAAAATGAAGATGAACGTTTTATGGCTTTAGCAAACACTCGTGCCAGATTGCGCATGACATCGTTGTATTATTTTGCAGCATTGCGGGGTTATTTAGTTGTAGGAACCGGAAATAAAATTGAAGATTTTGGTGTAGGTTTTTATACAAAATACGGTGATGGAGGTGTAGATTTAAGTCCAATTGCTGATTTATTAAAATCTGAAGTCTTTGAATTAGCAACCCAATTAAACATCAACAAAAAAATTTTAGAGGCATCTCCTACAGATGGGTTGTGGGGAGATGACCGAACAGATGAAGACCAAATTGGTGCATCGTATCCTGAGTTAGAATGGGCTATGCAAATGGATACAGAAAAAAAAACGTCAACTGATTTTGATGGAAGAGAACAAGAAGTATTCAATATTTACAAACGCTTAAATAGCGCAAATCAACATAAGATGATTCCGATTCCTGTTTGCGAAATTTCTGAAAAACTCAAAAGTTCCTAAGCGCTTTTTAGGATTATCCGTACTCTTTTTCTAAGACGTTGCTTTGCTGCATTGGTAAATGCAAATGGAATATGAAACAGTATATAACATATTCTACAATATTTTTTGATGCTTTTCATAACAAGTAAGTTTTCACTCACTAATAAAACAATTCAACAACAAAAAACCATACCCAATATTAGGTATTTTAAATTGTATTTAAAATAATTTTTGCTTTTTTTCGAAGACGCTGTTTTGCAGCATTTGTAAACGCAAAGGGAATATTTAAAAATAATAGCAATACTCTAGAATACTTTTTCAGTGCACTCATAACAATTTTTCTTTTTTAGCAATTCTTGTGGGGAAAAACTATATTAGCAAGTCAAATATAAGGAGTCATATCCAAAAATGCAAATTGCAAACCTCGAAAAATTTAAAGGACCCTGCTTAACTCTTTAGAAATGAGTGTATTCAATCCTGTATAATCCACTACAACTTCTAGAATATCGTTGTTTTCATCAGAAGAAATCTCTGTTTTTAAAGCTTCTATTTTTTCTTTTATTAAAATTCTACGTAAATTAAGAATACTATCTGTGGTTACTTTACTAATGATTTGATCTGTATTATGCTTTACATGAATTTCTCTTCGAGTCCAGTTGCTTAATGTATGCTCTTCTTCATCCATTAAGATGTTGGTTACTAAAGTGGCCACCTGATTATCAGTATGATTAACAAAGATATCTATATTAATTTCTTGATTTTGATTCAATTGATTGATGATGTCAAAATAGACTTGTTGAAACAATTCGTTGGTGAATTCAATTTCATCATCCTGCAAATTCAAATAAATTTCTCTAGAAACTAAGCTGTTATAAGTCTCCTTTTTCTGAACGTTATCTTCTTCTATAATTTCAGTAAAATCAACCTTTTTGTTTCCGTGCAATAATAAAATCTTTATAACTTCACGCTCATATTTTAGCAGCTCATTTACTTCTTCAACTGCTTGTGTTTTTTGTAATACAGGGGCAACAGGTTGCATTTGATGTGTTGATCTTTTAGACGCATCTCGCTGTTCTTTTTTAAAGATTTGGGCCAATTCACTGAATAGCACATTTTCTGAAATTTGCATAATGCGTGCACATTCTTGAATATATACTTCTTTCTGAATTCTATCCGGAATTTTAGAAATACTCACAACAATGTCTCTAATCAATCCTGCTTTTTTTACAGGATCATGTTGTGCATCTTCCATCAACAGAGACACTTTAAAGTTGATAAAATCTTGTGCGTTTTTATTAAGATATTCTTTTAATTCGCCGGTAGAAACACGTTTAGAAAAACTATCTGGATCATCACCATCAGGAAAAGTCAACACTTTTACATTCATCCCCTGCTCTAAAATCAAATCGATCCCACGTAGCGATGCTCTAATACCCGCAGCATCACCATCAAATAAAATTGTAATATTTGGTGTAAGTCTCCTTATCAATCTAATTTGATCTGGAGTCAATGCCGTCCCCGAAGATGCCACAACATTCTCTACTCCATTTTGATGAAATGAGATAACATCTGTATAACCCTCAACTAAAAAACAGTTATCTTCTTTGGCTATGGATTGCTTTGCATGATAAATTCCATACAAAACTTTACTCTTATGGTAGATATCACTTTCAGGTGAATTTAAGTATTTGGCTGCTTTTTTTTCATTGGTCAAAATGCGTCCTCCAAATCCTAAAACACGCCCGCTCATACTGTGAATCGGAAACAAAACTCGCCCTTTAAAACGATCGAACCGTCTTGTTTCATTTACAATAGTAAGTCCTGTTTGTTCTAGATATTTTACATCATATCCTTTTTTTAAAGCCGTATCAGTAAATGCTGTCCAATCATCTAAGCCATAACCCAACTCAAAACTTTTAATGGTTTCATCGGTAAAACCACGTTCCTTAAAATATGAAAGTCCGATGGCTTTCCCTTTAGGATTGTTCAGTAAAATATCATGATAGTAATCTCGTGCGTATTCCGATGCTAAAAACATTGACTCCCGTTCACTTGCGTGTTCTTTTTGCTCATCGGTTTGCTCTGTTTCTTCAATCTCTATATTGTATTTTTTTGCTAAATATCTTATAGCTTCTGGATACGAATAATGTTCGTGCTCCATAATAAAAGAAATAGCATTACCACCTTTACCAGAAGAAAAATCTTTCCAGATTTGCTTTACTGGAGACACCATAAAAGATGGAGATTTTTCATCAGAAAACGGACTTAAGCCCTTAAAGTTAGACCCCGCTTTTTTAAGTTGCACAAATTCACCAATCACCTCCTCTACACGAGCAGTTTCAAAAACTTTATCAATGGTATTTCTAGAAATCATTAATTCTATCCGTGGAATTGTTAATTTGTTGAACTGTTAAATACAACCCTTACGAAACAGCTTTTAGCTGTTTAATTTTTGCTTTGGATATTTTTCCTTCAGCATATTTTTTAGTTATCTGCAATTCTTTGACATCGGTTCCTGGTAATTCAAACATTCCATCTGTCAAAATTGCTTCACATAAAGAACGTAATCCACGGGCACCTAACTTATATTCTACAGCTTTTTCTACAATAAAATGAAGTGCTTTTTCATCAAAGCTCAAAGTAATACCATCCATCTCAAACAACTTCAAATATTGTTTAACAAGAGAGTTCTTAGGTTCTGTTAAAATCGCTCTTAAAGTTTCCTCATCTAAAGGGTTCATATGTGTCAACACTGGTAATCTACCAATAATTTCCGGAATCAATCCGAATGATTTTAAATCCGTTGGCAATACATATTGCAATAGATTTTCATCATCAACTTTATCGGTACTAATCGATGCGCTATATCCTACAGCTTGTCGATTGAGTCGTTTACTAATCACTTTATCAATCCCAGAAAATGCACCCCCTGCAATAAATAATATGTTTGTAGTATCAACCTCAACAAATTTTTGATCGGGATGTTTTCTACCTCCTTTAGGCGGAACATTTACAATAGTTCCCTCTAATAGTTTTAACAATGCTTGTTGCACACCCTCTCCAGAAACATCTCTTGTTATTGAAGGGTTATCTCCTTTACGGGCAATTTTATCAATTTCATCTATGAAAACAATCCCTCGCTGCGCTTTTTCAACATTATAATCTGCCGCTTGCAAAAGACGCGTTAAAATTGTCTCAACATCTTCACCTACATAACCTGCTTCTGTCAACACCGTAGCATCAACAATTGCAAATGGAACATTTAGCATCCGCGCAATGGTACGCGCAATTAATGTTTTTCCTGTTCCTGTTTCGCCAACAATAATCATGTTACTCTTTTCTATTTCAATCTCATCATCATCGTCCTTTTTCTTCTTTTGAAGCAATCTTTTATAGTGATTGTAAACAGCAACAGACATCACTCTTTTGGCATCGGTTTGGCCAATCATATATTGATCGATAAATGCTTTGATTTCTACAGGTATCTTAAGTTCAATCTCTAAAGATAAATTGCCTGATTTGCCATCTGCAACTTCTTCAAGAACAATTCCATGTGCCTGCTCAATGCACTTATCACAAATGTGTGCATCCAAACCTGCAATTAACAAATCTGTTTCTGCTTTTTTACGCCCACAAAATGAGCATTCTAATATTTCTTCTTTCGCCATAATCTTATAACTTTTTGGTGGTTTTCAGTTGATTGTTGATTTGGACAAATTAACCAACAGCTAACAACAAAACGTTTTCAACCAAATTTATTTTCTCTCTAAAATTTCATCAATCATACCATAGGCTTTTGCTTCATCGGCTTTCATCCAATAGTCACGATCAGAATCATCATGGACTTTCTCAACAGTTTGACCAGAATGTTTTGCGATAATATCATACAACTCTCCTTTCAGTTTCATAATCTCCCGGGCAGTTATTTCAATATCACTCGCTTGTCCCTGAGCACCACCTAATGGTTGGTGAATCATGATACGAGAATGTGGTAACGCTGACCGTTTTCCTTTAGCACCTGCACACATTAATACTGCTCCCATCGATGCAGCCATACCTGTACAAATAGTAGCAATATCTGGCTTTATGAACTGCATAGTGTCATATATTCCCAATCCAGCATAAACTCCACCACCCGGTGAATTGATATAAATTGAGATGTCTTTTGAACTATCCGTACTCTCTAAAAACAGTAATTGTGCTTGTATAATATTTGCTACATAATCATCAACTGCTGAACCAAGAAAAATAATTCGATCCATCATTAAACGTGAAAAAACATCCATTTGAGTAATATTCATTTGACGCTCTTCCATAATATATGGCGTTACATTACTTATCAATTTATCGTAGTACATACTATTAATACCTTGATCTTTTATTGCAAATTTCTTAAATTCTTCTCCGTAATTCATGTGATTCTATTTAATTTAATAAGTGGTAAAAATACAAATTTTAGCGGAATATTATTTCATCTCACAAAGCATAGAAACAAAAATAGTATTGAGATCAAATAAACTAATATTATCTCTCAATACTATTTTATATTTAAGTTGAAAACCACTCTAAAAATGATTTTTTGTTTAGATTTTTCTAAACGGAAAACCTAACTGGTCCTCCACGTCTAATTTCTTCGTTGGCAATCGCTTCAAACTTATCAAAATTTACTCTAAAAGCATTTGATAATTTAAAGGCCATTTTATAATAAGCTTTATCATTTCCCCAGGAAGTCCTTGGGCTCAAAACTTCTTTTGGAACACCTGGACAAGATCTTGGTTGCGCCACTCCAAAAACAGAATGTACATGATAATTTTCGTAACAATATTCGCCCAAATCACCATTTAACGCGGCGTTAATCATTGCTCGTGTATATTTTAATTTCATACGTGTACCAACACCATAAGGACCTCCTGTCCAACCAGTATTTACTAGCCAAACATTTACGTTTGCTTCTTTCATTTTAGCACTCAACATCTCAGCATATTTTGTTGGATGTAAAGGCATAAACGGAGCGCCAAAACATGCCGAAAATGATGGAACCGGTTCATCGATACCTGCTTCAGTACCTGCCACTTTTGCTGTATAACCAGAAATAAAATGATACGCAGCTTGGTTGGGTAACAAACGTGAAATTGGAGGCAATACTCCAAAAGCATCAGCAGTTAAAAAGAAAATATTCTTTGGGTTTTTACCTATAGATGGTATTTGAATGTTCTCGATAAAATCAATTGGATAACTTACACGTGTATTTTGCGTGATTGAAATATCATCATAGTCAACTTCATTCGTACCTTCTTTAAAAAGAACATTTTCTAACAATGCTCCTTTTTTAATAGCAGCAAAAATTTCTGGTTCGTTTTCTTCTTTTAAGTTGATGGTTTTTGCATAACATCCACCTTCAAAATTAAAAATGGCATTGTCCTTTGTCCAACCATGTTCATCATCACCAATTAATTTTCTATTTGGATCTGCCGATAAAGTTGTTTTCCCAGTTCCAGATAATCCAAAGAAAATAGCAGTCTCACCGTTCTCTCCAATATTAGCAGAACAGTGCATTGGCATTGTTTCTTTAAAAACTGGAAGAATGAAATTCAAGGCAGAAAAAACTCCTTTTTTAACTTCACCGGTATAACCAGTTCCACCTATTAAAATGGTTTTCTTTTTAAAACTTAAAATAGCAAAATTATGTTGACGCGTTCTATCCTCAGCAGGAATCGCCATAAAACTCGGCGCTTGTAAAATTGTCCATTCAGGAGAAAAATTTTCTAATTCTTTTTCTGTAGGGCGTAAAAACATGTTATAAGCAAATAAACTCACCCATGGCAATTCGGTGATAATTCTAAGATTCATTTGATATCGTGAATCAGCACATGCATAGGCATCACGAACATACAACTCCTTGCCAGAAAGATGTTTTGTGATTTTTTGATACAGCTTATCAAAAGCTTCTTCTGAAAAAGGAATGTTGATATCGCCCCACCAAACTTCATCTTTTGTCAATTCATCTTTAACAATAAATCGATCTTTTGGAGATCGTCCTGTAAACTCACCTGTATTTACAGCTAAAGCTCCTGAACTCGCTTCTTTCCCCAAGCCTTTTTCAAGACAAATTTCATGTAATTTTTCTGAACTTAAATTGTACTTAACTACCGCATTATCAATGCCGTAATTACTTAACGAAATCGTTTTCGTAATTGTATTGTTTGTTACCATTGTTTTTTTAGTTAATAGTTCTTGGTAAGGCAAAACTAATTAACTTTTTTCAAAAAAAATTACTAATATGATATTTTTTGATAAAAAAAATATTAAAGCAATACTTTACTTAGCTTTAAAAAATGAAATTGATAATTTTACCCAACCAAGTATAAAAAACAACCCTCCTAGTGGTGTAATAAACCAGATAGTTTTAGGGCCTATTTGTAAAACGGTAATGGCGTATAACGATCCTGAAAAAAAGAGGATTCCTAAAAAGAAAAATAAACTAATTGTATTCTTAACTTTCTGTGAAAAATCAGTATACATATTAACTAGTAACAAAACGATTACATGAATTATTTGATAACGCACACCTGTTTCAAAAGTTTTCAGATCCTCTACAGCTAATTTTTCCTTTAACGCGTGTGCTCCAAAAGCACCAAAAATTATAGCCAACATTCCTAAAATCGATGCCAATGTTAAATTTTTATTCTTCATAATTAATCAGTAATTTTAAACAAAAATAGAACTAAAATTCTACACTATGGAAACAGCTTCTAATAAACTAATTACAATTTTTAACGCACAATTTTTACACGAAGTTCAGATTGCAAAAAGCAAGTTAGAGCTCGAAGGTATTCAAAGTTTTATTATTGATGAAAATATCACATCAACCATAGGAACCGCTTTTATCGAAGGCTATAGATTGCAAGTTAACATAACTGATGTTGAAAAATCAAAACCAATTATTGAAACCATTTCCCAATGAGAAACATACTAATTATAGGTGCAGGAAGGTCTGCATCATCCTTAATAAAATATTTACTAGATAAATCAACAGATGAAAATTTACACATCATTGTTGCTGATTTAAATCTAGATTCCGCAAAATCAAAAATCAATAAACATCAAAATGCTACGGCATTAGCTTTAGATATTTTTAAAGAAGATGAGCGAAAATCTGCCATTGAAAAAGCCGATATTGTCGTTTCCATGCTACCTGCTCGTATGCATTTAGAAGTTGCGAAAGACTGTTTGCATTTTGAAAAAAATATGGTAACTGCCTCTTATGTGTCTAAAGAATTGCAAGAACTGGATGAGGCTGTCAAAGAAAAAGGCTTGACTTTCTTAAACGAGATTGGCGTTGACCCTGGTATTGACCACATGAGCGCAATGCAAGTTATTGATCGTATTCGTGATAATGGAGCAAAAATTTTGTTATTCGAATCATTTACTGGCGGATTAGTAGCACCTGAAAGTGATGATAATTTATGGAATTACAAGTTTACTTGGAACCCAAGAAATGTGGTGGTTTCTGGGCAAGGTGGTGCCGCTAAATTTATTCAAGAACATAAATACAAATACATTCCCTATCAAAAATTATTTAGAAGAACCGAATTTTTAAATATTGATGGCTATGGAAAATTTGAGGCCTATGCAAATAGAGATTCTCTAAAGTACAGAAGTATTTATGGTTTGGATGAAATTCCTACCTTATATAGAGGTACAATTAGGCGTGTTGGTTTTTCTAGAGCATGGAATATTTTTGTTCAGTTAGGAATGACTGATGATAGTTATATTATGGAGGATTCTGAAAATATGAACTACCGAGAATTTATCAATTCTTTCTTGTCATACAATCCAACGGATTCGGTAGAACTAAAATTACGTCACTATTTAAAAATTGATCAAGATGATAATGTGTGGGTAAAATTGTTAGAATTAAATTTATTTGACAAGACTAAAATTGTTGGACTCAAAGATGCTACACCTGCTCAAATACTTCAAAAAATATTGATGGATAGTTGGACATTAAAAGAAGAAGACAAAGATATGATTGTAATGCAACATAAATTTGGCTACGAATGTAAAGGAGAAAAAAAACAAATAGAATCGCAACTAGTAGTTTTGGGTGATGACCAAACTTATACTGCTATGGCTAAAACAGTGGGTCTTCCTGTTGCTATCGCTACACTAAAAATTTTAAATAACGAGATTAATACAAAAGGTATTATTATACCAATAAACAAAGATGTGTACCAACCAATTTTAAAAGAATTGGAGAATCATGGAATCATTTTCACTGAGAAAGAAGTTCCTTTTTTAGGATATAATCAAGAAAATAATAGCTAATACTATATTAAGTCTATATATTTGCTAGGTTATTAAAAAATAAGCCTAAATGGAAACCCCAACTTTAGAGAAAAGAACGTTGTCTGCAAATGAGATACTTACTTTAAATAAGAAGTATCACAAACTTTCAATAAGAGAAAGGATTACAGAATTGTATCATGATTTTTGTGTTGATGAAATAATGCTCACAAGTTCTTTTGCTACAAGTTCTGCTTTTTTACTTCGCGAATTTTCTGAAGTCAATAAGGAACAAAAAGTCTATTTCATCAATACCAACTATCATTTTGATGAAACCATGGAATACAAAAAACAACTTACTGAATTGTATGGTTTAAAAGTTGAATGTATTGGTGCCAGCAAAGTTGATAATGACTTTACAACCAGAAATAAAACCTGGAAAGAATCTCCAGAATTTTGCTGCGATATTAATAAAGTAAGACCATTACAACTAATAAAAGAGCAGTTTACTGTTTGGGTATCTGGACTTATGCAGTGGCAAAGTGACCATAGAGCATCTCTAGATATTTTTGAGCAACGTAACGGGATCTTAAAATTTTACCCATTGTTAGATGTTACAAAAGAAGAACGTAAACAATACATCACAGAAAATAAATTACCATTTCACCCATTAATTGCAAAAGGTTATAGTTCTATTGGATGTAC
>JASFYP010000074.1:0-3648 GCA_045047075.1 Flavobacteriaceae bacterium
GGAGCTGCAGAAATTATCTTCAGAAAAGAAATACTTTCTGCTGAAAATCCAGAAGAAAAGTTAAAAGAAAAAGAAGCTGATTATGCAGAGAAATTCGCCAATCCGTATCGAGCAGCTCAACGTGGATTTATAGATGAGGTGATCCTTCCGAAGAACACTCGAAGAAAATTAATCAAGGTTTTTAAAATGTTAGAAAATAAGGAAGTGAATTTACCTAAACGGAAGCATGGGAATATTCCGCTGTAAAAAAAGACCTAACAAGTTTCAAAAACCTGTTAGGTTTTTTAACGTTAAACTCCTTCAGTTCCGAAATTTTAGAAAAAAAGCAGAACACTAGGTTACTACTTGTCTACTAATTAAGGAAGAAAATCTAGTAGGTTTAATAATCTATTTTTTTGTGATTTCAATATATATATATATATATATATTAGCAGACTATTAATAAATCTATTTTTTCACTAAACAATTATATATTTTGAGAATTTTAAAAAACTTTATTTTATTCGCTTTAATTTTGTTGCCTTATATTGGTAAAGCAAATCATGTTATAATACCTATGGTTGGTAATCAAATTGAAACCAATTACCTAGATTACGATAATACTGTTTCTTGTAGAACTTGGACCGTAGGTATTAACATTGGTATTATATTTATTGAGACCGAAGTTACATTATGTTGTGTTGTTAATATACCTCCAACTTTTTGTTTTACAATTGATAAAGCTATGTATCATGAAAATGAAATAGACATAACAAACTTAACTACTCAAAGTAGAACATCTATACCTACAGTAACAATAGTGAGTAGTAGTACAGAGTATTTTTCTGATGGAGAAATGAGGATGGAATTAGGGTCTTATATTGTGTCAGAAAACGGAACTATAGCTTTGCGTTATGACTTTGTAGAATATTAATTATATGAAATCGATACTTAAAAAAAGTATTCTATCTTTAATAGTTGATCTATTAATTATAAGTGTATTAGCTAGTTTTTTTACTAATTTTTATAACTATAAATTTAGAATTGGTTATTTTGAGTTTAATCAAGTCAAAATATTTTATGGATATACTTTTGTTTTATTGTTTTACCTATTTTATTTTTTTTGTTTTGATGTTTTCAATAACTCAATAACATTTGGTAAAATGCTTCTAAAAATTAAATTGATAAACAAAAACGGTACTAACAATTTACTAAGTAGATTGTCTCGTACATTATTAAAAGTCTTTAGCATCTTTTTTTTTCCAATAAGTATTGTGTTTTTTGTTTTAAAGAAGAACACAATACAAGATTACTATTATAAAACTATTAATATAGAAAATTAGGTGGTTTTTTAAATCCATTTTCAATTAATTTTCTAAAATATTCACAAAAAAAGACCTAGCAGGTTTCAAAAACCTGTTAGGTCTATAATTTATTTGATTAATTTCTATTTAAAAGCATTCAAGCCAGTAACATCCATACCCGTAATAAGTAAATGGATATCGTGAGTACCTTCATAAGTAATTACACTTTCAAGGTTCATAGAATGACGCATAATAGAGTATTCTCCAGAGATTCCCATTCCGCCAAGCATTTGTCTAGCTTCACGAGCAATAGTAATTGCCATATCTACATTGTTTCTTTTCGCCATAGAAATTTGAGCTGAAGTTGCCCTATCTTCATTACGTAAAACTCCCAAACGCCAAGTTAGTAATTGTGCTTTGGTGATTTCAGTAATCATTTCGGCTAATTTTTTCTGTTGTAATTGAAATTGTCCAATTGGTTTTCCAAACTGAATTCTTTCTTTACTATAACGCAATGCCGTGTCGTAACAGTCCATCGCTGCTCCAATCGCTCCCCAAGCAATACCAAAACGAGCAGAATCTAAACAACCTAAAGGAGCACCCAAACCAGATTTGTTAGGTAGTATATTTTCCTTCGGAACTTTTACATTATCAAAAATAAGTTCACCTGTTGCCGAAGCACGAAGTGACCATTTGTTATGAGTTTCAGGAGTTGTAAATCCTTCCATTCCGCGTTCTACAATCAGACCGTGAATTCTTCCAGATTCATCTTTCGCCCAAACCACAGCAATGTCCGCAAAAGGCGCATTACTAATCCACATTTTAGCACCATTCAATAAATAATGGTCGCCCATATCTTTAAAGTTGGTTACCATTGCACCAGGATTTGACCCGTGATCAGGTTCGGTTAAACCAAAACAACCAATATGTTCACCAGAAGCTAATTTTGGCAAATATTTCATTCGTTGTTCTTCATTTCCATATTTCCAAATAGGATACATCACTAAGGAAGATTGTACAGAAGCCGTACTACGAACACCACTATCGCCGCGTTCAATTTCTTGCATGATTAAACCATACGAAATTTGATCTAATCCAGCACCACCATATTCCATTGGAATATAAGGTCCAAAAGCACCAATTTCTGCCAAACCTTTTACGATTTGGTGAGGGAATTCAGCTTTTTGTGCGTATTCTTCAATGATTGGAGAAACGTCACGTTTTACCCATTCACGGGCTGCATCACGTATTAATTTATGTTCATCGGTTAATAAATCGTCAAGATTATAATAATCGGGAGCTTCGAATAAATCTGGTTTCATAATAGTTTAAATTAGTTTACAAATGTAAAAATACCAACCCGAAACTTAGAATATTCACTAAGGTTTTTTAAGGGATATTTTTAAACTAATAGGATTCCCCGGTTATAAAAAGAAATATTCGTGTATTCGTGGCAACTTTACATTTTCAAGTAAAAATCCTTCACTAAATCTTGATACTCTTTTGTGTAGTTGTGCCTTGAGATTTCAATGGTAAGCTCTTCGTATTTTGTTTCTACTTCATGAAATGAAAATTCGAGTAGGCTTCTTTTAACTTCGGAAGTGTTATTACCTCGGACTCTACAGATTCTCTTGGGAGTTAAACCAACTTCGGAAGCTATTGAAATAAAATTTTCTTCTTCTTTCCTTGGAAGGATTAAGGCAAAAATTCCTTCTTCTGAAAGAAACTGAAACGCCATGATAGCCAAATCTTTAAAAGGAAGTGAACTGGTAAAACGAGCTTGATTTCTTGCTTCGCTATCCGTTTTATAATCATCGGAATAAAACGGAGGATTGGAGATGATTAAATCGAATTCTGCTTCAATTTCCTCAGCATATTCTTGTGCTGAAGCGTGAAAACAAAACAATCGATCGCCCCAAGGAGAGGCTTCAAAATTTTCGACACATTGTTCAAAGGCATCGTCGTCAATTTCAACAGCTTCAATGGTTTCAGCAAAACTTCGTTGTGCTAATTGAAGCGATAAAATCCCGGTTCCAGCACCAATATCTAAAATAGAAACAGGATTATTCTCCAAAGAAATCCAAGCGCCCAAAAGAACTCCATCGGTGCCAATTTTCATAGCACATCGGTCTTGTTGAACGGTAAATTGTTTGAATTTGAATTCCATAATTAATTTTTCTCGCAATCAAGATAGTTATCGGGACGCTAAGTTACAAAGTTATAAAAGTAGTTTGGTTTTGTCACTTCGATACGATTGCTGAAAAAAGCAATCACTCAGTGACCTCTGAATTTAGCACTCTGAGTGGCTGACGTAGGAAGCTGTATCGAAGAGTACGAAATTATTAAAGATATATTTCAATCAATC
>JASFYP010000075.1:0-30395 GCA_045047075.1 Flavobacteriaceae bacterium
CGCCAACATATGTTGGCGCATTTTTTATATTTCGGATGAGGTAAAGTCTGCCTTTATGTTAGTTTACTACTAATATTTTATATTCCCAAGCGTTGAAACTAATTATTTTTTCAGCTTCAAATTTGATATTTTCACCACTCATATAATCTACACCATCATAATTTTCATTTAGAGTGAAATTTATTGGAGCATCAGATAAGTTTCCAATAAACACTACTTTCTTTCCGCTTTTTGCTCTTTCAAAAACCAAGATATTTTCATTATCAACAGGAATATTCTTATAAGTTGCGGAATTTTTACCACCATTCAAAGCGACATTTTCATTTTTAAGTGCGCCTAATTTTTTAAGATTCTCCCAAGTTGTTCCTTTTATTTTCGGAATCTCATCTTTTTCAAAAAACTTTAATCTATGACTCATTCCATATTCTTGACCGGAGTATATTAATGGCATCCCAGGCGCCATATATGCCAATGCCAACATAACTTCTGATGCATCTCCCATACGCTCTTCTACAGTTCCATTCCAAGAATTTTCGTCGTGGTTAGTGATAAAATTCATCAACATATCATTTGCTTCATAATCAGCAAATCTCTTTTGCATATAAGTGTTCCAATCATTTGCTTTTTTTTCGCCTTTAGCAATGCTATTCATTTCATGATGTCCATCCCAAGCGTATGCCATATCAAATAAATCACCTTTTAGTAATTCTGGTTCCCAAGCTTCAGCCAACATAAAAATATCTTTTTGAGAACGTAATTTAGGAATGGCTTCTTCCCAAAAATTAGTGGGTACAGAGCCCGCAACATCACAACGGAACCCATCAATATTTTCTTTAGCTATCCAGTAACTCATATCTTTTACCATTTCAACTCTCAACTCTGCATTGTCATAATTTAAGTCGGCAACATCAGCCCATCCAACTGGTGTACCATCCTCATTTAGCGGATCAGTAATTTCTCCTTCGGTATTTTTAGTATAAAATTCAGGATTTGTTTTTAACCAAGTATGATCCCAACCTGTGTGATTTGGCACCCAATCTAAAATTACATAAATACCATTATCATGGGCAGTTTTGACTAAGGCTCTAAAATCTTCAATTGTTCCAAATTCAGGATTTACTTTGGTAAAATCTGAAACTGCATAATAACTTCCCAATGCTTTTTTGCGTTCTGCTTCATCTACAATTAAACTTGCAAAATCACCTCCTGTTGCTTTTCTCTTCGTTTCTGAAATCGGAAAAACAGGCATCATCCAAATAATTTTAACACCTAATTCTCGCAATTGAGGAATGTCTTTTGTAAAGGCATCAAAACTTCCTTCTTTAGAATATTGTCTGATGTTCACTTCGTATATAACAGCAGTTTCAAATACTTTATCATTTATAGCTGCAATTTCAATTGCTTTTTCTTCTGATTTTTTTTCTTGTTTTTGACAAGAAATTAATAGTGTCAATCCTAATACTAGAATGATTATTTTTTTAAGTGTAAACATGATTTTTGTTTTTGTGTTGTTGTTGTTTATAATTTGATTTTAATTGTTTTTGTTTTTTTTTGATAGTCAATAACAATTTTTAAAATATGCTTTTTAGAACTCCATTCACTTTTGTGTTTCTTTACTTTTTTGGGTTTTGATGAAATATTATGGATGATTAATTCTATCTGTTTTTTTTCTGATGTGTAATTAGCTCCAATTTCAGAATCAATTTCTATAATAAGATATTTTCCTTTTTTTGTTGATTTAAAATATAGCAATTCAAATGCTCCTTTTTCAAATGCATTGGGTGTTGTGCCGTCATCATTATAAAGCTTCCCATTACTTTTCTTAATAGAGTCATCAAAATAGTAATGCAATTCAAATCTGTTTAACGAATACAAATCTGTTGTATGAATAGGTTGAATCATCGGAATAAAAGCACCCGCTCTTACAAAAGTCGGAATGTAATTTTCATGTGTTTTTATGTTTGATGTTGTTCCTGCTAAGTATTTTTTATCTGTATAAAAATCAAACCAATTGTTAGATTTTGGGAAATACACTTCATGTTCTGTAACTCCTTGTTTTAAAATTGGTGACACCAAAAAATCATGTCCCCAAAAATAAGATTCAGCAGAACTTAACAAGTCCACATTATCTGATTCTTCAAAAAATAAGGGTTGCATAAATGCTATACCATCTTGATTATTTTTAAAAGCCAACGTATAATTATAGGGTAATAATTTATATCTTAAATCAACAGATTCTTTTGCTAATGCAATTGTTTTGTCATCGTGAAAAACAGGCTCCGGAGCAACACTTTCTTGTGAGTGTGGTCTAAAGATGGGTTGAAAAACACCATATTGTAACCAACGGGTATATAACTCAGCATCCAACACCTCACCACCTGCAAATCCGCCTAGATCAGAATGCATATAGGCCATTCCCTGCATACTCATTTGCAACGTAATTTCAGGTTGTGCTTGCAATCCGCCCCAAGTTCTGTTAACATCACCCGACCAAGGAATCATACCATAACGTTGTGAACCAGAATAGCCAGCACGCATTAAAATAAAAGGTCTTTGCTCAGGAAAATTTTGTTGGTAACCTTCAAATACAAGTTTTGCCCAATCGTGTCCATAAATATTATGAACTTCATCAGCAGTGCCGGTTTCGTGTAGTAAATCTGACGGATGTACTTCGGGCTCTCCTAAATCTCCCCACCAACCTGCAACACCAAAATCAGCAATTAAATCTTTATAAATATTCCAAAACCATTTTTTTGCTGCTGGATTGTAAATATCAATGATTCCTGTTTCTCCAAAATAGAAATTGTATTTATATGGGTTTCCAAGACTGTCTTTTCCTAATAAATTTTTCTCCGAAACTTCTTCCCATTTTTTTGAAGTAGTCAAAATAAAAGGTTCTGTAATCAAGACCGTTTTAACTCCTTTTTCTTTAAAGTCAGCAATCATTTTTTTAGGAGTAGGGAAGGAGTCTTTATGAAATTCCAAATTACCCATGGTGCCCATCAGTTCTTTTCCAAACCAATACAAGTCAATAATAACAGCATCTAACGGGATATCTTCGTCCTCAAATTTCTGAACTGTTTCTCTGGTTTCTTTTTCAGAATGGTAGCCCATTCTGCTCGCAAAATTTCCAAAAACCCAACGTGGAGGTAAAGGTTGTTTTCCAGTTAAGGCAGTATAATTAGATATCAAATCTTGCCAATCATTACCTGCAATTACTTGATATGTTTTTCGCCCGCTAATGGTTTCATAAGTCAAAGTATTTGTTTTTTTACTATCCAAATCTAAATAACCGATTGGTGCATTGTCAAAATGAATAGCATACATTTTTGATGATAAAACAATTGGCATTGTAAAATTCATCAACTCAGAATGAGTTTCGTAACCATAATGAGCACGGTTATATAACTGTAATCTGTTGCCCCGGCGATTCATTCCTAAAACTCGAGCTCCACCTCCGTATAAAACCTCATCATCGGTAATATTGAAATCTAAAAACTCTGCAGATTCTGATTTAGTATAACCGTTTTTTTCAGAAACTAGAGGTTTCCCTTTATAGGAATAACTGATTTGAAATGGATGTTTTTGAATCGTAACTGAAATCCCAGAAGTTTTTATGATATCTTTTTCTTTATCAGAAATAAACTGTGGCGCTGCATTTGGTGACATTACTACTGCATGTGAGTTTGGGTTATAAACTTCACCATTCGGAATAAATGTTGTTTCGATAATTTTATCGCTAAAGGGTTTTATGGAATAAACACCATCGTTCACAACAATGGTAATATCTCCATGAACACTCATCTCAGCGCTTATATATGTTCTATCACTATTTTGAGCAAGAATAGAGGTGCTGAATGCTATAAAAAGGAAAATTAATTTTAATTGTTTCATTTAATTTTATGTTTTGGATTCCCGTTTTCACGGGAATGACACTATTCTTTTTTTAATTTATTCAATCTCAAACAACCAACGAATGGTTTCTTTAAAATTTTCTCTCCACAATTTTTCATTGTGTTTTCCTTTGGGTACAACTTTAAGAGTACTATTCTTCTTGTTGAAACCTTGTGCTTTTATAAGAGCATCCATTTTATATAAATCTTGAGCAGTTTTACTAATCCCTTCAAAAGTTTCATTATCACCTTCATCTGCTCCTGCTAAAAAATAGAGTTTTGTTGTATCTAAATTCCCATTGGTTTTTGCGAATTCAAAACTCTCATCAGAAAACCAAAAAGAAGGAGAAAATACACCTCCCATTCCAAAAATTGTAGAGTATTTTAATACTGCATAAAACGTAATTAAGCCTCCCATTGACGAACCAATGATTGCTGTATTTTCAGAATCAGGTTTGGTTCTGTAATTATTATCTATAAAAGGTTTTAAAGTTTCTACGATAAATTGCACATAAGGTTCTCCTTCGCCGCCACCATATCTTTCATGCTTCCAAGGAGAATATTCATCCAATCTTTTCATACCTCCATTTTCAATTCCGATAACAATAGCGCCAAAACCATTCTCTTCAAAAAGCTTGTCTAAGGTTTCATCAACTTGCCATTCGCCAGAAAAGGAGTAGGCTGTATCAAACAAATTCTGACCATCGTGCATATAAATGACAGGATATTTTTTTTTACTTGTTTTATAATCTGGTGGTAAATACAGCCAAATTTTACGCGTTCTATTTAATTGCGGAATAAAAAAATCTTCTGATAAAATGGATACATTTTTTGATGCTGTTGAAGATTTTATTTTGTTTTCAGACCACTGCTTAATTGTAATATTTATGGTTTCAGGTTTGTCACCAAAAGTATAAGTTCTGTTATCAATTGAATTCCCGTTTTTATCACTTTCTACCGTATCCCAAGAACCTTGAGTAAACTTAAATTGGATACTTTTTGATTGTTTTGGTTGGGTGATTGTATAGACTCCTTTTTGATTTAAAAGTTCATATTTTTCTTGTCCTCCAGACCAACCTTCAAAATTCCCTGAGATATAAATATTGCTATTCTCTGAAGTATTTTTAGGAATTGAGTCAATAACAAAAATTACTTGCCCAACAATGTTTTGGAGAATGAAAAAACTTATAAAAAAAAACAGTTTTGGCATGTTAACTAATATAATGAGATTGCTTCGTTTAACTCGCAATGACTATTTATTTCAACTCAATTATTAAAGATGATTTTCCTTTGATGGTAATTGAATCGCTTAAATCAATATTTGTATCAGAAATAATTTCTTTTCCTAATGTGTGATTTTTAATTCCCTCAGCAAATTTTGATAAATTAAATGTTTGAGATTCAGAATTGTTATTTATTACCACCATCACCGTTTCGTTTTCATCCATTCTAAAATAAACATACACGTTGTTTTCTGGAACAAATTGCAATGTTTTACCAGTATGAATTGCTGTTTTACCCTTACGCCAATTCAATAGTTTTTTAGTGAATGAGTGGTATGCCTCTTGAGAATCAGTTCTTCCTGATTGCATAAATGCATTTTGTGTATCACTACTCCAACCTCCTGGAAAATCACGTCTTATATCTCCATCACCATGTTTGTGTTTGTCGCCCATCATCCCAATTTCGTCACCATAATACAATTGTGGAATTCCTCGAGCAGTTAAAATCAAGGTCATTACCAATTTATATTTTTCGATATTATTTCGATAAATTTCATTGATTCTATTGGTATCATGGTTTCCTGCAAAAATCAAAATATTATCAATATTTGGATATAAGAAATCATTAGCAAAATTCATATATACTTTAATCATGCCATCACTCCAAGAACTATGGTCTTGATTAAAAACATTGGTGATTTCATCATACAAGGTAAAATCCATGACACTTGGTAAGTTAGAATTATACCCTATAATTTCTGCAATTTTACTATCTTTTTGCCAAAATGCCATTTGTGCTTGGTCGTGCATCCACACTTCTCCAACAATATTAAAATTTGGATATTCATCTGTAATAGATTTAGTCCATTTTGCAATTGCATCTTTGTCATTATATGAATACGTATCCACACGTAAACCATCTAAGCCTGCATATTCAATCCACCAAATTGCATTTTGAGTGATGTAGTTTAAATAAAATGAATTTTGCTGATTCATATCTGGCATCGTAGTATCAAACCATCCATTCATACATCCTTTCGAATCAATTTCTGAAGCGTTGGTGTCGAACTGAGTCGTCATTCTATAATTACTTCTTTGGAAGCCTTTTTCACCATTTTCCCAATAATGAATAAAATCTTTAGAAGGTAAATCTAACACCATAGGATGTTTTGAGCCCCAATGATTGGTTACATAATCCATGACCAATTTCATGTCACGTTTGTGCATTTCATCAGCCAATAATTTGTAATCTTCGTTGGTTCCGTAGCGTGGATCAATCTTATAAAAGTCACTTTGGGCATAACCATGATACGAATAAGTAGGTTCGTTATCTTCTAATAAAGGCGTGCTCCACAAAGCAGTTACACCCAAGTCTTTTATATAATCTAAGTTATTGATAACGCCTTGAATATCGCCTCCATGACGACCTCCTTTTTCGGTTCTATTTGCTTTTTCGACAGTATCATCAGTACTATCATTGTCAGGATTTCCATTTGCAAAACGATCAGGCATAATTAAATACATCACATCCGAACTATCAAAACTATTTCTGTTAGCTGAATTTTCTTCGCGTTGTTTTAATTCATAATGATATGTGTAAATTCGTTTAGAATCTTTTGAAAAATCAATTTCAAAATTTCCAAATGTTGCATCAGATAATTCTAAATTGATAAATAAGTAATTTGGATTTTCTGTTTTTTGAACACTAATAATAGTAATTGATTTATCAGAAATACTCGGTGATAATTCAGAGATATCATCACCATAAACCATTAACTGTAATTTGCTGTTGTGCATCTCTACCCACCAAAAAGGAGGTTCAACACGTTCAACGGTTTGAGCGCTTATTGCTAATGTACTTAAACAAAATATGAATAGACTTAAATAATAAAAAATATGTTTCATGGTGTAAATAAGTATTGTTTAAACTCGAACCCCGACTCAAGAATAATAATAATTTATATGGTTACTAACTCGTTTTTCGAAATTATTTTTTCTACTCCATCAACAATAATTTGAACAGGAATTTCAGATTCATTTGTAAAAATACATTCCGTATGACTTTTATAAACCTTCAAAATACTCCCTCTAAAGTTGATTTTAAAAGAATACGATTTCCATTCTTTCGGTATTTGCGGATGGAAAGAAAGTTGTCCGTCAAAATTACGCATACCTCCAAAACCTTGTACAATCGCAGACCATGTACCTGCCATACTTGTAATATGCAAACCTTCATGTACCTCTTGATTGTAATCGTCTAAATCTAATCGAGAGGTTCGTAAATATTGTTCGTAAGCCTTTGGCATCCTATCAAAAGAGGCTGCTAAAATCGAATGAATACAAGGCGACAATGAAGACTCATGCACAGTAATTGGTTCGTAAAAATCAAAATGTTTTTTGATGGTTTCTTTTTCAAAATGATTTTCAAAAAGATACATCCCTTGTAAAACATCGGCTTGTTTTATATAGCAAGAACGTAAGATTCTATCCCATGACCATTTTTGATTGATGGGTCTATCTTTATTTGAAAGCTCAGATACGGGAATAATTTCTTTGTCTAAAAATCCATCTTGCTGTAAATAGATATTGTGCTTTTCACTGATTGGAAAATACATATTTTTTGCAACTTTTAACCATTGCTGTATTTCTAAATCAGACAATTTTGTAGTCTCTATAATTCGGTCATAATCAGTCTTAAACTCATTTTGAAGCTTTTCTAAATTTTTAGATGTATATTCAATACACCACTTTGCTAAATAGTTGGTGTAAAAATTATTATTGACATTATTTTCATATTCATTTGGCCCCGTAACTCCTAAAATCATGTATTGATTTTTATCCTTAGAGTAGGTTGATCTTTGATGCCAAAAACGAGCTACTGCAATCATCACTTCCATTCCAAATTCTGGAATATAATTGTAGTCTCCGGTATAATTTACATAGTTGTAAATGGCATAAATCATGGCACCATTTCTATGAATTTCTTCAAAAGTAATTTCCCATTCGTTATGACATTCTTCACCATTCATGGTAACCATAGGATATAACGCGGCTCCGGAATTAAATCCTAATTTCTGAGCGTTCTCTATAGCTTTGTCTAATTGATTATATCGGTACATTAATAAGTTACGAGCAACTTCTTTGTCTTTGGTGCTCATGTAAAAAGGGATACAATAGGCTTCAGTATCCCAATAAGTACTCCCTCCATATTTCTCTCCAGTAAATCCTTTTGGACCTATATTTAAACGAGAGTCTTCACCAGAATAGGTTTGATTCAATTGAAAAATATTAAACCGAATAGCTTGTTGAGCTTTTACATCACCTTCGATAATAATGTCTGCAGTTTTCCAAATTTTTGCCCAGGCTTCTTTTTGCTTTTTAAGCAACCCATCAAAGCCAATAGTTTCTGCTTTATATAAAGTGTTTTGGATATTAGAAATCAAATCATTTTTAGAATGATTCATAGATTGAGAATAACCTCCATACTTTATGAGAGATAAAGTTTCTCCTTTATTAATTGTTTTTTTACTAGTATAATCAATTCGTTTTTCGCCCTCTATTACCGTATGTGGAAGCTCAATTGTTTGTCCATTAAGTTCATAACTAATGAACATTCCTGTGGCAACATAGAAGTTTGTCTTTAAAGTTCTAGATAAAATAACCGCATCATTATCGCGATCTTCAATATCTAAAATCTCCCAAAAGAACTCGTCGTAGTTAGCATCTTCATTTTTGATACCCGCATCTAAATAAGGAGTAAATTCAATTTTTCCAGGAAAGTTTAATGGAGTAATGCTATATTTTATAGCTCCAATCTCATTGATATCTAAAGAAAGAAAACGTACAGATTCAACTGCAATTTGGTTTCCATTCTTCAAGGTTGCCTTAAAAGATCTTTTTAAGAAACCGTCTTTCATATTCAATTCACGATAAAAATCTTGAACCAAACATAAGTTTAAATCTAATTGCTCTTCATTAATTTTTACATTAATCCCAATCCAATTGGGTGCATTCAATACTTTTGCAAAATATTCTGGATAGCCATTTTTCCACCACCCAACACGTGTTTTGTCTGGGTAATAAATTCCACCTATATAACTTCCTTGAAAAGTTTCGCCCGAGTAGTGCTCTTCAAAATTGGCACGCTGCCCCATAGCCCCATTACCAATGCTGAAAATACTTTCGGATGCAGTGGCTTGGGTTTTATCAAAACCTTCTTCAATTATCGACCACTCATTAGGTATAATATAATCTAAGTTCATTCTAATTTTTTATCAATTCTTTTATCATGTCAATCGTTAACTCAGCAGTAGAATTAAGATTAATATCAGCTTCTTTTAATGCTTTTTTGTCGCCAATTCCGATACTCGTCATACCCGCAGCGTTCGCTGCTTCTACACCTGCTATGGCATCTTCAATGACAACACAATTATTTGGGTTGACATTTAGTTTTTGAGCTGCAATTAAAAATACTTCAGGGTTTGGTTTTGCTTTTGACACATCATTACCATCAACAATGGCATCAAATAAATCGATTAAATCTAATTGTGTTAAAATCAATCTTGCATTTTTACTTGCTGACCCTAATGAAAATGGAATGTTGTTTTTTTTGAGGTATAATAACACTTGGTACATTCCTTCTAAGATTTCATCTTGTCCCATTTTGGTGATGTATTGCAAATAATGCTCATTTTTATCTTGCATTATTTTTGCCTTTTCATCATCTGGAAGACTAATATTTCCAATCTCTAATAATATTTCTAAGGAGCGAACTCTACTCACTCCTTTAAGTAATTCGTTTTGAGTTTCGGTAAAATCAAACCCCAAATCGTTCGCTAATTTTTTCCATGCTTTGTAATGGTATTTTGCAGTATCTACAATAACACCGTCCAAATCAAATATGAATGCTTTTTTATTCATTTATTAATTTATTGCGTCATCAACATCTTTAACTCTTACTACTAACATTGCTGCAATTAATAATGAAACACCACTAATTACTAAAGCGAAAATTGGATTACCACCGTAAATATATTTTACAATTGGTCCACCTATAACGGCGTTAATTATTTGAGGAATAACAATAAAGAAATTAAAAATTCCCATATAAACCCCCATTTTTTTTGCTGGAATAGAACCTGCCAAAATTGCATATGGCATTGCTAAGATACTTGCCCAAGCTATACCAATTCCAAACATAGATAAGAATAACCAGTTTTCATTTGGCATAAAATAAATTGAAACAAGACCTAAACCACCAGCTATTAAACCAACTGAATATGTCATTTTTCGGCCTAGTTTTTTAGCTATTGCTGGTAAAAAGAATGCATATACTGCAGAAACAGCATTATAAGCACCAAATAAGATTCCAACCCAATCACCTGCATTTTGATACGCAGTTCCGTGATCGTCTAATGACAACCCATACACGTGATGAGCAATTGCAGGAGTTGCGAATACCCACATACCAAACAAGCCAAACCAAGAGAAAAATTGAACTGAGCTCAATTGCTTCATAGTTAATGGCATTTTCTTAAAATCAGAAAAAATGTTTAATAAGCTAGATTCTTCCTCAACTTGATCATCCTCACCTTCATTAGCTGCAAATTGAGCTAATTCTTCAGGAGAATATTCTTTGGTAGTAAATACAGTAATTAGGATACTAATAACTAAAACTGCTGCTCCTATAGTGAATGAAATCAATAAATTTAAAGGCACCTCACCTTCTACTGTATTATTTGATACTCCAAACCAATTTGTTAACGTGTAAGGCAACCAAGAACCAATTACTGCACCAATACCAATTAAAATAGTTTGAATACTAAATCCAAGTGTTCTTTGATCTGAAGGTAATAAATCTGCTACTAATGCTCTAAATGGTTCCATTGCAATATTAAATGAAGCATCCATTATCATAAGCATACCTGCACCAACCCACAAAGCAGGCATAAATGCTGTAAACATATCTGCATTGGGCATTAAAATCAATCCCATTGAGGCTAATAAAGCCCCCGTTAAAAAGTATGGGCGCCTTCTACCTAATTTAGTCCAAGTTCTATCGCTATAATATCCAATAATTGGCTGTACAATTAAACCTGTTAATGGAGCTACAATCCAAAACCAAGATAGCTCATGCACATCAGCACCAAAAATTTGTAATATTCTACTAGCATTGGCATTTTGCAATGCAAAACCCATTTGAATTCCCAAGAATCCGAAACTCATGTTCCAAATATCCCAGAAACTTAGTTTCCGTTTTTTCATCGTAAAAAATATTAAAAAATTATTGAATAAGTAAAGACTGAATGCCTTTTATTCAATGGTGTGAAGTCGAAATTTAGTAAATTGTGAAATTACTTTTGATAGTTCAAAGATAGAATTATTTTTTTAAATCAAAGCTTTTTATAAACTTTTTGTAGATTTTCTAATTTTCAAATTTGTAGATAATACCACTTTTTGAGGTTTGAATTCTTCTTTGCTTTCAATGCGATTTATAAGTAATTCTGCTGTCTTTTTCCCCATACTATATCCGTGTTGAACTACCGTAGTTAAAGGTGGTAGCGCCAATTTAGAAAGAGGGCCGTCAGTAAAGCCGATAACACTGATATCTTCAGGAATTTTATAGCCTCTTTCGCGTGCTACATTCATGGCGCTTACTGCATATACTTCGTTGACAGCAAAAATTCCGTCAGGAGTTTCATTGTCAAATAACTCTTCAATTTGTTCTTTAATGTTCTCTCTTTCATCAACCTCAACAATCAAATCAATATCTACTTCCTGTCCATGATTTTGGATTGCTTTTACATAGCCTCTTCTTCTCAAGGTGCCAACAGTAATGTGTTTTGGAGTGGTAATTAAGGCAATTTTTTTGCAACCAATTTCTATTAAATGATTGGTGGCATTGATGGATCCACTAACGTCATCAATGATTACTTTATCACATTCAAATTTATCATTAACACGATCAAACATCACTAGCGGAAAGTCATCTTCGATCAAATCATTAAAATGAGAGTAATCATTCTTTTTTTGGGTTTCTTTAGAAATTGAAACAATCAACCCATCAACACTTCCGCTTGTAAACATTTCAATGTTCAGGACTTCTTTTTCATAAGATTCATTTGACAAGCATATCATTACGTTGTAACCTCTTTGGTTAGTAACTTCTTCAATTCCTTGAATCACAGTCGAAAAAAAATGATGGACAATATTTGGCAATACAACTCCAATCGTTTTTGTTTGCTGATTTTGTAGTCGGACAGCTAAACTGTTAGGTTTGTAATGGTGTTTTTTTGCGTATTCCTGAATCTTCTGTTTTAAATCTACACTAATTTCATGACTGTCTTTCAGAGATTTAGAGACTGTTGAAATCGATACATCAAATTCTTTAGCTATATTTTTTAAGGTAATTTTTGGCTTCATCTTTTTTGTTGAAAACAGGTATGAATCAAAAATACTCTTTTATCTATAAATGTCAATGTTTTGACTAAATTATATTTCTAATCAGATAGTTTCTTTACTATTTCAATAGTAGTAGACCTTTTTCTCTTTTTTTACTCAAACGTTTTCGTGAAAAAAACAACAGGACTACAACGTTTTCGTGATTTTTTTAACGTTAAAAAATTGTTAAGAAGGAGAGTCTTTAATAGCTTTATCCTGTGAAATTCGAAATTTAGTACAATTGTTTAATCTTTAAACTCAAATTAAATTAATTCAAATTAAATGAAAAACTTAAGAATATTTATAGTTCTTTTAGTGTTACCTCTTATCACTTTTGCACAACAAGCCATTAGTGGTACGGTAACAGAAAAATCAACCGGTTCCTCTTTACCAGGGGTTGATGTTATTATTAAAGGAACTACACGAGGAACTTCTACAGATTTTGATGGAAACTATAGTCTTGATGATTTAAATGAAGGAGATGTCCTCTCATTTTCGTTTTTAGGCTACGAAACTGTCGAAATTGTTGTTGCAAGTAGTAACACTATTAATGTAGAATTAGAAGAGGGCCAAGAAGCATTGGACGAAATTGTGATTATCGGTTATGGTACCACAACAATAAAAGATGCAACGGGGGCAATAGTAGCTGTAAAGGCTGATGATATTAATACAGGAGCAACCATATCTGCCGATCAATTATTAGTTGGTAAGATAGCAGGTGTGCAAGTAACAACAAATGGAGGTTCTCCAGGGTCTGGTAGTACTATTAGAATTAGAGGAGGGTCTTCATTGAGTGCATCTAATTCACCTTTAATTGTTATTGACGGGATTCCTGTTGATAATGAAGGTATTGCAGGTATGAGAAATCCTTTAAACTTAGTAAACCCTAATGATATTGATTCTTATACTATCTTAAAAGATGCCTCTGCAACTGCAATATATGGTTCTAGAGCATCGAATGGTGTTATCATTATTACAACAAAAAGAGGTAAAGAAGGGAGTCCTTTAAAATTAAACTTTACGTCTAACTTTTCTTATGGACAGTTAATTGATCAAGTAGATGTTTTATCTGCTCAACAATTTAGAGATTATGTAAACGCTAATGGAACAGCTTCTGATATTGCTCTTATGGGTACAGCAAGTACTAATTGGCAAGATGAAATTTATCAGGATGCTTTGACTTTTGACAATAATATTAGTGCTGTAGGTAGTACAGACTTTTTAACCTATCGTGCTTCTATCGGGTATTCTGATTTTGACGGAATTTTAAAAACAGACAATGTTAAAAGAACAACGATTTCGGTTGGTTTAGGAACTAAAATTTTAGAAGATCACTTAAAGATTGATTTAAATATAAAATCTGCTTTTGTAAAAAATAATTTTGCAAATCAAAGTGCTATTGGAAATGCTGTTTGGTTTGATCCTACTCAAGAATTAACCATGAATGTACAAAATTTCGGTGGTTATTTTGAGTGGTTGCAACCAGGAACCGCTAACCCAATTTCAGTTGGAGCTGCTAGAAATCCTGTAGCACTGTTAAATCAAAATAATAACGAATCTGATGTTACTCGTTTTGTTGGGAATGTCCAATTTGATTATTCTTTTCATTTCTTGCCAGAATTGAGCGCTAACCTTAATTTAGGTTTAGATGCTTCTAATGGTAGTGGAGATAATGTTACTCAAGCTTCTGTAACTACGGTTCTTGTCGATGGTTCGAATCCTGGTAATATTTCTAAATACAGTCAAGAAAAAGAAAATAAATTGTTAGACTTTTATTTAAACTATGTAAGAGATGTAGAATCTATTAATAGTTCTTTTGATCTAATGGCAGGTTATTCTTATCAAAACTTTGAAACCACTGGATATAATATTACAAATATTCAAGACTCAAGTTTAGAGTTAAGAGATGATTATGCCTCTTTATTAAACTTGCAATCATTCTTTGGTCGTTTAGATTATAAATTAGCTGATAAGTATTTGTTAACTTTAACCTATCGAGCTGATGCGTCTTCTAGATTTAGAGGAGCAAATAAATGGGGTAATTTCCCTTCTGCAGCTTTCGGTTGGAAAATTATGGAAGAAGACTTTATGCAAGACTCAAACACCTTTTCTAATTTAAAATTAAGATTGGGTTGGGGTATTACAGGGCAACAAGATATTGGAATTAACAATCCTTCTTTAGCTACTTACTTATATAGTACAAACACTGCACAATATCAATTTGGAAATACTTTTTATAACACATTAAGAGCAGAGCCATTCAATACCACCTTAAAATGGGAAGAAACAACAACCTATAATGTAGGAATTGATTTCGGATTCTTTAACCACCGATTATATGGTAGTGTTGATGGATATTTTAGAGAAACTAAAGACTTATTAAACTTTGTTCCTTTCCCAGGTGGGTCAGCATTGTCTAATGCCGATTTTGCAAATATAGGAACCTTAGAAAATAAGGGATTAGAAATTACCTTAACAGGAACGGCTATTCAAACAGATGATATAAATCTTGATTTAGGAGTAAACGTTACTTTTAATGAAACGGAGATTACACAATTAACATTAAATGATGATCCAAATTATCAAGGGGTGCCTACAGGAGGTTTTTCTGGAGGTGTTGGTAATACCATTCAAATCCATTCTGTTGGATACGCTCCAAGCACATACTTTGTTTACCAACAAGTATATGATGCAAATGGTAAGCCAATGGAAGATGTATATGTAGATAGAGATGGTGATGGTGTAATTACTGATGGAGATAAGTATAGATATAAAAATCCTGCTCCAGATGTAACGATTGGTTTTAATACCGACTTTACATATAAAGATTTTGATTTTACCATGTCTTGGAGAGGGGTAATTGGAAACTATGTATATAATAATGTAGACTCTAATAGTGGTTTTAAACAACAAATGTTGAATGCTGCATTTCCTGATGTAATAAATAATGGTGTACACAATGTTTTAGAAACTGGTTTTATCAACGGAGGAACGAACAGATATTTATCTGATTATTATGTACAAGATGCTTCGTTTATTAAATTAGACAATATTGGAATTGGATATAATTTTCGTGAGATCTTTAAAGATGCAAACCTAAGATTGAGCGGTTCAGTTCAAAATGCTTTAACAATTACTGATTACACTGGATTAGACCCAGAAGTATTCGGTGGAATTGATAACAATTTATATCCTAGACCAAGAACCTATACATTTGGTTTAAACTTAACTTTTTAATTAAATAAAGATGAAAAAATATTCTTTTAAAATAATGTTTGTAGGTGCACTGTTTGCACTACTTACTCTTGCATCTTGTTTAGATGATTTAGATACAGTTCCTAATGATCCGGATATTGTATTAGCAGATGATGTATTTGACGATCCTGCAGCTTACAAACAAGTACTTGCAAAATTGTATGCAGGTTTAGCGATAAGCGGGCAGCAAGGACCTGCAGGTTTACCAGACATTTCTGGTATCGATGAAGGGTTTAGCCAATATTTAAGACAATACTGGTTAGCGCAAGAAGTAACAACTGATGAGGCTGTTATTGGATGGGCAGATGGTAGTTTGCCAGATTATCACGAGCATAGTTGGAATTCAAGTAATGAATTTATTACTGCATTATACAATCGTATCATTTATCAAATAACTTCTTGTAATGCTTTTTTAAGACAAACAACTTCTTCTTTATTAGACGAGCGTGGAGTAACAGGTCAACTAAGAACTGATGTAGAATTGTATAGAGATGAAGCTCGCTTTTTAAGAGCCTTGAGTTATACACATGCCATCGATTTATTTGGGAATGTTCCTTTTGTAACTGAAGAGGATGAAGTAGGTTACTTTTTTCCAAATCAAATTTCTAGAAGTGAATTATTCACATTTATTGAAAGTGAATTGTTAGCAATTGAGTCAACTTTAGTGGAGCCTCATGCAAATGAATATGCAAGAGCTGATAAAGCTGCAGTTTGGACATTGTTAGCAAAAATATATTTAAATGCTGAGGTTTATACTGGGCAAAGTAAATATACTGAATGTGTTACTTATTCAACCAAAGTAATCAATGCTGGTTATACATTAGAAGGAGAGTATCAAAACTTATTCTTAGCAGATAATGACATGACTAGTGGTGTTATTTTTCCAATTGCTTTTGACGGTTTACGTACACAGTCTTATGGTGGTACAACTTTCTTAATTCATGCTGCAGTTGGAGGGACAATGAGTCCAGCTGATTTTGGTATCAACGGAGGTTGGGGTGGTAATAGAACCACAAGCGCATTGGTAAATTTATTTGATATAGACCTTACAGATTTACAAGCTGGTTTAGGTGCAGACTCTACTTGGGGTCTTGTAGGTGATGCAACAACCAATGGTTGGGGCGGACCAGATATGGTTTTGAGCCAAACAGGAACAGCAAATGTTTTTGAAACTTATGCAACGTTGGGTGATGGTGAATTTAAATTCAGAGAAAACAATGATTGGGGTAACAATTATGGTGACACTGGATTAGACGGAACTATTGAACCAGGTGGAGATAATATTCCAATTACTGCTGGGGCTTATAAAATTACGGTAGACTTTAACACATTAACTTATACTGTACAAACTATTGGAGATTCGAGAGCTATTTTCCATACCGACGGTCAAAATAAAGAGATTGCTGAAATTCCTACATTTACTGAAGGATATGCTGTAGCAAAATTTAAAAATGTTGACCGTGATGGTAATCCGGGGTCTGATACTTCAGGTAACTTTACTGATACTGATTTTCCACTATTCAGAATTGCAGATGTGTATTTAATGTATGCCGAAGCTACTCTTAGAGGTGGTGGTGGTAGCGAAGGTACAGCTGTTGGGTATTTTAATGAGTTGAGAATGAGAGCAGGAAACCCTGTTTCAGTTTCATCACTTAATTTAGATATGATACTTGACGAAAGAGCAAGAGAATTGTATTGGGAAGGACATCGTAGAACTGATTTAATTAGATACGGAAGATTTACTGATGGTAATTATGTTTGGCCTTGGAAAGGTGGTGTAGAAAATGGGGTGAGCACTTCTGCTCATTTAAATTTGTACCCAATTCCTGCTACAGATATCAATGCAAATCCTAACCTAACTCAAAATCAAGGTTACTAATCTTAAACTTTTAAAACATGAAAAATATATTAAATAAATTAATACTATTACTCGTAGCTCCTTTAGTGTTTGTTGCGTGTAATACCAATGAAGATGCAATTGTTGGAGTATTGAATCCTGATGTAACAGTTGATGTTAGCTTATCAACAAACACTGTTGTATTGGATGTTGATATGGTTGATGATGAAGCTTTAGTAGTATCATGGGCACAACCAGATTTTGGTTATAGTGCTGCCGCTGATTATACCATTTTGTTCGACAATGCTGGTGGTGATTTTAGTGAAGCTCAATCTGTTTCTGCAGGTCAAGATTTATCTAACTCTTTAACGGTTGGGAAACTAAACGGAATTTTGTTAAGCCTTGGGTTTGAACAAGATATTCCGGGCGATGTTCAAATAAAAGTAATTGCTGGTTTAGGAGATTTTAACTCTATCGAATCTGTAATCTCTACTCTTACTGCTACTGCATATGAAGATTTGTTAGATCAATCAACCACTTGGGGTGTAGTAGGTTCTGCTGCAAATGATTGGGGTGCTACTCCAGATTTACCTTTTTACACAACAGGTACCGATGGTGTTTTAGTAGCTTATGTTACTTTAATTGATGGTGAAATTAAGTTTAGAGAAAACAATGAGTGGACTTTAAATTATGGTGATGATGGTCTTGATGGAACATTAGAAGAAGGTGGAGCAAATATTCCTGTTACTGCTGGTTCTTATGAAATCATTATGAATCTAAATAACTTAACCTATACTATGGCTCCTTTATCTTGGGGTATCGTTGGGTCGGCATATAATAATTGGGGCGCTACTCCAGATGCTATGTTAACGTATGATTCTTATTCTGATCAATGGAGAACCATTGTAACATTGTTAGATGGTGAAATGAAAATCAGAAAGAATAATGATTGGGGAACTAATTACGGAGATACTGGTGCTGATGGAATCTTAGATCAAGATGGTGATAATATAGTTGTAACTGCAGGGATTTATATCGTAACTGTAAACTTTAATGACCTTACTTATACCCTAGAAGAAATAAATTACGTTTGGGGACTTGTAGGTGGCGCTTATAATAATTGGGGTGCAACTCCAGATGCACAATTTAATCGTGATTGGAGTATTAGTGATGAAGCATGGATTTTAAATGACGTGACACTTATTGATGGCGAATGGAAAATTAGAGCCAACAATGACTGGGGGGTTAATTATGGAGATACTGGAGGAGATGGTGTTTTAGAATTAAACGGTGATAATATGACGGCAACTGCAGGAACTTACACTGTACGATTAAACTTTGCTGACCCTGATAATCCTACATATACAATTGAATAGTTTGAATTAATTTAGTTTTCAATAAAAGGTTGTTTATTGTTCGCAATGGGCAACCTTTTTAATTTTAATCCTATGAAAAAAATACTACTCTTTATTTTTACAATAACAATAACTCTTAGCTCTTTTTCTCAAGTATCTTGGCTAGCAGGAACACCTGAAGAAACACAATCAGCAACAATTGTATTTGATGCAACTGGGACACCTTTAGAAAATACAGCTGGTATTCTTTATGCACACACAGGGGCAACAATAAATGATACAAGTCATTGGCAAAATGTAATTGGTTCTTGGGGAGATAATGTTACCCAACCTGCTTTTACTCTTATATCTGGTAATATTTATCATTTGGTATTGTCACCTAGTATTGTGAGTTTTTATAGCAATCCAACAGGTACAATTACAGGAATTGATTTAGTTGTTAGAAGTTCTGATGGTGGAACACAATCTACCGATTTAGCATTACCAGTTGGTGCTTTTCAAGTAACCATGTTAGACCCAACAGTAGAAAATACAATCATCAATTCAGGAACTAATTTTAATGTTACTGCACAAAATACGAATGGTTCAGCAGATTATGAACTGTTTGCAAATAATATAAGTATTCATACATCAACAACAACTTTTTATGCATATTCGGTACCAAACGTTACCGTTAACACGAACTTCGAATTGCAAGTAACTCAAGGAACTACAACTATTTCTAAATTCTTTAATGCAATTGTAAACCCAGGGACTGTTTTAGAAAACATGCCCGTTGGTATGGAAAACGGAATTAACTATGATAGTGGTGATGCCACTGTAGCAACCTTGGTGTTAGATGCTCCGTTAAAAGATTTTGTGTACATCGCTGGGAGTTTTAATAGTTACAACCCAACCGGTACACACTTAATGAAAAAAGACAATTCTACAGGGAAATTTTGGTTAACTTTGACTGGACTTACCTCTATGCAATATGAAACCTACCAATATTGGGTGGGAGAGGAAACACCTATTGCTGATTCTCCTGCTTTTGTAAAAACAGCTGATCCATTTTCTACCTTAGTATTATCTCCTTTTGATGATTCTGGAAATTCGAACTTAGATCCTGGTTTACCATCATATCCTTCAGGGCAACAACGCGAAGTAACTTTGTTGCAAACAGGACAAACAGCTTATAATTGGCAAGTTACCAATTTTACAAAACCTAAAAAAGAAGACCTAGTAATTTATGAAGTATTGATTCGTGATTTTGATGGAGGTCGCAATTTTCAAGATTTAATAGATAAGATAGATTACTTTAAAAACTTAAATGTTAATGCTATTGAATTGATGCCAATTATGGAATTTGAAGGCAATGAAAGTTGGGGATACAATACCGCTTTTCATTTAGCATTAGATAAATTTTATGGCACCGAAGATAAGCTGAGAGAGTTTGTTGATTTGTGTCATCAAAACGGAATTGCAGTTATTCTAGACGTTGCCTTAAATCACGCATTTGGTAGAAACCCAATGAACAGAATGTGGATGGATGATCCAGATGGTGATGGTTGGGGAGATCCAAGTTCTGAAAACCCATATTTTAATCAAGTTGCGACACATAGTTATAGTGTTGGTTCAGATTTTAATCATCAACAACCAACTACTCAATATTATGTTGAGCGCGTTATTAGTCATTGGATTAATGATTTTAAAATTGATGGTTTCCGTTGGGATTTAACCAAAGGGTTTACTCAAAATTGTACAGGAAATGAAACTTGTACAAATTCATACCAAGCAGATCGTGTAGCAATTTTAAAACAATACGCTGATTATTCTTGGAGCTTAGATGCCGATCATTATGTAATTTTTGAACACTTAGGTGGAGATACAGAAGAAACAGAATGGGCAGATTATAGATTGGGAGAAGGTAAAGGAATTATGATGTGGGGTAAAATGACCGATCAATACAATCAATTAACAATGGGTTATAATTCCGGGAATGATATTTCTAGAATGGGTCATACCGCTCACGGATTTGCTGGAAAACGTGTTGTGGGTTATCCAGAAAGTCATGATGAAGAACGCTTGATGTATAAAAATGTAAACTTTGGAAATAGTACAAATGCATCACATGATGTAAAAGATTTAAATACAGCATTATCTCGTATGTCTGCTTTAGGAGCAGTTTCACTAACAATACCTGGGCCAAAAATGATTTGGCATTTTGGAGAGTTAGGAATGGATAATTCTATTTTCACATGTAATGATGGTTCGGTAAATAATCCTGATTGTAAATTAGATACGAAGCCACAACCACAATGGGTTGACAATTGGTTGGGTGATGTTAATAGAAGTCAGATTTATGATGATTGGGCGCGTATCAATTTCTTAAAAGTGAATGAAAATGTATTTGAAGGTAATTATTCAATATCAACTAATACACTGCAACCTAAAATTTATGTTTGGGATGATGCGATACCAACATCCGAATTAAAAAATGTGGTGATACTTGCCAATTTTGATGTGACTTCGCAAAACGTTACTCCTAATTTCCCTTATACAGGAACTTGGTATGATTTGATGGATGCAAGTGGAAGCTCTTCTATTAATGTTACAAACACAACAACCCCAATAAATATTGCTGCAGGACAATTTAAGATTTATGGCAATCATGCTGCACAAGGTTTAAGTGTAGCGGATATTGATATTTCTGATGCAATTAGAGTGTATCCAAACCCTACAACCGGAACTTTTGCTTTGAATAAAGCAGCATCAAAAATTGAGTTGTACGATATGGCAGGAAGACAGATAAAAATATTTTCTGACACATCGTTTAACACTCCTTTAGATATTTCTGAATTGTCTAACGGAATCTATTTTGTAAAAATATCAACCCCAGAAGGCACAGGAACAAAACGAATCATTAAAAATTAAATTTTAACTTAAAACAAACATTATGAAAAAAATTACAATTTTATTAATTGTCTTAACTGGCTTTATTACAACATCACAATCTCAAACTATTAGCCTTATTGGTGATGCAGTTGGAGGTTGGGCAGATATTAATGATGTTGATATGACAACTGCAGATAATATTACTTATACGTTAAGTGACTATATCTTTGTTACTGGTGGTGTTAAATTTAGACAAGATCATGCTTGGACAAATAATTGGGGAGGAACAGATTTTCCAAGTGGTACAGGTGTATTTAACTCTGGCTCTAATATTCCTGTAATTGGAGGAACTTATAATGTTACCTTCAATCTAAATACATTAGCGTTTAATTTTGAAAATGTAGTTACTTATCAAATAATAGGAATTATTGGTACAGCAGTAAATAATGGTTCTACAACTGATGAAAATATGGCTACTACTGATGGTGATGCTTATTTTATTAACAATATTACTTTGGTAGATGGTAATGCTCATTTTAGACAAGATGACGCTGAAACTGTAAATTGGGGTGCGACTTCTTTCCCTAGTGGAACTGGTGCTCAAAATGGAGGCGATATACCTGTTACAGCAGGAACTTATAATATTACTTTTAATAGGCTAACTGGTGATTATAGTTTTGATTATTTAGTTGTTTCTATAATGGGAGCATTTAATTCATGGAGTGCAGATGTTGATTTATCAACAACAGATGGTGAAAATTATATGTTAAATGATTTTGTTTTAGCAGCAGACGGAGAACTAAAATTTCGTCAAAATCATGATTGGGGAACAAGTTGGGGAGGATCTGGTTTTCCAAGTGGAGCAAATGAAGGCACGAATATTTCAGCACTTGCAGGAACTTATGATGTAACATTTAATCGTTTAACGACTACATATACATTTTTGGACATTACATTAAGTACCGAAGATTTTTCAAGCGCATCAATTGATTTATTTGCTAGTGCTGATCAAGTTTATATAAATGGTCTTAAATCTAATGAAAATTATACGCTTTCTATTTTTGATACGATGGGAAGACAAGTAAAAAGTATAACTTCAAATTCGGATAAGGTTGATATTTCTGAATTACATACTGCTGTATATTTCTTAGTATTAGAAACTGCTGAAGGTAGTATTATCAGAAAGAAAATAATAAAGCAATAATTATTTCTTTAATTTTGTTTAAAAGCCTAACAGAAATGTTAGGCTTTTTTATTTTACTCTTTGATTATGTCTAAACTGTAAAAATTCGTTTAAAATTTTGATTAAAAAAGGAATCATTGTAGAATTTCATATATTGGAGTTTTATAAAGGGTAATATTATTATGACCAACACATCTAACAAAAGAATCAACATTTATTTTATCACTATCGTCATTACTTTAGGGGGGTTATTATTTGGTTATGATACAGGAGTCATAAATGGAACACAATTCTATTTTTCAAAATACTTTGAACTCACAGGGGCCATAAAAGGGTTTATTGTGAGTAGTGCTTTATTAGGAGCATTGTTTGGAGCAGCTATTTCTGGGTTGCTAAGTAAACGTATTGGTAGAAAAAACTCATTAATCATTGCAGCAGTATTTTTTGCAATATCTGCTTGGGGTTCTGGAATGCCTTCCATGTTACCAGAAACAACTACTCTTTTGGTAATTTTTAGAATTTTAGGAGGGCTCGGTATTGGTATAGCATCAATGAATGCTCCGATGTATATTGCCGAAATTGCTCCGGCTGAAAAAAGAGGAACCTTAGTTACCTTTTACCAATTAGCAATTGTAATAGGGTTTTTTGTGGTGTTTCTAGCAACATATATGATTGGAAATAATCTAACTGAAGCACAAAATATTGAATATGGTTGGAGACAAATGTTCTGGTCAGAATTAATTCCAGCAGGATTATTTTTAGTATTGTTATTCTTTGTTCCAAAGAGTCCGCGATGGTTAATGATGAAAGGAAGAGAAGAAGAAGCGAAAGTAATTTTAACTCAAATACACGGGCAAAAAGTTGCTGATAAAGAGTTTGTTGAAATTCAAGAATCTATACATTCAGATTCTAAGAAAGAAAAAATTTCAATTTTTTCTAAATCAATGTTGTCAATAATTATTATTGGCACAGTTCTATCAGCCCTACAACAATTTACAGGAATTAATGCTGTGTTGTATTATGGAGCCGATATTTTTGAACAAGCCCTTGGCTTTGGTCAAGAAGATGTATTGAAACAGCAAATATTATTAGCAACGGTAAATCTAATTTTTACTTTTATTGCAATGTATGCTGTAGATAAGTTTGGAAGAAAACCATTATTAATGATTGGTGGTTTTGGAATGTTAATTGGGTTTTTAATGATGGGCTTTACTTTATATTTAAGCGATTATTCAACAATGAATGCAGCAGGTTTACTATCTATATCTCAAACAGAAGGCATTATAAGTTTAATAGGAGTCTTGATTTTTATTGGAGCCTTTGCCATGTCTATGGGACCAGTAGTTTGGGTAATTTTATCAGAGATATTTCCTAATAAAATTAGAAGTGTTGCGATGTCTATTGCTGTTGCTGTACAATGGCTTGCCAATTACTTTGTATCTCAAACATTCCCAATAATTGTAGATAGTGATGCCAATAAATTGCAATTGGATGGTGGAGTTTGGAATAATTCACTTCCTTATTTTATATTTTCATTCTTTATAGTAATCATCATAATCTTTGTTTGGAACTTCATCCCTGAAACGAAAGGTAAAACACTGGAAGAAATGGAAACATTGTTTGAAAAATAGATAAAGAATTTATCATCAAAAAAAAAATAATCAAGTAATCAACTTTTTTCAAATTTAAAAACCCAACTGCTAAGTTGGGTTTTTTGCTTTAACTAATTTTTTAAAGGTTGTATATTTATAATGTCTAGTTGATTTTAAATATTAAAATCATTCAACCAATTTAAATGTAATCACTGGTTTTATTGCAAGATTCGCCAAATCTTTTGATAAACTTCCACTGAAGAAATGTATTAACCCTCTGTGACCATCTGTGTTCAAGGCAATTACATCAGCATCAATAAAGTCACAAAAATTTAAAATCCCCATTTTAACAGAATCATCACTATGAATATTGATAGTGAAATCATTTTCATCAAACCCTTTAATATATTCTTTAATTTTAAGACGTGTTTTTAAAGTAGGCTCAAATTTTTGAACCGTATTTATTTTTAAAAGGTGAATTTTTGCATCAAATATTTTTGCAAACTGCACAATTTTTGGGAAGGTCTTTTTGTTTTCAGGTGCAAAATCAGAAGCGAAAATTAAATTTTCAATTTTAAAATTTTCAATTTCGTTTTTAATAACCAATACTGGTACTTCGGATCTACGAACCACTTTTTCTGTATTAGACCCAACAAGAATTTCATTAAAACCAGAAATTCCTTTTGACCCCATTACAATTAAATCAACATTTTGTTTTTTGCTTTCTTCAATAATTCCATCAAAAGTTTCATGGAAAAAGACAGATTTTACAACCTTTATGTCTTTTAGGAAATAACGTTTAGTCATTTTTTCAAACTTCTCCTGAGCTCTTTTCATATAAAGAAAAGTAGTAGGAGAGTTGCTTGCATTACCATAGTTTGATGGGTCAATTATATCTGTCGGTAGCTCTAACATGTGCAACAGATGTAATTCACTACCTGTTTGTTTTGCAATTTTAGCAGCGACTTTAGCAGCATATTCTGCTTGTTCTGAAAAGTCAATAGGTACTAGGATTTTTTTCATCTTAATCGATTTTAGTTGTGAGTCGATTTTGTAAATATAGAAAAAATTATACATATTCATAATTGATTTTTATCATTTAAAAATAAGTTATATATTTGCACTCGAAAACAAAGAATAAATGGAAAGTGGAGGGGACGTAAAGTCCCCTCTTTTTATACAAAGAAATGGATCAAGAAATTATAAAGAGGCTAGTGGGTGAAGCATTAGAAGAGAATGAAAATCTCTATTTGATTGAACTTTCTTTTTTAGCCAATAATAAAATTCTTGTTGAGGTTGATAGCGATACTGGTGTGAATCTTAAAGAGTGTATGAGAATTAGCCGTCATGTTGAGCATAATTTAGATAGAGAGGAAGAAGATTTTGCACTCGAAGTGACATCAGTAGATATTACAAAATCTTTAAAAGTAAAGCGTCAATACCTAAAGAATATTGGAAAGACTTTTAAAGTAAAAACATATGATAATGAAAAGTTTGAAGGAACATTGAAAAATGTTGACGACAACGAAATTATACTAGAGTGGAAGGCAAGAGAGCCAAAACCAATTGGTAAAGGAAAAGTAACTGTTGTAAAAAAAGCAGTAGTAGCATTTAAGAATATACAAGAAGCAAAAGTGAAGATTATTTTTTAATTAGATAGATGGAAAATTTAGCATTAATAGACTCGTTTTCAGAATTTAAAGATGACAAGAGTATAGATAGAGTAACGCTTATGGCCTTATTAGAAGAGGTTTTTAGAGCAGCTCTAAAAAGAAAGTTTGGATCAGATGACAACTTTGATATCATTATAAACCCAGATAAAGGAGATTTAGAAATTTGGAGAAACCGAGTTGTTGTAGCAGATGGAATGTCTGAAGATGACAATGAAGAAATTGAACTGACCGCAGCACGTAAAATTGAACCAGATTTTGAAATTGGTGAAGACGTATCTGAAGAAGTTAAGTTGATGGATTTAGGGCGTAGAGCTATATTAGCATTACGACAAAACTTGATTTCAAAAATCCAAGAGCATGATAGCACAAACATCTTTAAACACTTTAAAGATTTAGAAGGCGATATTTATACTGCCGAGGTACATCACATCAAGCACAATGCAATTATTTTGTTAGATGATGATGGTAATGAGTTAATCATGCCTAAGAGTGAACAAATCCGTTCTGATTATTTTAGAAAAGGAGAATCTGTTAGAGGTATCATCAAAACGGTAGAATTAAGAGGTAACAAACCTGTAATTATTTTATCGAGAACAGAACCTAGATTTTTAGAAAAATTATTTGAGCAAGAAATTCCTGAAGTATTTGATGGATTAATTACCATTGAAAAAGTAGCGAGAATTCCTGGTGAAAAAGCAAAAGTAGCGGTAGATTCTTATGATGATAGAATTGACCCCGTTGGAGCTTGTGTTGGTATGAAAGGATCTAGAATTCACGGAATTGTTCGTGAGCTAGGAAATGAAAATATTGACGTAATCAACTATACTAAAAACGATCAATTATTTATAGCAAGAGCTTTAAGTCCTGCTAAGGTAACATCGGTAGAGATTCATGAAGAGGAAGGGCGTGAAGATGGTAAGAAAGGAAGAGTAGATGTATATTTAAAACCAGAAGAAGTATCAAAAGCAATTGGTAGAAATGGTGTAAATATTCGTTTGGCAAGTGATTTAACAGGATATATTTTAGATGTTCAAAGAGAAGGTGTAGAAGATGATGATGATGTTGAATTGTCAGAATTTTCTGATGAAATAGAAGGATGGGTTATCGATGAATTCCAAAAAGTAGGTTTGGATACAGCAAAATCTGTATTAGCACAATCAGTTGCTGAATTAGTGAAAAGAACTGATTTAGAAGAAGAATCTATTGTAGAAGTTCAAAACATTTTAAAAGCAGAATTTGAAGGCTAAACCATTTAGCTTTTATACTATAAATATTAAAGAGTAACAAAAAGAGAGTATGTCTGAAAACAAAACAATGCGACTGAATAAGGTTTTGCGAGAACTCAACATTTCGTTAGATAGGGCTGTAGAGCACCTAGCATCTAAGGGACATGAAATTGAATCTCGTCCAACTACTAAAATATCTGGTGAAGAGTATGAAGTGCTACTAGATGGTTTTCAGACGGATAGAAGCAAGAAAGCAGAGTCTAAAGAAGTTGGAGAAGAAAAGCGTAAGGAGAAAGAAGCAATTGCTTTAGCTCGTGAGCAAAAACTTGAAAAACAACGTTTAGAAGAAGAAGCAAAACATGAAGTTTTAAAAGCAAAAGCTGATAGACTTGAGTTGAAAACTGTTGGTAAAATCGATATAGATCCAAAACCGGTTAAAGAAGTCGCAAAAGAACCAGTAGTGGAAAAAGTTGTTGAAAAACCAAAAGTTACAACCCCAAAAGAAGAAGTGATAACTGCTAAAGCTAAAAAGCTTGGAGTTAAAGAAGTTGGTAAAATTGATATTGCGCCAAAAGCTAAAAAGGTTAAGAAAACAGAAGTTAAGAAAGTTGAAGTTGTAAAGGAAGTTAAAGAAAAGAAAGTTGAAGAAACTCCTGCAGCACCAGAAGCAATTAAGACTGAATACAAAAAATTAGAGGGAGCAAAAGTGACTGGTACTATTGACTTGTCAAAATTTGCTAAGCCCAAAAAGAAAAAACCAGAAACTAAACCTAAACCAGGGGCTAAAACTGGAGTAAAACCAGGAGCAACATCTGCTGACAAAAAGAAACGAAAAAGAATCAAAAAAGATTTTAAACCGGGTCAAGGAGCAGGAGGTCAAAGAGGAGGCTTTAGAGGCAAACCTGGAGGTAGAAGGCCTCTTGTAAAAGAAGAACCTTCTGAAGCTGATGTGCAAAAACAAGTACGTGAAACTTTAGAAAGACTTCAAGGGAAAGGTAAAAAATCCAAAGGAGCAAAATACCGTAAAGATAAAAGAGACTCGCACAGAGAGCAGTCAGATATCGATATGGAAATCGCTGCAGCTGAAAGTAAAATCCTTAAAGTAACAGAGTTTGTTACGGTAAGTGAAATTGCAACGATGATGAACATTCCGGTAACTCAAATTATTGGTGCATGTATGTCATTGGGTATGATGGTGACGATGAATCAACGTTTAGATGCAGAAACCTTAACAATTGTTGCTGAGGAATTTGATTATAAAGTAGAATTTGTTGGTGCTGAAGTTGAAGATGCAATTGTAGAGGAAGTAGATGCGGAAGAAGATTTAGAAACAAGAGCGCCAATCATTACAGTAATGGGTCACGTAGATCACGGTAAAACATCGTTACTAGATTATATACGTAAAGCAAATGTAATTGCGGGTGAGTCTGGTGGAATAACACAGCACATTGGTGCGTATGGAGTTGAGCTAGAAAATGGTCAGCACATTGCATTTTTAGATACACCGGGTCACGAGGCGTTTACAGCAATGCGTGCACGTGGTGCACAGGTTACCGATTTGGTAATTATTGTAGTTGCAGCTGATGATGGATTGATGCCGCAAACAAAAGAGGCAATTAGTCACGCGCAAGCAGCGGGTGTGCCAATTGTTTTTGCAATTAATAAAATTGATACTCAAGGATCAAATCCTGAAAAAATAAAAGAACAATTAGCAGCCATGAATTTATTGGTTGAAGATTGGGGAGGTAAAATTCAATCACAAGATTTGTCAGCAAAAACAGGTGAAGGAGTTGATGAATTATTAGAAAAAATATTGTTAGAGGCTGAGATGTTAGATCTAAAAGCAAATCCAAATAAACGTGCAATTGGTACGGTAGTGGAGGCTTATTTAGATAAAGGGCGTGGATTTGTTTCTACTATTTTAGTACAAGAAGGAACCTTGAAAATAGGTGACTATATGTTGGCGGGTAAAAATAGTGGTAAAGTAAAAGCGATGTTTGATGAGCGAGGACATGCTATGAAAACAGCTGGACCATCAATGCCAGTTTCAGTTTTAGGGTTGGATGGAGCGCCACAGGCAGGAGATAGGTTTAATATATTTGATGATGAAAGAGAAGCAAAACAAATTGCTGCTAAGCGTTCTCAATTACAACGCGAGCAATCTGTAAGAACACAGAAACATATCACACTTGATGAAATTGGTCGACGTATTGCTCTAGGTGATTTCAAAGAATTGAATATTATCTTGAAAGGTGATGTGGATGGATCAGTTGAAGCATTGACAGATTCTTTCCAAAAATTATCTACCGAAGAAATTCAAGTGAATATTATTCATAAAGGAGTTGGTGCTATTACTGAATCTGATGTATTGTTAGCTTCGGCTTCTGAAGCAATTATTATCGGCTTTAATGTACGACCAGCTGGTAATGCCAGAGTTGTTGCTGATAAGGAAGAAATCGATATCAGAACATATTCAATTATTTATGATGCTATCAACGACTTGCGCGATGCAATGGAGGGTATGTTATCACCGGAAATTAAAGAAGAAATTACTGGTAATGTTGAAATTAGAGAAGTTTATAAAATTTCTAAAGTTGGTAACATCGCAGGTTGTATGGTGATGAGTGGCGCGATTATGAGAAACTCATTAATCAGAATTATTCGTGATGGTGTTGTAGTTCATTCTGGTACACTTGAAGCATTGAAACGTTTTAAAGACGATGTTAAAGAAGTGAAGAAAGGATTTGATTGTGGGGTTCAAATCAAAGGATTTAATGATATCAAACAAGGAGATATTATAGAATCTTACGAAGAAGTAGCAGTTAAGAAAAAGTTGAAGAAATA
>JASFYP010000076.1:0-3801 GCA_045047075.1 Flavobacteriaceae bacterium
GATTTTAAAACAGATCTAGATGAAAGCTTGCCTAAAGTTGAGGTAATACCACAAGATCTGGGTAGGGTAATTTTAAATTTGATCAACAATGCTTTTTATGCCTGTGCTGAGCGTAGCCGAAGTACCTCTGAGCAAAGCCGAAGCACCGAGGATAAAGATTTCAAACCTCTGGTAATAGTGAGTACCAAAAAATTAAAAGACCAAGTGTTAATTTCGGTAGAAGACAACGGCCCGGGTATACCAAAAGATATCAAAGAAAAAATATTTCAGCCTTTCTTTACCACAAAGCCTACAGGCAAAGGAACCGGGTTGGGATTGTCTTTGGCTTATGATATTATTACACAAGGACATGGTGGTGCAATTGAATTGGATACTACTCCCGGTAAGGGAACTAAATTTTCAATTTACATCCCTTTGTAAAAGGGTTTAAAATGGAAGTTTTTTGTTAAATAAATGATATAATTTAATAATAAGAATGAATATTAATACAACTTGAATATCTCAATGGATAATCCATAAAATTATTACTGTTTTACAATGAAATAATAATAAACTGTCTCGTTAGCAGATAACAAAATTAAAGTGATTGAAATGAAAGAACAATCCATTAAAACGAAATCAAATTTAAACTTGAATTCTAACTTTGATAAAAATATAAAAGGTAGTAAGTTGAAGTCTCAGAAAGATTTGAACAAATTGTTAGAACAACGAAATGCTGAATTTGCAGTAATTAACAGTGTGCAAAAAGGTTTAGCCGAACAGATGGATATGCAAAGTATTTATAATTTGGTTGGAGACAAAATACGAGATCTTTTTGATGCACAAGTTACTGGTATTTATTCTTTTAATCAGCAATTAGGCTTGGAATATTTTCATTATTTGTTTGAAGATGGTGAGCGACTTCTTCCCAAACCCCGCCCTTTAAATAATATTAGAAATTGGATTATTAAAAATTCCTCCATGCTTTTAGTTAATGAGGATGCAGAGAATAATATCTATAAGATTACAGGTGGAAAGCACATAGCAGTACCCGGAACTCAATTACCAAAATCTATGCTTTTTGTTCCACTGATTAAAGGCAAAGAAGTTACAGGCTGTGTGAGTATCCAAAATTTGGATAAAGAGAATGCTTTTAGCAAATCTGATGTAAGACTCCTAAGCACATTAGCAAATAGTATGAGTGTGGCTCTGGAAAATGCTCGACTGTTTAATGAATCAGAACAAAGAAATGCAGAACTGGCAGTTGTTAACAGTGTTCAGGAAGGTTTAGTAGCCGAAATGGATATGCAGGGAATTTATAATTTGGTAGGAGAAAAAATCAGAACTCTTTTTGATGCACAGGTGACCGCAATTGCTACATTCGATCATAAAACTAAAATGGAGGCTTTTCAATATATTTTTGAAAACGGAAAAAGGATAAAATCTCAACCTCGTGCCATTGACAAAATTCGTAATCGTCTTATTACAACTAAGAAGTTAATAAACATTAAAGAAAATGCAGAACAAGCATTTACAACGATTACAGGAAAGCCCCCTACAGCGGTTCCTGGAACGATGTTTCCTAAAAGTATGGTATATATTCCTCTTTTGTTGGGAGAAGAAGTTCGTGGCTATGTGAGTCTCCAAAATTTGGACAAAGAACATGCATTTAGTGATTCTGACGTACGCCTTTTGAGCACATTAGCAAACAGTATGAGTGTAGCACTTGAAAACGCACGCCTTTTTAACGAAACGGAACAGAGAAATGCGGAGCTGGCTGTAATCAATAGTGTACAGCAAGGACTTGTGGCTGAAATGGATATGCAGGGTATTTATGATTTGATAGGTGATAAAATTCGTGATCTTTTTGATGCACAAGTTACAGCCATAGCAACATTCGATATTAAAAATGAATTAGAACAGTGGCAATATCTTTTTGAAGATGGAGATCGGTTGTATCCATCTGATCGAAAAATTGATTTATTACGAATGAAAGTTATTAAAGAGCGAAAATCAATGCTTCTCAGCGAAAATGCTGGACAAACTATTTCAGAGGTAAATGGGAGGCCCCACAAGCCAGTTCCCGGTACCAGAGCTGCAAAATCAGCTTTGTTTGTTCCTATGTTAGTTGGAGACACGGTATTGGGATATGTTACTCTTCAAAATCTAGACAGAGATAATGCCTTCAGTGCTTCCGATGTAAGCGTATTAAATACTCTGGTGAATAGTATGACAGTTGCTCTTGAAAATGCCCGGCTCTTTAACGAAACAACACGTCTTCTTGCCGAAACTGAGCAGCGAAATGCAGAGTTTGCAATAATAAACAGTGTTCAGGAAGGATTGGTTCGCGAGATGGATATGCAGGCAATTTACGAATTGGTTGGCAGTAGAATTTGTGAGGTTTTAAATACTCAAACACTCTTGATACGTACTTTTGATCATAGTATGGGCATTGAAAAATGGGAGTATGCCATTGAAAATGGGAAACCGTTAAGAAGTGAACCACGACCGTTTATTTGGGCCAACAAATACCTTATTAAAACAAAAGAATCACTACTTATAAATGAGAATTATATAGATACAGCAAGACAATACGGAGATGAAAGTAGTGGTGTAACTAAAGGTTTAGCTCCTAAATCTGCCATTTTTGTTCCTATGATGGTTGGAGACACCGTTATCGGGTCTGTAAGTTTACAAAATGTAGAAAAAGAAAATGCTTTTACAAAATCTGATGTGGGTCTGTTAAGTACGCTAACAAACAGTATGAGCGTTGCCTTAGAAAATGCGAGACTCTTTAATGAAACGACTCGACTTTTGGGTGAAACTGAGCAACGAGCAGCAGAATTACAAACTGTTAACAATATAAGTAGTGCGATGGTATCCCAGCTTGATTTTGATTCACTTATTAAACTTGTAGGAGAACAAATGCGAGAGACTTTCAAAGCAGATATTGTATACCTTTCACTTCATGATCTAAAAACAAATATGTTGAAATTTCCATATATTTATGGTGAAACAGCTGAGTCAAGACCCTTTTCAAATGGAATTACAGAAAAAATAATATTAAAGAAAAAACCACTGCTCATTAATGAAAACATGAACAGTGCATATCATAAAATTGAAGCAGATGTAAAAGGAGTGATGGTTCAATCTTATTTAGGAGTCCCTATTATTGCAGGTGATAAATCAATTGGAGTAATAAGTGTGCAAAGCACGGTAGCTGAGAATAGGTTTACAGAATATGACCAACGTTTACTTTCAACGATAGCAGCTAATGTTGGTATTGCCATTCAAAATGCGGAGGCCTATCAAAAATTGCAAGCTGCATTAACAGAACTTAAAGCAACACAACAACAGCTTGTCCAATCAGAAAAAATGGCAAGCCTTGGAGAACTTACAGCAGGAATTGCCCATGAGATTCAAAATCCCTTGAATTTTGTCAATAATTTTTCTGATGTCAGTATTGATTTACTGGAAGAAATGGAAGAAGAAATTGTCAATGGTAATGAAAATGAAATCAATGAGTTAACAACAGACATTAAACAAAATCTGGCAAAAATTAGACATCATGGAGAAAGAGCCAGTAGTATTGTAAAAGGTATGCTTGAACATTCGAGAAATACTTCGGGTAAAAAAGAATTAACAGATATAAATGTTTTGGCAGATGAATATTTACGATTGTCATACCACGGTTTAAGAGCAAAGAATAAATCTTTTAATGCCGATTTTAAAACAGATCTAGATGAAAGCTTGCCTAAAGTTGAGGTAATACCACAAGATCTGGGTAGGGTAATTTTAAATTTGATCAACAATGCTTTTTAT
>JASFYP010000077.1:0-5181 GCA_045047075.1 Flavobacteriaceae bacterium
GGGGTGTATTTTTATATAATACCATTTCTATGTTAAATTCTAAATAGCAACCAGAAATGGCCATTGAAAAACAACAAAAAACACGGATGAAATACTCGAGACTTACCAAAGAACAATTTGAACAATTACACCGAGAGTTTATTAACTTTTTGGCAACACAATCTATTACTTCTGATGAGTGGACGAATCTTAAAGCTAACAAACCGGAATTGGCAGAAATGGAGCTAGATGTATTTAGTGATCTCATTTGGGAAGGCGTTTTAAATAAAGCAGAATACCTCGAACATATTTCACCGCAACATATGTATTTATTTCGTTTAGCCGAAGATAAAATGTTTGTCATAGCACTTACCTTAAAAAATGACGTGGATATTACCACCGAAGAGGGGTATAAGTGGTTGCGTGAAAATTTAATGGATGAAAATGTTGAGTTTTTACAAGCAGATAAGGATTACACAGACGACAAAAACTTAGATAAATTTAAAATGATTGAACAAGGCGCGGTTATTGTTAAAGGCGATTTATTCATGTATTTTGATGAGCTGATAGGTTAAATGAGGCTTCCGAATTTCGGTTTCTAAAAAGTAAAACCCATCTTCCTTTAAAAAGGGAAGGAATTCTACTCGTTTTTAAGGAGGCGTGTCACGAAGCGATGTGGTGATTTTTTTTTCAAACAGAAGGAGTAGTGTGTTGATTAATAAATCAACATATTACACGACTTTTTAATGTTGAATGTTTTTTGTAAGCCACGCAATTTCGACGATAAGAATTTTCATTTAAAACTACTATTTTTTTAATTTAGTTTCAATTTAAAAGATTGCCACGCTTTTTTCTATTGAAAAAGCTCGCAATAACAATTTCATTATATATTTTTGTCATTCCTGCGAAGGTAGGAATCCACTTTTTAAAAAATTAATAATCATTAAATGAGATACCTGCCTTCGCAGGCACTAAATATGGCTCAAAAACCAAGCATACCAAAAGGCACTAGAGATTTTAATCCAGAACAAGTAGCTAAGCGTAATTATATTTTTAATACCATTCGCGGTGTTTTTGAAACGTTCGGGTTTCAACCTATTGAAACGCCTAGTTTTGAAAACTCTGATACCTTAATGGGGAAGTATGGTGAAGAAGGCGATCGTTTGATTTTTAAGATTTTAAATTCTGGGGATTATTTGTCTAAAGCTAATAATGAAGCTTATGATACAAAGAACTCTAATAAATTAACATCAAGTATATCGGAAAAAGCGCTCCGCTACGATTTAACAGTCCCTTTTGCGCGCTACGTAGTTCAGCACCAAAACGAAATAGAATTCCCGTTTAAACGCTACCAAATACAGCCAGTTTGGAGAGCTGATAGACCACAAAAAGGACGCTTTAGAGAGTTTTATCAATGTGATGCCGATGTGGTTGGCTCTAAATCTTTATGGCAAGAGGTCGAGTTTATTCAATTGTATGATAACGTTTTTTCAACTTTAAAGCTGGATGGTGTAACCATTAAAATAAATAATAGAAAAATACTTTCTGGAATTGCAGAAGTTATCGGTGCTTCAGATAAATTAATTGATTTTACTGTTGCTCTGGATAAATTAGATAAAATAGGTGAGGAGAAGGTAAAGGCAGAAATGATTGGAAAAGGTATTTCGGAAGCCGGCATTATTAAACTTCAACCCTTATTTACTTTATCAGGTTCTTTTGAATCTCAAATAGAAAGTTTAAAAGGTATTCTTAGTACTTCCGAAGAAGGAAAAAAAGGTATTGAAGAATTGGCATTTATAAATGGGGCGATTTCAGAATTAGGCTTATCAACAGCAACCTTGCAATTGGATGTAACACTTGCTCGTGGATTAAACTATTACACAGGTGCTATTTTTGAAGTGTCTGCACCTAAGAATGTACAAATGGGTTCTATTGGTGGTGGTGGTCGTTATGACGACCTAACCGGCATTTTTGGAATGAAAGATGTGAGTGGCGTGGGTATTAGCTTTGGCTTGGATAGAATTTATTTGGTTCTGGAAGAATTGGGTCTATTCCCAGAAGCAGTCAATAAAAATGTTGAGGTACTTTTTATAAACTTTGGTGATAAAGAAGCCTTGTTTAGCTTAAAAGCTATTAATGAATTACGATTGCAAGGTATAAATTCCGAATTATATCCAGATGCTGCTAAAATGAAAAAACAAATGAATCATGCCAATAAGCGTGCTATTCCGTTTGTGGTTTTAGTAGGAGAGGAGGAAGTAACTTCAAATACATATACCTTAAAGAATATGATTTCTGGAGAGCAACATAAAGTGTCTATGGAGGCATTAATCAATTTTGTAAAATAAAAAGAGCGGACTTTCTACGCTGATTTAACACCTAAAAAAGAGGATAAGGATAAAGTGGACTTGCAATAAAAAAGCAGACAATTAGATAAGAATCGTGCAGCTATAATTCCCTCAACTTAATGTCCTGTCAAATATAGTAGTCCAAATTTGTCTATTAACCCAAAGAGAACTCCAAAGGACAACCCTTGGGAAACCCAAGTCAGAGGAGAAGAGTTTAAAACACGGCTACCTTGTGACTGGTTATCACTACTGAATCAATGCGATTAGAGAGTGACTCCCTAAATGTTCTCTTTACAGTGACACTTCCTACGCTCAATGCAACTTTTACATAAGTAAGAAATAAAAAAATTGAATGGTTCGTATACACTATTTAAAAATGAAGATTCTATTTGATAAATTTTTAACTCAACTATTTGGTTTTTAAAATCTTTTCCAGTTTAGGAAGCATGATTTCATTTTTTTCATGATAATGTTCCATGTTTGATAGAATTTTGGTTAATAGTTGGAGGACATCACCCATGTAAGGTCCTTTGTTTAACATAATGCATTCAGCTTGAAGCGAATATACTGTATCTGTGATTTCCGATCTTGAGGGTAATCCTTTTTTTGCGAAGTTTTCTAATACTTGTGTCGCCCAAACTACAGGGATATGAGCAGAGCTGCATAGTGCTAATATTTCTTCTTGAATTCTGCCAATATTTTCCCAGCCAGTTTCAACAGCCAAATCTCCTCTTGCAATCATAACACCAATATGTTTCACCTTCATGGCAGTTAATAATATCTTTACAAGATTGTCAAAGGCAAACCGTGTTTCAATTTTTAAGATAATGCTTAAAGAATTAGTAACGTTCCATTTTTCTAATTCCACCAGTAATTCTTCTACATCTTCTTCCGAATTGACAAAAGAAAAATTAACAACATCGGCATGTTTAGCGACAAACTCTAAATCAAGCTTATCTTTTTCAGTCAAGCCACTTATGCCAAGATCTGTTGTTGGGAAGTTCATGCCTTTTTCGGCTTTTAATTTAGAGCCTGTATCTTTTGCTCTTGTAATCCTTACTTCCATACGTTCTTCAAGGATAGTTTCTATTCGACCTTCGATTTTGCCATCATCAAATAGAATAACCTCACCTTCTGTGATACGATTAAATATTTCTGGAGTTTGACAAGATATATGTGCATTTTCGATTAAATTTCCTTCATCGTCATATACAGCAGGGTTACCAAGAACTTCGTCTTTTGTAATGATAAGAATGTCATTTGTCTTTAATAATATAGATTGCTCAATTGAAGGTAATTCTCCAATATTAGCATCCAACATGTTTGACCTATTACAACAAATTACTGTTCCTGTTTCTATGTATGACGTTTCGTAACAATGAATGGTTGCCTTATTTTTTGATACTTCAATTACTTTGAATTTTCTAAGCTTATCTCGCGAATCCTTTAAAAATAAAATATCACTTTTCTCTAACTTTTTTAGCCACTCTATAGAAATCGGTAATGTGTTATACTCTGAATCTTCCATTATGGTTGGAATGAGTTCAATTATTGCAGGATTAGTTATTTTGCCTGATTCATCTCTTTCAGGTGAGAATTTTTTGATCTTTAGACCTGGTGTAATATGCCCAGTTCTAATTTTTGGTCCTGCCAAATCCATTGTTATTTTTATGGTTTTGCCATGAGCTTCAGATGCCTTTTTTATGTTATTGATAATTTTTTGCCAGACTTCGGGTTCATCATGCGCACAATTAATTCTAGCACAGTTCATTCCGCGTCCTACCATTTCATGAACCATATCATAATCATACGCAGCCTGTGTTGGTTGCGTTACCATTATTCTGACGCGTCTTCCTTTAGAACGATATCCTAAAAGCTCTTTTGAATGCTTATTTAATAAACGTTTTCCGTTTTTAATTGATAATCCAGATTTAATTGTATTAGGTGGTTGTTCATCCAATAGCTTATAGAGAATAAATCTTGTTTTTACCAAACTAGACATGATGTGGCCTTCTGCTTTGGCTAATCGAGAAAGGCCTAAATTCTGTAATTTTTTTTGTAGATTTCTTAAATCTACTTTCCTAATGCTTTTGTAATGAATTAAGTTTTTAGCACTTTCTAAATAATATGGGCGAACGGATTTAAAGTGATCTTTAAATAGCTGCTCTTCATTAATAAGGAGCTCAATAAGAGATTCAATTTGAGCAATGAGTTTCTTTATTTTATTAGGATTGACTTTCATCTAGTTTGTATAGTGACTTTGTTATATTAGTTATTGTTCCATAGTTATTATGAAGAGTTGTTTTTATCTTTAAACTTGGTTCTGTCGCATCTGTTCAAAATAAGTATAAAAGTTTGATTTGAATCTTGTTTTACGATGCTAATGAGATAAAGGATTTGTAAGTTGAATTTTTAGGGTTCAACAGTTGATTTTTCTTTAAGCTAAAAGATTATTTTTATCCAAAGAAAGAGCAATCAAAAATAATTGATTTCTTCTTTTTGAGTTAGCATTAATTTTAATAGATTGAGAACACAATAATGTTTTCTTTATTTTCACATGCTAACCGCTTGGATAGGTAAAGAGAATAATACCGAACGTATCATTAAAATATTCTTCGCCACACATTTGATAACGGTAAAAGGCTATTGCCTCGATGAAATATAAAACCCCTCAGAACCCTATCCGTCAAATCCATTAAGTTGTAAATCTATTTTAGGATTAAGTATTAATTTGTAAACTTTTTTTAGGACGAGACAAAGTCCAATTCTACGAACTACAATAACCAAATCTAGACTAAAACGAAAAGGGTATAAATCTTTGGTAGATTACATTAATAAAACGCAAACTTCAATT
>JASFYP010000078.1:0-21517 GCA_045047075.1 Flavobacteriaceae bacterium
AAAGTTGGAGAGGAAATTAATCTTAGTTGATAATTGTCATTCCATACTCGATGCGGAATCAAATTTTACGAAATATGGATTCCCGTTTTCACGGGAATGACAATCAGACTTCAATTGTAACTACCAAGCCTTCGTTGGCACGAACATTAAAAACCGTATTATCTTCAAAAATTAAGTATTGGCCTTTAATCCCTTTTAAGACACCCTTGTAATTCCCGCTTTTCAATAAATTCAAACTCTTTACTTTTTCTGGATATTTATTTACAGGAAAGTTAATGTGAATCTCATCATTATTTTCTTTTAAATAATACTCCTTCGCTTCATCAGGAATATATTGTGATAGCTTTTCCTTTACAGCAACCAAATCTGCATCCGTAATATTATTCTGTAACATCTTGCGCCAATTCGTTTTGTCTGATACATATTCTTTTAAAGCAACTTCTGTGATTCCCGCTAAATATCTATTTGGCACTTCAACAATTTCAATAGCCTCATGTGCCCCTTGATCTATCCAACGTGTTGGCACTTGGGTTTTACGTGTAACTCCAACTTTGACTTCACTAGAATTAGCTAGATACACAATATGAGGTTTTAATTGTACCACTTTTTCATATTCTAAATCTCTATCTTCTTTACCTAAATGAGCAGTACTCAACTCCGGTTTTATAATCCATTCACCTGCAGTTGGAGTTTCAAAAAAGCATTTTTGACAAAAACCTTGACGGTATATTTGTTTATCTAAATGACAATTTAAGCACTCAAATTTTACAAATGACAGTTCAATTTCACGCTCAAGTAGTTGATTTATATTCAAAAAATTATTCTCTACTTCTAAATAATATTGAACAGTTTCTTCATGAGCTGTCATCATTTTTTTGAGTACTCCTTGATAAGTCATAATAGATTTCGTATTTTTAACTCGATAAAGATACTAGTTATAACACAATTTATATCATTATTATAAAGACTTCTCGACTGCGCTCGAAGAGACATTTCAATTTTGTTTAGTCAATAAAGTTATGACCAAAACCAACTAACAAATGCCAATACCAATAGTCAACTCGATAATTTCTTGGTTCTTAAAGAAACGAATTCATCAAATTGAATTATTTTTAAAGTACCCTATTGATGTACAAAACGAGTTACTACTTAAACTCATTTCTGCAGCAAAAGAAACAGAGTTTGGGCAACAATATGATTTTAAACATATCAAAAATTATCAAGATTTTTCTAGCAAAATTCCAATTCAACAATATGAAACCTTTGCTCCGTTAATTGAACGCAATAGAAAGGGGGAACAACAATTATTTTGGAATACACCTATCAAATGGTTTGCAAAATCTAGCGGTACTACCAATGCGAAAAGTAAATTTATCCCTGTAAGTGAAGAGGCAATTGAAGACTGCCACATGAAAGCGGGTAAAGATATGTTGTGTTTGTATATCAACAATAATTTAGAATCACAAATGTTTACTGGCAAGGGGCTACGGCTTGGAGGCAGCTCGGATATTTATGAAGATAACAATACGTATTTTGGAGATTTATCAGCAATTATAATTGAGCATATGCCTTTTTGGGCGGACTATAGTTCGGCACCAAAACAAGAAACCGCTTTGATGGGTGAATGGGAGACCAAGATGGATGTCATTATCAAAGAAACGATTGATGAGAATATTACAAGTTTGGTTGGTGTCCCTTCATGGATGTTGGTATTGTTAAATAAAGTGTTAGAAACAACAGGCAAAAATAACATATTAGAAGTTTGGCCAAATTTGGAAGTTTATTTTCATGGAGGCGTAAACTTCAATCCATATCGTGAGCAATTCAAAAAGTTGATTCCGAAAAAATCGTTTAAATATTATGAGACTTACAATGCCTCAGAAGGTTTTTTTGCGATACAAGACCAAAACGACTCACTAGAACTTTTGCTGATGTTAGATTACGGGATTTTTTATGAATTCATCCCTATGATTAGCTATGATGGTGAGGACTCAATTGCCATTCCACTATCTAAAGTTAAACTGAATACCAATTATGCTTTGGTTATTTCAACCAATGGAGGGTTGTGGAGGTATCTGGTTGGCGATACTATTAAATTCACTTCTTTAGATCCATACCGAATTAAAATTACAGGACGCACCAAACATTTTATCAATGTATTTGGTGAAGAACTGATTATTGAAAATGCCGAAGAAGCATTGAAACAAGCCTGTAAAAAAACAAAAGCAACTATTATAGATTATACGGTGGCTCCTATTTTTATGAAAGGTAATAAAAGCGGCGGACATGAATGGATGATTGAATTTGCTAAAGCTCCCAAAAACCTCAACTATTTTACGGAGTTATTAGACAATGCCTTGAAAGCAATCAATTCTGATTACGAAGCCAAACGCTATAATAATATGGCTTTGGCAATGCCAAAAGTACATCCAGCAAGAAAAGGACTATTTTATGATTGGCTAAAAATGAAAGGGAAATTGGGTGGACAACACAAAGTGCCAAGACTCTCAAATAAAAGAGATTTTATGGAGGAATTGTTGCAGATAGAAATTATGACGGTTAATTAAGGTGTCAATATTTTCAATACTTATTTGAATAGATTATGAGACCCTGAAACAAGTTCAGGGTGACAAAAAATTCTAAATCTTTCTTTCAATCACGTAATTCACCATAAGCTTGAGTGAATTTTTATATTCCGAATCTGGATAGGTATTTAAAATCTCTAAAGCTTGCTGTTGGTAAGCTTCCATTTTTGATGTGGTATATTCAATACCTCCTTTTTCTTTTACAAAAGCAATGACTTCTTTAACACGCTTTTTATCTTTATTGTGTTTTTTTACTGAATTAATCAACCACTTATGCTCTTTAGCATCACAATTATTCAATGCGAAAATAAGCGGCAAGGTCATTTTCTGTTCTTTAATATCTATTCCTGTTGGCTTTCCAATTTTATCATCGGTATAATCAAACAGGTCATCTTTAATTTGAAATGCTATTCCGATTAGCTCTCCAAACTTGCGCATTTTTTCTACTTCGTCTTCACTTCCACCAACAGATGCCGCTCCAATTCCGCAACAAGCCGCAATTAATGTAGCTGTTTTTTGACGAATGATATCAAAATATATATCTTCTGTAATATCAAGTTTTCTTGCTTTTTCAATTTGCAACAATTCGCCTTCGCTCATTTCACGTACCGCAACTGAAATCAATTTTAATAAATCAAAATCATCATTATCAATAGAAAGTAACAATCCTTTTGACAATAAAAAATCACCTACTAAAACAGCAATTTTATTTTTCCACAATGCATTTAATGAAAAGAATCCTCGACGTCTATTGCTGTCATCAACCACATCATCATGCACCAAAGTAGCCGTATGTATCAGTTCTATGACAGAAGCCCCGCGATAAGTACGCTCGTCAAAACCACCATCAGAAACCATTTTGGCAACTAAAAAAACAAACATCGGACGCATTTGTTTTCCTTTTCTTCTTACAATATAATGGGTGATTCTGTTAAGTAGAGGGACATTAGAAATCATGGCTTCTTTGAACTTCTCTTCAAAGAGTTCCATTTCATTTACAATAGGAAGTTTTATTTGCTCTACAGTCTTCATTCAGAAAATCAAAAGTAATAAAAGTATTGTTTACAAAGAAAGAGATTCTTGCGTTTTTATGAGTAAAAAAATAAAACAGTATCACATTAGGTTTTATTCTCGATACTATTTTCTCCTACGCAGAAAATCACTCGAACTGACGTAAAACCAACTAACCAAATACTACAACTGAAAACCTATTTAGATTTATTCGCTAATTGTCCACAAGCAGCGTCAATATCTTTACCTCTACTTCTACGCACATTTACGATGATGTCATTCATTTCTAAAACTGCAACATAGTCATTAATACTTCTTTTAGATGCCTGCTGAAATTTCCCGTCATCAATAGGGTTGTATTCTATCAAATTAACTTTACATGGAACATATTTACAGAATTTTACCAAAGCATTGATATCGTCTCTACTGTCATTGATTCCATCCCAAACAATATACTCGTAAGTTATCATACGTTGGGTTTTTTCATACCAATACTCTAACGACTCTCTTAAATCATCTAAAGGAAAGTTTTCATTAAAAGGCATAATCTGGGTACGAATCTCATCGATTGCGGAATGTAATGAAACTGCTAAATTGAATTTAACCTCATCATCTGCCAACTTCTTAATCATTTTTGGAACTCCAGATGTAGAAAGTGTAATCCTTTTTGGCGACATCCCCAATCCTTCAGGCGATATAATTTTTTCTATCGATTTCAACACGTTGTTATAATTCATGAGTGGCTCACCCATTCCCATAAAAACAATATTTGTCAACTTTTTATTATGATACAACAAACTCTCTTGATTTATGGCTGCAACCTGATCATAAATTTCATCAGGATTTAAATTTCGCATCTTTTTTAAACTTGCTGTCGCACAAAAAACACAATCTAAACTACAACCTACTTGACTAGAAACACAAGCTGTTGTTCGGTTATCTGTCGGAATCAAAACTGATTCTACCAACAAACCATCATGTAATCGAATAGCATTTTTTATAGTTCCGTCTTTACTTCGTTGCATTTCATCAACCTTAATATGATTGATAACAAAGTTATCTTCTAACATCTGACGCGTCTCTTTTGAGATATTTGTCATATTATCAAAAGAATGTGCCACCTTATGCCACAACCATTCGTACACTTGATTTCCACGGAATGCCTTATCGCCATTCTCTACGAAAAAATCGCGAAGCTGCTCTTTAGTTAAAGCGCGTATGTCTTTTTTCTTTGTCAAGATTACTGTTTTTTAGTTCAAATCAAATTTAGTCAAAATAAATCGACTTCCTTTTAATTAAAAAAACCTACAAGGTTTTAAAAACCTTGTAGGATAATTATTTGTTATAAAAAATTAATCTATAGATTCTATTGTCTAAAATCTACAGTCTAACGTCTATTATATAATCAACATTGCATCTCCATAAGAGTAAAAACGATACTTCTCTTTGACCGCTTCTGCATAGGCCTCCATCAAGAAATCATGACCTGCAAAAGCAGATGCCATCATCATTAAAGTAGATTTTGGCATGTGAAAATTGGTAATCATACAATTAGGAATTGAGAATTCGTATGGAGGAAAAATAAATTTGTTAGTCCAACCTTCAAATGGATTTAATCTTCCGTTTGATGAAACTGAGCTTTCTAAAGTTCGCATTGCAGTAGTACCAACTGCACAAATTCTACGTTTAGTCTCCAACGCAGAATTTACCATTTTAGCGGCATTCTCATTAATTCTAATTTGCTCAGAATCCATTTTATGTTTTGATAAATCTTCAACCTCAACTGGGTTAAAAGTTCCCAAGCCAACATGTAAAGTAACATTAGCAAAATCAATTCCTTTAATTTCTAATCTTTTTAATAAGTGTTTAGAAAAATGCAAACCAGCTGTTGGTGCAGCGACCGACCCTTCATTCTTCGCATAAATTGTTTGATAACGCTCTATATCAGAAGGCTCTGCATCTCTATTAATAAATTTTGGAAGTGGGGTTTCTCCCATATCATTTAACTTTACTCTAAACTCTTCGTAAGAACCATCAAACAAAAAACGGAGTGTACGACCTCTAGATGTTGTATTGTCAATTACCTCAGCAACCAAACTTTCATCATCGCCAAAAAACAATTTATTCCCAATTCTGATTTTACGTGCTGGATCTACTAATACATCCCAAAGACGTTGATCTTCATTCAATTCTCTCAATAAGAAAACCTCGATACGTGCTCCAGTTTTTTCTTTTTCGCCATATAATCTCGCAGGAAAAACTTTAGTATCATTCAACACCATTAAATCACCTTCGTCAAAATAATTGATTATATCTTTAAATTGTTTGTGTTCAATAGTTTGATCTTTACGATTTAATACCATTAAACGCGACTCATCACGATGCTCAGCAGGATAATCTGCTAATAAATCTTCTGGAAATTGAAATAAAAATTCTGATAACTTCATATTAGGTATAGGCTTTAAATTTTTAACGGTTGCAAATATACAACATCGAGATAGGCGTTGTCAAGTGTTTGGGTAGAAAAGTTTTATGAGATGCCAATTTTACTTTTGATAGCACTTCTTTTCGGACACTATTTTCAATTATAAATGTGAATGTTCTCAGACACTAATTTCACGAATTTGCACGAATAAATTTTGGAGTTTATTAAATAGATTCCCGCGTTCGTGAGAAAGACAAAAGACACATTATTACGTCCCGATAGCTATTGGGAGTATCTAAGTAATCTCGCCAATTTATTTGATTATAACATGAGATTGCTTCTTCTCTTTTACAAAGTTCATCGCAAAGACGGAACTCTTTTGGTCCTGATAACTATCGGGATTGTTTTTTGGAATTTATTATTTACCAACAGTAAGTTGGTCTATGTCTTTCCAAAAATCTGGATAGGATTTTGAAACTACATTGGCATCTTCAATTTCCAAACTAGTTTTTAATAACAATGGTGCAAATGCCATTGCCATTCTGTGGTCATCAAATGTATTTATAAGCACATCGTCATTTATTTTTGTTGATGCTTTTAAATGCAGACTTTTATCTGTTACCTCAATTTCAGCTCCCAATTTTGTGAGTTCTGATTTTAAAGCTTCGAGTCTGTCTGTTTCCTTTATTTTTAAAGTATGTAATCCTGTTAAGTCACAAGCTACTCCCAATCCAAAACAAGTAACTGCGATTGTTTGAGCAATGTCTGGAGCATTTTTTAAATCGAATGATAAGGGTTGTAAATTGGTTGTAATTCCTTTTTCTAGTACAATTGAGTTCTCAATAAAAATTGTTTTTACACCGAAATGTTGATAGATTTCTGCCAATACGGAATCTCCCTGTAAGCTGTTTTGCTTGTACGAATTTAATGTGATTTTAGCTGATTCACTCAAAGCCGCCAAACTATAATAATAGGATGCAGAGCTCCAATCAGATTCTACAATTGCTATTTTATCATTGATAAATTCTGTAGCTGATACTTTTATAACATTCTCTTTCCAAGAATTTTCGATCCCTAATTCGGTCAATAAACCCAAAGTCATATTGATATAAGGCACCGAAGTTACTTTGCCTTCAAAAGTTAATTCGAGTCCATTTTCTAAACTTGGAGCAATTAACAATAAAGCAGAAATATATTGGCTACTCACACTACCATTGATTGTAACCTTATTATTTGATAATTTTTTACCTGAGATTTTTATCGGTGGATAGCCATCATTTTCTAAATAAGAAATTTCAGCCCCTAAAGATTTTAACGCATCAACCAATAATTTTATCGGGCGCTCTTTCATCCTTTTTGATCCTGTTAAAATCGTTTCTCTTCCTTCTATAACTGAAAAATAGGCTGTCAAAAAACGCATTGCAGTTCCTGCGTGGTGAATATCAATTAACTCTGATTTTGAAGCCAAAGCCTTTTGCATATATTGAGCATCATCAGAATTCCCTAAATTTTCAATTCGTAGGTTTTTGAAAAATTGTTGCAATATCAACAACCGATTCGATTCACTTTTAGACCCAGTAATTTGAATTGCTCCATTAATTGGTTTAGAGTAATGTGCTAATTTTAAATTCACCTTTTACTTCTTTATGTATTTATAATATCCCGCCATTAGCAATCCGTATAAAAGTGACATGGTTGCCTGAGTTCGCAAAAACAGTTGCCACTTGCCTTCATTTAAATAAGCGTTTTTAAGGCCTTCTATTCCGTCGAATTTAAAGAAACCTATAAACAATCGAAGGATTGTTACTAGCATAAAAAATACAATGACAAATCGGATGGTTAATTTTAAAAAGGAAGTGTTTTTATATTGGTTCATATTATAATAAGGTTCAAAGTTGCAAAGTCACACAGTTTCAAAGGTTCAAAGTTACAGAGAGGCAAAGGTACAAAGGTGATTTCCTCTACCACTTAGTGCCTTTGGTTCTTTTATTTTAATTTTTCATTATTCTGATGACGATCGTGATCACGTTTGGTTTTAATCTCTAATTTCTTATCAAAAGCATCTTGTAAGTCAATTCCTGTTTGATTGGCCAAACAGAGCACTACAAACATGACATCGGCCAATTCTTCTCCTAAATCTTTATTTTTATCACTTTCTTTTTCGCTTTGCTCACCATAACGTCTTGCTATGATTCGTGCTACTTCACCAACTTCCTCGGTAAGTTGAGCCATATTGGTCAACTCATTAAAATACCGAACTCCATGTTCTTTAATCCAATTATCTACGGTAAGTTGTGCGTCTTTTAGGTTCATAAAATCAGATTCAAATTTAAAAAATCAAAGATATAGATTCTAGGTATAGGTTGTTTCTAAAAAATTAAAAATCTATTTTTGTTATTTACAGCTGTGAAGTAATCGTATTAATATATTAGAGATGAAAAATTTAATTATAATCTTATCATTAATTACATTAATAACTTCTTGTAAGAAAAACCCTACTGCTAAAACAATCTCTCACTATCCAAATAGAATAGAATTTTCAAAATATGAAAATACCATTCTATTAGATTTCAATTCATTTGATAATTTTAATGAATTAGTTGATAGCCTTGAAAACTTGAAATATTTAGGGAAAATATCAACTTTTCAATTGAAAAAAGGAAAAACAAAATATCAGTTTATTGCTAAAACAACTTTTGGAAATTGTTCGGCTCCACCTATGCTTAAGTTTAAAAATATCATTAGTCTTTCTAGTGATTCAATTCTAAACACAAATTATTACATTATTGACAGCTTAAAATCTGTTCTTAAAAGAAACTTGCTAAATTTTGGCTCAATAGACTCGCTCTCTGATTCCCCTAAACGACTTATGATTTCAATCACAGCAGAAATAAGTGAGTTAGAACCTCTTTTATTAAAATTGTTTGGCGCTTATGATGAAATTAAATCTGGTTCAAGAGATTCACTTCAATTAAATATTTTTTTCAATCGAAGATTAGAAATATTCCCTCCAGTTCCAAAACTTCCTAAAATTGAATCAACTAAATAATTGAAAAAAGTAAAATTTATTTTTCTCATTCATTTATTCATCGTAATATTGCAATGAATAAATAAAGCAAATTATGGGAGTTACAAAAACCGAGATTTTTACCGATCAACAAAATAAGATTTCAACCTTTGCAAAGGCATTTGCTCATCCTGCCCGTGTAGCAATATTAGAGCAGCTATTTAATCTGAATGCTTGTATTTGTGGAGACTTGGTCAACGAAATTGGCTTAGCACAAGCTACTATTTCGCAACATTTAAAGGAGTTAAAAAACTTAGGTCTTATTAAAGGTGAAGTAGAAGGAACCAAAGTTTGTTATTGCATCAATCACGAAAATTGGACCACTATGAAAGAAGTAATGAATGAATTTTTAAATCAAGATAAAACAGCAACACCTGGATGTTGTTAATATATGTTCTCGATACATTTTATCAATTATCATTGATAAATCACTCGAACTGACGTACTACTTTTAATAAAAAAATAAAAAATTATGAAACTATCCGAAATAAAAAACATCCTGAGTCAATTAAACAAAATTGCATTTAAGTTGCCAAATGGAACATTAGTACCAAGTCATTTTCATGTAACAGAAATCGGAAAAATAAGTAAACATTTTATTGATTGTGGCGGAACGGTTAGAACAGAAAATGTAATTAATTTTCAATTATGGGAAGCAGATGATTACGATCACAGATTGCATCCAGAAAAATTAGTCCACATTATTGAGCTATCAGAAAAAGTGCTGGAATTGGAAAATTTAGAAATTGAAGTGGAATACCAAGGTGAAACCATCGGTAAATTTGGGTTAGATTTTGACGGAGTCAACTTCTTACTCACTACCAAACAAACAGACTGTTTGGCCAGAGAAAGTTGTGGTGTTCCAGAAGTTGAAACTGTTGATTCTTGTTGCGAACCTGGAGGAACTTGTTGTTAACTTAATATCACATCAAAAAATAATGCTATTCACTCCTATCAAAAAACAGATAGAAGCTCTAAATTTTAGAGTTATTTCTGATAAAAGAAAATCAGTATTACAACCACTGATTGATTTTATTCAGGATAAAACTAATCTGCAAAAAAAGGTGCAACTTAATTTTATTTGTACCCATAACTCTAGACGAAGTCACTTGTCGCAAGTATGGGCACAAACCTTAGCCCAATACTACAATATCACAAATGTAGTTTGTTTTTCTGGAGGAACAGAGGCAACTGCCATGTTTCCGATGGTTGTGAAAACCTTAAAAAAATCAGGATTTAAAATTGAAGTGAAAAAAGAAAGCACCAATCCTGTTTATCAAATTGAATATGCTAAAAATATAGTTCCTATTAGCTGTTTTTCTAAAACTTATGATGATGCATTTAACCCTCAATCAAAATTTGCAGCAATACTAACTTGCTCTAATGCCGATGAAAATTGTCCGTTTATTGCAGGTGCTGAAAAAAGAATTCCTATTACTTTTGATGATCCAAAAGAATTTGACAATTCGCCATTACAAGAAGCAAAATATTTAGAACGGAGTTTACAAATTGCGACTGAATTAAAATATGTATTTTCACAAATAAAAAAATAGAAATGGCATCAAATAAAAAATTAAGTTTTCTAGACAGTAAGCTAACACTTTGGATTTTTGTTGCAATGGCTTTGGGTATTAGTATTGGGTATTTTGCACCCTCTTTTCCTGATAGCATCAATGAAATGAGTAGCGGTACAACCAATATTCCGATTGCAATTGGTTTGATTTTGATGATGTATCCTCCGCTTGCCAAAGTAAATTACGCACTCTTACCTAAAGTGTTTAAAAATGTAAAAATTTTATCAATTTCTTTAGTAATGAATTGGATTGTTGGTCCGATTTTGATGTTCATTTTGGCGATTATATTTTTACATGACTACCCAGAATATATGGTAGGATTGATATTAATTGGATTGGCAAGGTGCATTGCCATGGTCTTAGTTTGGAATGATTTGGCAGAAGGTAGTAGCGAATATGGTGCTGGATTGGTAGCCCTTAATAGTATTTTTCAAGTTTTTGCTTATAGTTTTTATGCGTGGTTGTTTATTACAATTCTCCCTCCCTATTTTGGGTTTGATGGGGCTATTGTAGATATTTCAATTGTGACCATTGCCGAAAGTGTTGCTATATATTTAGGGATCCCTTTTGTATTGGGGATTCTAAGTCGATTGATATTAGTAAAATTAAAAGGTGATGAATGGTACACCAATAAATTCATTCCAACTATTTCTCCATTAACATTGATAGCCTTGTTATTTACCATTGTTGTGATGTTTTCATTAAAAGGAGAATTGATTGTAGAAATACCTATGGATGTGTTATTAATTGCTATTCCTTTATTGATTTATTTTGTGTTGATGTTCTTAATTTCATTTTTTGCGAGTAAAGCTATGGGGGCACCATATGACAAAAATGTGTCAATTTCATTTACGGCGACAGGTAATAACTTTGAATTGGCAATTGCTGTAGCCATTGCAGTTTTTGGTCTTAACTCAGGGCAAGCATTTGCAGGAGTTATAGGTCCGTTGGTAGAAGTGCCAGCTTTAATATTATTGGTTAAAGTTGCTTTTTGGTTGCGTAAAAAATATTATTGAAATAAGATCTAAGACAGCTTCGCTTTTGGACTTAAGATTTAAGACTTGGGTTAAAGAAATATTTATTCCTGCAAGGTTTCAAAATCTTGTAGGTCTTTTAAAATAACTCTATAATATGAGGTTTCTCACTTTATTAGAAAAGACATAAGCGCAATGTTTTTTTACTTAGGCAAGTATTTTAAAAACTCAGCTCTATCAATTTCTTTAGCGCCTAAACTTTCTAAATGTTCATTGTAAATTTGGCAATCAATAAGTTTGTACTTCTTTGGCGCATGGTTTATTAAATTGACAAACGCCACTTTAGATGCATTACTCTCTTTACTAAACATAGATTCTCCACAAAAGATATTACCAATTTCGAGCCCGTATAAACCGCCAACTAATTTATTACCTCTCCAAATCTCGACTGATTTTGCAATTCCTAGTTTGTGCAATTTTATATAAGCTTCTTGCATTTCGTCAGTAATCCAAGTTCCGAATTCATCTTTTCGCTCAATATTTTTGCAATTGAAAATCACTTCTTCAAAAGCCTGATTAAAAGTCACTTTAAAAATATCCCTCCTTAACAGTTGGTGAAGACTTTTTGATATTTTTAATTCGTGGGGAAACAACACCATTCGGTTTTCAGGACTATACCATACAATGGGTTCTCCATCAGAATACCAAGGAAATATCCCGCTTTTATAAGCAAGTAATAAACGCTCTGTTGATAAATCACCACCAATTGCCAACATACCATATTGGTTTGCTGTCTCTACATCTGGAAATTCGAGTTTGTCGGTTAAAAAGTGCATCACACAAAAATAAGTGGAATTTATGAATATTTAAAATTAGGTCTCGACTGCGCTCGACCAGACAAATTACTGTAACAAAAAAAGCGTATCAAATTAAGATACGCTTGTTCTTTTTAGATTCCTGTTTTTACAGGAATGACAATCATATTAAAAAGGTAAATCGTCTGGTTCGTTGCTAGATAAATCTGCCGCTTGAATCTCTTCCATTGGTGGCACATCAGCTCCTTGCTGTGCTGCTACTTGTAGGTTTTCAATTCTCCAACCTTGAATAGAGTTAAAATATTTTGCAACTCCTTCTGGGTTAATCCACTCTCTACCTCTTAAATTAATCGCAACTTTTACATCTTGCCCAACAGCATAACTGTTCAACATATCGCATTTATCTTGCACAAACTCGATCATCAACATTTGAGGATATTGTTCGTTTGTAGTTATTACCAATTCTCTTTTTCTAAATCCGCTCGCTCCAAAAGTTTGCGTTTCGTTAATCAATTTAATTTTCCCTGTTACTTCCATCGTATTGTTTCTAAATTTTTGTGTGACAAATGTACGTTTTTTGATATTTTTTATCCCGTTCAACTTTTAGAAACTTATCAACAAACTAGAAATTAATGGTTAAAAACCTATGCTAATTATACGAACACAAACCGATGTTCGTTTTATCGATATCATTCCATTAATAAATTTTATATTTGTGTATATGTCTGCATTTAAAAACACTCAGATTACCCGTTGGATTGCCATCATTGCATCTTTTACAGTTGTTACTTTAATACTTTGGAACACCTATACTTTCTTTCAGAAATTTAAAACTGAAGAACGCTCAAAGATGGAAATTTTAGGCAAAGCCTATGAACGTTTTGCTATTGTTGATTTAGATGTAGATGTTGAACTAGAACGATTTATTCTGGAGAGTAATAATTCCATCCCAATGATAATTACTGATGGAAAAGACAATATTACTTTGTGGAGTAACCTGAGTGTGAGTGACACGATTCCATATAATAAACTGAGTGTAAAACAACGTATGTTGTTGACCGAGCAATTGGATTTAATGAAAGAACAAAACACCCCGATTGATGTAAGTTATAAAATTGATGACATCACAATTCAGACATTTATTTTTTACCGAAATTCTGATTTATTAAACAAATTAAAGTATTATCCTCTAGCGTTAATTTTAATTCTAGTGCTATTTTCTTCAGTGATTTTTCTCTTTTTTAAATCTTCAAAAATTGCAGAACAAAACAAATTATGGACAGGAATGGCGAAAGAAACTGCCCATCAAATTGGTACGCCTCTTTCTTCATTGTTGGGTTGGATTGAGTTATTGAGATTAGAAAATATTGATAAAAGTATTCCTGACGAAATCGAAAAAGATGTAACTCGATTGAACGTGATTGCCGAACGTTTTTCTAAAATTGGCTCTGTTCCTACCCTAAAGAAGCACAATGTTGTTGCAGAAACAAAAGCCGCTTATGACTATTTTGAGTCACGTAGTTCTAAACAAATTAAGTTTATATTTAATAGCGAACTTCAAGAAATTACAGCTTTATTAAATGTACAATTGTATGGCTGGGTGATAGAAAACCTAATTAAAAATTCTATAGATGCCATGCAAGGAAAAGGAAGCATCAGCATTGATATTACTAAAACTTCTAAACTCGTAAATATTTCAATTTCTGATACAGGAAAAGGGATTCCTAAAGGCCTTCGTCAACAAATATTTAACCCAGGATACACCACCAAAAAACGTGGATGGGGTCTTGGACTTTCTCTATCAAAACGAATTGTTGAAGAATATCACAGCGGAAAAATCTTTGTTCAAAAATCTGAACTCGGAAAAGGAACTACGTTTTGTGTGAGTTTAAAAAAAGCATAGATAATTCTTTAGCAGTTGATTTTTAAATCATTAAAGAATTATTTTATACTTTTGTCGTAATCCCAACCACTACCCCAATAATTACTAACTAAAACTTTCCGTTATGAAATCCAAGTCAAGTATAGTATTGTTGACCCTCGCTCCTCTATTTCTATTTATCATTTCCTTTAATTATATCAGTAAAGAAACCACTCCAATACCAAAAGCTGCGATGAACATAATTAAATGTACATCAACAAATTTCTTATTATCCCAAGTTGATACTACACGTCAAATTGCACCTTTATTTAATGATTTAGGAAATCACTTTTACACAATAAGTACCAATAACAAAAAGGCACAAGCCTTTTTTAACCAAGGGCTGAATTTGGCGTATGCTTTTAATCACGCTGAATCTCATCGCTCTTTTATGGAAGTTGCCAGATTAGACCCAAATTCTGCAATGGCATATTGGGGGCAAGCGTATGTTTTAGGTCCAAATATTAATGATCAATTACCTGATGCAGCAAGGAGGCAAAAATCATATGAAGCAATTCAAAAAGCAAAAAAATTAACTTCGAATGGGAATGTAAAAGAACAAGATTTAATACATGCATTATCATTTAGATACAGCAAAGATTCGGTCGATATTAAGAAATTAAATTTAGCATATATGGATGCAATGGCAAAGGTTGCAGATAAATACCCAACCGATCCAGACATTCTTACACTTTATGCTGCTGCAATTATGAATACCGTTCCTTGGAATTATTGGGATAAAAATGGCAATCCATCACCCAATATAAAAGAAGCAAAATTAGCATTAGAAAATGCGAAGAAATTAAATTCTAAACATCCTGGGGCAAACCACTATTACATACATATGGTAGAGTTACCAAAACCAGATTTAGGTGTAGAAAGCGCCGATATATTAAACGGTTTAGATTTAGGTGCTGGACATTTAGTACATATGCCTGGGCATATTTATATGCGAGTTGGCCGTTATGAAGATGCCGTAAAAGTCAACCAAAAAGCCATCCTTTCTGATGAACGATATATCTCGCAATGTTTTGCTCAAGGATTGTATCCTTTGGTTTATTACCCACACAACATTCATTTTTTATGGTCAGCAGCTAGTATGTTAGGAAATAGTGAACTTGCAATTGATGCAGCTAAAAAAACTGCAGAAAAAGTTCCTGTAAGTTTGTTAAAAGATTCGAGGTTTCATCAAAGCTTTGCTTCTTCACCAATTTTAGCATATACACGATTTGGAAAATGGAATGATGTTTTGACAATGCCTAATCCCGGTGAAGAGCACAATTATATGCAACTAATTTGGCATTATGCCCGTGGAATCGCATTTCTTAGAAAAGACAATTTAAAGGACGCTAAAGAAGAATTAGAGTTTATTGCCAATCGTGATAAGGAATTAGATTTTGAAAATATCTCGCTGGTTGCTTATGAAGTTTTAGCTGGTGAGATTGAAGCTTATAATGGTAATTTAGATGAAGCAATATCACATTTAGAAAAAGCAGTAACTTATGAAGATGAGTTGCCTTATGATGAACCTTCGGTATGGTATATACCAACACGTCAAACATTGGGAGCTATTTTATTGAAAGCTAAAAAATATAAGCAAGCCGAAAAAGTGTATCGCGAAGATTTAGCATATTACAGACAAAATGGCTGGTCTCTCAAAGGACTCTATATTAGCTTAATAGCGCAAGACCATGTTTATGAAGCAGAATATGTGAAATCTGATTTTGAAAAAGCTTGGGTAAAAGCTGATATAGAAATTGATAGTTCTGTTTTATAAAAAAACTATACTAATATCTTTGGTGATTTAATTATCAGGGAGATTTGTCTTACCAACTATTTCTCTAAAATCTCCTGAATATTCGGTTTAAAATAAGAAGGTCCTTTCAAAACTTTACCATCTTCTCTGTAAATAGGTTTTCCATCTGCGCCTAACTTACTCATATTACTCCGTTGTATTTCATTAAAAACTTCTTCAATTTTATATTGCATTCCGTGTTCTAAAATCGTACCACATAAAATATAGAGCATATCGCCTAAAGCATCTGCAACCTCAACCAAGTCATTATTTTGAGCAGCTTCAAAATATTCCTCATTCTCCTCTGCCATTAAATTAAAGCGGAGTTTATTTTTAGCTTCTCCTAAATTTGCAGTTGGGTCGTGTTTTATTCCTAATTTAAAAGCTTCGTGAAATTGCTGTACTGCACTGATTTTATTCTTCATTATCCTTGATATTTTATGTAGTTTTGTGTGCTTAAAGATATACAATATGTTTACATCAGGACAGAAAATATTTGCGGTAATTTTTGCAATTGTATTTGCAGCTGCAATGGTATGGACGTACCGAAAAGATTTAAAACTACACAAAGTCCATTATAAAAATACGTATGTCGTTGGACTTTCAATTCTGGCGGTTATCTTACTTTTTGTATTGATTACTTTTTCGATGCACTAGTCTAGACATTAGGCTTTAGGTGGTAGACAATAGATAAGCAATGTCAGAAGTTCTATACTGTTTTAGCTTTCACAAGCTTCCCAGATAACATCTTTTGGAGTTGGTGCTAAAATTTCAATTTTTTCTTTACTAACAGGGTGCACAAATGCAATCTTACGTGCATGTAAATGAATGCTCGCATCTTTGTTACTTCGGTTAAACCCATATTTTAAATCACCTTTTATTGGGCAACCAATAGCCGATAGTTGGCAACGGATTTGATGATGTCGTCCTGTTTCTAAATCAATTTCTAATAAAAAAAAGTTGTCTAGTTTTTTGATCAAATTATAATGAAGGATTGCTTTTTTACAGTCATCCGTTTCTTTTATAAAAGCTGTAGATTTATTATTCTTTGGATTTTTCCGCAACCAATTGATTAAAGTATCTTGATTTTTTGGAGGTTGATTTTTAACCACTGCCCAATAGGTTTTATCAATTTGTTTTTCTCTCAACATTTTATTCAACCGCTCTAAAGCTTTGGAGGTTTTTGCAAAAATCACGATCCCGGATGTTGGCCTATCCAATCTGTGAACAACGCCCAAATACACATTGTTAGGCTTGTTGTATTTATCTTTGATATAACTTTTTACAACTTCACTCAGTGGTTTGTCGCCTGTTTTGTCGCCTTGTACAATATCACCGGCACGTTTGTTAACGATGATAATATGATTGTCTTCAAATAAAACTTGTACGTTATGTTTTGTTGTGTGCATCGATTTAGTATTCAGTTGGCTGTCTCAGTTTGCAGTAATTGAGTGGAGTCTAAATATCTATTTAAAATTATCAGCAACATTTGTATTTACTTGTTCAATATAATTAAGTACCTCATCACGCCCCATCTCATTTTCTGCCGATGTGATAAAATGTGTTGGAATTGACTCCCAAGTTTTGAGCAATTGCTTTTTATATTTTGTGATATTTTTATTTAAACTAGAACTTCCTAATTTATCCGCCTTCGTAAATATGATTCCGAATGGCACTCCGTTTTCACCCAGAAACTGCATAAATTCTAAATCTATTTTTTGAGGTTCGTGCCTAGAATCTACCAAAATAAAAGAGCAAACCAATTGTTGTCTTTGCAAAAAATAATCCTTGATAAAGTCCTGAAAAGTTTTGCGCTTAGTTTTAGAAACTTGCGCATATCCATATCCAGGTAAATCAACCAAAAACCAAGAGTCATTTATTTTAAAATGATTAATCAGCTGTGTTTTCCCAGGTTTTCCAGATGTCTTCGCCAACTTTTTATGATTGGTCAACATGTTGATTAATGAAGATTTACCAACATTAGATCGCCCTATAAAAGCATATTCTGGAATGTTGTCTTTTGGGCAACGAGAAACATCAGTATTACTGATGATGAAAGTGGCAGTATTAATTTTCACGGAATTAAAGGTTTCGTTTAGTAAGCCAGTTATCTAATACTTGATTGAATTCATCAGGGCGCTCCATCATAGGTGCATGCCCGCATTTTTCAATCCAAAATAATTCAGAATCCGGAAATAATCTATGAAAGTCTTTTGCAACTTCTGGAGGTGTAACTATGTCATTTTCTCCCCAAATCAAACAGACAGGAACGTTCATGTCTGGAATGCTATCAGCCATATTATGACGAATAGCACTTTTTGCAATCGACAAGGTTTTTAAGGCTTTAACTCGGTCATTTACAATATCGAAAATTTCGTCAACCAATTCTGGAGTAGCAATTTTATCATCATAAAAAACTTCTTTCACCTTGTTCTCAATAAACTCTCTATTCCCTCTTTTAGGATAGGTATCTCCCATTGATTTTTCGTACAAACCAGAACTTCCGGTCAATACAATGGCTTTTACATTTTTAAGATTACGCTGGGTAAAATAAAGTGCGATATGGCCGCCTAAAGAATTCCCCATAAAAACAACATTATCGAGACCTTTATGATTGATGAATTCTTTAACAAATTTAGATAAGTATCGAACATTTGTTTTAAGCATCGGCATAGTGTACAAAGGCAACTCAGGAATTAAAACTTTATATCCTTTTTTAGAAAAATGTGAAACCACACCATCAAAATTACTCAAAGCCCCCATTAAACCGTGTAACACAATTATAGGCTGTCCTTCTCCTTCTTCAATATAGCTAAATTTTCCTTCTTTTTTAAGTGTATAACTCATCCGATCTTCTTGATTTTAACCAATTGCAAATGTAACCAATTTAGAGCAAAATACGATATTTTTAAACATATCCGTAACTATTTTTAATTCTACTAACAAATTTTTGAAAGATGTTTAAAAAAATTAATCTCGTATTCAATATATCCTGCTACAATTATTCTTGAACTTGTTTATATCGAAAACAATCAACCAAATGATCATTTACCATTCCGGTCGCTTGCATGTGTGCATAAATTACAGTAGAACCTACAAATTTAAACCCTCGTTTTTTTAAATCTTTCGAAATGGTGTCAGACAACTCAGTGTTAGCCGGCAACTCACTCATATTTTCCCATTTGTTTTTAATTGGTTTCCCACCAGTAAATCCCCAAATATATTTTGAAAATGTTCCGAACTCTTTTTGAATTTCCATAAAAGCAATTGCATTAGAAATGGTTGCTTTAATTTTCAACTTATTCCTGATGATACCTGCATCTTGCAATAACTCTTCAAATTTATCATCTCCATACTTGGCAATTTTTTGATAATCAAAATTATCTAATGCTTTTCTAAAGTTTTCGCGTTTTCGCAAAATAGTAATCCAAGACAATCCCGCCTGAAAAGTTTCGAGTATCAAAAACTCAAATAATTTATCATCATCATATAATGGAGTCCCCCATTCTGTATCGTGATACTTTAAATACAAAGGATCATTCTTTGGCCAATCACATCTCTTTTTATCATCCATAATAAAAACCTGTTTTTCACAAATTTAACTTTTTTAGATTCAATTACGAATGTAGAATTATTAAATTTACTGTATGAAAAATCTTCTCTATTTTTTGGCAATTGCATTAATGGTTATTAGTTGTGGAACTGCGAGTACAAAAAACACATCAGATTCTAAAAAAGAGTTGGAGGAAGCTGTAGTGATTTCAAATGATAGTTTAGAATATGAAATTATTATTTATGATATTGGGTTTAGCACCTATCTTAATGCTATAGCAAAACCAATGGAATATTATTCACAAAATTATTTAGAAACGAAAAACAATTTCTATGTTGTAGCGTGGAATATCAGAGCAATTAACCCTATGCGATATGGGGATTTATATGGTAACCAAATAGAATATTCCACCTTTATTGATTATGGCTTAGAAGTGAACTACAAACTCTACAATTACTTTAAATTTTTTGAAAAAAAATACAAAGTAAGACTGCGATAAAAAAATAGTCTTCAAAAAAATTACATTCCTAAACTAAACTCATTTAATTTTATTATTTTTGGTCTAATGTATAACGTTATAGATAACTTATGGCTAACTCTAGAATTGAAATAAAAATTGGATCGATAGAATTTATTGGCGAAGGTGAACAAGAATGGGTTACTGAGCAACTAGATAAAATATTAGAAAAGGCAGAAAATTTAGAGTCAAAAAATAAAAAGACTACACCTGAAATGATCTCAAAAGAGATTGTTTCACCTATTACTGAGCAACATCCTACCGATTTATTTTCGGCTCCAAAACCAAAACGGGTAATACCTGAAAATCTCTCAACCTTTTTGCGTAAAAAAGATGCAATTGATAAACAACGTAGAAAATTTTTGGGGGCAGCTGTTTGGTTGCAACTAAACGGTCAACAAATGATTAAAACAAAAGAAGTTACAGATGCTTTACGTGCGGCAAGACAGGTTAAAATTACCAATCCAAGTCATCAGCTAAATCAAAATATTGCACAGGGTTTTTGCCAAAAAGAAGGAAGAGGTTTTTATGTAACACCGCAAGGTGTTGAGAATATTATGTAGGCTCAATATGTAGTGGATCTTGACATATTATTGCTGATGTAAAAATAGAATGCAACAAAACCTAGAAGTTAGAGTAGATAGCTTTTTATTCAATCAAAAATACTTCAATATATTCTTTAATACCGGATTTCGATTGCTCGTATTCCAAGCAACTGACAAAACAGTACGCTGTTTTATTTTGCTCAACTCTACAAATTTAATATCCATATCATAGCCAAACTTTAAGGCAGTAGGCACAATCGAAATTCCAAAATTATTTTCTACCAATTTAAAAATGGTACTTGCATGTACCGTGTTGTGAGATATTGTAGGTGCAAACCCAGAATCAGCAAAAATCTGCATTACCTGTTCATAATAATCTGGACTGTAAGATTGCTCAAACAAAATAAATTCTTCATTTTTTAATTGTGATAGGTTTCTAAAGTTTTTTGAATCAATAGGATGATTCTTTGGCAACACCAATGAAAATGTATCCTCAAAAACCGATTTAATTTTTAATCCCTTCGGAATCTTATTCAACCTCACAAAAGCCAAATCAATTTCTTGTAACAACAGTGATTTTATCTGGTTTGGGTTTTCCATTTCTTTAAAACCAAAATGTAAGGTCGGGTAATTATCTCTCAATTTTACCAATAAATCTGGAATCACATTTTGCATCGCTGAACCCACATACCCAAAATTGATATGCCCTTCAGCACCTTTATTCAATAATTTAGC
>JASFYP010000079.1:0-11327 GCA_045047075.1 Flavobacteriaceae bacterium
TTCGGTATTGGAGATTATGAATATTCATTAGATGGCGTTAGTTTTCAATCTGACAATATTTTTGAAGGAGTTGCACCAGGGAATTATGAATTAACTGTGAGAGATGCTAATGGATGTTTACCACCAGCTTTTAGAGATATTTCGATTGTTGGAGCAGGTAATTATTTTACACCGAACAATGATGGACATAATGACACCTGGAATATTATCAATTTAACAGAAGATATTATGGTAAATCCATCTGATGGAGTTTCCATTTTTGATCGCTATGGAAAAATGATAACAACACTAAATGCTAGTTCAATTGAAGGATGGGATGGTTATTATAATGGAAATCCTTTACCTTCAGGAGATTACTGGTACAGTGTATTAATCAAAGATTCTAGTGACAATCCTGTTTTAAAAAGAGGGCACTTTAGCTTGATAAGACGCTAGTATAATAAAAGTGTTAAATAAAAGTTTAATAAGAAGCAATATCCTATATTTGGAATCGCTTAATTTTTTTGGGGAGACAAATGAATATAAAAAATATAATTACTAGTGCAGTGCTTTTGTTTGGAGCAATCTTCGTAAATGCTCAAGAAACACTTCCAATTTATTCCGATTATTTATCAGACAATGTTTACTTAGTGCATCCTGCAGCAGCTGGAATTGGCAACTGTGGTAAAATTAGGTTTACCGCACGTAACCAATGGGCTGGAGTAACTGATGCACCTTCATTGCAAACCTTGAGTTTTCATACTCGAGTTGGAGAGAAATCAGCAGTTGGTGGAATTTTATTTAACGATAAAAATGGATTCCATTCGCAACAAGGAATTATTGCCACCTATGCCTATCATATTGAATTGGGTCGTATTGACGATGTAAATTTACTTTCTTTTGGTTTGTCTGTAATGTTGGTTCAAAACAGTATTGACGAATCTACTTTCGTAATTCCAGATCCTGTAATCACGCAAATTATTCAGAGTAGAAATTATGTAAATGCCGATTTTGGAATGGCATATCACAACAAGGGATTTTTCTCTTATTTTACTGCAAAAAACTTATTGTTATCTGCACGTAATTTATATGACGATAATTTTGAATCATTAAACTTAAGACGTTATTTAGTTACCGCAGGATATTATTATGATTGGGATAAAATTCAGTTTGAGCCGTCTGTAATGATGCAATTTGTTGAACGCACAGGAGAAAAATTTGTTGATTTCAATGCAAAGGTTTACAAGCGTTTTGACAACGCACAAGTTTGGGCAGGAGTATCATACCGACAAGGTTTTGATGGAAATAATATTGAAGAGCTTCGCTATATTTCTCCAATTATAGGTGTTAATTTCAAACGCATGATGATAGGATATACATATACAAAACAAACGGGAGATTTCTTGTTTGATGATGCTGGCTACCACCAAATATCTTTAGGGTTTAACGTATTCTGTAAAGAACCGCGTGGTGCTGGTTGCCCTAATATTAATAACTCTTTTTAAAGAAGACAATACAATTTATAAAAAAGCCGAGAAGTTACTCTTCTCGGCTTTTTTATGCTATTGGGTTAATCGCTTAATTATTCCCAAGTGTAATTCTTGTCTTCAGCTTGTTTTTTAATCGCTTTAATCATCGCACTATCTAAAGTTTCTGTATCACTTTTAGATTCATTTTTCTTTTGAGTAATGTAAGCAGTTCGTTTTTTATTTGCTTCCTGAATTTCCTTTTGAATTGCTTTGCGCTCTTCACTTTTCATTTTTACATACGCCTCAATTTCTTTTGTCGATTTGTTTTGCAATTCAGCAGGTAAGGTTTTTTTATCTAATTCAGAATAGCTGAAACTTTCTTCCTTTTCTGCATCCACTAAATCCCAAGTAGTATTCTTGTATGCACTTGAACTTTTACTCACCGTTCTTTTAACAATAACTTCTTCATCTAAACTCATTGCATTCGAATCTTGAACAGATTGATTTTTATATTTAGCATATCCCTGATTCCCGTATCGAACATAGGTCTTGTTTAGTTTATTATTCAGTTGAATTATAACGGTATCAAACGGTGTTTTAATATGAACAATAGCTTTGTTATGATCAATGGTCATATAATCTCCACCTGTTAATTGCGCACCATGTTGCCATTTACCGCTGATTCCATTTTCATAATCACCACAAAAAATAGTGTTTACAGTAACATCTTTTTCATTGGCATTTGTGGTAGCATCTTTATAGCTGAGTTTGCCTTGTGTAAAAGGCTCATTGCCTGCGATAAAAATGAGTTTTAAGTCCTTGCTGTTGTTACCCCATTGCAAGTCATTTAATGAAGTCTGAATCACTTCACCACAATATTCACTTCCACCATTTGTCTTTAGTGAAAAGAGTTTTTCTGAAATTTCATCGAGATCATCACTAAAATCTAGTACCTGTCTAATAAACCCGTCCGAAGATTCTAATCCATCATTTCCATACTCATACAAGGCAATTTTTAAATCAGGATGTTGGCCATCGCATTTTGCATAGGATAGTTCGTTGATAATTTCCCACAATTGGGCTTTTGCTTGGTCAATTAATCCATCCATAGAGTTACTTGTATCTAATAACAAGGCAACCTTAACGGTGCTTTTTAGAGCCTTTTTTGTAATTGTGTTTACCACAATAATGTCTTTCTTTGCCGTTTTTTTGTTTGATGCATTACAAGAGATTGTTGTAAAAACAATTAGGGCCAATAGTGTTTTAAAAAGTGTTTTTATGTGTCTGCATTTATTGTTTTTTAAGGTCACATACTGTTCGCTATTTTCATTCTGTTGGGTAATAAACATTTTGCTTGCTCGTTTCATGATGTTATGTTTTAAGGTTATTTTAGTTTTTATTTTAATTCAAAGCGCGCTAAGACTGTAGCGGTGATCTTGATTTTTGAGAATTGTATGTTTTGAAAATCATCTCTTTTGTAGTTTGAAATAGATGCAGCTCCCCTAATCTGAATTCCAGGCACTCTCCCTTGAAGATGATTAGACACATTTATATTGTAACTTTCCTGAATGTACAACGCACTACCCAAAGTTTGATCAATAACTAAAGTATAATCATTTGCTTTTTCTTTGGCAATTTTCAAGGCTTTCAATTTAGTTTCTCTTCGTAGTTTTTCAATTTCTGAGTGATTGGTTCTTGTAATCGAAACATTAGAAATATTAATTTCATCAAGTGCTTTAAAGATTCTAGGAAGCAACTCTGTTTTATGAATTAAGAGTTCATAATTTTTATATTTTACAACTTCATTTTTACGTAAAAAATATTTAGAATAGTCTCCACTAAAATCTTTGATTGACAATTTTTCATCCACATTTACCCCAGCTGCTTTTAATTTTTGAATCATCAACTTTTCTTGTTGTTCTACAGTTTTATCACGTTTATCTTTTTCGTTAATTGTGATACTGATATAAATTTCATCAGGTTCAATTTCCATTTCCATAGTACCAGTAACCTCAATAAATGGTTGATCTATAAAATTCTTTTGGCTAAAAGCTAAGAGTGGTAATAAGGTGATGATGATAACAATTTTTCTCATGATTTGTTTTGTTTTAAATTCACTGTAAAACTAAAACCATCTTATTTTATAAAAAACTTAAAATGAGTGAAAGGGTTGTTTCAATGCGTAAAAAAGTCACTTGAATTTGTAAAGTGGAAAAATCACTAAGTAAAAGCAAGTATTATCTATACCTCTAGGTAAAAAGCATTTTTTCAAACCGATATTAGTCCGTAGTTTAGCCATAATAACATCACTTAAAAATGAAACGAGCAAGTAAAATATTTATCACCCAACAGAATAAAAATAGAGAACAGCATGTGACCGATTTAAAAAATAGTAAAGACACATGAAATTAAAATACATCATCCTATTATTACTTATCTGTAGTTTATCAATATTTGGTCAAACAGCTATTGAGTATAGCTCTACTATTATGGATGACAAAGGCGTGCCAATGCCTAATGTAACTGTTAGAGTTAGAGGTACAGGCGAAACCGTTTTGACAAGCTTTAACGGTAACTTTACTGTTCGGGCCAAAGCTGGTGACGTACTTATTATTAGTAAAGATGGCAAACGCATTAACACAGTCACTCTTAATAACAGTAATTTTTATCAGATAGAAAATGAAGCTGAAAAGCAAGATTATAGAAACAAATCATCACGTAAAATAAAGCAACCTTCGGTAAATCAATTAATTGATTCTGCGCGTTTTTATAAAAATACCAACCCGGAAAAGAGTATTGGATATATTGAAAATACCTTATCCTTATTAGGGGAATCACGAAATAATAACCAACAGTTATCAGTGGTTTATACCATTTTGGGTGATGTGTATTTGAACTTAAAACAATATGATTTATCGGTTTCGAATTATGAAACAGCATTGAATTTTGTCAATTCTAATTCTCTTAAATTCAAGTTGGCAAAAGCATATACATTGAACAATAATTTTGTTGAAAGCACCGAGATGTATCAAGAATTATTAAAAGATGGTACCATTAGCACACATCAAAAAATTGTTGTTTATGAAGGTTTAGGGGATAACTCCTCTCAAAAGTTAAATGAATTAGATGCCGCTATTGAGCATTATGAAAAAGGACTAGAAATAGCCGAACAACTCAATGTAAAACCAAAAGTGTCTGAGCTAAATACTAAGATTGGAGAAACCTATTCTCAAAAAGGAGAACTACAAATTGCCGAGGGGTATTTACAAGAAACCTTAAAATTATCGGAAAGTGAAGATGTGCAATCAAGAGCAATTTCTAATAATTCTATTGCCGATTATTACAGAGATAATAAGGAGTACGATAAAGAAATTAAATTGCGAAAAGAAACGCTTAAAGAATTGGAAAGCGAGAGTTTCAACATAGATGATTCAATTAAAATTTCTGCAATTTCTTCTCAAAAATTAAATTTTGATATTGGGAATGCCTACCTAAACAAAGGTGATTTAAGTGAGGCTGCCCCCTATCTAGAAAAAAGTATTATTGAAGCTGATGCTGAAGATGATTTGGAAACTCAAAAAGATGCTTTGCAACGCTTGTCAGAATTGTATAGGGCTGCAGGAAAATCGGATAAAGCCTTAGAAAAATATCAAGAATACGCAAAGTTGGTAGATGTTATTTATCAGCAAAAAGAACAAGAAATAAAAGATGCAGTTGCTTTGGGTAAGGAATTGACCAATAAGCAAAATAGAATTAATAGTTTAGAAAAAGATCGAAAATTGTCAGAGAGTCGCTATGATTTTTTTAGTTCACAAAAACAATTGACTCAAGAAACATATAAAAGACAGCGCTTAATTATTTACTCCTTAGTTGGTGGATTATTACTCCTTGTTCTCTCTCTTTTTTGGATGTATAAAAGCAACAAACAACGAAGGTTAGCTAATAATTTATTGGCATTAAAATCATTGCGCTCACAAATGAATCCGCATTTTATTTTCAATGCTTTGAACTCTGTGAATAGCTTTATTTCGCAAAATGACGAGCGTGCAGCTAACAGATATTTAACCGATTTCTCAAAACTAATGCGAAGCGTTTTAGATAATTCTGAACAAGATTTTATTCCCTTATCAAAAGAAATTGAGTTATTAGAATTGTACATTAAATTAGAGCATTCGCGTTTTATAGATAAGTTTGACTACACAATTACAGTCGATGAAAAATTAGAAGTAAGTGAGTTTCAGATTCCGCCAATGTTATTGCAACCCTATGTAGAAAATGCAGTTTGGCATGGGTTACGATATAAAAAAGAAAAGGGATATTTACAAATTAATATTCAACAAAAAGACGAAGAAACTGTTGAAATTATTATTACTGATAATGGTATTGGAAGAACAAAATCAAAAGAATTAAAAACCCAATATCAACAAAAACAAAAGAGTCAGGGGATGGATAATATCAAAAAACGGATTACTATTTTAAATGAAATGTATAGCGACCGTTTGGATGTGACAATTACAGATTTAAACCAAGACACTTCTGGGACTGAAGTTGTGTTAACGCTTAAAAAAGATTAATAATAAAGTAGTGTAAAAGTTGAATCGTTTAATTGTTAAATGAGATTTAGTTTTAAACGATTACACAAATAAACAATTAAACAATTCATCAATGAATTTAACCACAATCATCGTAGAAGACGAAAAAACAAGTAGAGATATTCTCAAAAATTATTTAGCAAAATATTGCCCTAATGTCACGGTTGTTGGTGAAGCTGAAAATATTGAAGAAGCATTGGTGTTGATTAGAAACAATGATTTAGACTTAGTGTTTTTAGATGTAGAAATGCCGTATGGTAGTGGTTTTGACTTGCTAGATAAATTGAGTAATATTAATTTTGAAACTATTTTTGTAACTGCTTATGACCACTATGCAATTGATGCCTTAAATCAGCATGCATCTTACTATTTACTAAAACCAATTTCTATTGATGACCTGATCAAAGCAGTTGATTTCATCGTAGAAATTAAGAAAAAAGAAAACGAATTACAACACGCAGTTTTAAAACCAAAACTCACAACGGTTGAAGGTAAAATTACGATTCCGACCCAACAAGGATTTGAAGTTTTAGAGATGGAAAATATTTTGTATGGTAAAGCCGATGATAATTACACCCAATTATTTTTAGCTGATGGAAAGATAAAGTTGGTGAGCAAAACCTTAAAATATTTTGAAAATATTTTATCAGAGAATGGTTTTGTCAGAATCCATAAGTCTTATTTAGTCAATGTCAATTTTATTAAAACATATAAAAAAGGGAAAGGTGGTACGATTAAATTGCTAAACGGAAAAGAACTTTCAGTTGCTCCTTCAAAAAAGGCAAAGTTACTTTCTTATTTTAGCTAACGATACGATTTATCACATCCCCTAGAAATGACATAACAAAAAAAGGAGTACAATGCACTCCTTTTTTTGTTATTGGTAAATAAATCTCTTTAACTTCTTTTCATCATCGATTTAATTCTGGCTTCAAAAGTTGTCTCATCAACTGGCATGTGTGCTTCTTTAAACAATTTCATAAATCTATCGGCGTGTTCGTGAGTACGTTGTGTTTTCATATTATAATGCACAAATTTAGACCACATCACTGACTTTAGTTCTGACTTATCTTCATTGTACATCCGTAATTCTACTTGTAAACTTTTGGTTGTATAGCCAATTACTTGTGATTCTATAATCACATTTTCCATCATCAAAGCAGGTCGCAAATAACTTATTTGATTGGATGCTACTACCCAACTCACACCTTTGGTCAATGCCATGGTATAAATATCTAAGTTGTAATTTTCTAACAAATGATCTTCACGAGCATTGATAAAATAATCAATGTATTTTGAATTGTTTAAATGATTAAAAGGATCACAATCTTGAAACCTAACTTTTACTTTATTAACTAAAATTCTATGCATTATTCCTCTTGATTCATTTTACCAACAGCACAACTCACAAACGATTTTGCCTTTTTCAATACTGAATTTGGATCGCCCACTTGTGGGTATCCCATACTTGATAATTTCTTGATAGCTGATGCTATTACTTCTTCATTTTCTGATTGAATCGTAATTTTAGATGATTCTATTTCTATGTCTACAGCTTCTATTCCGTCTAGTGAAATCAATCCCTTTTTGATTGTGCTAGCACAACCACCACATTTTAAATTTTCTACTTGTATTGTTTTCATGTGTCTATATTATTTTTTAAATCGGTCACATGCTGTTCGCAATTAGTCATTCCCTAGGGTGATGAAATTTGAAGCAGCTCGTTTCATTCTTTCTTTTATTTATTTATTTAGTGTTACAGCTTTTTCTTCTTTTCTCCAACCGTTCATACCTACACCCAAGTCATACACTTTTGTAAATCCTGCTTCTTCTAGTTTATCAGAAGCTCTACCACTTCTTCCACCACTGCGACAATAAATATACAAGGGCTCATCTTTGTTTAACTTAGACATTTGCTCCATAAAATCATCATCAAAAAAGTTGATGTTTACAGCATTTTTAATATAGCCTTCATTGTATTCTTCAGGAGTTCTAATATCAATTAACTGTGCTGCTTCTTCTATCTTTTCAAATATTTCAGTAGAAACAACTTCAACAACGGCATTAGCATCAGTCGCTTTTTTTTGTTGACTATTGCAACTTGTAATTGATGCTACTATAAATAATGTTAAAATATATTTTATTGATTTCATGTTTTTGTTTTACTTAAATGATTATTAATTGTTTTTAATTATTGATACAAATACAGTAAGTTTTTCTACTCACTGAGTCGGATAATTTCGTTAAAATAACTCTCCCGGCCTTTGTTTTACTTTTCCTAAATGTTTGTAGGCTGCTTCGGTAACTTCTCGTCCTCTTGGGGTACGCATGATAAACCCTTGCTGAATCAAAAATGGTTCGTACACCTCTTCAATGGTTTCGCTACTTTCACCAACCGCAGTTGCAATAGTTGTAATACCAACAGGGCCTCCCTTAAATTTATCTATGATAGTTGATAGGATTTTATTATCCATCTCATCCAAACCATGAGTATCAACATTCAACGCTCCTAAAGCATATTTTGCTATTTTTATACTAATATTCCCATCACCTTTTATCTGTGCAAAATCACGAACCCTACGCAATAAAGCGTTAGCAATTCTTGGTGTCCCTCTACTTCTACCTGCAATTTCAATTGCAGCTTCCATAGAAATAGCTACATCTAAAATCTGTGAACTTCGTTGCACGATGGTCGTTAACAATTCTGTTTTGTAATATTGTAAGCGACTGCTAATTCCAAAACGCGCACGCATTGGAGCTGTTAACAAACCAGAACGTGTTGTAGCCCCTACTAGCGTAAATGGTTCTAAATCTATTTGAACCGAACGCGCATTGGGTCCTGACTCAATCATAATGTCAATGCGATAATCTTCCATTGCCGAATATAAATACTCTTCTACTATCGGACTCAATCGGTGAATCTCATCAATAAACAACACATCACGTTCGCTCAAATTGGTTAATAAACCTGCCAAGTCACCTGGCTTATCTAGCACAGGGCCAGAAGTGATTTTAATTCCAACTTCAAGCTCATTCGCTAAAATATGTGCCAAGGTGGTTTTTCCTAATCCCGGAGGGCCGTGAAACAAGGTGTGGTCTAAAGCCTCACCTCTTTGTTTAGCAGCTTGAACAAATATTTTTAGGTTTTCTAAGATTTGTTCTTGTCCTGTAAAATCATCAAAAGATAATGGGCGTAGCTTTTTTTCTACGTCTAATTCTTCGTTAGATAAATCTGTATTTTCTGGATTTAAGTTTTCGTTCATAGGTTGAAACACTCCTTTTTATAAGGTGCTGAAATAATCCCGATAATTATCGAGACAGCACAGGCAAATATACGGAAGTTGGCACAAAGAAAATCAATAGTAAGAAAAAATGGATTCCCGCTCCTGTCTGCCGACAAGGCAGGTTCGCAGGAAAGACAAGAATGAAAAAACCTTTCTAAATCAATAGAAAGGTTTTTGAATATTTTATTGTGAGATTCCTGCTTGCTTACGCAGAAATGACAAAAGTCTATGTTTCTTCTTCGCCTTCTTTTAAAGGAACTGTTTGTTGAATAAAATCTTCGTCTGCTCCTGGCTTGCTATAATCATATGCCCAACGATGAACTGCAGGAATCTGTCCTGGCCAGTTACCGTGTATATGCTCAACAGGTGTAGTCCACTCTAACGTTGTAGCATTCCAAGGATTTTGAGTTGCTTTTTTACCTTTATAAATACTAAAGAAAAAGTTAGCTAAGAAAATAAGCTGTGACAACCCTCCTAACAAAGCAAACATTGTAATTACCACATTGATGTCTGATAAATCATCAAAATATGGGAATGCAGTATTCATATAATATCTACGAGGTAAACCTGCTAAACCGACAAAGTGCATTGGGAAGAATACTCCGTAAGCGGCAGTTGCTGTTAACCAGAAATGCCAATATCCTAAAGTTTTGTTCATCATACGACCATACATTTTTGGGAACCAATGATAAACTCCCGCAAACATACCAAGTATAGCTGATACTCCCATTACTAAGTGAAAGTGAGCTACTACAAAATAAGTGTCGTGAACGTTAATATCCAACGCCGAATCTCCTAAAATCAATCCTGTCAATCCACCAGAAACGAACGTAGAAACAAATCCTATAGAGAATAACATTGCTACATTCATTTGAAGATTACCTTTCCAAAGTGTGGTAATCCAGTTAAATGCTTTTACTGCAGATGGTATTGCAATCAACAAAGTTGTGAATGTAAATACGGATCCTAAGAAAGGATTCATACCTGTTACAAACATATGGTGACCCCAAACAATTGTTGATAAAAATGCAATTGCAATTATAGATCCAATCATTGCTCTATAACCGAATATAGGTTTTCGAGAATTGACCGCCATAACTTCTGACACAATTCCCATTGCTGGTAAAATAACAATATAAACTTCTGGGTGTCCTAAGAACCAGAATAAGTGTTCGAATAATATTGGTGACCCACCTTGATAATGTAAAACACCACCGTCAATAAAAATATCAGACAAGTAAAATGATGTTCCAAAACTTCTATCAAAAATCAACAATAAAGCTGCAGATAATAAAACTGGGAACGATACCACACCAATAATTGCTGTTACAAAGAACGCCCAAATTGTTAATGGTAAACGTGTCATTTTCATACCGATAGTTCTCAAATTTAAAACTGTAACAATATAGTTTAATGCTCCTAATAAAGAAGATGCAATAAAGATTGCCATAGACACCAACCATAAAGTCATACCTGCACCTGAACCAGGAATTGCTTGTGGTAATGCACTTAAAGGTGGGTAGATTGTCCATCCTGCTGATGCAGGTCCTGCCTCAACAAATAATGAAGTCATCATGATAACACTAGATAAGAAAAATAACCAGTAAGAAATCATGTTTAGAAATCCTGATGCCATATCACGTGCACCAATTTGCAGCGGAATTAATAAGTTACTAAAAGTACCTGATAAACCTGCTGTTAACACAAAGAATACCATGATAGTACCGTGAATAGTTACCAATGCCAAATAAATATCTGGGGTCATAACACCACCATCTTGATGCCCTCCTAAAAATGCTTCAATAATAGTGAATGAATGCTCTGGCCACGCAATTTGCAAACGAAATAGCATAGACATAAACACTCCAATAACTCCCATAACAATTCCCGTTATTAGGTATTGCTTAGAAATCATTTTATGATCTTGACTAAAAATATATTTAGTTACAAATGTTTCTTTATGATGATGATCTGACATAATCTATAATATTTTTTTATCGTAG
>JASFYP010000080.1:0-13517 GCA_045047075.1 Flavobacteriaceae bacterium
ATCTTGTATATCATGTCCTAAGGTTAATGGGAAAAAGTCATGGTTGATGGTCGCTGGTGTCCATCCCGGATTTGTGGAATGACAAGATGCACAATCTGTTGAAAAGCCCGTATTACTATGATTAGGGTTTGTTGTGCCGTCATAATCAGTTTGATGGCAAGTAACACAATTTGGGTCGGCATCCGAATAATTAGCTGTTAAGTGACACTGCGTACAATCTTTTATATCATGTCCTAATGTTAATGGGAAAAAGTCGTGATTGATGTTTGCTGGTGTCCATCCAGGGTTTGTTGTATGGCAAGAAGCACAATCTGTTGAAAAGCCAGTATTACTATGATTAGGACTTGTTGTGCCATCATAATCCGCTTGATGACAGGTAACACAATTAGGGTCAGCATCTGAAAAATTCCCTGTATTATGACATTGCGTACAATCCAAATTATCATGCCCTAAGGTCAATGGAAAAAAATCATGATTGCCAATATTATCCGTATCCCAGCCATCACCTATTGGCGTATGGCATTCTAAGCAATCTGTGGAAAAATTGGTATGATCTGGACTATCCGCTGCTAAATAATCCTCTCTATGACAACTAATACAATCATTTCCGACATTATCAAATCTTAGGTTAGTATCAGAAAAATGACAGTCAACACAACTTAAATTACCATGCGAACCAACTAAAGGAAAACCATTTTCTTCATGAATTTCAGGAATATTATCTACCAACCAAGTATTGGATGTATGGCACCTAGCGCAATCATTTCCAACCGATGAACTATGAATATCATTATGACAAGAAGCACATTGATTTGGAGCTTCGTTGAACACCAAAGTTTCATGGCAAGCTTTACAATCTGTTTGCGTGTGTGCCCCTTCTAATTTAAAATCCGTTTTACTATGGTCAAACCGCATTAAATAGATATCTAATTCCCAGCCCGATGGATTATGACATTGATTACAACTCACCTTTAACTCATCACCATGAGGTGATTGCCCAAAAGAAGATGTAAACATCAAAACCGCTATAATTATTGATGACAGTCGATACATTCAAATTTATTTAATTTATACAATACTACTGTTTCTCCATTTTCAATACGACTTGTATGACAGGCTCTACAGTCAACTTCCTTATGTTTACCTTCAAGAGGGAATTTTGTCCTATTATGATTGAAATTCTCAGGCATCCAACTACTCGTTACGTGACAACGAATACAATCCGTCACACCATTTATAGCAAATTCATCATTGTGAATATTTTCATGACAGGCTATACAATTTGTATCCATATCTGTGAATTTTTGAATTGGAATACTATTTTTATCGGTGTTTTCAATAAAATGACACGCCCTACAATCAACTTCTAAATGTTTTCCATCTAATGTCCAATTGGTTTTTGAATGGTCAAACGAATTGATACTAGACCATGTGTCGTTTATATGACATGCAGTACAATCTTGATTAGGATAAAACGTGTCGCTTATGTAACTTTTATGAATATCTTTATGGCAGTCTACACATGTTTCTCCTAAGTTTCTAAATGTCCAATGCTCATTATTTTCACTTACATGACATGCATAACAAGGCGTTGCCACATGAGCACCTTTTAAGGGAAATTTAGTTTTTTGGTGTTGTTCCAACGTATATAAACTATATTCAAAACCTTCAGATAAGGAATGACATTCTATACAATCTGGAGTCACATTATTTACCATAAATTCGCCATTATGATAATCGCTATGGCATTTATTACATGCTGAAAAATCAATTGGTTTAGTATATCTTCCTTTGTGACATTGTTTACAATCAACTTCTAAATGTTTGCCTTCTAAGGGATAATCTGTAACGCTATGATCAAAATCCTTTATTTTCTTAATTGATAAAAAACTTGTTTCTCTGTGGCATTTTGCACAATCTAGTCCAAATTTGCCTTCGTGAGCATCGTCATGACATTGTACACAGTTATTCTCATTAACGCGTAAATTATCTTGAAAAACCAATAATGGGTTGTCCGATTCTTTATGACAACTAAAGCAATCCACCTGTTTATGCTTACCTTTTAAGGTAAAATTTGTAGTGTTATGGTTAAAGCTCTTTTGTCCAAAAAATAGATTAAAATCATTTTCTTTATGACATGATTTACAGTCTCCAGGAAGTTTACTTTTATGTGGGTCTTCATGACAGGACACGCAATCTTCAAAAGCTAAACCAGTAAATTTTTGAAACTCTTTTCCGTTTCTAGTAGTTTCTTTATGGCATTCAATACATTCAACATCTATATGCTTTCCTTTTAGTGCAAATTCCGCATCATCATGATTAAAATTAGTTGCTGATCTGAATGCCTCAAAATCATGACATTGAATACAATCATTTGAAAGCGTTTCTTGATGAAAATCGTCATGACAGGTTAAACACTCTTGGTTTAATCCCAAAAATGTATTCTTCTTTTTTTTAATTTCAATATTTTGAATATTATCTGGCATATGGCATTTTCTACAATCTACTACGGCGTGTTTTCCTTCTAATTCGTACCCTGTTTTATTATGATTAAAATTATCTTCATCAAATCGAATCATATCGAATTTTCGTCCATGATGTTCACTATGACATTTAAAACAATCTTGTTTTACAACCTCTGAACTGGCATGAAATCCTTGGTTTTCATTTATTAACGATTTTATTTCTTTATGGCACTCTAAGCATTTACTATTTAAAACCTTTTCTCCTAATTCATGGCATTGTGTACAATTGCTCATGCCTTCCAATGCTTTATGTGCTTCAGATAAATCTCCAGGAGATATCTGTCCATAAGCTATTGTCGCTGAAAAGACAATAATTGTGATATGTACAATTAACTTTTTCAAATACTTTTAATAGTGTCTTTTCATTGTATATCCAAAACGTTTAGTTATTTGAACTCCTGCCTTTTGCAAAAAACTGGTAGGTAATTCGCCTCCAGCAAAAATGTAAACCAAATCGTTTTCTAATTGTTTTATGCCATCTTCATCATTAATCTTAAGTAATACATCAGCATCATTTATTGAAATTACATTGGAATTAAATATTATATTTAATGAACCATCTTCAATAGCTTGTTCGACTTTCTCTTTATTTTTTGGTTTTAACCTAGCAAATTTGTCTTTTCTGTAAGATAAAGTTGCCGCATTCTCATCTTTTAATAATAGCACCGTTTCAATAGCTGAATCTCCACCTCCAACAACCAAGACTTTTTTATTTTTAATGTTCTCTGGCTCTAATAAACGGTATGCTACTTTTGTTGAAGTTTCGCCTGGCACATTCAACTTTCGTGGACTTCCTCTTTTTCCTATGGCAAGTAATACATTGTTGCATATATATTCTTCATCAGTATTAGTAACAATTTTAAAAGTATTGTCCTGAACAGGAATAATATGCTCTACTTTGGTGTTCTCTTTAATTTCTATATTATGCTCCGAAATCACTTTTTTCCACAGCTGAAGTAATTCGTCTTTTGACGTATTAAACAACTTCGCTTTGCCATATAATGGTAAATCCATTGGAGCAGTCATTACTATTTTTGCTCTAGGAAAGGTGTAAACCGTTCCTCCTAATGAATCCTGTTCTAAGGTCACGCTACTTAGTCCATGTTGTTTTGCCGCCAATGTTGCAGAAATACCCGCAGGTCCAGCACCAATAACAACCACATCTATAACATTTTCTTTAGAAGGTATTTTGTTTTTAACCATGTTTTCAATAGCTTGTTGTCCTTGCTCAACACTATTTTTAATAAGCCCCATGCCCCCTAGTTCTCCAGCGATATAAATACCTTTAAAATTAGTTTCAAAAGTTTCACTTACATGAGGTAAATCAACACCTCTAGACTCCGTTCCTATACGTAATGTAATGGCCTCAACAGGGCAAGCATGAAAACAGGCTCCATGACCTATACAGTTTGCCGTATTGATAACTGTTGCAACCCCATCTACAATCCCTAAAATATCTTTTTCAGGGCATGCCGTAATACAGGCACCACTACCAATACACGTATTAAGATCGATATAAGGATATAATGAAACGGGCTCGAACATACCCTCTTCTTTTGCGATTTCTACCTTTTTTTCTACAACAACTGAGCTCACCTTTTTTTTTCTCAAATAAAAAAAGACTGTTGTTATACAAAGTATAAACACCGTACTATAAACCAATATCTGTTCTATAAGTACTTCTCCCATCAAAATATCCATTTATAACCAAAAGTTACTGTAATTGCTATATGAACAATTACAATAACAAGCATTATTAAAGCAAAAGGTAAATGTGCTACATGCCAATATTTAAACAATTTTTGCATCGTTTCAAGTCGGGATATTTTCCCTGAAAGCATGACATCATCTTTAACCAATTTTACTATATATTTCTGATCTTCCTTTGCTATATTTTTACGGCTTAGTTCTTTTTTTATCTGCCTCACATTTTTATAAGAGGCTTTTTCATCACTTACAATACTAGCTATCATTTGCTTTGTTTGGAAATCTATCTCAAATTGTTCATCCAAAACAAAACTTAGATCTGTTTTTAAGCTTTTCACTTCTTTAAGCGTAAGTGCCCTTCCTTCTATTGTTCTAGGAATCTGAATATAAATAAACCGCCCAATAACGCCACTTAGCACTACAGCAACCATACTCCAAAAGGCAATAGACACAATGCCTCCAAATTTAAAAGCCGTATGAAAAAGAACGAGTATGGGACCCAAAGTGCATAAAAAAATATGAAACTCTAATAAGTACTTTAAACGTAATATTTTCGCCAAAAAATTGTACCGCTTCCTAGCTATGTATATGCTAACACCAAATAATATCATTAATGTTCCAATAATACCTAAGCCCTGACCATAAATACCACTAGGCTTGAACCACGTATGACGTGGATGATAGAATCGCTCCTCTAAAGGCAAATTATAGTAGGTGTATCCTGTGTAACTAAGATATACCGCAGTAATTATTGTAATTACAACCATTACTGCTATATATAGATTATGAAGGGGCTTTGTCAAAATTTAATATATTATTCAGTTCGTTTAAATCCTTTTAGACCAATGTTTAATTATATAACAACTGAACAATAAACTTTACCCGAATATTTTTAAAAATTTGTAAAAAAAATTTGCGTGTTTGAAAGACAAACATCGATAAAATGACTCATTTCTTCTTTTTTGTGTAAAAATGTTAACTAAGTTGTTCTATTATAAAGGATTAAAAAGTTAATTCTAATGACCTCGATTAATAGCAATCTATTATGACTTAACCTTTATTTAATATCTATCAATATGGTAAACGCAATTCAAAACCTAAATATAACTTACTTCGCTTTTAATAGTAATATTAGTTTTTATGCTGCAAAATCTTATTCAAGACAGCTACTTCAAAACACCTTTCAAATTGAATCTATTTTGGATGGTTATTCTTTAGAAATATCTATGTTTAAAAGATCTAAGGATGTTGATGATGGTGTCATTTCTTTTAAATCTAATCCTAGAATTCAATTTGTTGGTGAATTATTAGAATTTGATTATTCTGAGTTGTCTGAAAGTGAATCTACCGTAGTTTTTAAAGGAGATTTAAAAATACTTTACGATAAAAAGAAAAAAACGTTTTTAGGTAGTATTAAGAAGATTGATGACACAATCATCTTAAAAGCAAACCTATCGTTAAGTCCTTCTGAGTTTGAATTTGAAAAAGTATTGAATTGCTCAAAATCCTTTAAATCGGCTAAAGCAATTAATGTTGCAATTATGTTAAAGTTAAAAGACTAAAAACTCTTCTATTTAATGTATTGGTATAAGGTTAAGAGACTTAATTACGGACAATCTTGTCTTAGTTTCATATGATCCTCAAGATTACGCAAATCTAATCGTGTGCCATCTTCTTCTGAATTTATCTCATGCAACCTCCATACATTACTAATATCTGAGAAATCAGGAAATTGTATAGAAAGTCTTAAACCACTATTTGTACTCACTGTCCAACTGCCATTAAAGACAGTATTTGAAGCATCTGTAGCTATAGCAGTTCCATCTGCATTAAATGTAAATCTATATCCATTAAATTGATTTTCCTCATCTTGCTCATTAACTTCAAGCTCTTCAACTTCCCATGTGCAAAGTATTAGTAAATCTTTAAATTCCTGCTCCGTTGCACTAATATTATCATCATCATCAAAATCATAATCATCATCTTCATCACAATCATCTATGGCATCTTCAATTGCATCTTCTAAATCATTCAAATTATTAATGCTCAAAATTGTGCCATCAAAACCTGTTAATGCTATTGGAAAATTGATGTTTACAATCAAATAGTCTTCTATATCATCTATAAATTCATAAAACTCCTTATCAGTATGTATGGTTTCAGATCCAAGTTCATCAATTAAGGTGTTGTATGTTGTAACTGTAATAGGATAATTAAAATCAACACATTCAATGTCATCATCTTCTTCATCTTCATCAGGGCAATTATTTCTATAACTATTAAGTTCACTTTCTGAAATTATAAGAACTTCAGTAAAATCTTCTAATATAATGTTTATAGGAAATGTAATAACTAAGGTATCGGTATCTGTGTCACTATCATCAAAAATAGCTTCAACCGTATCAAAATCGTCTTCGTTATTAATTGTAATTTGAATGCCGTTAACAACCAGACTTACGGGAAGTTTTATAGTAATGCAACTTGCTTTATCAATAATATTATCGTCTGAGCCATCTTTAAGTGCAGTACGTTGCATTAAATTCGCAACCAATGATGTAGAAACCAATGGGGTTTCTTCTGGTGCCTCTTCAAATCTATACTCATCTTTCCTACAAGAGGATAACACAAATAGGCATAATAATACTAGAAATATTTTAGCTCTTAATTTCACAACAACAATTTTAATAATTCGTTTCATATATATAACAACTAATGTAACAAAATTACTAATATTTTTTTCTAACTTTAATGAATAATCAATTGTGATGCCAAAAGAAATTAAAAATCACATATGCGAAGAAGAAACTTTTACAGGTATTTATTCCAAATACTCTAAAGGTTTACATGACTTCTTGTACTACAAATTTGGAGGTTATTTAGACCCTAACGATAAAATGCAAGAAGCTTTTATAAAGTTATGGGAGAATTGCAAAAAGGTACCTCCCAGTTCTGCCCGTGCTTTTCTTTTTAAAGTGGCCAGTAATATGATGCTAAATGATATCAAGCACCGAAACGTAGTACTGCGCTATAATCAGGAATCACCTAAAGATTACACTAATGAGAGTCCAGAGTTTATTATGGAGGGAGCTCAGTTTTTTGAGAAATACCAAAGGGCATTAGGCAAACTTCCTGAGGAACAACGTATCACTTTTTTATTGAGTAAAGCTGATAAAAAACCTCATAAAGTCATAGCAGAAATGTTGGGTGTTACAAGGCGTGTTGTAGATAGTCGTGTTTATAACGCATCATTAAACCTTAAAACGGAACTCGAAGAGTTTAATAAATTTTATGCAAAAAAGCCTTCTAAATTGTTATAATAGTAGAAGCAAGAAATATGAATAAAGACTACTTAAATAAAAAATGGCTTGAAGGGAGGCTAACGGATAAAGAGCAAATTGCTTTTGAAACCATTGAAGACAATGAACTTTTAAAAGAAATTATTGATAAAGCGCCAGCCTTTAGTGCCTCTAAATTTTCAGAAGTGCAAGATTTTGAAATCCTTAAAAGCAAAATAAAATCTAAAAATGGCTTCTCAATAAAGCGCAATTGGTTAACACCTATGCTTAGAATTGCCGGTGTTTTTGTTATGGCTTTCGGTATCTATTTTCTTTTCTTTTTCAGTAATGCTATTAATATAGAAACTGCCATAGGAGAAAAAAGAATGGTTCAACTCCCAGATGCCTCACAAGTTATGCTTAATGCCGCTTCTGAAATTACATATAACGAAGACACTTGGATAGAAAAAAGAGAGCTTACTCTTGAAGGCGAGGCCTTTTTTATAGTTGCAAAGGGTTCAACATTTGATGTTGTGACCTCTATTGGAAAGGTTCGTGTAATTGGAACTCAATTTAATGTTAAAATTCGTAAAGACCTATTCGAAGTTAACTGTTTTGAAGGTGTGGTGGCTGTAAGCTATGAAAAAGAAACTTTAAAATTACTGCCAGGACACGTTTATAGAATACTAAATGGTAAGATTTCCTCTGATGCCATATCCAATAGAGAAAAACCGTTTTGGATGAATAATACGAGCTATTTTAAGAAAGTGCCTTTTCATGAAGTTATTAAGGAACTTGAAAGACAGTACAATGTTACAATTACAGTGGATTTAAATGATAAAAATTTATTGTTTACTGGTGGATTTACTCATAAAAATTTAAATGAAGCTTTAGAGTCCATTACGGCGCCTCTTAAGCTTGACTATGATATAGAATCGCCAACTAAAATTTCATTACGCCATATTGAATAAACTATTTTTCGTTTTTATTTTTTTTAATCTTTCTCTTAATGCTCAGGTTCAACAGAAGAAAGTACCACTTGTTGAAGTCCTTGAGCTTCTGGAAAGCAAGCACCCCTATCAATTTAATTATTTCTTTAAGGTTATTGATGGTGTTTTGATTACTTATCCTCCAGAAAAAAGCTCTTTTGAAGAGGCTATAACTTTTTTAGAAAAGCAAACAGGGCTTCATTTTTCCATTTTAAATCATTTTGTTTCTATAACTAACAAGGATGCTTTTTTTTTATGTGGCTACCTCAAGGACATTGAAACGAAATCCCCTATTGCTTTTGCAACTATCCAAAGTAAAAACTCATCAGCCACAAGTGATGAAAATGGCTATTTTCAGTTTGAGGCTAAAAATAAAAATGAAACTATCATAATTCATCATTTGAGTCACAAACAACTTAAAAGAGCCTATCATTTTTTCAACAAAGAGAATTGTGCTGATATTTACTTAGTTCCTGAAGTGGTAAAATTGCAACAAGTGATTCTTTCAAATTATTTAGTAAAAGGTATCAATAAACATAATGACGGTTCATTTCAAATAAATTTTTCAGAATTTGGTATTCTTCCTGGATTAATCGAAACAGATATCTTGCAAACGGTACAAGCATTGCCAGGTATTCAAAGTGTTGATGAAACAGTGTCTAATATAAATATTAGGGGTGGTAGTAATGATGAGAACTTACTGCTTTGGGACGGCATTAAAATGTATCAATCAGGGCATTTTTTTGGATTGATTTCTATTTTTAACCCAAAAATGACCGATAAGGTTATCCTAACAAAGAACGGAACAGGAGTTCATCATTCTGATGGTGTTTCGGGGACCATTGAAATGCATACTAGTGATGATATCAATTATGATTTCAAAGGAAGTATCTGTGTGAATTTTTTAAATTTAGATGTCTTTGCGGATATCCCAACTGGTAAAAAAGCCTCATTACAAATTTCAACAAGAAAAGGGTTAAGTGATTTTTTTAATACACCAACTTACAATTCTTATTTTGATAGAATTCAACAAGATTCAGAATTAGAAATGAATACAGGAAATGTGATGAACTCTAATATCGAATTCGACTTCTACGATACGGGGTTACGATGGCTGTACCAAATAGATCAAAAAAATCAAATTAGACTGAATGTATTAATCGTAAGTAATGAACTCCTTTTTGATGAAAACGCCACACTAAATGGAATTGATGAGTCCCGAAGAAGTAGCCTTATTCAAAATAGTTTTGGTGGCGGTTTATTCTATAAGAGAATATGGAACAACAAATTTCAATCATCTTTTCATATCTACGAAACCGACTATAAGTTAAAAGCTATAAATGCTAATATTTTGAATAATCAGCGTGCTTTACAAGAAAATAAAGTATCGGAAACTGGCGTAAAAATTAATACTAAATATAAGGTGAATGAGCGCTTTTCGCTTCTCAATGGATATCAATTCACAGAGACCCAAGTCATTAATTTTGACGATGTTGACAATCCCGTATTTAGTTTATATATAGCAGAAGTTTTGAGAACACACGGCTTATATTCACAAGTAAAATTTTTATCTGAACATAAAAAGAGCAGTATTACTGCCGGTATTCGGGCTAACTACATTTCTAAGCTAAATAAATATATTTTTGAACCCCGCTTAAGCTTTAATCAAAAAATAAGCCGTAATTTTAATCTTGAAATTCTTGGAGAATTTAAGCATCAAATCACCTCCCAAGTCATTAATTTTCAAAATGACTTTCTAGGTATTGAAGAACGTCGTTGGCAGTTATCAAATAATACTAATATTCCTATAATAAAAAGTAAGCAAGTTTCATTGGGGTTGCAATATGATCGCGATGGATGGCTCATCAATGGAGAAGGTTATTTTAAAAAAGTGGATGGGATAACCACTCAAAGTCAGGGATTTCAAAATCAATATCTATTAGCAAGAGTTGATGGTAACTACGAAGTATTTGGTTTTGATTTCTTAGCACGAAAACAATTTCAAAGTTTTAATACATGGTTAAGTTATACTTACATGGACAATTATTATAATTTTGAAATGCTTCAGAATGATAAATTTCATACGAATGTTGACTTTACTAACGCCATAACCATAGGTACATCCTATACGTTAAAGGGCTTTAAACTCTCTGCTGGATTAAACTGGCATTCAGGAAAACCTACAACACGCCCTGTCTTAGGCAATGAAATTATTGAAGGCACTATAAATTACGAGTCTGCAAATAGTAGTCGCTTAAAAGATTATACTAGAATTGATATATCTTCTACTTATCAATTTGATTTGGGTAAGAATACAAAAGCAAACATAGGCGTATCCATTTGGAATTTACTTAACCATAAGAATAATCTAAACAAGTATTATCGCATAAATAATGATGAAGTTGAACAAGTTTTGCAACACTCTCTTGGTTTTACTCCAAATGTTAGTCTAAGAATTTCATTCTAAATAATTATTAGCATTTTTGTGATTTATTTTAATTATTAAATTGTATATCCGCTTAATGTCCATTAGCTGTGATGCTAGCTATCACGAGCCTATCAAAAATTCTTTCGCCAAAACACCTTCTATTGAGCTTATAAATAAACTCATTTAGATAAAGCTGTAGATACTTGGCTTTGATTTTGTGATATGTGCCTTGGACATTATATAATGACAAATTCAATATTGCAATAGACCTATTGACTTCTGTTGTGGATTGGAGTATTTCAGGAGAAACAATTACCAAAGAAAAACTCTTAAATACTCTGGGACTAGCAGATAGGTTTGAAGATAAACTATCTCATTATTTTAAAACTGTTGATGAACAACATTATGTTGCTAACGAGAATCTTTTAAATGATATTCAAGATTCAGTTACTAACCTTAATGGAGGATATATTCTTATTGAAGGTCTTCCAGGAATTGGAAAATCTACTGCATTAACAAAATTTCAAATAGAAAACAGCGAAATAGCCTTTACATATTATTGCTTTATTCCTGACTCAAAAAATAATTTTGGAGAACTAAGACACAAATCCAATTACTTCTTAAAATCAATGTGTATTGGAATAGAAAATAATTTTTCTGATATTGATCTTCCTAATAAATAATCAGACGACTATGAGAGTAAATTATTGGTATATATTGATGAACTATCAAAACTTGATAGAAATGTAATTTTCATTATTGATGGTCTTGATCACGTTCACCGGGACATAGGATTTAAAGAGAATTCTTTATTAAATCAAATTAAAGGGAATTTACCTGAAAACATATTTATAATTGTAAGTACTCAATACAAAACTGTTCTTTCAAAAAGTGTTTTAAGTCAAATTAATACAAACAAAAGAAGACATATAATTGCAAAAGGATTTACTCAAGGTAATATTGGTAAATATTTAACCAATAAAGCAATTGATCATTCTGAAATATTGGAGTTAATCGAAAAAGTCTCCTCTGGAATCCCTTTGTACCTTCACTATATTTCTGAATTATTATTAAAAGTCGATAAGTACAAATACAAAGAATTACTCGAAAATTTACCAAAATTAACAAACGGTGAAATTGATACATATCACGAATATCTATACGGAAATGTTGAGTTTAATGAGTTCGTAGCTTGGGTTTTAACATTTTTAGCTTATAGAAAAGAACATACTAGCATTCAACTTATCAATGATATACTAAAGACTATTGGTATTTCTACTTATATTATTAAAATTAAGGAAGTAATAAAAGATTTTTCACATTTACTTAAATGCAATGATTAAGGCAATTATAGTATTTTTCATAATAGCTTTAGGGAATTTGTTCTCCATAAAACAGGAGAATTAAAAAAAGAATTCAATCTAGCACTCATAAATTATTATGAGCAAAATCCTAATACCGATGAATCTTATAGAAATTATGTAACCCATTTATTTGATGATGGTAGTTTCAAGAAAATATTGGATGTAATAAACGTTAATTGGATAAAAAGAGCTTGGCAAAATCTCAGACCTGTATCAGAAATAAAAAAGAATATTGAAATTGCTCATAATGCAACCATAGAACTTTTAAACTTATCTCAATTCATTAGAATCTCATTTTTAAAAGCTCAAATCTTAAATATTGAATGGAATTTAGATAACTCCAATATTGATTTTCCAACATTATTCCTAAAAGCTGGTAAAACAAATAGTAGTTTAAGAGCCATTTGGGATGGAGATTTCCTTTCCGGCTCTAAAGAATACTTCTTTCATTATTTAGACCTTTACCATTTTAAATTTAAGAAACTATTACCCGATAATATTCTAATTCAAGGATTGGGTAAGAAAACAATAGATTCTAGTTATCATTCTTTAATTCAAAGTCTTAAAGCAGATATCTTAATTCAAAAAGATCCGATTAAAATTTTTGAAAGGATAAATAAAATTACTTGGAAACAGGATGAAAATCATAGAAATGATTACAAGAAAACAGATTTTTCTAAAAAAGGAAACCGTAAAACTAATGACAAGATTAAAGAAAAACTAATTCATTATCTATTGCATCACAACCAGTATGAGAAGCTATTATTACTAGATAAAGCGAATCTTAAAGGAAAGAAAATAAATCAAGTGATAAAAATAGCTCTTGTCAAATTTTTTCTTAAAAATGAGTTAGAAACGTCTTTACAGATTCTAAAGGAAGTGAAATTTAAGTATGTTCGAAATAAAGAATTATTGAAACTTGTCACTCAATTGTCTTCTGTTTTATTCTATGAGGAAATAAAGGCTGCTATCCCATCTCCTAAAATTAAAATTCCAAACATTGAAGATAAGATTATAGGTGAAGGTAGAATGACCTTCAAAATAAAAGATGATATAGTTGATTTTGTTGAATTACTTCAATCTATTTGGGTTTTTGAACCAGAACTTATCAATCGCATAAATTTACGAGTATCATTACTCTATAATCCTGCATTAGGTATTTACAGTTCCATAATTAAACTTTCTGAATTTTGGAATGCCTTGAAAACAACAAAATTAGTAGAATCTAC
>JASFYP010000081.1:0-4466 GCA_045047075.1 Flavobacteriaceae bacterium
ATACTAAATGGTTTATTTTAGTTATAAATGACCGCAATCCGTCAACACTTTTTAAAACCGTCAACAGTGTTGACAGAATAGCTTATATTTAACTAACTATTTGGTATAGTTGATTTGACTTTCGTCTTAATGTTTAACTTTAAAGACGACAACTATGCGTACTTCAACAACATTTGCTATCACTTTTTGGATATATAGCAAAAGAGCTAAAAATGATCAAGCTGGTGTTTATGCCAGAATTACCGTTAACGGAAAAAAAAGCGATATCAGCTTAAAAATTAAAGCCGATATTGATATCTGGGACTCAATCAGATATAGAGCAAAGGGAAGCAGCGAACGGGCAAGAAGACTTAATGAATATTTAGACCAAGTTTATTCCAAGCTTATTCAAAGCTATCAAGACCTGAAATTTAAAGGTCAATTAATTACAGCAGAGTTAATCAAAGCTGAATACTTGGGAGAAAATGACAATTCTAGGACACTCCAAAACCTTCTTGACTACCATACAAAGAAAACTGAAGGTATCTTAGCTAAAGGTACTCTCAGAAATTTTGGAGTAACCCAAGGTTACATAAACAAATTCCTAAACAATGAGCGAAACACGACGGATATATATCTAAAGGAATTGGATTATAAATTTATCTGTGATTTTGCTTGCTTTCTTCTAACGTATTGGGCTAAAGGTCATCCAAAGGCTCTGAGCAATAATACGGTGATGAAGCATATTCAAAGGTTTCGAAAAATTGTGACGTTAGGATATCATATCGAATGGATTGAAAGAGACCCATTTGTTAGATGGAAACCTACTTATGAGAAAAGAGAGCGCCCTTTTTTGACAGAAAATGAACTTTCAAATATAGAAACAAAAGATTTATATATTGAAAGGTTAGAACGTGTTAGAGATTTATTTGTTTTTAGTTGTTACACTGGCATAGCATACATTGACATTATGAATTTATCCAAAGACAATATCCTTAAAGGAATTGATGGGGATAACTGGATATTTACAAATCGTCAAAAAACAAAATCTCCTGTAAAGGTTCCTTTACTGAATAAAGCGCAAGAATTAATTTATAAATATCAGAATCATCCGATGACTCAGATAACCGAGACTTTGTTCCCGCAGATAACCAATGAAAAAGTAAACCTATACTTAAAGGAAATTGCAGACGTTTGTGGTCTAAAAAAGAATCTTACTTTTCATATGGCTAGACATACTTTTGCAACTACTGTTACATTAAGTAATGGTGTTCCTATCGAAACAGTTTCTAAACTTCTTGGTCATTCTAAGATTGCATCGACACAGGTTTACGCTAGAGTTGTAGAAAGAAAAGTTAGTGATGATATGCAAAGGTTGAGGGAACAATTATCAAACGAAAAGGATAACACTAACAAAACTTATCAGAGTATGTAAACCAATCTGTTCCATTAAATAGTTAAAAGAAAGCCAAGTTTTTAGAACTTGGCTTTTTCCATAAACTTGTTCAACCTCAGTGCTTTTTTACTTCAAATTCCGCTCTTTCAGAAGATTTTCTAATTCGTTTTTATGATATTTAGAATTATTAATCATCTTGTATATTACAAACAAAAGTATTAACATCAAAAACCCAAAATTGTTTACCGCAATACTGTAAATCAGAATTCCTATCAGAAATCCAATTAAAACAGCATTAGTTATAGCTGTTGATTTCATTTTCTTTGCTTCTTGTAATAATTCTTCGTCTGACAATTCTGATAATTTCTTTTGTTTCATTCTGTATTATAATTTGGTTTTATGAGAATTGGTTCGGTGTTCGTTAAGGGACATGGTTTACACAAGTTAAAGATTAGTTACGTTGTTTAAGTACCTAAATTTATCTAATCTTGCAGAATGAGTCAAAATTGAAGAGATTATTTCGTGCGTCACTGTCGTTGAGTCCATAAAACGACTTTTATTGTCAGACTGATATTTAAGATATGATTCCGTTTTCTGAAGTCTTTCTCCTAAATCCAAAATTGACCTTGCTATTGCCCATATCTCATTCACATAGAAATTGAAATAAAAACTGCTATTTATTTTTTCAAAGCTCATTTTCTAATATTGCACAACGTTACGTTTAAAGAACAGTGTGTTTTAGTGCGCAGCTGATTTTTCGCAGGAAATTCCGCAGCAATTAATTATTCCTGTTAGCATAAGTTATTATTCTATAGCCATGAATCATTGACCTCTGAAAGATTTATTTCAAAATCAAGATTATATTTTTCTTTTAACAATAAGAGCATTCTTTTAAATTCAGGTTTAGAATTTGGTGATATATAAATAGACTTGATTAATTCATTGAGATTAACTTCAATTAATTTGCTTTCATGCTCTTCCTCTTGACTACAAGAAGTTATACATCGCAATTCATTTTCAGAACTATAATATTCTAACTTCACAAGAAAAGGGTAATAAAGATTGTTAGTTGGGTATCTAAAGTTCTCCTTATCAAAATAACTTACTTCTCCAATGTAAATATCTCTATCAGTTTGGCTGAAACAACTAGCAAGAGATAAAAAGTCCGTTTTAATAGCAATCCCCATTTTATCTTTTGCATACATTTTCCACATTGCAAAAGATTCTTTTTCACCATAGGTCCAAGAAGATATTAATGTTTCTTTTCGTAAGTGGGCCTCTAAATAATCATTGGTATCTTGATTATTAGTATTTCCTTTTTTTAAATCCTCAGTAACCATCATTTCATATACTACTTTTGGGATACGTCCTTCGTAGTTATCACCTAAACTATCCGCAGTCGAAAAGTATAAACAGCCGGTCTCCAAAAGATTTAAAAATTTCCAGAAATCCATATATTTCCAAATTGGATTATGAAGTGATTCTTTAATGATAAAAACAGGATGGTCTTTGTTGTACATAATTTAATTCATTACTTTCTCAAAAATTAATTCTAACTCTGTCGGATGAGGATAAACTACATAAATTGGAGTTTTTGGAAATCTAATTTCACAAATTTCTAGTAGTAATTTATAGGCACTAGTATTCTCATCTATCAATCTATGTCCTACGTATATCCCTTTTACTTTCTCAGGATAATAATAGAGGGTTCTATTATCATTTTTTTTTAATTTACATATTATTCTCCATTCCTTTTCATATTCCCAATGTTTCATTTTTGTTGAAAGGACATAATGCATTGCAAAAGGATATTCCCTTTTAATTTTCTTAAGTTCTTTTGGATAAAATACTTTGGTTAGTGTGTGTTTTTCGAATCTATCTTGAACTAGATTAACTGTAACTTCAGTTCCTTTAAATTCAATTGCAAATCCATTGTAGTTATTTGTATAGTGTGCCCACATTAAATGACTATCAATAGTTTCTGAAAAAGAAACAACTCCAACATTATTAATGTTGTTTCTCTTTACCGTTTCAAGTTTACTTATTTTATTTTTGTCATTATTAGAAACCAAATTTATGTTGCAATCGAAGGGGTCATTAAAAGTTCCTGGATTAGAAAGGTAAAAATAATTGTTTAATAAAGCGCCAATATTATTTATGTTTAAAGAATAATATTTAAAAAGTTTGTCAGCTTTTTTTGAAAGTAATTTGCCATTTTTATAATAGTCATACAATCCTGTTGAATCGTTGAAAATCATTTTAAGTTCATTATCTAAATCAAATTCTTTCATTCAGTCCTAATTGTGCCTAACTTAGTAAGTAAGGAATATTAAGTAACCTATAATAATTCTTATTTACTAGATTGCGCCTTAATTATTTATAGCTAATATACATGCTTTCTTACAGAATATCAAAAGGTTTTAATGTCCAATGATGTTCGATAAAACCTAATTATAAACAAAAATCTCAGATTTTAGTTGATAGTATAACGGATCTACTTCCTTTTAATTCTTTTAGTTCGATTTCTAGCTTCTCATTATCCCCTAAGACAAATTTTGGCAATACATATACCAAACGGTGGGATTGCTTGTTTTTGACAATGCCAGGTATTTTATATCTTTGGATGATATGCTGCTCCAACCGTTGATAAGAAGCTTTCTTTTTATTATTGCCATTGGTTCTATAAATGTTCAAAAAGTCAATTTCAAAGTCAATTCCAGACCTGTTGGTAATTTTCATTACAATATAAACTTCAGAGGAATTATAAACCATTTTTTGAAGTTGTAATTTGATTCCTTTCTTACGTTTTGTAGCGATATTTTCGAAGTTTGATTTAAGAAAATAATCACTCAACTTCTTGAAATAATCGTTTCTTTTGGCATAGTGATCGTTAATGATTTTCGATTTAACTGGAATTCTGATTTTAGGTTTTTCATTTCCTATACTCTCATGTTTTGAAATAAAATAGTTGAGTTTGGGTAATTTCTCAGAATATTTCAAAATATAGGAATACACTTGACCATCATTGGTCAAGGTCAATAAATTGCTTTCTGTTCCTGGAGTAGCTTGGAGTAATCCAAAATATTGTTCT
>JASFYP010000082.1:0-24449 GCA_045047075.1 Flavobacteriaceae bacterium
TTCGTCTGTCGCTGTCCAAACTCTTGTCAATGTATAATCATTTGCACAACTACCATCTGTTCTTGTTTCATTGAATGTTACAGTCGCTGTTCCACAATTATCAAATCCTGTTAAAGTATCTGCCGTTGGAACTGCGTCACACTCTACTGTCACATCTGTTGAAAGTGATTCATTGAATGTTGGTGCTGTTGTATCTTGAACTGTGATTGTTTGAGTATCAGAATTTGAGTTTCCACAACCATCTGTTACAGTAAATGTTCTTGTAATTTTAATTGGACAAGTGCTTTGACAGGCATCAATATACGTGATTGTGAAATTTGAATTATCATCAAATGCTGTTCCATTTCCTCCTAAAGCAGCTTCTAATTCTGCCAAGGTAATAGTTACTTCTATATCACTATGAACTAAATCTGTGATATCATTTTTTCCACACCCTTCTATCGTATAATCATCTGGAGCAGTAATTGTTGGGGAAACAGAATCAATTGTATTAATAGTTATATCTGAAGTAGTTACTGAACAACTATTATCATCCGTAATTAAAATTTGATATGTTCCACTTACAAGATTTGTAAATGTTCCATCATTTTGAGTAGTGATTCCTCCATCAATTGAGAAGGTATATGGTGATGTTCCGTCAACTCCAGAAACAACAATTTCACCAGTATCACTTCCTGAGCAATCTTCATCTGTTGTTGAATCAACTAAATAATTTAAATCTGTAAGTTTTAATTCTAACATTGCTGCTGGCGAAGCACAATTATCAGCACTATTATAATAAAATGCATAATATGTTCCTGGAACAGAAACATTTGTGTCAGACAAATGATCACCTACAAATAAAGGATCAACATTTGTACTCCATGTTAAAACAGAACCACCCGGCCCATTTGGAGTTATATAATCATCTAAATCAACAGTTGTTGGATCACAAAATACTCTAGGTGTATTTACACCAATCGGCTCTAAAACAGGAGGAGTTGCATATCCTTCTAAACTTAATCTAAGTCCATCAACTAAAATTACTGATCTTCCTGGATTGCCAGTTTCATAATAAATATTTACCTCTCCTGAACTATCAGTTTTAAAAGTGATACAAACTGTTTCCCAAAATGGGTCAATGTCAGTCCAACCACCAGAGTTTTGAAAAGGCCCCGTTGTATTTGTAGATAGTTCTGTTGGAAAATCTGACAAAGGATGTATTGTCAAATCACTATGTGTGTATTCTAATTTGTCACCTCCGGGAATTTGAATTCCTCCTGATTCAATACCAAATTGTAGGTTTGGTTGAAACTCAACAAAATCACCATCATTATTACTATATCTTGGGATTACAGCAATTTCGAAACAAACAGTATAATTTGCATTTGGTAAAACTATTAAATCTTGATTAATAGATTCATTTCTATAAGAGAAAATAGAAAAGCCTCCACCATCAGGTGAAGACGAAATCATTGCTGGTGTATCAATATTTGCATCTGCGTTAGAATATGAAATATATTGCCCTTCAGAATAATCTACCGTACCATGGTCATCCCAACAATCATATAAAACATTCGCTGCATAAGTACTACCATCTACCGCAATTCTAAATCCTCCCCAATTATTATCTGGATCAGTATCAACAAAATTAAATGAACCACAAGAAATAACATTACATGTCCCAACTGGGTTAGGCAATAGCTGTGCATTTGATTGACTGACAGCTCTAAGCTGTTTATACGCAATAGCACGTTGTTTTAGTTTTTGATTGAATTTTTCTAAATATTCTTTTGAATACTTTTCGGTAAGACTAGGTCTCTTTACAAATTCTGAACCGTCAATTTTTTTAGAACTCTTATTTTGACCCAATACAACATTTGACCAACTTATAATTAAGAGAATTGATATAACCGTGAGTAGTTTAAAGTCTTTCATAATTTCTCCCACCTTTAGTTCATAAAAAAAGCTGACCTCCTTTTAGTGGGATAAAGTCGCAGCGTTCAAATATTGAGTAAATCTCAATATAAATTATAAAATAGGGGTTATATAGGAGAAATTTTGAATAATATCAAAACTTCGGTACAAACATACTACCATTTCTCACATTCGCAAGTTTTTTATTATAATTTTTTGCAAAAATTAAGCAAATAGCACTATTAAATAAATAAACAGACCGTTTTATCTTCTAAAACACATACACAATTATTAAGTCTATAAATTCCACTTTACTTTATAACAAAATACCTTATTTTTGCCTCCAAACATTTAAATAAAACTATGAGTAATTACGATGTAACCGTTATCGGATCTGGCCCTGGAGGATATGTAGCAGCTATACGTTGCGCACAATTAGGATTAAAAACTGCAATCATTGAAAAATACAATACACTTGGTGGAACTTGCCTTAATGTTGGATGCATTCCGTCAAAAGCATTGTTAGATTCATCTCATCATTATCACGATGCAATTACTCTCTTTGAAAAACACGGAATTGATATTACTGAAGTAAAAGTAAATTTTACTCAGATGATAAATAGAAAAAATGAAGTCGTTTCGCAAACTTGTAGCGGAATTGATTTTTTAATGGATAAAAATAGCATTGATGTTTATAAAGGTTTTGGATCTTTTAAAGACACAACACATATCAATATTGCATCTGAAGGTAAAACTGAAACGATTGTATCTAAACACACCATTATAGCTACCGGATCTAAACCATCAACTTTACCTTTTATTACCATTGATAAAAAACGAATCATTACTTCTACAGAAGCATTGAGCTTAAAAGAAATCCCTAAAAAACTGATTGTAATTGGTGGTGGAGTTATCGGTCTAGAATTAGGACAAGTATATAATAGACTTGGAACCGAAGTTTCTGTAGTAGAATTTATGCCGAAAATCATCCCTACTATGGATGGAATGCTTTCTAAAGAATTACAAAAATCTTTGAAAAAGCAAGGAATCAAATTTTATACAGGTCATAAAGTTTCTTCTGTTTCATCAAATAGAAAAACTGTGACGGTAATTGCTGACAATAAAAAAGGGGTTCCGGTAGAATTCAACGCAGATTATTGCTTGGTTTCTGTTGGGCGACGTCCTTTTACTAATAAATTAGGATTAGAAAATGTTGGTGTAAATGTTACTGACAGAGGTGTTATCGAAACTAACGATCATTTACAAACCAATGTTTCTAATATTTATGCTATTGGCGATGTTATTAAAGGAGCAATGCTTGCACATAAAGCTGAAGAAGAAGGAACAATGGTTGCCGAAATCATAGCAGGTCAAAAACCACATATCAATTATAATTTAATTCCGGGAGTTGTTTATACTTGGCCTGAAGTTGCTACAGTTGGTAAAACCGAAGAGCAATTAAAAGAAGCTGGTGTAAACTACAAAGTTGGTAGTTTTCCGATGCGTGCTTTAGGTCGTGCTCGCGCAAGTATGGATATTGAAGGGCAAGTAAAAGTAATAGCAGATGCTGAAACAGATGAAATATTAGGTGTTCACATGATTGCTGCTCGTGCTGCTGATATGATTGCCGAAGCCGTAATTGCCATGGAGTTTAGAGCGTCATCAGAAGATATTGCACGTAGCTCGCATGCACATCCAACATTTACCGAAGCAATTAAAGAAGCTTGTTTAGCTGTTGACGGCAGAGCTATTCACAGTTAAATTTAAAATATCATCTAAGAATAATCTCCAGAGAACTATTTAATAAAGAATAATTCTCTGGATATTCTATTTCATGAGAAAATAAATCCAATTAATTATTCATAATTCATAATTCTGTAATACTTTTGTCCTGTTCTCATAAAGGGGTGCTTAAAAAAAATTATGAATTATGAGTTTGAAATTATGAGTTGAAAAACTCTTAACTCTACACTTTAAATTCATAAATACTAAATAAGGCTGAGATCACACCCATTGAACCTAGAACAGATAATGCTGTTTAGGAAGGCGATAATCGCCATTTATTAATTATTCAAAGTACCGAGTATTGACCTCTTTTATTCGTTTTAATTTATTTTAAAATGAAAAAAATATCATTTATTTTTTTAATTCTTATTTCATTTACAATCAATGCACAAGAGAAAATTAAAAAGGATTCTATCAAAGTAGATAACGTTCTAGATGAAGTTATTATAAAAGCAATTCGCGTTAATTCAGAATTTCCAGTAACACACTCAAATCTTTCAAAAGAAGATATTGCTAAACGAAATCTTGGGCAAGACATTCCTGTTTTAATGAACTTTATGCCAAATGTTGTCACAACTTCCGATGCAGGTGCTGGTGTGGGGTATACTGGTATTCGTGTTCGTGGTAGCGATGCAACTCGAGTGAATATTACCATCAACGGAATTCCATATAACGATGCAGAATCAATGGGAACTTATTGGGTTGACTTACCTGATTTTTCTTCGTCGGTTGAGAATTTACAATTGCAAAGAGGCGTTGGGACATCAACCAACGGAGCTGGAGCTTTTGGTGCTAGCATCAACTTATTAACCAATGCTATCGCTGAAAAACCATCGGCTACAATTAGTAATTCTTTTGGTTCATTTAACACACATAAGCATACGCTGAAATTCACTACTGGAAAGTTAAATAACCACATTGAGGTTGCTGGTAGAGCTTCGATTATTAAATCGGACGGTTATGTTGATAGAGCATCATCTGATTTAAAATCATACTTTTTACAAGCATCATATGTCGATAACAATACATTGATTAAAGCCATTGTTTTTGGAGGGTTTGAAGAAACCTATCAATCTTGGTTTGGTGTAACTGCTGAAGATTTAGAAAATGACAGAACAAAAAATTATTACACATACGATAATCAAGTAGATCATTATAATCAAGATCATTATCAATTGCATTGGAATCAGAAATACAATAATTTTTGGTCGTCAAATATTGCAATTCACTATACTTGGGGTCGTGGTTATTATGAACAATATAAAGAAGATGAAAAATTTGAAAATTATGCTTTTGATGAAATAAACATAGGTGGAGAAATTATAAATACCACAGACCTCATCCGCAGAAAATGGTTAGATAATGATTTTTACGGTACCACTTTTTCATTGCTCTATTCTAACAACAAAGATTTCAATTTTACTTTTGGTGGTGCTTGGAATAAATATGAAGGTGACCATTTTGGAGAGGTAATTTGGGCTAGATATGCGAGCAATAGTGAAATTAGAGATCGCTATTATGACAATTATGGAATCAAAACGGATTTCAATGCTTTTACAAAAGCAAACTATCGATTGAATGACAAGTTTAATTTATATGGTGATTTACAAATAAGAATAGTTAATTACAAAGCCAACGGAGTTTCAGCAAATGATGTAGATGACTCTTTCACCTTCTTTAACCCGAAGGCTGGAGTAACTTATAGAACAAATGACAACAATAGCTTATATATATCTTATGCACGCGCCAATCGCGAACCGAATAGAACCGATTACGAAAATGGAATCCCAAAACCAGAAACATTAAATGATTTTGAATTGGGATGGAGACTCAAAAAAGAGACGTTCAACATCAACTCTAACATCTATTATATGCGATACAAAGATCAGTTAGTTTTAACTGGCGAATTGGATAATGTAGGTGCACCGATTAGAGCTAATGTTGGTGATAGCTATAGATTAGGTCTTGAAATTGATGCAAACTTTCAATTAGGGAAAAAGTTTAGTATTCAACCAAGCATTGCCTTGAGTACCAATAAAAATATTGATTTCATTACACCTTGGGATGGAGAAGTTGTGAATTTGGGCAATACCAATATTTCATTTTCTCCAAATTATGTAGCAGGAAATATGTTTAACTATATGCCGATTGACAACTTACAAATCACATTACTATCAAAATTTGTGGGCGAACAATATATGGGAAATGTAGATACACAAGGTTCTAAACTAGACAGTTATTTTGTAAATGATTTAAACATCAATTATGAAATAAATCCTAAGAAAATTGTGAAATCAATTGTGTTTAGCGGTTTGGTAAATAATATTTTTAATGTAAAATATGTTTCTAATGGATATTACTATACATATGACGATACTTGGTCGGCCCCTGGTGAGACTACAACATTAGATGGTGCAGGATATTATCCGCAAGCTACTACAAATTTCTTATTAGGAATGACCTTGGTTTTTTAGAACACTTAATTTATTATACCGTATTGATATTTTTTTATTATCAGGATGGTGACATTATTCTTGACTCAAAATTCAACTCTCTGAATTGTAATTTCTGATTTCACTTCAACCAAAATGGTTTCTAAAACGTCAACATCAGTATTTGTGAAAAAATGATGTACCCCCTTTTGTGTTGAAGTATTCTCTAACTGATATTGCTCTAGAATTGCTTTGGTTTGTCTAGCTACTGCCAAACCAGAATCGATTATTTGAACTTTGTCACCAACAACATTTTGTATCTGCGGAATCAAATATGGATAATGAGTACATCCTAAAACAAGACAATCAATATTATTAACAAGCATCGGGTTTAGGTGTTTTTTTAAGAGCTGATTCATTTCATCAGAATGCAATTTTCCGCTTTCTATAAGTTGTACCAATCCTTTCCCAACTTGCTCGGTAACTTGAATATTAGCTGTAAACAATTCAGATGTTTTAGAAAACAGTGCACTACTTAAAGTCCCTTTAGTTGCCAAAATCCCGATACTATTGGTTTGAGTTTTTAATGCTGCTGGTTTAATGGCAGGTTCAATTCCTATAAAAGGAACATCATAGGTGTTTCTTAAAAATTCAATGGCATTAGTAGTGGCGGTATTACATGCAACAACAATTAGTTTACATCCTTTATTTAAGAGTAGCTCCGTGTTTTTAATACTGAATTCAATAATTTTTTTAGGAGATTTTTCTCCATAAGGTGCATTTAAACTATCTGCAAGATAGATAGTTTTTTCGTTTGGAAGTAACGCAGCAATCTCTTTCCAAATGGAAGTGCCGCCAATACCAGAATCAAAAATACCAATGGGAGAGTGCATACATCAAAAATAAAAAAAATCCCGTTCTGATGCTATCAGAAGGGGATTTAATTTTTTGAGAATCAAACTAAATTAGAGACCTAATTTAGTTTTTACCATTACAGAAATATCAGTTCCTTCAGCTACAATTAAACTAGTAGCATCTAAAACATATTGAAAGTTCATTTCTTTAGCAACGTCAGTAACCGCTTGACGCGCTTTCATAATGATTGGTTCCATCATGTCATTTCCTTTTTTGTTTACGTCTTGCTCTGCAATTTGATAACCCATTTTAATTTTGTAATCTTCTTGTTGGATTTCTTGTGCTCTCTTTGCATTTTCCTCATCAGTTTGATTTGGAGCTTCGGCAGTATATCTATCAGTCAACGCCTTTAAGGCTACATCTTTTTCTGTTAACTCATCTTCATAAGTTTTGCTCAATTTTTCTAATTCAGATTGCATTGTTTTAGTCTCTGGCATTAACTTAATGATCTCACCTAAATTGATATGAGCAACATTACTTTGCGCCTGTACTGTATTAATTCCTAAAGCAACTACTGCGATTAATAAAAGTGTTTTTAAATTTTTCATTTTTGTAATTATTAATTGTTAATTGTTATTATCGTCCTCTTCTGAGTCTTTATTATTTTCTTCTTTGTTCTTTCTCAGCTCTTCTCTAGCTTCTTCTTTTTGCTTTAAACGCTCTAATCTTTTTCTTTCAATCTCCGCTTTTTGCTCTTCCCGCTTTTTTAATCTAGCTGATTTTGCATCGTCAGATTTTTTAACTGCTGCTGCGCGCTTTGCTTCCCGCTCATCTAATGTCTTTTGCTCTTCTTCAGTCAACTCTCTTGTAACAGGTGTTGCTGCTGCTTCATTCTTTTTCTTTACTTTTTCACTACGAGCATTTGTTTTTTCGGCACGTACAATACTCTTTAAAACCAAATCACTGATATCAGCTTTTTTGCTAGTGTAAAGCATAATTAAGTCTGATGACTTATCAAAAATAATTTCATACTTACGTGCTTCTCCAATTTCTTGAACCGCATTATATACTTGGTCTTGAATTGGCTTTACCAATAACTTACGATAGAAAAACAAATCACCATCCGAAGAGAAATAAGCCATTTCTGTCTTTTTAAATTCCTCTTCTACTATAGCAATATCTTCAAGTCTTTCTTCAATAAGAGCACCAGTCAATAAAGCTTTTTCATTGCTCAAATCAATTTTCATAGTTTCAATTTCAGCTTTTAGCTTATCTAATTTTTGCTGCCATTTTACTACTTTTTGATCTAACTGAGCTTGAGCTTGAGCGTATTCAGGAATATTCTCTAAGATATACTCTAAATCTACGTACCCAATTTTTTGTCCTCTTTGCGCAAAAGAAGTTGTACTTACAAGAAGTACGATCATAGATGTTAAAAGAACTTTTTTTATCATAACTAAACTATTTTTAGAAAAAATCGTGCCATATAACTATTAAACGCAAATGTAATCAAATTATTAAAATTGTTGCCCTATAATAAAGTGAGTTTGCCAACCTGAAATAGGGATTCCAAGATCTGGTCTAATAGAATCAAATCCATAAGCAAAATCAATTCCTAACAATCCAAAGGCTGGCATAAAGATTCTTACACCCGCTCCTGCCGATCTTTTTAAATTAAAAGATCTTAAATCTTCAAACCCTTGGTATGAATTACCTGCTTCAACAAATCCTAATAAATAAATAGAGGCTGATGGTTTTAAAGTTACTGGATAACGCACTTCTAATTGAAACTTGTTGTAAATCATATCTCCATCAATAGATGAGATACTAGAATTTTCATACCCTCTTAACCCAATGGTTTCTCTACCATCTAATTGGTATGTTGCTAAGCCATCTCCACCAACATAATATCTTTCGAATGGTGCATAGCCTAAATCTTTGTTATAATATCCTAAAAAGCCCATTTCGGCATTAGACATCAATACAAATTTTCCAAATAATGATGTGTACCACTTTCCTTTAAAGGTGATTTTATAATATTCTAACCATTTATATTTTTCTTGATCTGTTAAATCTGGGTCAGCATAATCAACTCCATTTATTAATGAATATGGAAACGTTGCTTTAAACCCAATATTAAATTCCGAACCATAGGTTGGGAATACTGGATTAGCTCCTGATGAATTTCTAGATAAATTTACAGCATATGATAAGTTATTTGAAACTCCTGTTGAGAACGAGAAAGTAGCAATAGGATAATTTTTTAAGTTATAACTTTGTAGGCTTATGGTCTGCGATAATGAGAAAAAATCATCTGGCCATTTCAATCTTCTACCTAGACCTACAGAGGCACCAATAATATTTAATCGTTGATCTTTATCAACATCTCTTGTTATAGCATTGTATCTAAATTGCTGGGATAAATAGAAAGAGAATGATAATGATTGTGGTTTTTTACCACCTAACCAAGGCTCAGTAAATGAAAAACTGGTTGTAGTATAAAATCTACTTTTTTGCAAACGCAATGATAGTGTTTGCCCATCACCCATTGGTAAAGGTTTGTATGCTTTTAGGTTGAATAAGTTACGAGCCGAGAAATTGTTAAACGACAATCCTAAAGTCCCAATAAAGGAGCCTCCACCGTAACCTCCCTGCAGTTCAATTTGACTTGCTCCTTTTTCTACAACGGTATAATCTATATCAACAGTCTTGTCATAGTAATTTGGTGTTAAATTAGGTGTTATACTTTCTGGATCAAAAAATCCTAATTGTCCCAATTCACGTAAGGTTCTAATAATATCATCTTTACGATATAAGTAACCTGGTCTTGTTCTTATTTGACGATAAACAACGTGGTCGTAAGTTTTATCATTTCCGTTTACAGTAACATTTCTCAGTGTTGCAGGCTCATCTTCATTAATTCTAATTTGTACATAAATAGAATCATTTTGAATTTTTATTTCAACCGGTGTTACATTAGAAAATAAATAACCACTGTTTTGATACAAAGAAGCAATATCGTCAGACTCTGGAGTACCATCACCCAACACACGTTCTTTTAATATTTTAGAATTATATACTTGCCCACGGTCAATTCTTAAATAACGATGTAAGAATTCATCGGTAAAAACTGTATTCCCTAAATAAGTAATATGTCCAAAGTAATATCTTTTCCCTTCATTTAATGTAATGTTTACATCAATAGATCCATCTTTATTTTTAGAAATAGAATCGTTTAAAATACGTGCATCACGATATCCCTTTTCTGCATATTTATCTAATAATGATTGTAAATCTTCTTCATAATCATCCTTAATAAATTTTGAGGATTTCCAAAAACGACCAAACATTTTCTCTTTGGTGTTCTTCATTGCTTTGGTCAAAGACTTGTCACTAACTTTATTATTCCCATCAATATTGATGTTCTTAATTTTCACTTTCTTGCCTTTGTCAACATAAATCATCATGTTTTGGGCATTGATAAGCGTTGTATCAACTTTAGTAGTAAGTGTTACTTTGGTATTTAAAAATCCTTTTTCTTGATATTTTTTACGGATATAATTCTCAGTTGTTACCAATAAGTTATCGGTAAGCATGGTCCCCATTTGCAATTCAGTTTCTTTTCTAAGCTCTTTTGCTTTGGACTTTTTTACACCACTAAAAGTCAAGTTGTTTAATTGAGGTAACTCCGTAACATCAAATTCTAGATAAACAACATTGCCATCAATTTTAGAAATGTAAACATCTACTTGACTAAATTGTTTTTGCTCGTATAATTTTTTAATGGCGCTTGTAAGTTTGTCTCCAGGAAGTCTGATTTCTTGCCCAACTTTTAAACCTGAAAAGACTTTTACTGCTTCTTCGCTAAACTTTTGAAGTCCAGTTACAGAAATCCCACCAAGTTCATAGGCCTTGTTTTTTTCGTAAATAATAGGGCCAACCGGTTGTGGAATAGAATCCATAACTCTTTCAACATTTTTGATAGAATCAGAAGGCTGTACAACCTTAGTATCAATAGTGCCGTTTGTGTCTTGAGCTAAAATGTTTATCGTAAAAAATAATAATGGAAATATTATTATTGGTAATCTATATCTCATTTGTTTTTCTCAATTTGATCGCTGGTTTTCCCGTAGCGTCGTTCTCTGTTCTGATATTCTAATAGTGCGTTGTAAAAATCATCCTTAGAAAAATCGGGCCATAATACATCAGTAAAGTGTAATTCTGCATAAGCTATTTGCCATAATAGGAAATTACTTATTCTTTTTTCACCACTCGTTCTTATCATTAAATCAACGTCGGGCAAAGTAAATGTATATAAATGGTTATTTAAAATATTTTCGTCTATTTCTTCTATGCTAAGCTCTTTATTAACAATTTTTTTAGAAATATTTTTGACTGCATTAACAATTTCTTCTCTCGAACCATAGCTCAAGGCAAGTGTTAGTGTTAATGCGTCATTATTTTTTGTTTGTTCAATTACCTTGTTTAGTCCTTTTAAAACAGATGCGGGTATGCTCTCAAGGTTACCAATTACTTGTAATTTGATATTGTTTTTATCTAATTCGTTTGCTTCTCTTTTAAGAGAAGTTAAGAGCAATGTCATCAAGGTTCTAACTTCAGCTTTTGGCCTGTTCCAATTTTCAGTTGAGAATGCAAAAAGTGTCAAAGCTTTTACACCTGCATTTCCTGCTGCATCAATAGTTTTCCTAACAGCTTTCACTCCATTCTTATGTCCAAAAACACGAGGTCTGCCCTTTTGTTTTGCCCAACGACCATTGCCATCCATAATCACAGCAACATGACTTGGAACTTTATCGGCATTTATTTGAGCAAGTATATCCATCAATTAAAAAATTCTAGTTACATAACAAGGTGGTCGCCCAAAAGTGTAAACAAGGTTAACACCTGTAAACATGTACCAATCATTTATATTTGGGTTTCCAAATTGCAAATCTGAAATTGAATGATGGTTGTAATCTAAATTATCTTGAAATGTATAGCGCATCCCTAACTCAAAAGCCATTGCAAATTGACCAAAGACTTTGGTTTTATACCCTAATCCAAATGGGATTGAAAACGTATTAAATGGTTTATAGCTATATTCACTAGGGGCTATTTCTTCATCAACCACTTTGTAATTTATCAAAGCAAACTCAAGTAAAATATATGGCGTACTGGTGTGGTCTTGTGAACCTACATTGTAATCGAACCAAGAAAATTCAACACCAACAGCAAACTCTTTTAAAGTATTTGAAAAATGCAAGTTTCGAGATTTTCTTCCAGCATTTTTTGAATCTGCATCATCAGATTTTATATCAAAATATGTAAAAGCCCCTCTCAAGGCTACTCTAGGATTTAAATTGTATTTGTAAATAACACCCACAGCATAGCTATTTGGCCAGATATAATTCGTGGGGCCAATGTCGCCGATGTAATTGCTTCCACCCAACTGAATTCCAGCTTCATGAATCTGTGCAGCTGCAAAAGTTGACATCAAAATGAGTGTACTAAATATAAACTTTTTTATCATAATAAAATAGCGTGCAAATATAGTTATTTCTATTCATTTAGAATAAGGGTTCTAGCACTTTTTTGATAACTGATATTCTGCTAAAATATTGTTGTTAAACCTGCTATAATTTTGAAGAATGTATTGGTAAAATGTTAAATGAAAGAAAGTGTAAAATTGATTTTGATTAATTTTAAAGTTCACTTATTACGAGTATCTTCTCCCCACAACAATTTTTCGCGAAGTGTTTTTATAAAACTATGATTTTTCAATTCAATCATTTTTAAGGTAAAAGGAGCTTTCTCTATAAGAATTTCTGTCTCCGAATTGACGGTTGCAATACGCGAATCTAACGACATAAAAAACTCATCTCCACGCCCAGTAATACGCATCTTTATTTTGGTACTATCTGGAATAATAAGTGGCCTTGCATTTAAATTATGTGGTGCAACTGGGGTTAAAACAAAACTCTTTGCTTGTGGTGTAATTACAGGACCGCCACAACTAAGAGAGTATCCTGTAGAGCCTGTTGGTGTTGAAGTTATAAGTCCATCTGCCCAATATGAAGTTAGGTATTCATCATCTAAATAAGTTTCAACTGTTATCATCGAAGCTGAATCTTTTCTGCTCAATGTAATTTCGTTCAATGCAAAATTAATTTCGGAAATCTCATCAATTTTCGGACTTGTTTTTACCGACAACAAGGTACGCTCTTTAATGTTGAATTCATTTTTATACAAAGCTTCAACAGCTTCAAAAATTTCTTCTTTTTTAACGGTTGCTAAAAATCCGAGTCGCCCAATATTAACTCCAATTACTGGAATATTAGAGTCTTGTATATACATAATTGACCGCAGTAAGGTTCCGTCTCCACCTACTGTAAAAAGCAAATCGAATGAGCTGTCTAAATCTTTGTAGCTATTAAAAGTTTTACAGTCAACTTTAATATCTAAACTCGATTTTATGAGCTTGTTAAAATTGTCTTCAATATAAATATCTGTATTATTTGCATTCAAGGCATTGAGTAAATCTTCAACATATTGTTGCGCATCTCGATTAAAATAATGTCCGTAAATCGCAATTTTCATGATTTATATATTAAGGTATTTTTGTAAATAATCCGATCGATCTTTTAACTCTTCTAAAAACAAATCTTCTTTGTGTTTGGTCAATAAATTATAATCGTATCGTCGAAATGTTTGAATAATTTCATTGATATCTTCTGTCGTAATTTTTAAGGTAATCCGTACCAAATCATCTTTATATCCCGATACAAAAACCCCCATCAATTTAGCGTCGGTAGATTCTACTATCTGAACAATTTCGCTAAAAGAATAATCGTGAATTCCTTTTTCTATCACCAAGAAAAAACCTTCGCTATTTAATAGCGGAGTGTCATTAAAATAATGCAACACATCTGCCAATTCATAAAATCCAACATAGTGATTTTCATCAGATAACACAGGAAGAATATTAGTTTCATTAGTGGCAAATGATTTTAAAATCTCCATCCAATTATCTGAAGTACGGGTAAAGAAATCATTCAACAAATATTTATAGTCACCAATGGTTTTGTCATTTTGGTCTATCGAATTTACATCACCACTTAAAATAGAACCTAACAAATGCTGCCCTTCAACAATCGGTAAATGAGAATAGCTGGTATTATTAAATAGTTCTTTTGCATCACCAATAGTATTGCTCAATGCAAGTGTGTTAACGTCTTTTGATATATATTCTATGATACTCATCAGTATTAAAACTGCAAATTTATGCAATACAAAGATACACTTTTCTTAGTGATTCTTTTCAAAAACAAATCCTTCAATCCAAATTCGTCAATCGTAAATTATAAACTATTTTTGTAAAAATTTATAAGATGACAAAGCTAAGTGTAAACATAAATAAAATTGCAACCCTCCGTAATTCTAGAGGAGGTAAAACACCGAGTGTTGTAAAAGCTGCTTTAGACATTCAACGATTTGGAGCAGAAGGGATTACAATTCACCCAAGACCAGATGAACGCCATATTAAATATCAAGATGCGTATGACTTAATTCCAACCATCACCACAGAATATAATATTGAGGGAAATCCTATCAAAAAGTTTGTCGATTTAGTACTCGATGTAAAACCGACGCAAGTTACTTTAGTGCCAGATGCAGTAGATGCAGTGACGTCAAATGCTGGTTGGGATACCATTAATAATCAAGTTTTTTTACAAGAGGTAATTGCTGAATTTAAACGCAATAATATAAGAACATCCATCTTTATAGATGCAAATTTAAAAATGATTGAACATGCTGCCAAAACAGGTGCTGACAGAATAGAACTCTACACAGAATCTTATGCTGTCGGTTATGAAAACGGAGATAAAAAAGCGATAAAGCCATTTATTGAATCGGCACAATTAGCACATAATTTAGGAATAGGTGTGAATGCAGGACACGATTTGAGTTTAGATAATATTCAATTTTTTGCAGAAAGTATTCCGCATTTAGATGAAGTTTCCATTGGTCATGCTTTGATTTCTGAATCCTTATATTTAGGATTAGAAAATGTGGTGAATATGTATTTGCGTAAATTAGAAGTTAGAAGTTAATGTCGCAACTATTACATTCAAAAATACTCGGTCAAGGAGCACCTTTTTTAATTCTTCATGGGTTTTTAGGTATGGGTGATAATTGGAAATCCTTGGCTAATAAATTTGCCGACAATTATGAAGTGCATCTCATAGATCAACGAAATCATGGACGTAGTTTTCATTCTGATGAGTTTGATTATGAATTGTTAGTGGCAGACTTACATAATTATATAGCACATCATAACTTAGAAAACATCACCTTATTAGGGCATTCAATGGGCGGAAAAACGGTGATGTTATTTGCTGTTGAATATCCAGAATTGATAAAAAATTTAATGGTAGCTGATATTTCTCCGAGGTATTACCCACCTCACCATCATGAAATTTTAGAAGCATTAAATACAGTCGATTTCTCTGTACAAAAAACAAGAAATGAAATTGAAAAAGTAATAAAAGAATATGTTCCTCAATTTGGTGTACGACAATTTTTGATGAAAAATATTGTGCATAAATCGCAAAATGAATTTGCATTCAGGTTCAATTTAGAAAGTTTGACAGAAAATTATGAAGAGATTACCGTACCACTTCCATCCTTTACACAATTTGATGGAGCAACTTTGTTTTTGGACGGAGAGAATTCTGGATATATTAGTAGTGAAGATCCTGCTTTAATTCATGCACATTTCCCAAATGCAAAAATCGTAACCATTAAAAATGCTGGTCATTGGTTACATGCCGATAACCCTACAGATTTTTATAATGAGGTGATTCATTTTTTAAAAAGATAAAATTGTAACTTGTTAAATTCAAAACAAAAAATTATGAACCTTATTTTAAGAATACTTTTAACAGCAGTAGCTGTAATCATTTTACAAAAAATATTACCTGGTATATCAGTTGACGGATACGGAACAGCAATTTGGGTAGCAATTTCTCTCGGAATATTAAACGCTTTAGTTAAACCAATTTTAGTGATTTTTACACTACCCGCAACTATCGTTACTTTAGGGCTTTTTCTCTTTGTAATCAATGCAATTATCATTATGCTGGCTGGTAATTTTGTTGATGGATTTACCGTCAGCGGATTTTGGTATGCACTACTATTCAGTATCCTTTTATCTTTTTTACAATCAGTACTTTATTCCTTTATTGGCGAAAAAGAATAAGTGTGAAATTTGCACATTCACTAGCTTGTAAAATTCCTTAAAAAATACTATTTTTGCACCCGCATTTATTGAAGAATAAATGCGATTATTTTAATAGATTATTTAAAAAAGAATCAAATGAATATTACCAAGGAAAACATCGATACATTAAATGCAGTTGTGAAAATTGAAATATCTGAAACAGATTATCAAGATAAAGTAACCAAAGTTTTAAAAGATTACGCAAAAAAAGCAGATGTTCCTGGATTTAGAAAAGGAAATGTTCCTTTTGGAATGGTGAGAAAGCAATACGGAAAATCTATAATGATTGATGAAGTAAATAAACTAATTCAAGATTCATTAAACAAATTTTTAACTGAAGAAAAATTAGATATTTTAGGAAACCCTTTACCTAAAGTACAAGATAATTTTTCTTGGGATGAAAAAAATTATGCATTCGAGTTTGAGTTAGGCTTGTCTCCAGAATTTGATGTAAAATTAGATACAAAGAAAAAAGTTACAAAATATACGATTGTTGCAGATGATACCTTGATTGATAAAGAAGTTGAGAATTTACAACAACGTTTCGGAAAAATGTCTGCTAAAGATGTTATTGAAACAGGTGTAAACATCACAGGTACTTTTGTAAACGAAGAAAAAGAAATTGATAAAAAATACAGCTTTATTTTAGAAGATATCAAAGGAAAATCTAACCAAAAAATGTTTTTAGGAGCAAAAGTTGGTGACGTTATTACTTTAAAATCAAAAGGATTATTTGCTGATGAGCACAAGTTAATGGGTTCAACTGGCTTAGGTCATGATGAAGTTCATGGTTTAAATATTGAGTTAATATTTACTGTCGAAGACATTACTTTTACAGAATTGTCAGAATTAGACCAAGAATTTTTTGACAAGATTTTTGGGAAAGATGTGATTTCTACAGCAACTGAATTGAGAGAAAAAATCAAAGAAGATTCTGAAAAACAATTCGAATCGCAAGCAGATCAACAATTGTTAAATGCAATTACTGAGTATTTAATTGACAATACTAAGTTTGATTTACCAGCAGAATTCTTGAAAAAATGGTTGGCAGTTGCAGGAGAAAATCCTTTGAGCGATGAGCAAGCATCAGAAGAATTTAAAAAATCTGAAAAAGGATTACGTTACCAATTAATAGAAGGTAAAATAATAAAGGATAATAATTTGCAAGTGTCTTTTGAAGAGTTAAAAGAATATGCAAAAGGATTTATCAAAACTCAAATGGCACAATATGGTAACTTAAATCCTGAAGAAAAGGAATTAGAAGATATTGCAACGAGAGTTTTAGGAAATCAAGACGAAGCAAAAAGATTGCAAGAACAGTTAATGAGTTCTAAATTGTTAGATTTTTACAAAGAAAAAATGACATTTAAAACCAAAGAATTGAATTACGAAAAATTCGTAAAAGAAGTTTATAAATAACTGTCATTCCTGCAAAGTCAGGAACCTCATAATTCTTACCAAAGCGCCTTGAAAAATCAAGACGCTTTTTTTTGTTCAAGAATATAATTTTACCTTACAGCTTAAAGTAACAAAAAGCACTTTTATTTCTTACAATTTTCACTAAATTGCTGACTTAAACTATTTAATCCAATTACATGAAAATTATCCATAAAATGATGTTGCTAAGTATTGTTACACTAGCATCCTGTCAATCAAATCAAAAAGATGTGGTAAAAGATTCTACAGAAAACCCATTATTATCAGAATGGAATACCCCCTTCGGAGTGCCACCATTTGACAAAATTAAAAACGAACATTACAAACCTGCCTATGTTGTTGCGTTGGCAGAAAACAAAGCTGAAATTGATGCAATCGTAAACAATGCTGATACCCCAACTTTCGAAAATACGATTGTAGCTTTTGAATTAAGCGGTGTAACATTAACAAAAGTTGAAAGCACATTTAGTGCTGTAAATTCTGCAAATACCAATGATGAATTAGATGCAGTGGCAAGTGAAATGGCTCCCATTTTATCTGCACATTATGATGACATCAACTTAAACAAAGGTTTGTTTAAAAGAGTTGAAACTGTTTATAATACAATTGATAAAGCAACATTATCTGGAGAACAACAAAAATTATTAGAAGATACTTATAAAAAGTTTGTACGTTCAGGAGTTGCTTTAGAAGGCAAAAAAGAAGAACGCTTAAGAGCAATCAATGCGCGTTTAGCTGTGTTGGCAGATTCATTTGGAAAAAATGTGTTGACTGAAACCAATGCTTATGACATGCACATCACCAACAAAGCAGATTTAGGAAATTTATCTTCTAGTTTAGTTGCTTTAGCTGCTGATGAAGCAAAAGCGAGAGGTCATGAAAGTGGGTGGTCAATTACAGTTCAAAGACCGAGTATCAATCCGTTTTTACAATCATCACCAAACAAAGAACGCCGTCAAGAAATTTTTGATGCCTATGCAATGAGAGGTGATAATGACAATGAAAATGACAACAAAGCAATCATCCAAGAAATGGTGATGTTACGTACCGAAAAAGCTAACTTATTAGGATACGAAACTCATGCCGATTTAATTTTAGAAACAGCAATGGCAAAAAATCCTGAGGCAGTATTTAATTTTATGGATCAACTTTGGACTCCCGTGTTGGATATGGCAAAAGCAGAGCGCAAAGCCATGGCAGACTTCATGAAAAAAGAAGGTGTAAAAGGTGAATTTACGGGAAGCGATTGGAGACATTATGTCGAAAAAGTCAGAAAAGAAAGATACGATTTTGACGAAGATGAAATGCGTCCATACTTTGAATTCAATGCTGTTAAAAATGGTGCTTTTGAATTGGCAAATAAATTATTTGGATTGACTTTTAAAGAGTTAAAAGACATGCCGAAGTGGCACGAAGACCAACAAGTATTCGAAGTTTTAGAAGCTGACGGGTCTCACCTCGGAGTAATTTATATGGATTTCTTTGCACGCAGCAGCAAACGTGGTGGTGCTTGGATGAACGAGTTGAGAGCACAATCTAACGTAAACGGAAATTACGTAACACCAATCGTTACCAACAATTTCAATTTCCCAAGACCAACAGAAACAGAGCCATCATTATTATCCTTTAGAGATGCTGAAACCATGTTTCATGAATTTGGTCATGCACTCCACGGATTGTTTTCTAATGTAACTTATCAATCACAATCGGGTACAAATGTGCCAAGAGATTTTGTTGAGTTTCCATCACAAGTTATGGAGAATTGGATGAGCGAACCTGAGGTTTTAAAATTATATGCAAAACATTATAAAACAGGTGAAGTGATTCCTGATGCACTCATCAAGAAAATGAATGATGCAAATAGTTTCAACCAAGGATTTATGAATGTTGAGTATATGGCAGCTGCATATTTAGATATGTACTGGCACACAATTAAAGACTTAGAGCCACGTGATACTCGTGTTTTTGAAAAAGAGCAAATGGATAAATTAGGGTTGATAGATGAGATTGTTCCGCGTTACCGTTCTGGATATTTCAATCATATTTTCTCTGATCCTGTAGGGTATTCTTCTGGTTATTACAGCTACAAATGGTCAGAGGTTTTAGATGCCGATGCGTTCCAAGCATTTAAAGATGCAGGGAGTATTTTTGATCCTGTAACCGCAAAAAAATACCGTCATATGTTGAGCCAAGGGGGCTCAAAAGACGGAATGGAATTGTATGTAGAATTTAGAGGAAGTGAACCAAAAATTGATCCACTATTAGTTAAGTTAGGGATAAAGAAATAAGAAAAATTTTATTATTATATATCAAAAACCCCAAAACAGAAGTTTTGGGGTTTTTTCGTAAATTGTCTTTCCCGTGTAAACGGGAATCTAAAAACAAACAAATTTTTAAGTATATTCAAAATCACCCCTAACTGACTCTCTTCATATTATCTTAAAAAAAAGTTAAGAAAGTGTATATTAAATGTATATTAGCAATCTCTATTTTCCTAAACTATGCAAACCTTTATAAAAAATATCAAATTCCTCATACTAACACTATTAACAACAACCATAGGTTACTCTCAAAACTTAGTGCCAGGGGGTGTAGATGCTGGTGCAGATTTTACTATAGATTGCACTACTGGTAACTGCACAACACTATCTGCAGACTTTCATCATTCACACCAAACAGACTCAAGGTATACGGTAAGCCCTGTACCTATGGATCCGGTTGTAGTATCGTTGCCAAGTAATTTAGCAGTTGATGATGGATATTCTGAAATTGTAGATTTAGGGTTTACTTTTTGTTATTTTGGAGAAGAAAAAACACAAATACAAATTGGAGATAACGGTACCGTTTCATTTAAAATTGATTACACCCCACTTACAACAGGAGTAGCACAATGGACATTAAATTCATCTTGGGATATTCCAAGTGCAAATTTACCAGAAGACGCCATATTTGGGGCTTTCCATGATTTGTATATTGTCGAAGGTGGTGAAATTACATATGGTATCACGGGTACTGCTCCGTTTAGAGCTTTTGTTATCAATTATAAAAGTGTAGCTCAATACCAGTCTGCAAATGGTTGTAACGACCCAACTACCCAACAAATAGTTTTACACGAAACCTCTAATTTTATTGATGTGTATTTAACAGACAAACCTGCATGTACTGGATGGAATTCTGGAAGAGCATGTGTTGGAATTCAAAAAGGTGCAGGAGAAGAAGGGTATTTTGCTCCTGGAAGAAATACAAGTGATTCTCCTTGGACTGCAACAAATGAAGCGTGGCGATTTGCACCTACCGAAACTGGAGCAGAAACCTTTACTTTTGAGTGGGTTAATAACACTACAGGAGCAGTTATAAGTAATTCACCAGATTTTGAAGTTTGTCCGGATGTTACTACAACATATACTGCTAATGTCACTTGGGTTGATTGTACAGGAGCTACAGTATCAGCAAATGATGAAGTTACCATTACAGTTGATTTACCTTTTACCTTAGCTATTGATGGAGGCGATCAAGATTTTTGTATTGGCGATCCTGCTTATAGTATTACAACAACTATTGTCACAGCAACAACGACCATTACTGGCTACAATTGGTATGAAGCAAGTGATCCATCAACGTCTCTAGGAACAACAGATAATTTAACCGTAAGTACTTCTGGTATTTATGTGATTGAAGTGACAGATTCGGGAGGATGTGTTTTAACACAACAAGTGGTGGTTAATTACAATCCTGCGCCAGACGCGGGTACCGATAGCGCAATCTCATTTTGTTCTACAGATGCAATCTTAGATTTATTTACATTATTAGGAGGTACTCCAGACACAACTGGATCTTGGTCCCCTGCACTAACAAGTGGAACTGGAGTTTTTGACCCTACCACAGATACTGGTGGAATTTACACTTACACAGTTGCTGGCTCTGGAAGTTGTGCAGACGCAACTGCAACGATAACAGTTACTTTAGATATCGCTCCCGATGCAGGTACAGATAATACAAAAGCATATTGTAGTATTGATGCTGCATCCGATTTATTTTTAGAATTAGGAGGAACACCAAATTTGGGAGGAACATGGTCTCCAGCACTAACAAGCGGAACCGGAATTTTTGACCCTTTGGTTGATGCTGTTGGAGTTTATACCTATACTGTTTTAGGAACTGGTTTGTGTGTTGATGCAGCAGCAACTATAACAGTTACTATTGATATTGCACCAGATGCTGGAACAAATGGGACAATAGCATATTGTAGTACAGATGCCCCAACTGATTTGTTTTTAGAATTAGGAGGAACGCCAGATGCAACAGGAATATGGTCACCTACTTTAACAAGCGGCACCGGAATTTTTGACCCTGCAGTTGATACAGCAAATACATATACCTATATTGTTACAGGTGGTGGCTGCCCAGATGCAACATCCGAAGTGGTGGTTACTATTGATACTGCTCCAAATGCAGGTACAGATGGTACTATCGATTTATGTACAGACAATTCAAGTGTAGATTTATATACAAGTTTAGTAGGCGCGCCAGATGCTGGCGGAGTTTGGTCTCCTGCCTTAACAAGTGGCACAGGAGTTTTTGATCCTGCAGTAGATGTTGCTGGAATATATACATATACGGTTTCACCAACTGGAGCTTGTGCTGTTGATGCAACAGCTACAGTGACGGTTACTTTAAATACTGCTCCAGAAGCTGGTACTAACGGAACAATGGCATATTGTAGTACAGATGCTGCTACTGATTTATTTTTAAATTTAGGTGGCACTCCAGATATGGGAGGAACATGGTCTCCTGCTTTAACAAGTGGTACAGGGATTTTTGATCCTGCTGTTGATGCTGCAGTAACTTATACTTATACCGTTGCAGGTATTGGTGTTTGTGCTGATGACACATCTGAAGTTGTGGTTACTGTTGATACTGCTCCTGAAGCAGGTACAGATGGTACTGCAGATTTTTGTACTGACAATCCTACAGCAGATTTATTTACAAGTTTAGGAGGTACACCAGATACTGGTGGAGTTTGGTCTCCTGCCTTAACAAGTGGCACAGGAGTCTTTGATCCTGCAGTAGATTTAGCAGGAATTTATACATATACAGTTTCACCTATTGGAGCTTGTTTTGTTAATGCAACTGCCACAGTTACCGTTATTGTCGATACTGCTCCTGAAGCCGGTATTGATGGAACAATGGCATATTGTAGTACAGATGTAGCAACAGATTTATTTGCGAATTTAGGAGGTACACCAGATGTTACTGGAATATGGTCTCCTGCTTTAACAAGTGGTACTGGAATTTTTGACCCTGCTATTGATGTAGCAGGAATATATACTTATACAGTTGCAGGTGTTGGAGTTTGTGTAGATGATTCAGCTACAATTACCGTAACAGTTGATCTTGCTCCAGATGCAGGATTGGATGGTGTAACTGAGTTTTGTACTTCTGATGCAACCATCGATTTAATAACATTTTTAGGAGGCACACCAGACACAACAGGAACATGGTCACCAGCTTTAACAAGTGGTACTGGAATGTTTGATCCTGCTGTTGATATTACAGGAATTTACACCTATACCGTTAGTAACGGAGTTTGTGCTGATGACACATCTATTGTGGATGTTACAGTTTATACTGCTGCAAATGCCGGGACTGATGATGCTATAACTTTATGTAGCAATTCTGCGACAGTTGATTTATTTACTTTACTCGGTGGTTCTCCTGATTTAGGAGGAACTTGGTCGCCTGCGCTTACAAGTGGTTCTGGAGATTTTGACCCTTCAATTGATGTAGCAGGAGTTTATACTTATACAATTATTGGTACAGGAGTTTGTGCTAATGATACAGCAACAATAACTGTTTCAATTGATGCCGAACCAAATGCAGGAACAAGTGATGTAATAGAGTTTTGCAGTACCGATGCTAGCTTAGATTTATTTACTATTTTAGGAGGTACTCCTGATGCAACAGGTACGTGGTTACCTGCTTTAGCAAGTGGTACAGGTATTTTTGATCCAGCTACTGATACAGGAGGAACATATACATATACTGTTAGTAATGGGGTTTGTGTTGATGCTACTGCAGAGATTGAGGTAACTTTATACCAAGCACCAGATGCAGGAACAAATGGAACTGCAGAATTTTGCACTTCAGATTTAGAAGATGATTTATTTACTTTTTTAGGAGGTACTCCAGATACAACAGGAACGTGGTCACCTGCATTAACAAGCGGTACAGGTATGTTTGACCCTACTGTTGATGTAAGTGGAACCTATACTTATACAGTTTTAGGAACTGGTACTTGTACCGACATATCTGCAGAAGTTGCAGTAACCGTTGATACAGCACCAGATGCTGGTTTAGATGCGGATGCTTTTTTCTGTATGTCAGAGCCAACCGTAGATTTACTTTCACTCTTAGGAGGAACACCTGATGGTGGTGGAACTTGGTCGCCATCAATGGCAAGCGGATCAGGAGTATTTGATCCATCAACTGATGCGGCAGGCGATTATACCTATACTGTCTCTGGTCAAGGGGCTTGTGCAGATATTAGCGCAATAATTTCAGTTTCATTATCAGAATCACCAAATATCGCAAATGTTGACATATCAGACTTTTCTGATAATAATATAGTAACTGTTACAGTTGAAGGTTCGGTTAGTGGCACATCATTCGGTATTGGAGATTATGAATATTCATTAGATGGCGTTAGTTTTCAATCTGACAATATTTTTGAAGGAGTTGCACCAGGGAATTATGAATTAACTGTG
>JASFYP010000083.1:0-10532 GCA_045047075.1 Flavobacteriaceae bacterium
TCACTATTAAAATAAACTTTTTTCTATTTATGCTAACCTCTTCCAAAATATAAAAAGAACGATACCAACACTACTCCGTTAGCGGGTGCAAATGTACAAACTAATCTCACAATTAATTGCATAAAATCGCATCAAAGTTATTAACATTTTTAGAAATAATGTTTAACAACTAATACTGTGAGACATAAGAATTAATTACTCCTCTATATGAAAGATATTTCCTTTTTCTTGTGCAATTTCATGGTAGTCAAAATCAAGTTTTGAATCTTGACTTTCTAATTTACCGTTAATAAAAGCACGTTGCAATATATCTTCAATTAAAAAATCTTCTTCAATATTAGCAGGATCATATTCTAATTTAAGAGAAAGCTTAAATAATTTTGCAGTTCCGTTGTACCAAAATGCGCTCCAACCACTTCTAATTTCTTTAATCAAAGAAAAAGTTGTGATCCCAGTTTGCCTATGAATAAGTTTGATTAAAATTCGCCCTTCAGTCCTAGTCAATTTTTTAAGCTGGTCAGTAAACTCACCTTCCATATATTTTTGAACTCTTTTAGTGTATACTTTCTTTTTGTATTTTGAATCAATGTGTTCTAATCTTTCATTTAAAACTTGTAATCGTTCAGCTGCGAGTTTTGCATACGGATAAGCTTTCAGAGTTTTTTTTCGAAACCAAGTATAATATCGTCTATCATAACTAGTTTTAAACTTGAGTTTGTTTAATAGCTTTACTTCATCTAATTCTATTACAACAGTATCTCCTTCAAAAATAATATAGTCTTTATATATGTATGAGCTATCTTTTTTTATCAGCAATTCTTTTTGAGCATAAGAATTAATGCCTATTATATATATGAGTATAACAATAAATTTATTCATTGAATTTATAACGCGAATTTGGTTGGTAAAATTATAACATATTCGTGATAAGAATTAAATCAACATCAGAAATTTCAGTATTTTTGATAAAAATTAAAATCCATGAGTAAAACAAAATCAATTTTAAATAAAAAATCAATAGATTTTCTTGAAAAATATTTAAACAACGCCTCACCAACTGGCTATGAAAGTGAAGGTCAAAAAATTTGGATGGAATATCTAAAACCGTATGTTGATACTTTTATCACTGATAATTATGGAACCGCGGTTGGCATTATCAATCCTGATGCTAAATTTAAAGTGGTAATTGAAGGGCATGCAGATGAAATATCTTGGTACGTAAATTATATTACTGATGATGGATTAATCTACGTAATTAGAAATGGCGGAAGCGATCATCAAATTGCACCTTCTAAAAGAGTAAATATTCATACTAAAAAAGGAATTGTTCAAGGAATATTTGGATGGCCTGCAATTCATACTAGACTTAAAGGAAAAGAAGAAACTCCAAAGCTTGATAATATCTTTATAGATGTTGGGTGTAAGACAAAAGAAGAAGTTGAAAAACTAGGTGTTCATGTTGGATGCGTTATTACTTATCCAGATGAGTTTTTTATCTTGAATAAAAATAATTTTGTTTGTAGAGCACTAGATAATAGAATGGGTGGCTTTATGATTGCGGAAGTTGCACGCTTGTTAAAAGAGAATAAAAAGAAATTACCTTTTGGCTTGTATATTACCAACTCAGTGCAAGAAGAAATTGGATTGCGTGGTGCTGAAATGATTACACATACTTTAAAGCCTGATGTTGCTATTGTAACTGATGTTTGTCACGATACCACCACCCCAATGATTGATAAAAAGAAAGAAGGTGAAACCAAAAGTGGTGATGGGCCTGTTATTTCTTATGCTCCTGCAATACAAAATAATTTGCGTGAATTAATTATTGAAACTGCCGAGAAAAATAAGATTCCTTTTCAGCGACTAGCTTCATCTCGTGCAACGGGGACAGATACCGATGCGTTTGCTTATTCTAATGGTGGTGTTCCAAGTGCATTAATTTCTCTAGCGCTACGTTATATGCATACGACTGTAGAAATGGTTGCTAAAGATGATGTCGAAAATGTGATTAAATTGATTTATGAATCTTTATTAGTGATTGATCCAAAGAAAGGCTTTAGCTATTTTGAATAGATTTTAGACTTTAGAAGTTAGACAATAGATTAAAAAATGAGAGTTCGAAAAGAATTAAAATTCGGAATATTGCAAACTCTTGCTTTCTATATTTTTGGGTTAGTTGCAGCTTGGTTTATTTATATGATTTTTGGGAATCCATATATTCATGCTCCAGGAATTCATCACATAACCATATTTTTAACTTTTTTAATTGGGTTTATTTGGATGATTATTTCATTGCTTTTGTTTTTCGGCAAAAAGAAAACTGATAAATTAAAGGGAGTTATTATTACAAACCTCATCTTAATTTTAATCTTTATAATGTATCTTTCATCTCTTAGCTAATCTCTGATGCCAGATGAATACATCGACATATTAAATGAAGACTTAACTGTTTTTAAAACTTGTTTAAAATCAGAAGCTCATAAACATGGATACTTGCATGCAAGTGTCCATGTTTGGTTTTATACTGATAAAAGAGAACTCTTATTTCAAAAAAGGGGTGCTTATAAAATTGCTTTCCCAAACTTATGGGATGTTTCTGTTGCTGGTCATATATCAGCTGGAGAAACAGCAATCAATTCAGCTATAAGAGAGACTGAAGAAGAAATAGGACTAACCATTACAAAAAAGGCACTCAAAAAAATTGGAAGTTTTAAAAAAATTCATCAGCATAGAAAAGATTTTATTGACAATGAAATACACCTTATCTATATAGGTAGATTACCTATACCTTTGAATCCATTAAAAATCCAGGAAGAAGAGTTATCAGCAATCAAACTAACACCCATTGATACATTCAAAAAAGAGCTCAAAAAAACTGATTTTCACAAAAGGTATGTTTCTCATTCCAATGAATACTATACATTTGTTTTGAATGAAATCTCTAACAACTTATGACTTTACTTCTTCTAGCCTCTGCTCCAGTTTTTATCATCATAATTTATATCTACTTAAAAGATAAATATGAAAAAGAGCCAAAAAAGTTATTGTTAAAATGTTTTTTGTTTGGTGCTATATTAAGTATTGTTACTACAATCATTATCTCTGGCATAGCTACAAGAGTGTCCCCAATAACAAACGGATTTAGTGTTGGGCAACAATTTATTAAGGCTTTTATAATGGTAGCACTAGTTGAAGAGTTTAGCAAGTACATTATTGTACGTTATTATGCGCAACCAAAAAAAGATTTCAATGAGCCATTTGATGGAATTGTATATGCAGTAATGGTTTCTATGGGGTTTGCATTTACCGAGAATCTATTTTATGTATTTGATAGCGGAATTTCAACTGCCATAATACGTGCATTCACGGCAGTTCCTGCACATGCTACTTTTGGTATTGTAATGGGATATTTTATGGGGATTGCAAAATTTTCTAATAAAAAATGGGTTTATAATTTAACTGGGTTTTTAGTCGCTACAATTTTTCATGGTGCTTATGATTTCTTTTTATTTTTAGATTTTATTCCAGGAGTCTGGGTTGGCGCCTTTGTTTCCTTATTTATCGGAATTCTACTTTCTAGAAAAGCAATTAAAACGCATCAACAAAATTCTAATTTCAAGTAAAAAAAAAGCCTCCAAAAATTGGAAGCTTTACATTTTAGTATAGAAAGAATAAATCTTTATTTTATCACAGCTTTTTGAGACTCAGATAACTCACCATCTACAGATAAAGTGTAGTAATACGTACCTGGAGCTAATCCTGACTTATCAGTATAAATAATTCCATTTCCTCTTTGATATACTTTTATCTTTTGGAAAGTTTTTTTGTTTTCATCAGCAATAAAAACATACACTTCTTTATTTTCTTGAGGAATAAAAAAGGATAACGAATTTTCAACATCTGTAATTACAGCATTACTTGTAAGAGTTGCTTTTGGCTTTTCATTTGTTGCATTTAAAGCAAAACAAAAAAGAAGCGCAAAGCTCAGTATTATATTTTTCATTTTAGTAAGTTTAAGTAGGTGATACAAAAATATCAAAACACTTTACTACTTGCAAAAATTTACTAACACAATAAACAAATGGTGCTAAATATAAAACAAACTACAAAGAATTATCAATAATCTCCTCTACCACTTCTGGATTTAATAGGGTCGATGTATCTCCAAGATTCGAAATATCATTCGACGCAATCTTCCTTAAAATACGACGCATGATTTTTCCACTTCTTGTTTTTGGCAATCCTGTAGTAAATTGAATCTTATCTAATTTTGCAATAGGACCAATATGCTCAGTAATAATTTGATTAATTTCTTTTCTAACATTGTCTTGATCTCTTGATTCTCCTGCCTCTTTCAAAATCACATAACCATACAAAGCATTTCCTTTTATATCGTGTGGAAAACCTACAATTGCAGATTCTGCAACTGCTGGGTGTTCATTAATTGCATCTTCAATTGGTGCTGTTCCAAGGTTATGTCCAGATACAATAATCACATCATCTACTCTACCTGTAATTCTATAATATCCTACAGCGTCTCTTAAAGCACCATCACCTGTAAAATATTTATTTTCATAAGCCGAGAAATACGTTTCTTTATACCTCTGATGGTTTCCCCAAATAGTTCTTGCTATCGATGGCCAAGGAAATTTTATACATAAACGACCATCAACTTGATTCCCTGCAAGTTCTTCTCCATTTTCATCCATCAAAGCTGGTTGAATTCCAATAAAGGGCAAAGTTGCATACGTCGGAATTGTAGGTGTTACGTAAGGCAAAGGAGTTATCATAATTCCACCCGTTTCTGTTTGCCACCATGTATCAACAATCGGGCTTTTCCCATTCCCTACATTATCATTATACCAATGCCACGCTTCTTCATTAATCGGTTCACCAACTGATCCCAATACTTTTAATGATGATAAATCGTACTTATTTACAAATTCTAATTTTTCTTTTGCCAAAGCTCTAATAGCTGTTGGAGCCGTATAAAATTGAGTCACTTTATGTTTGGAAACAACCTCCCAAAATCGTCCATAATCTGGATATGTTGGCACACCTTCAAACATCACTGTAGTTGCTCCGTTTGCTAATGGACCATACACAATATAACTATGACCTGTAATCCAACCGATATCTGCGGTACACCAATACACATCATTTGGACGGTAATTAAATACATTTTTAAATGTGTAAGCTGTATAAACCATATAGCCTGCGGTGGTATGAACCATTCCTTTTGGTTGCCCTGTAGAACCAGATGTATATAAAATAAAGAGCGGATCCTCAGCATCCATAATCTCAGGTTCACATTCTTTTGACGCAGTATCTAACAAGGGTTGCAACCACTTATCGCGACCTTCTTTCATATTGATTTCACTATTGATTCTTTTAACAACCAACACAGTTTCAACTCCTGGACAATCTTCTAGCCCTTCGTCAACAATTCCTTTTAAGTCGATTGATTTTTTACCACGGTAGGAACCATCAGAAGTAATGACCATTTTACAATCAGAATCATTAATTCTTGTGGACAATGCCGTAGCAGAAAAACCTGCAAAAACTACAGAATGGATAGCGCCAATACGTGCACATGCCAATAATGAAATTGCCAATTCTGGAATCATCGGTAAGTAAATACACACACGATCTCCTTTTTTTACACCATTGTCTTTCAACACGTTTGCAAATTGGTTTACTCGCTCATACAATCTGTTATAAGTAATATGTTGCGCTTCCTCATCAGGATTATTAGGTTCAAATAAAATAGCCGTTTTATTTCCCTTCGTGGTTAAATGGCGATCAATACAATTTTCGGTAATATTCAATTTAGCTCCTTCAAACCATTTTACTTCAGGCTTCTTAAAATCCCAAGACAGAACTTTATCCCAACGCTTTCTCCAACTAAAATGCTCTTCAGCAATCTCTTCCCAAAAAACTTCTGGATCTCTCACTGAATTGCGATATACTTTATAATATTCTTCTAAATGCTTGATGTGATAATTACTCATTTTAAAAATGTTAAATTGTTTAGGTGTTAACTGTTGCCGAATGTACAAAAAACCATTGGTAATCCTATGAAATAGATATGCTTTAGGCTGCTTTTTACATATATGACAATACAACTTAGCTACAAAATTTAAAATTAGGAATCTGATTATAAAACAGGTAAATATTTTTACTTTTGACGGATGCTAGAAATCACACAAATTTTTGAAACACTTGTTCAATACTGGGAAATTGTATTGTTCATTTTTGTGATCGCCATTTTATACTCTTCAGTAGGATTTGGTGGTGGATCTAGTTATCTCGCAATTTTAGCATTAACAACATTGGCTTTCACACAAATCAGAGCAATAGCTTTGTTATGTAATATTGTTGTAGTCAGTGGTGGTACTTTGATTTTTGCTAAAAATGGTTTTTATAATTGGAAGCGAGTTTTACCACTTGTAGCGTTTTCTATACCCATGGCGTTTTTTGGTGGTTATCTAAAAATAAGTCAGACTTTCTTTTTTATATTGTTGGGGGTTACTTTAGTAACCGCAGCGGTTTTTATGTGGATCTCAAAATACATCGCAGAAGTTTCTAAAGATAAAGAATACAAATCCTCAATTATTAAAGATGCTTCTTTTGGTGGGTTCATTGGTTTTGTGTCTGGAATGGTTGGTATTGGTGGCGGTGTGTTTTTAGCACCTCTCCTCTATTTAACCAATTGGGATAAGCCTAAAAAGATTGCTGCAACTTCAAGTTTCTTTATTCTAGTTAATTCTATTGCAGGATTAATTGGGCAGTTTTTATCACCTGCAATAGATACGGAATTTGTGTTAGACTGGAATTTAGTACTTGTCTTATTAATTACTGTGTTTATTGGTGGGCAAATTGGGTCTAGATTGAGTGCTAATAAAATTTCTCCTTTTGTATTGAAAAGAATCACTGCTGTATTAATTGCTTTTGTAGGGTTACGGATATTGTGGAAGTATTTGTTTTTTTAGAGGTTAGACCCGCTGTACTTAATACGATATATGTTTACCACTTAAATATTAACTACTTATTATCTATCGATAAAACACACCAAGAAAAACATTGTCAACATAATGTTTTAATGATTTTTACTTTACATATATGATCCCTTACCCTTTCATGTTCAGTTATAAAACTATTAAACTTCCTATAATTTGAATACCTATAACTATGCCTTAAAGAAATGATTTTAGTAATGCTTTAACATATTATAATTATTTGTGATTTGTTTTTAAGAAAGATAAATGATATTTAAAATAAGAATTCATCTGATAACTTAGTTGAGAAATCAGATGAATTTTAATTTATATGTTCATTAAATGACTAGGCAAACGTTACAGTACTAAAACAATATTTGTTTTTTAGAGAACACAAAACCATTGTCTTTAGCCAAATTATGACAACCAATGCAGCTCGCAGTACCTTTATCCCAGCTTCTATATTTATTTGCTTCTTTAACAAATCTAGCATAGCCCCAGTTACCAGGGGTGTCTTTAAAACGAGTAGCATCTTTTATCATATATTCTACACGTTGAATTTTATCAGCCTCTAATGCTACTGAAAAATTAGACATTTCTTTTACCTTCCAACCTATTTTAACAATTTTACTTCCTTCTGGCAATGGCTCGTTGTTAGAAAATGCATTAAAAGCTACTTCATTAACCATTACATAACGCAATTCATTTTTATCAGTTCTAAAATGTGTGGCAACAACTTTATAGTTTTGGTAGTTTTCAATTTCTCTAAATTTTAGCCCATTATTGGGCATTATTAAATCTGGAACCTCAGAAACAACTTGATATTCTGGAGTATTTGAACAACTTACTAGAATTAGGGCTACGATTATAATTATATATTTCATATTACTTATTTATTTAATACAATTTTTCTTCTTTTTTATGCCCTATATGGAATGCTCTTGAGATATTAAATCCGAAGTGGATATCACCATTAAAAAATTCGCCAGTTGTTTCAGCAATAAATCCTTTTTCTAGCATGGAGCGTGAGTTGGTGAAAATCAATTGAAAAACATGACCTCCTGTTTCTATTCCAACTCCCAATGCCAATGAATTTGTCGAGTCAATTGATTCCATTGGATTGAAATTATAATAATACTCACCACTCAAAGATATTCTATTACTCACTTTTACGCGTGTACCTACCCCCATTGCAAACATATTATTTGGATCAGCTGTATTTGGAACCGTATTAAAGTGAATGTATGTTGGCATAATTTGAAGCGAAAAATTTGGACTAAACTTCCTTGCAATCAAAACTTGACTTGTATATGTCAATCGATTTTCAAAAGTTGGTTTTTCTTCTGGGTCATAATCTTTTAATGTTTTTTCTGTAGCACTTGTAAAAAGTGTTAGACTGATTGGAAACTTTTTTACACCTTCTGTTTGGTGTAACAATGCATATTTCACATAACCATCATAGGTTTTTTCGAATGAACTACGCCCAATAGCAACTACCAAATCATTGGTGATTGAGTATTCTAAACCAAAGCGAATATTAGAATCATCAAGTCCAAAAAATTCATCAATACCACCATTAATTCTTCCAAAACGGTGAGCAATAATGAAGTCTAAGACTCCTTTTTCTCTGGTTTCAACCGAGTGACCATTCATAACTCGCGTTCCTTTAAAAGTACCTCTTACGATGTCTGTAGTTTCTTCGGTTTCGTCGTTTAATATATCTTCTAAATCTTGCGAAAAAAGGTTTGTTGATAAACCAATGCAACATAATATTAGTAGTGTTTTTTTCATTTTTTATTTTTTATAAGGTTTGTGTGTTAACTCAAAATTGACCTTAATTGTTTTTGCAATATTGTTGATTACCACTGATGGAATCTTAATTTTAAAATCTGCAACATTTACCATAAACTCACCAGATAATAGTATTTTACCGTCCCTAAATTCTAATACAGCAACAGTTGAAACTTCTTTATCAATTCCGTGAACAGTTAAAACTCCTTCAATTTGAACTTCATTAACACCTTCAATTACTTCATTGTAATTAAGTATTTTACCTTTAAATTTTGCCTTTGGATATTTGTGCGACTCCACATAATTTTCATTAAAATGTTCTTGCATCAATGCTTTTTTAAACAGAAAAGATTTCATTAATAACTGTATAGCAATTTCTCCTGTTTCAGTATCAATAATGCTCAATACCTGATGATTATCTGCTGTAATATCCTCTACCAATGAGTGAGAAAAAAAAGACACATCTCCCTCTTTGGTTAAATATTTTCCTTGAGAAAACATGTTACTTACTGTGAGTACGATGGTAATAAATAATATTATTTTTTTTATTTACTCTTTATTTTATGATAACACAATTAACTAATACAACATCTAACAAATAACCCGTACAAATCCCTTTTAATGAAATTTTATCTCCCTTTTTATATTTTAATACACTTAGATTTTCTTTTGGTTGAAAACTACATATAACCGTTGTATCAAAATTTGGATGGCTAAGCGTAATTGTAGCATTACCATCGTGTGTAGAAATTTCAGAAATCACACCTTTTAACTGAATCACCTTATCGGTAAATTTAGTATTTGCGGCAGCTTCATTATTTTGATAATCAGATAAAATTTGAGCAACAGCAATAATCATATTAGGTGTCGTTTTTTCTACATTAACATGTTCTTTGTTTATTTGCTTTAAAGCAAAAAACGAAGTAGTAGCTAGCAGCACTAAGAATATAAAAATGTATTTGAATCTATTGTTTTTCACATCAGTTCATTTTAATTATCTAAAGCACCATTATCTATCCAACAAGCAAGCAAATCAATTTGATCTTGTGTTAATGTACCAATTTTTGGCATAGCACCACTTTGGGTTTGAGTTCTAATTGCATTCGCATTTTGACTTACCGATTCATAGGTTGTTAAATCCGGAAACTGCCCTCCACCAATATGACATGGAGCACATTTTTGTGTCAGCAATGGGTTGATGTCATTTTCATAAGAGACATCAGTAGTACAAACAAATTCTTCAGGAATTTCTTCTTCCAAAGCATTGTTTTCACATGATATTGCTATCACTAATGCAAAAATTGCTATTGCAGTGAAACGATATTTTTTCATAATAAATTAATTTGATAGTTAAAAAACACTGCGGTCAACTTAATCGACCGCAATGTTTTAGTGGGGTTAAGATACTAAAATTAAATTGCTGGTGCCAAATCTATATTTGCAATTGGCCAAACTCCTGGTGCAGGGAAACTGATTCCTTTATTATCTCCTCTTGCAGCATCTTGTCCAAAATAATATAAAGGCCATCCTTTATAAGTCAATTGTGTTCTTCCAAAAACGTCGATGGTGTTAAAGTCATTTGCATCTAAATTACTTGGAATTTTATCTAAGGCAATCTCAGCAATCGGCCAAACTGCATTGTTTGAAAAATCTGAATTTGTAAAATTATTAGTATTGTTTGTATCATTAGAGAATGTATATAATGTTCTTCCATCAATATCTACAACATAAGCTGTTTCGCCT
>JASFYP010000084.1:0-31974 GCA_045047075.1 Flavobacteriaceae bacterium
AGCATTAGAAAGTTTATCAAATGAGTTTTCTAATTCCGTTATTGTTTGTTTGCAGTTAGATATTTGTTCAATATCGGCTTCAATTCTTATACAACTATTATTTTCCATACAACAAAGTTAGTGTAATTATCTTATTTAAGCAAATACTAAAATAACAACTTTCAATATGGGTTGGAAAATTTTACTCTTTTGGTTTTTAAGAATGGATTTTTGCGTTGGGAAAAACCAAATGTGTAAAATGTGCAGCTGGTTTTCCGCTTGAGGGTATCGTTAAGATAAATTCAGTTTCAATTGGTTTTATCGTCTGATAAGCGAAGTACGTATTTTTTTAGGAGAAAGTCAAATAACCAGAGCGAAGGTTTAAACGGTAGTCTTAGTTAAATATATTTTATTAAAAGGTACTTTACGATTAGATAAACTCAGCCTCAAACAACTTGCAAAAGTGCTTTTTAATTTTCTCTTTTACCTCTTCAACCGGAATCTCTTTTTCCAATTCAACTTGCATAGAAGTAACAGCTTTTCCTTTGATCCCACAGGGTATGATATGGTCAAAATATCCTAAGTTAGTATTTACATTCAGCGCAAAACCATGCATGGTAATCCAACGCGAAGCTCGTACACCCAAGGCACAAATTTTACGTGCAAACGGAGTTCCAACATCTAACCAAACACCAGTTTCTCCTTCACTACGAGTTCCAACAATTCCGTATTCGGCAAGTGTCATAATCATTACTTCCTCTAAAAAACGCAAATACTTATGAATATCAGTAAAGAAATATTCTAAATCTAAAATAGGGTATCCTACAATTTGCCCAGGGCCATGATAGGTAATATCACCCCCACGATTTATCTTAAAAAAGGTAATCCCTTTTTCTTCTAATTGTTTTTCATTTAGCAATAAATTACTGATATCACCACTTTTTCCTAAGGTATAAACATGTGGATGCTCTACAAATAAGAAGTGATGCTTCGGAGGATTCTCAATGTTTTTTTGACGATTATCAAACTTTGTTTTTACAGCGGTATCTAGCAATTCAGTTTGATATTCCCAAGTTTCTTTATAGGCTTTAAAACCTAAATCTTTTAAGAGGATTTGTTGCATTCTTTATTCTTGTTTGTTCAGAATAACCAAGGCGGCAATAACTCCTGGCACCCAACCAGCGAGTGTAAGTAAAAATACAATAATAATAGAACCGCACCCTCTGTCAAAGACTGCTAAAGGTGGAAAAAGGATGGCGGCTAATACTCGTAAACAACTCATAATTTTATTTTTTTATTGTTTAAAGTATTTTAAAAAACATGATTCTACTTATTCAACGACTCAATTATTTATATGTTACAAAGGTCTGTAAAAAAATAGGAATAACTATAATTAAATTTTTAAGATGAAAGTTTAAGTTAATACCAATAAAATATTTTGTTCGTTATCTTTAAAGAACAATTATATTTGCACTTATGTCTATCACAGTTAAAAACATTTCTAAAAACTATGGAACCCAGAAAGCAGTTGATTCCATTAGTTTTTCAATAGAAAAAGGAGAAATCGTTGGGTTTTTAGGCCCTAATGGTGCTGGGAAATCTACCACTATGAAAATCATCAATGGATTTTTAAAAGCAACCGAAGGTGAAGTTTTTGTGAATGACATTAATGTTGCAGAAAACAGCTTGGAGGCTCAAAAACACATAGGGTATTTACCAGAACACAATCCTTTGTATTTAGAAATGTTTGTAAAAGAGTATCTGAATTTTTGTGCAGAAGTGCATCAGGTTTCAAAAGAATCGGTAAGTATTATCATTAAAAAAGTTGGTTTGACTCCCGAATCTCACAAAAAAATAAAGCAATTGTCTAAAGGATATCGTCAGCGTGTGGGTTTGGCAGCAGCGATGTTACACAATCCTGATGTGCTGATTTTAGATGAACCTACTACAGGTTTAGACCCAAATCAATTGGTAGAAATTAGAAATTTGATTAAAGAAATTGGTACTGATAAAACTGTATTATTTTCTACGCATGTTTTACAAGAGGTAGAGGCTATTTGTGATAGAGTCATTATCATCAACAAAGGTGTGCTCGTTGCAGACAAACAATTAAGCGAGTTAAAAGGTGAAAGCTTAGAGTCCCTATTTAGAGATTTGACAAATTAGGTTTGATTGTCTTTCCCGTGTAAACGGGAATCCATTTTATTGAGAATTTCAAAAACAAAATGCAGTTTGCCACATCACTCTTGTCAAGTGATTCGCAAAGACGGTAAGAAAATAATTTCTTAATATTATTCTGATTTGTCTTTTCCGTGTAAATGGGAATCCATTTTTAGAGAATGACAATTCAAAATTAATAATGTTTACTTCGGAGTAAAAATCAACTTTGTAGACACCTTTTCAATTTCTTCGGCATTCATTTTCATTTTTCGATATTCTCCATTTACATACATTTCTGCTTGATCTCTATAATGAGAGCTAAACGGATTTCCAGAATTTCCAGTTGGTAAAATACTCACGCTGTTTTCAACATCTGAAAAATCAACAATTCTACGTGTTGATGGTCCCGCAGCAGTTTTATACAATCCGCTTTCATCAATATCAAATTGTAGATTATTAATTACTTCTTTACTGCCATCAACTTCAAATGGACCAACATTAAATTTAAAAAGCTTGTCTAATATCGCTACTGTTCCTAACGGATGAGGATGTTTAAGTGTATGCACTCTGTTCCATGTCCATGAATTTAAGTCAGATCCTAATTGATTTTCTAAAGCAAGAATTGCTTCTGAAAATGATTTTATTAGAATTGTTTTTTTATCCTCTTTGGCTGTTGTAGAAATATCATCCCACCAAATGGACTCCTCTTTATGATGTTGTTCAGCCAACATACGCTCCATAATATGGGTGTTCATAAAGTCTTTAAAAACAGCTTCTCCAATTTCATCTCTAAAGGTATTATTGAAAAATTGATAGGTGTATTTTAAATAAATGGTAGCGGCAACGCTTTCTTTATTATAATCACCATCCCATTGCTTTAGTAAAATTAGGGCTGCTTTTTCGGTGTCAGAGGCTAAACTTCCTTCAACATTTTTAGCAATAATTTCAATCAACTCTTCAGCAACTGATGATTTTGTATCCAACAGCATTTCTTTAAAATCTGCTTTAGACCAATCATCTTTTGGCTCTAATAATTCAACTATTCTTCGAGCTCTATCTTCAGGTAAATAATATCCTGGGTATAACATGTCTGCAATAGAATCTGGTTGGTTATTGGCAGAATATACATAATGCCAAGGTGGATTTATCGCTTGTGGATTTTCAGAGAAATCTAAATATTCTTTAATTTCATGTTCACCACTTGCACCATCTAAAATCAGTTTAGAATTAGTTCCTTCCGGGAGTTTATAAAGCTGACCAACTGCCCACCAGCCAATATTTCCTTTGGCATCTCCGTACATAATGTTTAGCCCGGGAGCATGAATTAACGATGCATATTTTTTAAAATCATCAATACCATCAGCTCTAGACATATTGTACAATGCCTTCAATAATTGGTTTGGTTTTTTTGTGTAAATCCAATTCATTGCAATCGGATTTTCAGTATCAATAGTTTTAATCAATCCATTCATAATAGGTCCGTGGATGGATGATTTTATGGATAAGCTAACATCTTCAGCATCTTTAACTTTTATTATTTTTTCTGCAATCTCATACGACTTTTCCTCCCCTTTGAACAAATACTTTGAATCATCATTTTCTACATTCGTTTCTTGATAAAAAGAAATATCATCATTCTCGAACATTGTTAGTCCATAAGCATAATCGTGATTGTGTGAAAGTAACGGGAACGGAACACCCCCTAAATAATAACCATAACTTTCAAAATTTGGAGTTTTAATATGTGCTTCATACCAAACACCTGGTGATGAAAAACCCATGTGCGGATCATTTGAAAACAACACCTTATCAGTACTACTTTTCTCTGGAGCAACTATCCAGCTATTTGAGCCAATAAAACCAGAGAATGGAGATTGTTTTAAAACCTGATTGATAGCCACAGAAATTTCTGCAGTATTTTGATTGAAGTTTTTAATATGTGTAGTGTTTGTTGGAATCTCGATTCCTAATTCATTCAAATAGTCATCCCCTAATTTAGATTGAATCATACTCAAAACAGGATCCGTTTTATGTGCCATAGCAAAACTAAAAGCCATATATCCAAAAATATTATAGGTGTCAACTAAGTCGAATTTTTTCTTTTCCAATCCTAAAATATAAAACTCAATTGGAGTAGCCCCTTCTTCAATAAATTGATTGATACCATCCAAATAGGCCATCGACATTTTATAAAATTTGTCATTTATATCTGTGTTCTCAACCGTTTTTTTAGAATAGGCTTCGATGCCCAATCCTGCAAAGAATTTATCATTTTTTACAGTTTTTTCACCAAACATTTCTGACAACCTACCAGGAGCAATTCTTCTTAAAATTTCCATTTGCCATAACCTGTCTTGTGCATGTACATACCCTAAAGAACGCATAGCATCTTCTTCGTTTTCGGCATAAATATGAGGTACGCCATAGTCGTCAAACTTAACAGTGGTTTGAGCAGTAAGTCCATTTAATTCTTCAGAACCTTCATAAGTAGGTTTTAAACTATTGATAAAAAAATAGCCTACAATAACTAGGGCGATAATGATTACTAGAAAAAATTTGGAAATTTTGATTAGAATTTTTTTCATGTGAAATGGATATTATTTTTCAGTATAAATGTACTGATTTTATTTATTAAATAATGACGTAATTTTTTTGTAAATCAAAAAGAGGATTGATAATTAAATCAATCCTCTTTTTAAAGTTATATTCAACTTAGGTACAAAAATATAGTGCGTTCTTAGCGAGACCTTCGCGCTCTTTGTGGTTAGAAAATTAAGCAGAATTCCTACTAGCATTAATATTTCCAAACAATGATCTTGTCACAATTTTTTCATAGGTTTCTAATTGCTCCAAATCAACTTTTGATTGTTTTTTTAACTCCTGAATTTTACGCAATGCGTATTGTTGAATCGTAAGTAAAGGCAACACAATATTTTCGCGAATATCAATAGATGCTTTCCCTTCTGGACTCGATTGCATCAATTGTGTATGTCCTGCAACTTCTAAAATCAGTCGTTTTGTTAGTTCATATTCTTTGTAAATCAATTTCCAAAAATCTCCAAACTCTTTGTCATCTGCCATATAAAATGTCAGCTCAAAAAAGGATTTCGACAATGACATCATACTATTTTCTAATAAAGTTTTAAAGAAATCAGAATTAAGGTAGAGGTCTTTGATTTTTTGTAATTCACCGGAGTCTTCATATTTTTTAATAGCAGTACCTACTCCATAAAACCCTGGAACATTTTGTTTTAATTGACTCCAAGAACCCACAAACGGAATCGCCCTTAAATCTGCAAAAATTAGTTTTTCAGAACCTGCTCTTTTTGAAGGGCGACTTCCGATATTAGTTTTTGCATAATATTTTAAGGTACTCATTTGCTCTAAATACGGTAAGAATTTCGGATGATTTTTAAAATCAACATAAGCATCGTAACTGGTTTGTGCCATGTTGTTCATCAATTCTTTTTGCTCTTTTGATAAGCAATTTTTTGTGCCACTAAACAACTCATTAGTGATTCCTGCACTTAGTAATTGCTCTAAATTGTATTGCGAAGAATCTAAGGTTCCGAAGTTTGAGCTTATGGTTTGCCCTTGCACAGTTAATTGAATTTCCTTATTCTCTATTGAGGGGCCAAAGGATGCGTAAAATTGATGTGTTTTACCACCGCCACGAGCAGGTGGTCCGCCCCGACCATCAAAGAAAATCACTTTGATTCCGTATTTTCTAGACATCGCTGTCAAGTTTTCTTTGGCCTTATAAATTCCCCAGTTTGCCATTAAATATCCACCATCTTTTGTTCCGTCAGAGAAACCTAACATGATGGTTTGTTTATAATTTCTATTTTTTAAATGCTTGCTATATGCTTTGTTTTGATACAATTGTTCCATCACTTTATCGGCAACTTCTAAATCTTCAATCGTTTCAAAAAGCGGAATAACGTCCACAGGTAATTTGCTTCCGAATCCAGAAAGATTCAACATTGCAAAAGTTTCCATTACATTCAGCGCAGTTTGATTGTTGCTAATAATGTATCTATTACAACCCAATTCTCCATTCTTTTTCTGAATGGTTTTTAACGCGTAAATCGACCCAATTGTTTTATCTAACATTTCGTTTTTATAACCTTCGGGTTTTATTTTTCCTTTTACGGTTGATAGGAATTCTACCTGTTCTTCTTCTGATAATGTTTCATAGTTTTTAGGGAAAATTGTATCACCATCATCTTGTAATTCTTTCACCAATTCGGTAAATGCGGAATGATGTACACGACTGTCTTGTCTAATATCCAAAGTTGCAAAGTGCAATCCAAATAAGTTTACTTTGTTAATTAAATCGTCCAACTCTTCTAGATATAGTGAGTTGTATTCAGAAATTAAAATCATTCTAATTCTTAATAATTCTTCCTTAAAAGACTTCAATTTAAAAGGAGGTCTTTTTGCGCTAGGGAACGTAATTTCTTTATAAACTTTCTGCTCTAAAGCAGTGATAGGTTCTTTAACTAATTCGAAAGTTAAACGACGTTTTAATTTTCTAAGGTCTCTAAAATAGTTGATTAAAACCGTGTGTCTTAAACGTTTTGCAACATGTAAAGTGATTTCAGTTGTTACAAACGGATTTCCGTCTCTATCACCTCCTGGCCAAAATCCGATGTTGAGAACTTCATTATTTATAGGTCTTCCTGCACCAATATTATTTTGGATATAGTTGCTTATCTTTCCGAAGGAATGATAGAATACATTCTCTAAATACCAAATTAAATTGACAGCTTCGTCAAAAGGAGTTGGCTTGTTTTGTTTGTAAAATTGCGTTTTCCCTAACTGTGCTAAAAGCTTTTTAATTGTTGATAAATCACTCTCTTCAATGGCCTTTGTTAGGTCGGTAATAATTCCCAAAACCGTACCAGGATAAAATTGAGTTGGATGGGCAGTCAATACAATTCTCACTTTAAACTCGTTCAAATATTTTACTAATTCTTCTCTTTTATGAGATGACTTTGCAACCTCTTTAATATTTCTTAAAGTACCAAGACCATTCATGTTATTCACCTCAGGGAAAGCCGCATCCTCAATGGCGTCAAACAAAACAATTTGTCTTTCGATGTATTGAATAAAGCGAAAAATCATTTTAATTTTTTCTTCTTCACTTGGGTCATCATTGTATTTTTTAAAGAAATAATCTATAATCTCCGTAGGATTTTTTTTGTTCTGAAATCCTTTTTCACAAGTTTCATGTAATAGCGGAATTAAAACTCCGGTATTGTTGATGTTGTCAAAAGGAAGTGATGTAAATATGCTGTTGTAGATTTGATATTTAGCTAAAACACTATCGTTAAACCGTTTTAATTTTGTCTTTGTTGCCATGGTAAGATGTTGAATTAAGTTACAAATTTACGCAAGGAAGTTTGATTTGTTTACAAGTTATATTCAGATTTGAGGAAGATTTAGTAGAATGATTAGATATTTGATAATATCAAATTTTGAAGCTTTAATACTGACTATTTCGCATTTTGTTTTTAGATGTAAATGTAATTTTGAAAAATTAATGTAAAAATAAAGTGTCTAAATGTAAGAAATACTTTACATTTGAAAAATAATATAAAATTTGGCACATGAAAACTCGTTATTTATTTGCACATAAATTTAAAAAAATTGGATAGGTATTATTTGCTACAGGATTAATCTTAGGGGTGATTTTGTTTTCAAATGAATTTGAAACACCAAGTTTAGAAATGAAAGTTTTTCCGTTGATTGGTGATAGTGCTAGTTTTTTGTCAGAAAATAAAAGTATGGAGTGGTCTGACAATAATATAACTGATGAATTGGCTTCGATACTTTTAATTGTTGGAGGCTTGATAGTGGCCTTTAGCAAAGCCAAAGATGAAGACGAATATATTTCTAAGATTAGAACTGAATCTTTAATTTGGGCAACTTATGTAAATTACGGCATATTGATTTTAGCAGTAATTTTTGTATATGATATGGCATTTTTTAATGTGATGATTTATAATATGTTTACTATTCTTTTCTTCTTTATAATAAGATTTCACTATGTGCTATACATAACGAAAAAAAGTTTGAATTATGAAGAATAATATTAGAGTAGAGCGCGCCATAAAGAATATAACTCAAGCAAAATTAGCAGAAATAATTGGAGTGAGTAGGCAAACAATAAATGCAATGGAGTTGAATAAATACGTGCCATCAACAGTATTGGCTTTAAAAATTGCCCGTACTTTTGAAAAACGTGTTGATGATATTTTCTTTTTAGATGATGACGATTGACACACGTCACCCTGAACTTGTTTCAGGGTCTCATTTAATTATTGTAGAATTAATTTGAACTTTCTCTTTTGTGTTAGACGTCACTCTAAACCGATTGTCCATTCGTTCACCAACCACCCAAATAATTTCATTTTCTGAAGTAGTTAAAATCCATGTTTTTTCTTTTTCTAGGATGGACATTTTTTCATCCTTAAAAAAATCGCTTAATTTCTTTTTTCCTTTCATACCGGTTGGATAAAAGAAATCTCCATGTTGCCATTTTCTAATTATCAGCGGGAGTGATAGTTGGTCAAAATCTAAACTAACTGAGTTCTTGTTTGATGATTGCTGATCATAATTACCCTCTATTTGAAATGTTAATGTAAAATCATTCGAAGTGAAATCTGTATTAAAATTATGAATAGTATATGATTGGGTTGAATCTTTATCATCAATTTTAGTAAGCAATAGATGCTCCCGATCTTTTATCAATCTATGTGATTTTGAAAAAACCTGTTTGCCACTTTGCGCATCTAATAAACCAATAACATCATTCCATTCTGTAAAGTGATATCCTTTTAATAACTCAAACAAATAGGCTTTTGGGTTAGAGAGTGATTTTATTTTTTCAATGTCAATTTTTAAAATATTATCTTCAAATACGGTCGCTTTCTTTTTGATATTTTCAATAGTATCTTTTACTATAGCTTGACTCCCTTTTAGATTTTCTAAAGTGTTGTTGAAAGAATCTATTAAGCTCGGATTTATTTCTTTAAGTGTCGGAATTACATCATGGCGAATCTTATTTCGTAGATATTTTGTAGAAGCATTGCTTTTATCTTCTCTCCAAGAAACACTATGTTCTTTGGCAAATTTTTCGATGTCAGATCTAGTGAAAGCTAATAAAGGGCGAACAATGTTTTTGTTGATTTCTGGGATTCCTGTCAGTCCGTCAAGTCCCGTTCCTCTTGTAAAATTGATTAAGAAAGTTTCTAACACATCATCTTTTTGATGCGCAGTTAAAACATATTCATACTTGTTTTTATCTAATAATTTGTTAAACCAGTTATAACGTAAATCTCGTGCTGCCATTTGGGTTGAAATCTTTTTTTCTTTAGATATTTCATTTGTGTCAAAAGAAGTAGTGTGGCAGCTAATGTTTAAATCTGTTGCAAGTTTTTTGACGAATTCTTCATCAAAATCACTCTCATTTCCTCTTAATTGAAAATTGCAATGTGCTAATGAAATGTCAAAATTTAATTGATGTAAAAGTTGTGTTAAAACGACAGAATCGATTCCTCCAGAAATTGCAATAAGCAATTTGGAATCCTTTAAAAAAGGAAATTTAAGATTGATATGTTGTTGAAATTTAGCTAACATTAGTTGAGTGGTTTAAGCACTAAAATTAGCACATAAATTAGAGATAGAAAGTCTGTGAAGGCTTTCGTAAGTATGCTAAAACTAGTAATTAATTTCATATGCTGTTGCCCACAGTATTTTAATTTGTTAATGTTAATTCAATTGCTAATAAGTTGTATTTATCTTTATATCTTTTCAAATGGAACTCACTATTTTTCCAAATTTCTCTCCATTTTCCTTGGCTAAAAACCCAGCTATTTTCAGCTGTTTCAGCAGGAATAGTTCCGATTGCTGGCTCGTAAGATATTCCTTCAAATTTTTTTCTAGAACCTTCGATTGTGTATTTGAATTCGTATTTATTATTTTCTATTATTAACCATTCGATTGCAATAAAAAAGCCGTTTTCAGGAAATTCAATATTTAATTTTGAAACATCAATTTCAGTTATTTTTTTTCCTTTTTTTGCTATTCCTATAATGTTTTTGTCATAGATATAACTTCCAGGGACTCCATTTTCATTTACACTATAGAGTCTAACAATGAATTTTGAATCTTTAACATCGCTATTTGTTAAAATATTAATTTTTTTCAAAAAAGGTGTTTTGTCATAGTCCTTATTATAATCAAAAAATCGAGCAAAAGACCAATGTTTTGTCCTACTACTAAGAGAACTATTGATTTTAGATTTTTTAAATTTCCCAATTATTAATTCTTGAGTTAACTTTTTAGATTTAATAATTACTTCATCTAATTCAGTTACAATTGGTTTTAATTCAAGCATATTTTTGATTGAATCAGAATTAATTCTTTTTGTTTCAAATCCAATTGCAGAAAAAAGAATAATTTTAGAACTATCAATTTTTAATTCAAACGCTCCCTTTTCATCCGAGGTAGTTCCAATATCTTCATTCTCTACCCAAATATTTACGTAAGGTATTTTTCCTTTGGTTTCACTGTCAACTATTACTGCTTTTAATTGACCAAAACCAAGGTTAGAAATAAGTAAAAATGTTATCGCAAGCAGTTTTTTCATATTGAAAGCAATTGTATTGTATAAGAATATAGCGGTAAAGATACTAATTAGGTTGTAATAAAACCTGACGCATTGCTTTTGCTTTTAGCAAACACTCTTCGTATTCTTTTTCGATATTCGATTTTGAGGTGATGGCACCACCCACCGAATATGATACATATTTATTGGAGGCATTGTATAAAATACTACGAATGATAACATTAAAATCAAAATCACCTGTTGGTGAAATATAGCCCACTGCACCTGAAAAAAGACCACGCTTTGTTTCTTCTAAATCCTCAATAATTTTCATTGCAGCAATTTTAGGAGCTCCTGTCATAGAACCCATCGGAAACAAACTTTTAATGATATCAACCGAATTTGTTTCGGGTTTTACTTCCGAAACAACGGTCGAAATTAATTGGTGTACTTGCTTAAAAGAATAAACTTTACACAATTCTGCAACTTTCACGCTTCCTTTAATAGCGGTTCGCGATAAATCGTTTCTAACCAAATCGACAATCATAATATTTTCGGCGCGTTCTTTTAGATCATTTTCAAGTTGATTTTTTAGCTTTTCATCTTCTAATTTTGATTTTCCTCGCTTAATAGTTCCTTTTATAGGCTGTGATATGATGGTGTTTTTACTTCGTTTTAAAAATCGCTCTGGAGATGCTGATAATAAAAATTTGTTGTCTAACTTTAAAAAAGTTGCAAAAGGAGAACTTGAAATTTCATTCAGATTTTGATAAACTTTTACAGGGTTAATCCTAGAATTTTCTGCATAAAACTCCTGACAAAAACTGACTTCATAAATATCACCTCTAGAAATATGATTTAAAATTGTTTCTAACTTATTGTGATATTCATCTTTGTGAATTCTCAGTTTTATTTTGATTTCATTTTCTTTTGAGGGTTCCTTTTTAATATTGAAGGATTTAATCTCAGCAATGTCAAATTCAATTTCATCAGAAAATTCAGCCATGTATTTTACGGTGACAAAATTCTCTTTTATAAAGAATAATTTTTTAGGCTGAAAGAAATATAGGTCAGGAAAATACAACCCATCAAGATTATTTGAAGTCAAATTCTCGACATCATTTTTTAAATCATAACTTAAATATCCAAAGATGTAATCTTCTAAATTTTCTTGATATTTTTTTAGTTTTTGAAAAGATTGTTCTGAATCACATTTTAAATCAGTGAGTGCATCTACAGCCAATACAGCATCATAATCAGATAAATTATAACTGCTATTATTTTCATTTGGGTTGTTAGAGTCTAACCAAATGGCTTTGTCAAATTGTTGTGCCCAAACCAATAAATTGGATTTAAACTCGGCGATATTCTTAATCGTAAAGGTTTGTTTGGTTCTAAACATCTGCTACAAAAATACACAACTTTGTTAATTTCCAATCGGAAATTGAACACCAATTGATGTTTGTAAATCAGGAGCATTGTTTACATCTAAATCTTCTTTTATGTAACCGTAAATTTTGAATTTAGGAGTTGCATACCCATACACGAATGTCCAGTTTGATAAATATTGATGTAGCGTTGTAACTCCATTATGCCACCCCGCATTGATTTCGCTCCATTGGCCAAGAAGCTTGTAATAATCTGCTTCTTCCTTTTTATTATAGCTCGTTTGGAGCTGATATAAGATGCCGAAAGAGTGGTAATTCTTCTTTTTTGTGTACGATGTATATTCAACTTCGGCCTCTAAACTTCCTAAATATTTATTATTTCCAAGTTCAACGACGGTATCAAAATCGATAATATTTTTTCTCAGAATACTCAGACCTAGAGCAAAATTAAATTGGTTGTCATTTTTTAATGTAAGCGTTTTAATTACATTTCCCGAAAACCCAAAATCCATAGAGGGATTATATTTAGAGGTATTTATCCCTATATGACTTCCGAAATTTACAAAAAAGTTTCTTTTTTGATTGACAAGAAATTCGGGGTAATAGAAATAGTTGAGCTCAATTCCGCCAACAAAAAAGTCGCCAGAATTCAATTCTAGCACTTCACCATTTCTATCAGTATATTTATAATCAACTTGATTTAATCCATAAAATTTTCTGCCAAAAGGATCTTCTCCACCAGCTATATTGGAGTGGAACCATTCTAAGAAATCATCACTTGTTAATAATGAAGAAGGTGTTTTTCCTTTGGTAATTAAATAGGAGCGAAGTGACACTTTTAGTTCGTGCTCTTTGGCCAATTGTAAATTAAAATCAACCCTAAATTCTTTTACAACAGCATCAATAACAATATTAGTATAGGCAGCAGGTGTTGTTTCTTGATCGATAAATGTAAAGCGTCTATCATACCAGACTACTTGACTCAAAGTTTCCCTCACCACAGGGTCTTCAGGATAATAAGCTTCAACAAAAGGTAAAAAAGTGTTGGCACTCGCGATGCTAAAATTAAGATCCATTTTTTTAGTAGGTCTAATTTTAAAATTTTGATTAATACGAGAGCTGAAAATTCCGAAAGGATGCAAAGTTACTGTACTCGGATTGTTAATTCCGTTTTTGAAAGAAGTAGGACTTGCTACTTGCGCAAAAATTATTTCTGTAAAAAATATGCAGAAAAGAATGAAGATTCCTTTTTTAATCATTGCGCAAAAATAAAATAAATATTTAAGATGCCAAGTGACAAATTCCAAATTCCAAATTCCAAAAAGTAAAAGATAAATTCTAAATTGTAATTTAAGAAACTTCTAACTTTGTATTTCTCACTTCTAATTTTATTACCACTATCTTTGCATCCTACAAAAATATATTTATGTCATTTAAATCCTTAGGATTAATACCAGAACTGTTAAAAGCAGTCGATAAACAAGGGTATCACACCCCATCACCAATTCAAGAAAAAACAATTCCGATAATATTAGAAGGAAAAGATGTATTGGCATCTGCCCAAACTGGAACCGGGAAAACAGCAGGTTTTACCCTGCCATTATTACAAACTTTAGACGCTACAAGAAAGCAGCGACATCGCCCAATTAGAGCGTTAATCTTAACGCCAACGCGTGAATTGGCAGCACAAGTTCATGAAAATGTTAGAGATTATAGCCAGTTTTTGGATATTAAATCTACTGTGATTTTTGGAGGTGTAAATGCAAAACCACAAATAAGAACCATCCGAAGCGGAATTGATGTGTTAGTAGCAACTCCTGGGAGGTTGTTGGATTTAGAAAATCAAGGTGCATTGTCTTTAGGGCGTGTTGAGATTTTGGTGTTAGATGAAGCTGACCGAATGTTAGATATGGGTTTTTTGAGAGATATTAAAAGAGTAATTTCTTTGATGCCTAAGCAACGTCAGAATTTATTATTCTCGGCAACCTTTTCAAAAGATATTAAAAAACTAGCCGAAGGTATTTTAAATCGACCTGTTTTGATTGAGGCTGAGCCAGAGAATACAACTGCCGAAAAAGTAAATCAAAAAACATATCGTGTTGATAAAGGAGATAAAGTTGAAGTGACTATCAAATTAATTGCTGATGGAAATTGGAAACAAGTACTTATTTTTACGAGGACAAAACATCGCGCAAATAAATTGAGCGAGAAACTGGTAAAGGCAGGAATCTCATCTGCAGCGATTCATGGAAATAAAAGTCAAGGGGCAAGAACAAAAGCTTTGGCTGGATTTAAGGGAAATAAAATTCGAGTTTTGGTAGCGACAGATATTGCTGCTCGTGGGTTGGATATTCCATTATTGCCACATGTTATCAATTTTGAATTGCCAAATATTCCTGAAGATTATGTGCATAGAATTGGACGTACTGGTAGGGCAGGAGCAAGTGGTGAAGCGATTTCTTTAGTTGATGTTGATGAAAAAGAATATTTAAGAGATATTGAAAAGTTGTTAGGTGAGAAATTATCCTCAGAAATTATTGAAGGATTTGAACCAACAGGTAAACCATCAGAAAACAAACCAAAACAAGGTGGTGGTGGTAATCGAAATAAAAAGAAGAAACCACAACAAAACAACTCCAATCAAAATTCTGGAGGCCAAAATAAAAACAGGAATAGAAATCGAAATAGGAGAAGATAAGACTTACTCTTGTTGGGCATTTCCGTGAAAACGGGTATCCAAATTAAATTATATTTTCACATCCGGAAGGAAAACAAAAACATCAATCAATGAAAAAAATAATTCTAACAATTTTAGCAATCGCGTCTTTTATACAAGTGAGTAACGCTCAGGATAAAGTAGCATCACAATTATATAATAACAAAGGGAAAAAGGTTAAGTATAAAAAAATGATAAAAGACCTAGCCGATAGCGATATGGTGTTTTTTGGAGAGTATCATACCAACCCGATTTCGCATTGGATGCAAATTGAAATGGCGATGAGCTTCTTTGAATTGAAGGGTGATAAACTATTTTTTGGTGCCGAAATGTTTGAAAGTGGCAATCAATTGGTAATGAATGAATACCTTACTGATTTGTATGCAGAGAAAAAAATGCTCCCAGAAATGACACAAATGTGGGGGAATTATCAAACAGATTACAAACCATTAGTTGAGTTTGCAAAAGAGAATAATTTACGATTTATAGCTTCTAATATTCCGCGTAGATATGCAGCAATGATTAACAAAAAAGGGATGGATGCTTTAAAAGAATTAAGCCCAGAAGCCTTGGCGTTGATCGGTCCAGATTTAGAGAAATATTTTGACCCAACAGTAAAAGCATATGCAGAAATGGGAGATATGATGGGAGGTCATATACCGCCAAATATGTTAAACATTCAAACTGCACAGGCTGCGAAAGATGCAACCATGGCACATTTTTCTTTAGAGAATTTCAATGAAGGTGATTTGTATTTTCACTTTAATGGCTCATACCATTCTAATAATAACCAAGGAATTATTTGGTGGGTGAATAAGATTCAACCGGGATTGAATATCAAATCAATTACTACGGTAATGCAATCAGAATGGGATGAAATGACCAAAGAAGAAAAAGCAGAAATTGCTAATTATATTATTGTTGTTGCTGATTTAATGACAGAAACGAATCGATAGTTTTTAATGAAGAGTGAATAATTAATAAGGAATAATTGGTTTTGTCATTTAGACGATAGGAAAAACCTCATTCTTCTAATTTTTGTCAATCGTAAATTCTTATTTAGAGATGACATTAGATTAATTGTTTTTCAAAATCCAATGAACTATTTCTTTTTCATCAACAATTGACCAAGAGTGTGGAGAGCGATTTCCATTTGCTCTAAAACCTTTGCTTTTTGTTTCGATGTACTCAATATTTTTATAACCTAATTTTTGAAGAGATTGGTACATTTTCTTGATTGAAGAGGCGTTTAAATCTTCAAATTTAATTTTGTTAAATCGTTGTTTGTAGAATTCTAATGCAGGTTCTGTGTATAATCGAATAGCAATATCTTGTGAAAATTGAAGGTTGTAAGTGAAATTAGTCATTGAGGTATACGGCGAATAATTTTCATAAGAACTTATATCTTCGGTTGGATTTCCTATAGTTTTGGTTAAGTGACGGATTAGATATTTAGGTTCAGAAATAAGTTCTTCATCCGTATTATTTTGGACTTTCTTTTCTGAAGTAAAATAGAGGTTTGCTAAATCTACAGGTGAGTCAATAATAAAAATCCCTTTAGAATTTACTTGGTCAGCAATAAGCAAAGCAACATTTCCTCCAGAAGAAAAACCACCTAAAAAGATATTTTTATTTTCTAAATGTTGTTCTTTAAGAGTGTTAAGTATAATTTTTTGAAGCTGACTTTTCTCTTGTTCATATAAGAATAGATGGTAATTAAAGTGATTTAGAAGAAACACTGCAATATTATTGTCAATAGCTTCTTGAGGGATTTTAGATTGTTTTTTGATGTTTTTAGCATCGCCTCCCATTCCTGGAAATAAAATCAAAACTGCTTTAGGATTATTAGGAATAATTAAATCATAGTCATCAGTTTTAATAATTTCGAGAGGGTTTTTTTTGCAAGAAAAAAATAAAAACACACTAAGAAGAAATACAATATTTTTCATATCAATCCAAATCAGGTTTTTTACGATTTGCTTTTTTAAAGGCTAGCTTTTTCTTTGACTCCAATCGTTTTCTAATAACTGATCTTGGAATCCTAGTTGCTTTTCTAGGTTTTTGAACTTTCAATCCTTCAGTAATAATTTTTAGAAAACGGGCAATTGCGATTTCCTTGTTTTTATGCTGACTTCTACTTTCATCACAATTTAGGATCAAAATATTCTCTTTGGTGAGTTTTGTTTTGAGATTTTTTAGAAGGAGTTCTTTTTCATCGTCAGTCAAAGATTCAGAGTTGTCAATATTAAAAAATAACACAATTTTTGATGACACTTTATTTACATGTTGTCCACCCGCACCACTACTTCTTGTAGCTTTAAAATTTAGTTCTTTTAGAATGTTTTCTGTGTTCAAAATTTTGATTGTTACTTTTACAATTGGTTAAATCTTCTCGATACAAATTTTATTCATTTCAATCATAAAATTCACTCGAAGTGACGTTGAAATAATATTTTTTAAGATAAAGATTCTGAGAATCGATCTAAGTTTTTACGATCAGATAGCAATTTGTCAATCGCTTCAACTGCTGTTTTTAAACGGGTTATTTTGCCACCTTTTAAAGTGATATATGGTCGTTTGTATTTTTTTAAAGCATTTTCAAAAGTATCAAACATTTCTTGTCGCTCATCGGGTTTATCCCTTAAGTCATCAGCTTCCCAGGGAGTATCGATATAGGTTAAAAAATATAAATCATAGGTATTTTCAATTGCGTGTTTATTCAATTTGGAATCTACAAACCCACCATAATAACTTTCGGAATATACTTTTGTTTCTAATAAATCAGTATCGCAAATCAAAATACGATCGGCTTTTTTAGACAATCTATTTTCAATCTCCATTTGCCCAATTGCAATCTTAATTAAATCAGAATTGGTACAAGTACTACGTTCATTATTCCATTTTTTTTGCAAATACTCACGTGCAAATTCAGGCGCCCAAACCGTATTGTAATGCACTGCCAATTGGCGAGAGAGGGTTGTTTTACCTGTAGATTCTGGGCCGAATAAAACGACCTTTATAATGTTTGCTTCTTGTTGTCTAAGTTTTTCTTCCATGCGATATAACCAAATATTGCTAAAATTAAAAATATGCTGTATTGAATTCCTGTAAAACCATATCCCTTTACAAAATACAAAGGTATGGATACAATATTACCAGCAATCCACAGCGTCCAGTTTTCTATTTTTTTGTTTGCCATCAACCACATTGCGGCAAAAAACACTCCTGTAGTAAAGGTGTCTAAATAGGGAGTTCCTTTTCTAAATTCAGCTAAATTTCCTGAACCTAATTTTGTTATTGCATCGTTAATACTTTCGCTAAAATTTAAATTGTTTGGCATTACATTGTAAAAGCGATACACAACAATCACAAAAATTGAGGTAAATATAAAGATACCAAAAGCTTTGATTTTATCTTTTTTTGTAGTTCTTGAAATAGGAATGTGATGTTGGTCATTGTCAATAATTCTACTCCACATATACCAACCATACAAACTCATAATTGTATAATAAATATTGATGATTAAATCTCCATAAAGATTCCATTGAGATAAGAGATATACATAAATACCTGTGCTAATGATTCCTGTAGGAAAGACTAAAATATTTTCTTTTTTAGCATAAAAAACACTCCAAATCCCAAAAAATGCAGCAATAAATTCTAGAATAATATTCAACGTAGTTGCAGACTGGTAAGGCTCTAAAAGGAAGTCGATTAATTGATTCATAAAATTGATTTTAAGACATCATTATTTTCTTCGAATACAGTACCAATAACAACTAAATCTGCACCATTCCTGTATGCAATTTCTAATTGTTTTTTTGAACGAATACCACCACCTACAATTATTGGAATGTGAATGTTTTCTGCAACCTTTTTAATAATTTTTGGGTTAACCGCCTCTGTTGCTCCACTTCCTGCTTCGAGGTAAATGAGTTGTTTTCCCATATACTCTGCAGCAATCACAGTGTTTACTATTTCATCAATATTAGATTGCGAAATAGGAATTGTTTTACTCACCCTTTGTACAGAAGTCTCTACTCCGCCATCAATCAAAATATAGGCAGTTGGAATAATTTCTAAATCAGAATTCTTTAAAAATTCTATTGATTTTATTTGCTGATTAATTAGATATTCCGGGTTTCTCCCAGAGAGTAATGATAAAAACAAAACAGCATCAGCATTGTTTGTCAATTGTGTAAAATCACCAGGGAAAAGCACAATCGGAATGGTTGTGAGTTCCTTTATTTTTTTAACGAGTTTGTCTGTTACTCCAACATGAACTGTACTCCCTCCAACAAAAATAAAATCGACATTATTGGTTTTAATTTTTGAAATGATAGACTCTAAATCATTAAGAATAATTTTATCAGGATCTAACAAAATAGTGAGTAATTTTTCACCTTTTTGTTTGGAGTTGATGATATGTTGAAGAATATTTTTAGTCAATTAATTTGTATCTTAATTCATTGCATACACCAAAGTAAAATCATCAATTTGCTCAAAATGGATGTCAAAATTTTCATAGAAATTATCTTTTTTTATCCATCCTTTTGTTTTTTTATCAGCAATAGAAAAAGGTTCAATAGGTAAATGTTGCTTAAATAGTAAACCACCATCAGGATGAATTTTAAACAGGCTTTCCTTTGCTCCCCAAATCATTGTTAAATGCTGAATCAAATGAGTATCATCTAAAAAATCACTTTCTGTATCTACAAATTTATGTGCAATTCGTTGAATTTTATCACGATTTTTTTCCATGTCAATTCCCACTTGTGTATCACTAATAATGACAGCAGAAAAAGTATAGGAATGTGTAATCGAAATTCGTTTTCCATTTTTTAAATGCGGCTTTCCATCGCTTGTATAAAACAAATCATCATCAGTATATCCAGCCTCTTTTAATAAATATCGCACGCTGACAAATCCCTTTTGGTGAGATTCAGATTTCATCTTTTCTACCCTACTCAAACTCAAATCATTCAAATAAATATTGTTGAATAATCCGTCAAATGATTCTTCGATTTTCCATATAAAAATGGAAGTATGTTTGTTGGCATGAATCGTCTTTAATAGTGGCATTTTTACTTCGTGTTTCTGACTTTGTACTTCGTACTTTAATTCGTAATTTTGCACCTCAAAAATATACAATTATGAGCACAGAAACATCAACTTACACAAAATTTAAAGTGAAAGATATCAATCTTGCAGATTGGGGACGTAAAGAAATTGAATTGGCCGAAGCAGAAATGCCAGGGTTGATGAGTTTAAGAGAGGAATATGGAGATTCGCAACCGTTAAAAGGAGCGCGAATTGCAGGATGTTTACACATGACAATTCAGACTGCTGTGTTAATAGAAACGTTGGTGGCATTGGGTGCTGAGGTAACTTGGAGTTCTTGTAATATTTTTTCTACACAAGATCAAGCTGCTGCGGCAATTGCTGCTGCTGGAGTTTCAGTTTATGCATGGAAAGGATTGAATGACGAGGAATTTGATTGGTGTATTGAGCAAACATTATTCTTTGGGGAAGATAAAAAACCATTGAATTTAATTTTAGATGATGGTGGAGATTTAACCAACATGGTCTTAGATAAATATCCAGAATTGGTTTCGGGCATCAAAGGATTGTCTGAAGAAACTACAACGGGAGTTCACAGATTGTACGAGCGTATGGAAAATGGTACGTTGCCAATGCCTGCAATTAATGTAAATGATTCGGTTACAAAATCGAAGTTTGATAATAAATACGGTTGTAGAGAATCTGCTGTGGATGCTATCCGTAGAGCAACCGATATTATGTTGGCTGGTAAGCGCGTGATTGTTTGTGGTTATGGCGATGTTGGTAAAGGAACTGCTGCTTCGTTTAAAGGTACGGGCGCGATTGTAACCGTTACTGAGATTGACCCAATTTGTGCGTTGCAAGCTGCGATGGACGGATTTGAAGTAAAAAGATTAGAGTCTGTTGTTGCAACTGCCGATGTGGTTATCACGACAACTGGAAATAAAGATATTGTTCAAGGACGTCATTTTGAAGCGATGAAAGACAAAGTAATTGTTTGTAATATTGGTCATTTTGATAATGAAATTGATATGGCTTGGTTGAATGGGAATCATGGTGATTCTAAAATAGAAATCAAACCTCAAGTTGATAAATATACCATTGATGGTAAAGACATTTTATTATTAGCTGAAGGACGTTTGGTAAACCTTGGATGCGCAACTGGGCACCCAAGTTTTGTGATGAGTAATTCATTTACAAATCAAACCTTGGCGCAATTAGAATTGTGGTTGCACCCAGAAAAATATAAGAATGAAGTGTATATGTTGCCAAAACATTTAGATGAAAAAGTAGCACGTTTGCATTTAGCTAAAATCGGTGTTGAATTAACTGAGCTTAGAAAAGACCAAGCAGATTATATCAGCGTAAATGTTGAAGGGCCATATAAGCCTGAATATTATAGATATTAATATTAGAAATTAAGTCTTATGTCTTTTGTCTAAAAGCGAAGCGGTCATAAGTCTTTTTTGGGGATGTAGCTCAGTTGGCTAGAGCGCTACGCTGGCAGCGTAGAAGTCGTCGGTTCGAATCCGATCTTCTCCACAAAACAAAAAAGCAACGTTTTTACGTTGCTTTTTTAGCTTCTTTTCAAAACAAATTTCCCTTCAAATTATTTTTTCATAATTTTTTTAGATATCATGCCTCCATTGTTATCAATATCAGAACTGTATATAGAAGCTGCACCTGTTATATCATTTGAAATAACTTACATAGTTCAAGCCCCTCCTAATCCGTCAATATTTTCATACCATCTAGCATCATCATCACCAGATGAAGAAACAAATATATCAATATCATTGTCACCATCTATATCGATAGCAAAAATATTAATCTCTACATTTGATAAATTATCTGCTATAACATTTTGACCTCCAATGTCCCTTAGCCATCAAGGTTTTCATGCCAAACAATACTATTGTCTTCTAAATAGGTTGCTATAACATCTTTGTCAATCTCCATCAACATCAACATCAACAGCAAAAACAGCAGTTACTCCATTTGTTGCGGTAGAAATGGTGTTTGTTTCAAAATTAATCTGGCTGTATGCATTTTCACACATTAGTGCCATACATACGATAATAAAAAGGTTGCTTTTTTCATAACTAAGGGTTGTTTATTTAAGTAAATTAGTAACAGTTTTAGCCATTTTATCTGTTAGTTGTTTTACTAAAAGATTTCCCATTTCAAAATCGGTAGGAGGATTAAATTCATTTGCATCATAATTATTAAAATCACGCTTATTTATTGCTTTTATATTTCCTTTAAATGAAACCCATTGGTTTAACCAATTATAAGTTTCACTAAATTGATCTTGGCTTAAGATCCTTCCTGTTTTTACATCAAGAACTTTAAAAGAGCCACTTAATATAGCTTTAGAGGACTTTCTGCTTTCAAAAATACTTGCAGAAACAACACCATAGACACTTCTAGATTTAGTTTTTCCTTTACTATTAACATAACTTTCTGTACCGACTACAACTTCTTTTTGCACAGTATAGGGATTATCATGAATAACCCTTTGATGCTCTGAAGAAACTTGTGTTATTTTTCCTGTTACAATTATATGTACACCTAATAATTTTCCATATTCTGAGATTGTGCCTTGATTTATATCTGCAGACATATTTAATTGGTGTTCTGCTATAATTTTCCCTAATTCATCTCTTGATACTATTTCAGCAAATTCCATAGCATCTTTATTTTTAAACAACTGAGCGTTTAATTTATCAGAAACGGATTCTCCGATAGCACCAAAATTTTGTGTCCCGGATTTATTGTCAAATGCAAAAATTGCTATTCTTGTAGTACCATTTTTACGTGCTTCCTCATAAAGATCTAAACTTTGTTTATAGTTTGGAATATAATTTTTTGCTTTTTTAAAACTTTTTGCTGCTTTTTTATAACTTTCTCTATCATCATTTTTCATTAAATCTAAGCCTTTAGCATAATGCATTTCAGCAGCTTCTTCTTTTGCTTCTTTTAGACTAATTTGAGAGTATTTATATTCTTCTGATAGATCTATGCGATCAAAATTTATATTGAATTTTGATTTTTTAACGATTTTAGTAATCTCATACGACCTTTTATCTAATTTTATTAATGTTTTGTATAGTTTCACAATTATTTTTCTTTGAGAAACAGTTCTATCTCCTTTAAAATTTATACTAGTAGATTTTAAATCTTCAATTTTTTCAATAATTGATTCTTGTGCTAATTCATAAGAAAAAGATAATATTTCTTGAGGTTTTTTCTTTTTTGGTTTAATCCTCAACGCCTTTATTGATTGAAAACTAGCCTCTACATAATCACCTTTAGAATATGCTTTTTTAGCTTTTGAAATATGGCTACTTGCACTTTGACTAAAGGCATTAGTAGCAATAAAGAATAGTACTCCGATTAAATAAATATTTTTTAATTTCATAATATATATATTGTTTTTTTAATATATTGTGTTTTCTATATCTTGTCTCCATTGTCTTTTTTAAACACATAACTAATCCAAAGTGGAGCAGAATTACTTGCTTGCGAACTTGTTTTCTCTACAAATACCCATTCATGAGAGTTCATGTATTTTAATAGAGCAGGCTTTGTTCCAATACTTTTTATTTCAGATGCTTCTATACTATTTTCTGATGTAACACTATTGAGATACATTTCTTTGATTGGTGATTCTTTTTTTGCTGTTTTTTGTAGTACAATAATTTCTGCGTATTCTTGGGCATTTATAGTTTGAAACGCAATAAATAGTATTAGAATTAGATAGATTTTTTTCATGATTGTTGGTTTAAAAAATTAATATTTATTACAAAAAAATGAAAATAAAAACCACTATTCAAATAATAGTGGTGTATGGTGTTTTTTTAGTGAAAGTTGGATTTTATTATAAGAATAGCAGCTAAATTTAACCGCTAATTTAGAGGTTGAAATCAGGTTGTTAGCCTCTGTAAATTTGGTCTCATTCCGATAAATATAGGAAGATTTTTAGTGATAAAATGGAAAAAAACAGTATCAAAAACTTATAGCACACTCTTCTCGATACTAATTCTACTTACTATCGTCGTAAAATTCACTCGAAGTGACGGTCTTTATTAAAATGCACAACAGGGCGTATTATTATGAATTACGATTGATACAACATTGCGAACCGTTTATTAAACTCCTTTCTATAAGTATCTTTAATACTTAATTCTCTATCCATAATAGATAATCTTGAACCATTAATACGACCATTTAATAGTTCTGTTGATATGTTTACAATATAGCTTTCGTTAATGCGAACAAAGTTATGAGGTAATTCTCGAAGTACATCTTTTAATGATTTCTTCAGAAAATAATACTCATTATCTTTAGTTAAAAACCATAAATAATTGGCTCGTAACTTTTCTTCTTCATCATTTTCATTTATAAATGGTTTAACGGTAAAAAAAGCAATATCTTCATATTTAATTGGTATTCTTGTTACTCCTTTATTGCTATAATTCTTAACATCATCTAAATAACCAACCAGACCAACAACTCCGTTCTTGGTAAATGATGTTTCCTTTATCTCATTTCGTTTTAAAACAGTTTGTATGGTTCTTAAAATTTCTTTTGGGTCTAACCGTGGTTTTGTTTTTACAATAAAATGTTCGTGATGTGTGTTGAGTCCATCATAAAAAGTTTGGTCGTCTTCAAAACCAGTAACATAAATAAATGGAATGTTATAGGTGTCGTGTAATAGTTTCCCGAAATCAAGCCCTGTTTGTTTTCCTTGTAAATCAATATCGAGTAATACAATGTCTGGTCGTTTTGTATTAATACAAGCAAGAGCATCAGCAACACTTGGTGTGTATGCATCAACTGAATAATGTTCTTTTTCTAATACTTTACGCATTCGTTTATATAACAATGCTTCATCTTCAACAATAAGAATATGTGCTTTATTCATAATTTATACTTTTGGAAATTCAATATTTAGGTGTACTCCATTTGTTCCATCAAGTGAAAACGTTCCTTTTAATTGTTTACTTAATAATTTCATAACATCCATTCCAAAAGAATCTAGTTTCGAAATATCAAAATCTTTAGGTAATCCTTTTCCATTGTCTGTTAGTGAAAGTAAATAGGTTTGTGATTTATCAATTATTGAAATTGAAACAACACCACGAGATTCTTTATCAAAAGCATATTTAAAAGAATTGGTTAAAAATTCATTGATAATTAACCCAACTGGAAATGACTTATCTACATTAAGAATAAGTGAATCATTAATATTTTGTTTAATCGAAATGTTTTCTTTTGAAAACGATTGCTGCACATTTTTTGATAATTTTTCAACGTACTGTTTCAATTTTAAATTAGTAATATCAGTATTCATATATAACTGACTATGAACTTCGTTAATACTATCAATACGATTTTGTAAATCTGTAAGTTTTATTTTAAACGAGTCATTATTAAACTCTTCTTTAATGTCTTCAATAAGTGAATCGATTATTGCAAGGTTGTTTTTAACCCTATGATGTAAGTCCTTTTGTAAGTTTTCTATAACTAATTTCTGTTTTTTATTACGCTGGTAATAAAACCAAAAAACGCCAAGTGATAAAAGCGCTATCAGTAAACCAAAAGCAAAATACCATTTACGTTTACTCTCTTTTACAAGTAATAATTCTTGTTCTATCTTATCAGCTTTGAGTTGTAGGTTTTCTTTTTCTTTTTTTTCAGTTTCATATTTTGTTTCAATATCTGCAAATTTTGAATCTCTTTTTTCTAATAATAAAGAATCATTTAATTGTTTAAACCTTTTATAGTATTTGAGAGATTTTTTATGTTCTTTTTTTGCACTTGAAATAATAGACATTCTTTCAAAAAAGGCAATTTTAGATTCATCTATCATCAACTTAGAATTGGAAGTGTCTTTAGCTATTTCTAATAAATATTTTTCAGCTTTATCAAATTTCTTTAAATTAATATAAGCTTCGGCTATTGTCTCCTTAGCACCATTAATGGCTAATTGATTATTAATACTGACAGCTACATTTAAGGCGTTTTTGCCATACTTTAACACACCTTCATATTTGCCGATTCTATTATATACAACTGCAATATTATTAAGAACATCAAACTCATAAAGTCTATTTTTACTTTCTCTAAAATATTCAAGTGCAATTTCATTATGATATAACGCTTTTGTGAACTTACCCCAATTAGAATAATTGATACCTAATCCATGATGATTCATATACTTGTATATAAGTTGAGATAAATTATCTGAATAACTTAATGACTTTAAAAAATACTTTTCAGCCTTTGAGTATAACCCCAAGTCCATATATTTATATCCAATAATGTAATTACTGTAGCACTTACTGATTGTGTCATCATTCTTTTCTGCAAGTTCTACTCCTTTTAATGCAGCATTAATACTCTGCTCTTTTTTACCTAATTTATCGTAAGAATGAGATAAATTTGAATATATTATGGCAAGACTTTTTATCGGTTTTTTTTCACCTTCTTTTTCATATTTATCTATTCCTATTGTATAGATTTCAACAGATTTCTTATAATATTGAAAATGATAATATACCCTACCTAATTGATTAATGTCAATTAAATAACCCTTTAAGTTATTTATGCTATCGTTAATTCTTAATGCCTTTGATGCAAATTTTATAGCTTTAACAGAGTCTTCTTCTTTTATATAATATTCTGATATATATTTATTTGCCCTAGATTCTACCTTAGGAAGTCTTAAACCCCTTGATGTATTTTTCATTTCAAGAAAATATGGTAAAGCATCATATAAAGATGATTGCTCTATAAGAATTAAATTTAGAGTTTTAAGAACCTTAATCTTTTCTATATTATTTACATTTTCTTTTAATAAAGATTTTAAACTATCAATCTTTACTTGTTGGCTAAAAGAATGAAAAGTAAAAAAGGAAATAATAATAAGTGAAAGTTTTCTCATAAATTAGGGTGTTAATTAACACTAACAATTTAAAATATTCTTACCTATTTATTAGCAAATACATTAAAAAATTGAAAACTTTAAGTATCATTAAAAAATAAGTGACTTTCATCAACTTAATTTCAATTATCATAACAATGTTAATTTGACGTAAGAAAGAACCCTATAGCAAGACAAAACCTTTTCAGAGCCTTACTCGATAAAATAGCCATTTTATAAATTTTAGTCCGTTTGAGTGATTTTTTAAAGAAAATTATATAGAAGCACACTTCTTTATTAGACATCTATCGAATTAATTATTTCGCCTTCAACCAAATTCGGCAAAGTGACTTTTAAATTCGGAGTACGTTCCATTTCTCTTTTAATAGCAAATAAAGTTTCATCATTCCGTGTCCAACTTCTACGTGCTATTCCATTATTGACACATAAAAAAGCACCATTAAGTTAATAATGATGCTATACTTTTCATTCCAAATGTTTTTTTATTTCCCTCTTCCACTCTTTTTAACACTTGCTGATTTATTTACATTACTATTGCTTTTTCCAGCCTTAGCTTTTCCTTTTTTATTAGTTTGTTGATCAGATTTATTGCCAAAGAATTTACTGCCCATAATAGTTGCTTTTTAGGTGTTGTTGATATATTTCAAAGTTAATTATATGCTAAAAATACAAAATATTGATTGGTTAAGTTGAAGTGTTTATCTTTTAATCAAATAAGATTATTAATTATTGATGTAAAATAGTTGTTATTTAATGCGAAATGTTGTATATTAAGGCGTTAAGTAGATTTTCGTTTACGACCCCACCAACTAATTTATAATATTAACCAGAAAGTATACAGCGATGCTTTCATAAAAAATAATTAAGATGAACGCTTGGAGAAGTATAATATTAGGTCTGTTATTTGTAACACTATTCGTCCTTTTAGGTCTTTTAGCTTAAGGTAAAGATATTTTACTGTTACAATCCTTTGCATAAAGCGAATTAAATGATATTTGCTTTAATGTTTGGACTTTGTGAGCTTAAACCAATCCCTCTAACAAATGATCGGCTACCATATTTGGCAACGTAACTTTTAAATTAGGAGATCTTTCCATTTCTCTTTTAATAGCAAATAAAGCCTCATCATTTCTTGCCCAGCTTCTACGTGCTATTCCGTTATTGACATCATAAAAAAGCATATTCTCTAATTTGCTTTGAGTATCAGATGTGCCATCGAGCAACATTCCAAAACCTCCGTTAGAAACCTCCCCCCAACCAACACCGCCACCATTGTGAATCGACACCCAAGTGGCTCCTCTAAAACTATCACCAATTACATTATGGATAGACATGTCAGCAGTAAATTGACTGCCATCATAAATATTACTCGTTTCTCTATAGGGAGAATCCGTTCCACTCACATCATGATGATCTCTCCCTAAAACTACGGGAGCAGAGAGTGTTCCATTTCTAACAGCTTTGTTAAATGCAGTTGCAATTTTTACACGCCCCTCTGCATCGGCATATAAAATTCTTGCTTGTGAACCCACCACTAACTTATTCTTTTTAGCATCTTTTATCCAAGTGATATTGTCTTGCATTTGCAAACGAATTTCATCCGGAGCAGTTTTTTGAATTTCTGATAACACTTGCATTGCAATATAGTCTGTCTTGTCTAAATCATCTGGATTCCCAGAAGTACATACCCATCTAAAAGGACCAAACCCGTAATCGAAACACATAGGCCCTAAAATATCTTGTACATAAGATTTGTATCTAAAATCAATATTATTGGCTGCCATAATATCCGCACCAGCACGAGAAGCTTCTAATAAAAAGGCATTTCCGTAATCGAAAAAGTAAGTCCCTTTTGCAGTGTGATTATTAATTGAAGTGGTTTGACGTTTCAAAGATTCTTGTACTTTTTCTTTAAACAATTCAGGATTATTTTTAATCAAATCATTTGACTCTTCAAAACTTAACCCAACAGGATAATAGCCTCCAGACCATGGATTGTGAAGCGATGTTTGATCAGAACCTACATGCACATAAATATTCTTTTTGTCAAATTGCTCCCAAACATCTACAATATTTCCGATGAAGGCGATTGACACTATTTCTTTATTTTTTTGAGCTTTTTTAACTCTAGATATCAATTCATCCATAGAATCAATCAACACATCTGCCCAACCTTGTTCGTGGCGTTTTTTTGCAGCACTCGGATTTACTTCGGCGCAAACCGTGATACATTCTGTAATATTTCCAGCTTTTGGTTGCGCGCCACTCATACCTCCTAATCCAGAAGTTAAAAATATTTTTCCCTTCGGATTGTCATCCGTTTTCAAAATTTTTCTGAAGGCATTCATCAGCGTAATCGTAGTTCCGTGCACAATTCCTTGCGGGCCAATATACATAAAAGAACCTGCGGTCATTTGCCCGTATTGGGTAACTCCCAAGGCATTAAATTTTTCTAAATCATCGGGTTTAGAATAATTTGGAACCATCATTCCGTTGGTAACAATCACTCTCGGCGCTTCTTTGGTTGATGGAAATAATCCCATCGGATGCCCAGAATACATGTGCAAGGTTTGGGTATCAGTCATGGTTGCCAAGTATTGCATAGTAACTAAATATTGTGCCCAATTTTGAAACACAGCTCCGTTACCTCCGTAGGTAATCAATTCCTCTGGATGTTGTGCAACTGCTGGATTTAGATTGTTTTGAATCATTAACATGATGGCTGCAGTAGCTTTTAATTTTGCAGGATATTCAGAAATGGGTCTTGCATAAAAATCATACAATGGCTTAAATCTGTACATATAAATTCGACCAAAATCTTTGAGCTCCTGAGCAAATTCTTTTGCTAAAATTGGGTGCCAATCTTTTGGGAAATATCGTAACGCATTTCTAACAGCTAACTTTTTTTCATCAGTAGATAAAATATCTTTTCGTTTAGGTGCACGATTTACACTATTTGATATTTTTCTTTTTACAGGAAGTTCGTTTGGGATTCCTTGAAGTATTTGTTCTTTAAAAGTCATCATGTAATTTAATTTTTTCTAATTCTTAATTCGTCAATTCGAGTGATTTTTCGAAGAGAAACGAAGAAAAACTGTATCGAGAATGTTTTTTATTTCACTCTAAATGCACGTTCATTTACCAATGTTATCATAGCGTTGATATCATCTTTTAACAACCTGTCTTCTTCTAGTTTTTCAACTTTATTTCTGATGATAGCATGATTCTCTTCAATAATATCAGAACATTTTTCTGGTCTTCTAAACTCAATCGCTTGTGCAGCATACATTAATTCAATCGCTAAAATTTTTTCTAAGTTTCCTAAAATCTGATTGAATTGTCGACCAGAAATACTCCCCATAGAAACATGATCTTCTTGCCCTAATGAAGTCGGAATACTATCAGCAGATGGTGGGAAACATAATGATTTATTTTCGGTAACCAAAGCAGCTGTAGTGTATTGCGGAATCATAAATCCAGAATTCAATCCACCTTTGTCGGTTAATAATCGCGGTAATCCGTATTTACCTTCTAGCAATAAATAAGAACGTCTGTCAGAAATATTTCCTAGTTCTGCTGTTGCCAATGAACCATAATCAATTGCCATTGCCAAAGGTTGTCCGTGAAAATTACCTCCAGAGATTGCAACAGTATCACTCAGTATAATTGGGTTGTCAGTGACCGAATTCATTTCAATTTTCGCCAATTTATTTAAATGATAATAAGCATTTCTAGAAGCTCCATGCACCTGTGGAATACAACGCATTGAGTACGGATCTTGTACGCGTTCACAATCTTCGTGAGACATGATATTTTCAGAATTTTCAAATAGTATTCGCATCCGTTTGGCAACTTTTATAGTCCCTTTAAAAGGGCGTATTTGATGTAATTCACTTTTAAAAGGCGATGCAGATCCTTTATAACCTTCAATACTCATTGCACCTGCAACATCCGCAAGATTAAGAAGGTATTTCATTTTATGAAGCCCAACAATAGTATGTGCTAGAATAAATTGAGTTCCGTTAATGAGCGCCAATCCTTCTTTGGCTTGAAGGATGATTGGTTGTAAATTGTGTTTTGCCAATACTTCTTTTGCAGGTACAATTTTGTTATCAATCCAAAAATCACCTTCACCTAAAAGCGGTAAAAATAAATGTGATAATGGTGCTAAATCACCTGATGCTCCAACCGACCCTTGTTCTGGAACCACAGGCAATAAATCATTTTCAATAAAATAGATGATGCGTTCAATTACTTTTAAACGGATGCCAGAAAAACCTTGGCATAAAGCATGAACTTTGCAAATCATCATAATTTTTGAAAGTTGCTTATCAATAGAGTTGCCAACGCCAACAGCGTGAGTAATCAGTAAATTTTCTTGAAGTTTGCTAGTTTCATCTGGAGTGATTTGAACGTCACACAAAGGACCAAACCCGGTATTGATTCCGTAGACAGCATTTTTTGAAGCAGCCATAGTTTCAACTTTTTGTCTGCAAGAATTTACTTTTTCTGTGGCAACATCGGTCAGAGTTGCATTCATTTTTCTAGAAGCAATATCGATAACTTTTGTAACCGTTAAAGAATCTAATCCGTATTTAAACATAATTAATGGGTTTTAGAAAACACGTCATTTCGAGTGAATTTTGAGAATGGTAATGAACAAAATTTGTATCGAGAACCGTATTTTTATATGTCCAAATTTACAATTATATTTGATGCTTATTAATACCATTAAAATCAATGATTGATAACTAATAGTAATTAAATGGAATTGCGACACATCAACTATTTTTTGGCAGTAGCTGAAGATTTACATTTTCGGAAAGCAGCAGAACGCTTGTTTATTTCGCAACCTGGATTGAGTCGCCAAATAAAGCAATTAGAGGATGAATTGGGGTTTTTGTTGTTTGAGCGTAACAATAGAAAGGTGCGATTGACACAGGCAGGAGCTTATCTTAAGCAAGAATTTGAAATGACTTTAAAAAATTTGGATAAAGTTATTACGCATGCTAAATTATTGAATAAAGGTGCTGAAGGGCATATCAATTTTGGGTATGTGGGTTCAGCGATGCAAAATGTGATTCCAGATTTATTGGTAAAATTGAGA
>JASFYP010000085.1:0-11030 GCA_045047075.1 Flavobacteriaceae bacterium
TTAGAAATCATTTTATGATCTTGACTAAAAATATATTTAGTTACAAATGTTTCTTTATGATGATGATCTGACATAATCTATAATATTTTTTTATCGTAGGTTTTTATTTTAAAACTTCAGTAATTGATTGTTGCTCTAACATCCAATCTTCGTATTCGTCTTCAGTTTCAACAATTATTTTCATTTGCATGTTGTAGTGTGATGCTCCACAAATTTTATTACATAGTAATAGGTAATCAAACTCGTATGCGTCTTCTCCTTTTTCTGCTCTTATTTTGTTAATGTTCTCAACCTTCGCAATAATTTTATCATTCAGACGCATTTCTTCGGTAGTCATGGTTGGCGTAAATGCCATTTGAGTTACCATACCAGGAACACAGTTCATTTGATTTCTAAAATGAGGCATGTAAGCTGAGTGTAATACATCTTGTGAGCGTAATTTAAAAATAACTGGTCTTCCTTTTACTAAGTGCAATTCACGAACAGGAATATCATCAGCCGCATTTAAATCGGTCATGTCAACACCCATGGTGTTTTTCCCTTTAATAAAACGAACATTCGCTCTACCCAAAGCGTTGTCATCACCTGCATAACGAGCTTCCCAAGAGAATTGTTTTGCGTAGATTTCAATCACCATAGGGTTTTCCATATCAGATACATCTGTAATATCTACCCAAACTGATAATCCGTAAATAATCAATCCTGCTAAAACAACAGAAGGAGTGATTGTCCAGATAGTTTCTAGTTTATGGCTATCAGAATAGAATAAAGCTTTTCTTCCTTTAACACCTCTATATTTATAAGCAAAATAGAAAATTAAGAATTGCATGATGGCTTGTACAATTAGGATTAATCCCATTGTGTACATGTACAAATTGTCGATTCTTGCACCTTCTCGTGATGCAGCTTCTGGTAATAATACAGCGCTGTATTTCCAAAAACTGAAAATCATTAATCCATAAAAACCAATCATAAAGGCAAACATTAGTTTCCCTTGTTGATCGTTATCGCTTTCATCAGCAACTTGAGTTTTAAGGTTAAAGATATTTGTCAGTTGCCAAATAACACTTGCAATAGATATTCCTATTAAAATATAAAATAATGCTAACATACTTTTTTATTTTCTTAACTATTAATAGTGAAAATTTTCACTTTCTTTCATAAATGGATTTCCTTTCACCTTCAACGGAGCTTTTGTTAATGCGGTAAACACAACAAATATAAACAGTCCTAAGAAGAACAATGCTGAACCGATAACTTCTGGAGAGGTAAATTTCCATTGTGCACCTACAGTACTTGGAGTTATAAGAATATACACATCTATATAATGACCTGTTAATATGATTACTCCGGCAATAACAATAAACCAAGGAACTCTTTTGTAGTCACTATTCATTAAAATTAAAATAGGAAATACAAAATTCATAACAACCATTGATAAAAATGGAATTTTTAATTCTTCAAATCTTTGTGTAAAATAGGTCACTTCTTCTGGAATATTTGCATACCAAATCAACATATATTGTGAGAACCACAAATAGGTCCAAAAGATACTAAACCCAAACATAAATTTGGCTAAATCATGTAAATGACTATCATTAACAGACTCTAAATATCCTCTAGATTTTAAATAAATTGTTACCAGCGCAATTGTTGTAATTGCTGTAACTATCATTCCTGCAAAAACGTACCATCCGTACAAAGTACTATACCAATGATGATCTAATGACATTAACCAATCCCATGACATTGCTGATTCTGTAACAATAAAAAATGCTAAAAACATCACTGAAGCACGAAATAATTTTTTATAATGAGTTAAATCTCCGTCTTGTGAATTGTCTAAAGCCAATGATTGTTTTCTAGAATATTGACGGTAAAATATCCATCCACCGATATAGATTACTGCCCTTATCAAGAAAAATGGGATGTTTAAAAATCCGCTTTTACCTGCTAAAACTTCGTCAAATTTTACACCTGTAGGATCTGCTAATTCTGGATTCATCCATGCAAACATATGATTCATATGAGTGGTTGATAAAACTAAGAATACTAATAAAATAACTGCACCAATAGGTAAATAAGATGCAATACCTTCCATGACTCTAAAGAGTACAATTGACCAACCGGCTTGAGCAGCATGCTGTATTGCATAAAATGCTAACGAACCTAAAGCTAACATCATAAAAAAGAAAATGGCAACATATAAAGCTGACCAAGGTCTGTTTTGTAATTGATGAAATACGTGTTCATCGTGCTCTGCATCGTGGTGCTCTCCTGCCATTTCATGACCTCCGTCGTGTGTTGTTGCAACTTCGGCATGTGTATCATGACCTTCATTATGTGCTGCGACAATTTCTTTGGCTTCTTCAACGGTACTAGGTACATTTAAAAACCCCCAAGTAATTCCTACTAAACCAACAATCATCAATGCAAATGAGAATGTTTTTAATCTTTTTGAAAACGTGTACATATCTTTTAAATTCTAATTAAAAAGAATTATTAATTGTTTCTTAATTCTTGAACATAAGCAACTACTTGCCAACGCTCTTCTTCTGTTAATTGAGATGCGTGAGATCCCATCATATTTTTACCATACATAATTGTGTGATAGATACTACCTTCGGTAATATCTCTATCTTTATAATTAGGTATCCCTAAAAACTTTTCTCTTTTTGGTAATTCACCTTGACCATCACCTTTTTTTCCGTGACAAGATGCGCAGTAAATTACGTATAAAGCTTCTCCTTTTTCTTCATCCATTGTAAAAATATCAAGTGGACTTTTCAATTCAGCTTTTGCTAATTGATATCCTTCTTCAGTATTTTCGTACTCAAAAGGAAATTCTGCACCACGAGCAATTGTTCCTGCAACAGGTAAACGTCCTTCCATACCAACGGCATAGTTTGGATTTGTACTATAAGTTTCATAACTCACAGCTTCGTACATATTAGGCATGAACTGTAAGTTGGGTGCTCTTTTACTTCTATCACAAGAAGAAGCTACAACTATGATCGCCAATAATACTATTGTATTGATAACTTTTTTCATCTTTATTTAATGCTTTTCAGTTATTTTAATTTCTATTGCTCCTGTTTTTTGTAAAAATGAAGTCATTTCTTGTTCATCTCCATCTAAAGCTACTTCCATAACAAACATATCATCTGTCGTTCTTGGATCTGGATTTTCCGCTTTCTTAAATGGCCATATTTTACTACGCATGTAAAATGTAATTACCATTAAATGTGCTGCGAAAAATACTGTTAATTCAAACATAATTGGTACAAATGCTGGCATGTTTTTAAAAAATGTAAAACTTGGTTTCCCTCCAATATTTTGTGGCCAATCTTGAATCATCATATAATTCATCATCCAAATTGAAAAGCCTAATCCCACCAAACCATACATAAATGATGTAATCGCCAATTTTGTAGGTGCAAGTCCCATTGCTTTATCTAAACCGTGAACTGGAAACGGTGTAAACACTTCTTCTATGTGATGATGTGCTGCTCTGGTTTCTTTTACAGCAGACATTAATATGTCATCATCATTATACATTGCTTGTATTACTTTTGAACTCATAATACTTAGTTTATTTGATTGTTAGTTGGTGCTGGATTAATGCCTCCTGCATCTCTATATCTTTTATAATTATTTCCTGAGGCTTTCAAAATAGATTTAACTTCTGCCTGTGCAATTACAGGGAATGTTCTAGCGTACAGTAAAAACAATACAAAGAAAAATCCGATGGTACCTATAAAGATCCCTATATCAACAAATGTAGGCGAAAACATAGCCCAACTTGATGTTAATCTGTCTTTTGAAAGATCTATTACAATAATATCAAAACGCTCAAACCACATTCCTATATTAATAATAATTGAAACAAAAAATGTCCATGCAATATTTACTCTCAATTTTTCAACCCATAAGGAAAGAGGAACTATCAAGTTACATATAATCAATGCCCAAAATGCCCACCAATAAGGACCTGTTGCAGCACCAAATGATAAATATGTATAGTTTTCATAAGATATACCTGAGTACCATCCAATAAAATATTCTGTTAAGTATGCCACTGTAACAATACCTCCTGTAAGAAGTATGACCATATTCATATTTTCGATATGACCAATGGTAATGTAATTTTCTAAATTAGAAACTTTACGCATTGTTATAAGTAAGGTCTGCACCATAGCAAAACCAGAGAAAATCGCCCCTGCAACAAAATATGGAGGGAAAATTGTACTGTGCCATCCAGGAACAACAGATGTTGCAAAATCAAATGATACAATGGTATGTACCGAAAGTACTAAAGGTGTTGCTAAACCAGCTAGTACTAAAGAAACTTCTTCAAAACGTTGCCAATCTTTTGCTCTACCTGACCAACCGAAACTCAACAAAGAATAAATTTTCTTTTGAAAAGGTCTTGTTGCTCTATCTCTTATCATTGCAAAATCAGGTAATAAACCAGTCCACCAGAAAACTAATGAAACTGACAAATATGTCGAAATTGCAAACACATCCCATAAAAGTGGTGAGTTAAAGTTTACCCATAATGATCCAAATTGATTTGGAATTGGCAATACCCAATATGCTAACCAAGGACGTCCCATATGAATTATAGGGAAAGTTCCTGCTTGTATTACAGCAAAAATTGTCATTGCTTCTGCAGAACGGTTGATACCCATTCTCCATTTTTGTCTGAATAATAATAACACTGCAGAGATTAATGTTCCTGCGTGCCCAATACCTACCCACCAAACAAAGTTCGTAATATCCCAAGCCCAGTTAATGGTTTTATTCAATCCCCAAACTCCAATTCCTGTTCCTATAGTATATGCAATACATCCAATTCCCCAAAGGAATGCAACTGCTGCTATACTAAATACTATCCACCATTGTTTGTTTGCTTTTCCTTCAATTGGGGCAGCAACATCCACAGATATATCGTGGTAACTTTTATCTCCCGTAATTAAAGGCTCTCTTATAGGTGCTTCGTAATGCGATGCCATACTTTATATATAATTATCTTATTATTAATTTTTTTATACTTCTGTATTTTTCACTTTTACATGATAAAAAACGTTAGGCTTTGTTCCAACATCTTCTAACAGATAGTACATTCTCTTATCTTCTTTTAATTTAGAAACTTCACTTTCTTTGTCATTGATATCTCCAAAAACCATTGCCCCAGTACTACATGCATTAGAACATGCTGTTTGGAATTCACTATCTCTAACTGGCTTCCCTTCTTTCTTCGCTTTTAAGATTGATGCTTGTGTCATTTGGATACACATAGAACATTTTTCCATAACTCCACGAGAACGAACTGTAACATCTGGATTCAATACCATTTTTCCTAAATCATCATTCATATTGAAATCAAATTCATTGTTATTAGCATAATCAAACCAGTTAAAACGACGTACCTTATAAGGACAGTTGTTTGCACAATAACGTGTACCAACACAACGATTATATGCCATTTGATTTTGACCTTGACGACCATGTGATGTTGCTGCAACAGGGCAAACAGACTCACAAGGAGCATGGTTACAATGCTGACACATTACTGGCTGAAACGCTACTTCAGGATTTTCTTGAGAAGCAATTTCTACTTTTTTATAGGTTTCAAAAGCTGGTAAATTTTCTAAGTCTTCTATTTCTTGTTCAAAAGTATCAGCTGAAGAATAATATCTATCAATACGCAACCAGTGCATATCTCTAAATTTTCTCACTTCTTTTTTACCTACTACAGGAACATTATTTTCAGAATGACAAGCAATCACACAAGCACCACAACCGGTACATGCATTTAAGTCAATTGATAAATTAAAATGATGTCCAACAGAGGTATCAAAAGAATCCCATAAATCTGCTTTTTCTGAACGTGCAGAAATTTCTTTATGATCATAAGGCACTTCAGGAACTGGGTTCCAAACATGCTGATCTTTGGTGTTAAATACTTCTAAAGTTGTTGTTCTAATAATATCATGGCCTCTACCTACCATAGTATTCTGCATTTGCACACTTGCAAAATGATGTGTTCCAGCAACTTTTTCGACTAATACATTTTGAAAAGTTGAAAAATCTTGATACAATGGATATGCATTAACACCTACTTGCATTTCTTTTTTAAGACCTGCTTTTTTACCATAACCTAATGCCAACCCTAACGAACCTACTGCTTGCCCTGGTTGTATGATTACTGGCACTTTATCTAAAGTAATGGTATCAGATTTTAAAGTTACATAACTCCCATCCAATGCTCCATTTGATGTATGGTCATTACTTAATCCTAATTTTTCTGCATCTACAGCAGACATTGTTAAGTAATTATCCCAAGTAGTTCTTGTGATAGGATCTGGCAATTCTTGCAACCAAGGGTTGTTGGCTTGCAGACCATCACCTAAGCTCGTTTTTGTATACAATTGTAATTGAAAACTACCATCAACAACTGGTGCTTTATATCCGTAAGACAAATCAAATTCATTTGCCACTACTTCTTCAGTTACAGGAAGTGTAAAAGTTCCGTCTTGCAAGGCTTGATTCCAAGAACCAACTACTTGCATATCAACAAATGAAGTTTTTAAATAATCATAATAAGATTGATTGCTTCCAGACCATTTTAAGATTACATCTTGAAATTGACGCGTGTCAAACAATGGTTGAATGGTTGGTTGCATTAAGCTATACTGACCTTTTTTCATTTCGATCATCCCCCAAGATTCTAAATAATGAGGAGTTGCCAATGCGTATTCTGTTGCGTTTGCAGTTTCGTTATCTGCCATTGAGAATGATACAGATAAATCTACTTTTGATAAACCTTCAACAAAGTCTGCTGAATTTGGTAAGGTATAAACAGGATTTGAATTGTTGATAATCAACGCTCCAATTTTACCAGCTTTCATATCAGCTACTAATTGCATTACCTCAGCATCATTACCTTGACGTGTGTTGTTTGTTAGCACAACATCCATCACCTCACTTTGGATGTGATTGTTGATTGCCAACGCATACGCCTGCATATTTGCATTTTGAACACCTGTAACCACTACAGCATTCTTTCCTGCTTTTTTAATTTGTTTTGCTGCTTTTTGAACTGCAGTATTTAATGGTGAAGCTTCTCTTGTAGAAATTCCTTTTACAACTGCTTGATACAATTTAGCCATTGCTAAATGTTGTTCAGCAGGAGTAATTACAACTCTAACATCAGCATTCGCACCAGATAAAGTCATGTTAGACTCAAACTGAACATGGTGTGACATTTCTCCGTGATTTGGAACACGACTTTTAGCGTATCCACCTTCAAAATTACCTCCTTGCCAATCTCCTAAGATATCTGCACCAACACTAACAATTACTTTTGCTTTTGAAAAATCATACGAAGGTAACGCACGAGTTCCGTACATTGTTTGGTATGCATCTAATGCAGCAGATTCTGAAACGGCATCGTAAACTACGTGACGAACATCGCCTATTGAAGCAATAATATTTTGAGTCGATGGACTTGCATCTGTACTTGTTAAGAAAGCAACTGTTTTACCAGCAGCTTGAATGTCTTTTAATTTTTTTGAGATTTGAGCATTTGCCTCAGACCAAGAAATGTTATTTCCATTTTGCTTTGGGCCTTTTAAACGCAAACCATCATACAACGATAAAACCGATGCTTGCACCCGTGCATTTGTACTTCCGCCTGCTTCTTTGTTTGGCTCAATTTTAATAGGGCGTCCTTCACGAACTTTTACTAAAATATTTGCAAAATCAAATCCATCAGCAATTGCAGTTGCATAATAATCTGCAACACCCGGAATTAATTCTTTTGGTTTGTTAAGGTAAGGAATCGCTTTTTTTACAGGCCCTTCACAAGATGCTAAGGTTGCTGCTGCAGTTGTAAAACCAACATACTTTAAAAAGTCGCGACGTGTTGTTGAAGATTCTTCTAAAGATTCTTTATCACCAAGAAACTCATCTGTAGGAATTTCTTCAACAAATTCATTTTGTCTTAACGTATCAACAATAGAGCTGTTTTCGTCTAGCTCTTCAACACTTTTCCAGTATTTTTTGTTTGATGCCATATTCTTTATTTAATGATTGAAAGATTTAATAATTGAATAATTTATTCTTTCAATATTTTAATTATTTAATCTTTTAACTTAGTAGTGACACTTACCACATTCCATTCCGCCCAATTGAGCTTCAGTCACACTTTCTACTCCAAACTTATTTGCCAACTGCTCATGGATTTTTTTATAGTATCCATTTTCAGTCATATCAACCTCAGTTTCTTTATGACAAGTAATACACCAATCCATAGTTAAAGGAGAGTATTGATACACTTCTTCCATTTCTTCTACAGGACCGTGACATTTTTGACAAGCCAATCCTGCAACAGTTACGTGTTGCGAGTGATTGTAATATGCGAAATCTGGTAAATTATGAACACGCACCCATTCTATCGGTTGTTGCTCATATCCTTCGATATATTTTAAATTGTCTTTATCCCAACCAACAGCGTTGTAGATTTTCTGGATTTCTTTATCCAAATCTTCTTTTACTAATTCACCAACAGTAGTATCATCTGCAACTTCAGAAATATTCATGTGACAGTTCATACAAACATTTGCTGATGGAATCCCAGAAGTCTTGCTATGTTTTGCCGATGAGTGACAGTATTGACAATCAATTTTATTATCTCCTGCATGAATAGCATGTGAAAAAGCAATTGGCTGAATTGGTTGATAACCTTGATCCAAACCAACTTGAAACAACCATCCAAAACCGAAATAAGCAGCGTTCAATAAAAAGAAAATCACTAATAAAAAGTGTAAGAATTTATTTCCTTTAAATGCTTTCCAAACACTATTTAAACTATCACCTAATGTTTTACTCTTAGCACCATCTTTAATAACAGTCATGGTACGGTACAAGTTAAATACCATTAAGACTAAAACAATTACGATTGCTGTAAGGATATATAATAAGGTGTTGTCTTGTTCTTGAACTACAGCTGGAGCTTCTGAGCCACCCACAACTTCAACAACCTCAACAGGGATTGTATATTCTAAGATGTCATCAATTTCTTGATCAGATAAGAACGCGAATGCTGTCATTGAAGCTGGACTAAAATTAGCTGCTTCTTTTGCATCTACATCTATCGCTTGAAATGCTGCATTGTCTTTAATCCAAGATTTCAACCAAGCATTTTCACGCTTATCAGTAACCCCACCTAATTTAGGACCTACTAAATCCTTATCTAATTTATGACAAGCTGCACAATGCATGTTAAACAGCTTCTTGCCGTTTTTAGCATCTCCTTGTGCTGATAAGTTTAAAGTAAAAATGAATAGGAAAGCAATACTACTCAAGGTTAATCTTGAGATAAGACGTTGTTGTTTCACGCTTTTCATATAATTATAAGTTTTCTTTCTAGTTGAATACAATAATATCTAACCATTTACGTAATGATTAAAAATGTGGCACAAAAATAGCATTAATTAGTAAGATTCAAAATCTAAAAATAATGTTAAATGTAATTTATACCGTTTCTAAATAGTGTTGGATAATCTTTTAATAAAAACAAAAGTATAAATTTGCAAAGCAATTAACAACTAGAAATTTAGAAGGGTTTAGTCATCATTAAAAGACATTTTCATCGCTTTTATAACTTAAAAATACTACATAAAAATGAATACCAAAAGAATATTACTTTCCGCTTTAGCCATTTTTCTCACTTTTTCAGCTACCGCTTTTAGCCAAGAAGGCAAAAAAATAAATGAAGTTTTAGAACAAAAAAGAGCTTATAATAAAGAAAACCCAACGGGAATAGGGTTTAAAATTCAGTTGTATAATGGAGATGAAACTACAGCGTATAAGATTCAAAACAACTTTAAAATTGAATTTGCGATAAAAGACACATTAATATATGATACTCCTGAGTTTAAGGTACAAGTTGGTAATTTTAAAACACGCTTAGAAGCTGACAGAGCTTTGCTAGAAATTTCAAAAAGGTTTAGTAGCGCGGTTGTTCTAGAAACTGAAATTGAATTGTAAAATCTAAATTAACTAAAATAGAAGCAGTTTCAGTTATGATGGGCTTGACAGTTATATAGCCAGCAATTATGAGTGACTTAAAATTTATTTTAATATTAAGTTATAAATTCTATCGCTCTAATATTTTTTTTACCTTTGAATATAAAATAAATTTAAGATGAACTATTTTAAGGAATTGATATTTACTATTTTGATTGTAATGTTTTCTGGAACAATGAATTCTCAAAACAACTGCAAAGTAATTGAAAAAGATCTTATTGGAGAATACGAAGGTGATTGTAAAAAAGGGCTAGCACATGGGTATGGTATTGCTAAAGGGGAGAATATGTATGAAGGTGAATTTAGAAATGGGCTGCCACATGGAGAAGGAACAATGGTTTATTCAACTGGAGAGGTTTATTCAGGAAATTGGAAAAAAGGAATAAAACACGGTAATGGAGAATTATCATTTAATTATTACGGAAATGATTCAATACAAAAAGGAATTTGGAAGAATGGCAAATATCATGGTATAAAGAAAAAGAAACGTTATAAAATTGAAACTAAACAAAGTGTTCAAAGATATACGATTAGGAAATTAAATGGAACAAGCAATAGAGTTACAATCAATATAAAAAATGATGGCTCAACATATAAAATGCCTAATAACATCTTTGGGTCTAGTGGCAATATTGTTAAGTATCAAAATAGCAAGGCTTTTGAAAACATTGTAGAATTTCCTTTTAGATGTGAAATGAGGTATGTAATGCCTGGTAAACTTGGTGGGAGTAGATATGATGTTGTTTTTATTTTTCAAATTCTAGAACCAGGTGATTGGTTAGTTACAATTTACCATTAAAAGCATATGAGTTTAAGTCAGCTTTTGTTTTATAGTCTGGTACTTTTTTCACACATAACCCTTCTATAAACAATACTTCTTTCTCCATTACTATAGTGAAAAAAATAACTAAAAAAAACCGATACAATTGTATCGG
>JASFYP010000086.1:0-6103 GCA_045047075.1 Flavobacteriaceae bacterium
TTCCGAAAACGATATTTAGAATGCGATTAATTTTGGGTTTTAGAATAATTGATAAAGCAATCATTATTGCGGGAATTGCTAAAACTATGGATGCTATTAGTAATTTGGTTGGACTATCTAAAAGATGCTCTCCCGTTACTAGACCGCCTACTTTTTCGGGAACATATAGTTCAAAATAATCACCATAGACATAGCAAAATAGTACCGATGTCCACAAGGCAGAAAGTTTGATTTTGATATTTACTTTTGGGTTTTCTAACATTTTTTACAAGTTGATTGGTTATCTAATTCAAAGTGTTTCTATAAATACAAAGACGTAAATGCTTTATAAATGGTTGTCTGGGTGTTAAAAAATCTATTCTTTTCAAATACTGGGCAATGGTCTTCGTTACTTTGATTTATTAATTAAGTAGAAGAAAAGAGGGGGGATAAAACGGTTTTTATCCACCAAGAAGCTAATGAGAGTCTAGTTTTGTGATTTATTATTGTAGAAAAAATACCACGTCATTATATTGTAGTACTTTTGCTACGTAAAATTGAAAAACTAAAATTATGAAAACAAAATTACTCTTATTTTTTTTTTTACCATCAATGATGGCCGCGCAAATCACCCAAAAATTTGAAAATGTGCCAGGCATCACATTTAATGGAGATGTTTGCCGTTATTTCGATTCTAATATGGTTAGTGCACACATTCTAGAAAATTACAATGCAGAATGTGGGATCGTTTATGTCACAGAACCTAGTACGGCCAGTACTTTGGGTTATACAATTTCTCTAGATCCAACAACGCCAAATGGACCAACTGGTTTTAGTGATGGCGATAAATTTGGTGTGGCTACAACGACTTCTTTTATTGATGGAATTGGTTTACCACCTGCAGAAGGGGCACAAGCGTTTTATATGCAAGATGTTGATGGTACCGTATTGATGACTTTTGATGTTGTAGACTTAGCTGCTACGACGAATCCACACTTTAATATGAAATATATTTTGGCAGCTACAGGTTGGGAAGCTAATGATTTTATTAAAATTACTTTGGAATTTACAGATTGTGCGAGTTCAACAATGACACTATTAGATACTACAGGCCAAGATATTGATACTTTGGGTATTGAAGATTCATGGAATTACCTAAGTGCAGACTTAACGTCTAGAGTAGGATGTAAAGCACAGTTATTAGTAGCGTTTTCTTCTAATGCTGCAGCTGAAGAATTTGGGCTTGATGACATCTTTTTTAGTGCTGGTATGACACTTTCAACAACAACATTTAACTTAAATGAATCTATGACAGTGTATCCAAACCCTTCTAATGGTTTTATAACGATTAAGAATTCTGGTGTGGCTATAGATAAAGTTGTTATTACTGATGTTAACGGTCGTAAAATGGGATCTTATGACTTAAATGGTATGACAGAAGATAAAACACTGGACTTAAGCTCGGTATTATCATCTGGACTTTATTTTATGACCATTTCTTCGGATAAAGCATCTACAGTTAAAAAGATAATTATCGAATAATATTTATGTAAACTGATGTTAAGAAAACAAACGAGGTTGTCTAAAAAGTATATGTAATTTGATTTGTCAGGTAGCTCGTTGAAAACGATATTGATTATCTGTGAATTAAAAATATTTCGACAAGCTCAATATGACATCTCACTTACTTATTAGATAAGCTTGTTTGAATGGCATCGTAAATTTTTGGTTAAGTTTACTTATATCATTATTGACAGTAGTTTTCTTTTTTGTACTATTTTGTGTAATGAGCAATCATTTTATTTACTTTACCTTGTTCATTGAAAAACATGACTTCAATTGCCTTTTTGTTCATTACAGATTTATAGTAAAGAGCTATTGAATCAACACTTCTAGTGACATCAATCAACTCAAAATGTAAGTCAGGTATTTTATTAAGTGCTTTTTTCCAATAGTCGCGTACAAATTCTTTTCCTTTTAACGTACCACTATTTATTCCTCCAGCGATTTTTATCATTGGTGTTGTAATTTCTACATCGTCAGAATAGTGGCTTAGAATATCTTCAAGGTTGTGTGAGTTCCACGATTTAATCCATTCTTGAGCAAATACTTGTGCTTCCATTTTGTGTTATTTTTCGATTTTTTAATTATTGCCAACGGGAGTTTGCTCACAAACTCCATTTTTTGATTACTTAATAGGATATGTACCTATGTATATGCTTTTATGAGGCATAAAAATAGTAAACTCAAAGGTGTAATCCCAGATTTTGATAAACCTTCAACAGTTTTGTTAGTCAATTCATATTTAGCCATTCAAGTGTTTCTTTGCTTTTAGAGATTCAAGATGTTTTTTTTTGTCAAAGTCGTGTGCTATTCCGCTATCAATTCCTTCTTGAATAGCATTTTTTAATTCAGTGACTTTATTTTCTTCAATCGTTCTAAAGGTCAAATTCACTCTTGGTTTTGTGATTAATTTGGTAGGAGGTAAGCGATGTAACCAATGGCTTTGTGTTTCGTCTTTCATCACTAAAAGACTACCGTGTTTTAAAATCAGGGCAACTTTCTCTTTAGTTTCTTTATGCTTAAAAGCAAATTTTCGTTCCGCACCAAAACTCAAAGAAGCAATGGCTCCGTTCTTTTTTAAATCTTTTTCACCATCACTATGCCAAGCCATTCCTTCGTTTCCATTGTGATAAAGATTGAGCAAGCAAGTGTTAAATGTTTCGCCTGTTATTTGTTCTACTTTAGTTTTTAATTCCAATAATTCGTTAGTCCAAGGGAGTGCCAATTTGGTTGTTTTTGAATAGGTGTATTCAAATGGTTTTTCTCCATACCAAGCCACTTTTCGTTTGGTGATTATTTTCTTGCCAAAAATTATAGCTTCGTCATTTCGCCACTCAATACCCCTTAATAATATACTCAAATAGTGATTTGCTTCGGTTTGGGTTAGAATTTGTCCGTAATAATTTACCGTTCCACCTTTTGAAAGTAGATTTTTGGTAGTGTCAATTTTTATATCAAATAATGTCATTTTTCCATTTTTTATATGCCTCTCTCATACAATGACCGCAGGGGCGAAAATTGTTTTTTCTTGCTTCTTTTTCTGATGTAAAGAATATTCGAGTTTCTCGTTTCATCCGTTTACCAGATTTACAATGCAAGCGACCATAAATTTTTAGTTTTAAATTTCCACCATAACTAATTTCGTTCGCTCTGATTTTAGCCCTCAAATTGGTATTGGAGATATCAAAATGATGTATCATAATTAACTTATTGCATCGTGAAAAATAATGCCCAAAGTATGTCTTTCGCCACTATGTAACTCACTTACACCATGCTTCATATTTACTCTGTAATAGCCTTTTGTACCTTTTACGGGTCTAAAATTGGTTGTAAAAATGAGCATATCGCCTTTTTTGGGTTTTAGCACAATAGCTTTAGATTGTGCTCTTGGCGTTTGTTGGGTGAGAACAAATTCTCCTCCTTTAAAATCTACATCTGTCTCGTTTAAAAACAAAACACTCTGAAGTGGAAAATAGATGGCTCCGTACAAATCCTGGTGCAAGGTATTGAATCCGCCTTTACCATATTTTAAAATCAATGGTGTGGGCTTTAATTGATTGTTATCTTGGCACTGCTGTAGTAATTCTTTTAATGTCTTTGGAAATTGTTTGTCGATTTTCAAAACTTTCATCCACAAGTTCGCGATAGGTACTAATTTGGGATATATGCTTTCTCTTAAAATTTGAATGGTTTGAGTCAATGGATAATCAAAGTATTTGTATTCACCCAATCCAAAACGGTAGCGTTCCATGACAACCGTTTTGCGGTAACCAATAGGTTCATCATATAAATTGATTAACGATTTACAATGTTCATCAGAAATCAATTTTGGTATAAGAGCATATCCTTTTTCGTGCATATTTGAAGCGACTTGATTCCAATCAATGGCTTCTATTTTTGAAATTAAGTGATTCATTTATCCATTTATTTTTGCAGCTTCCCAACCGATTATTGCTGATTTTCTAGTATGTCCCCACATATAGCCTCCGATATTTCCAGATGATTGAATAACTCTATGGCAGGGGATTAAAAAAGCAACTGGATTGCTTCCAATGGCTGTACCAATGGCTCTTGATGCTTGTGGTTTTTCAATTCCCTTTGCGATTGTACCATATGTGGATAGATTTCCCATTGGAATTTTTAAAAGCGTTTCCCAGACTTTTAGTTGAAACGGTGTGCCGTTTAAATGCAGTTTTATCTGATTGAGTTTACTCCAATCATGCTGAAAAATGAATAAAGCATTTTGTTGAGCGTTATCCACCATTTGATTGTAGCTTGCGTTTGGAAATCGGTCTTTCAATTTTGCAAACGCGTCATCTTTGTTGTCGAAAAATGCCATATGGCAAATGCCTTTTTGAGTGGATGCAACAATAATATTTCCAAAAGGACTTTCTGCAAAACTGTAACTTATAGAAAGACTTTCTCCACCGTTTTTAAACTCTCCTGGTGTCATTCCTTCGATGTTGATGAATAAATCGTGCAGGCGACTTGTTCCTGATAATCCTGTTTGGTGTGCTGTATCAAATAAAGTGGCTTGTTTGTCCTTTAATAACTGTTTGGCATATTCGATACTGATGTATTGCATAAATTTTTTGGGACTTACGCCTGCCCAATCGGTAAAAAGTCGATGGAAATGGTGCGGACTTAAATGTACTTTTTCGGCAATACTATTTAAAGAAGGTTGCTCTTTAAAATTTGCTTTGATATAATCTATCGCTTCTGCAATTCGATTATAATTAATGAGCTCTTGTTCAGTCATAATTCTAAATTTTCTGATACAAAAGTAGGTTGCTTTTGAAGGTCATAAAACCCGATTCTTGCTAAACATATTTTTTTGTTTGAGTCGTTTTAAGTTGTGGCTAACGACTTTATACGTTGTAGCAGGTGTTTATAATGCCATTCGTTCATTTATTAGATTTACATATCTATCCGTATTTTCTAATTCAGGGAAATGCCCGCAATTATCAAATTCAATTATTTCACAATTAGGAAGATGTTCCATTATAGATTTTTTATTAGTATTCTTATGGGTAAAGTCTTTACTTCCCCATATAAGTGTTGCAGGAATTTCTAAAACTTTAAGTGTTGAATTTATTTCCTTTGATAATCCTTGTACCAAACTAGATAAACAAAAACATCCTCCATTAGTTAAAGCGTGTAAGGCTTTTTTTTGATACTGGGATTTCTCCGTTTCTTTTGGGAGGGCATATTTATACCATATTTTTGCAAACTTTTTTTCAGATAAAATATTTGCAATTTGTCCAATAATAAGATATTTAAGTATTTTTGGAATGGCATGTTTTGTCCATTTGTTCATTGAATGTAATGAAGGTGTTTGGGAAAGAAATAATCTATTAATTCTTTGAGGGAATAATTCCGCGGTTTTAATGGCATAAAAACCGTTTGAACAAGAAAAAGCAAGTGCTGCTTTTTCTATTTTTAAAATATTCATTAGGTTGATTATCAATTTTGCTCCATTAGGAAACGAATAATCATAATTTGAATTCGGATATGAAAAACCAATGCCAGGAAACTCAAAACAAATAACCCTAAATTTTTTTGATAGTTTAGTAATTAATCCTTTGTGATGTTCAATAACATTTGGTCCATCAGGAACATTTAGAATCACGGGTTTGTTACCTAATGTATTTAACACTCTAATTTTTCCAAAATCAGTTGCAATTAAATTAATATTTTCTTTCCAATTTTCTTGAATATTTTTTAATCGAAAGCGATATGTATCTATAAAGTTACCTGTCATTTTATATGTGCTATAACGTTTAGTTATGAATAGTACGGTGCCGAAAATCCGCAGATTTTCGTGCCTAGACACCCCATAAGCTTTTAGATTTTATTTTGACGTTTTATAAAAGCCCGATTAAAAGGTTTGGCGACTATCTAAATATAGACTTACTTTTCGGATTTAACACCAAACCCGTATTATTTATGGGTGCTGTTGTATGTAGTAGTGGTCGGAAGATTTTTTCTTCCGACTTTTTTGTTTTTACATTTCTAAATTTATTAGATTTAACTACCTGATTATTAGTATTTTATCTAGGTT
>JASFYP010000087.1:0-6494 GCA_045047075.1 Flavobacteriaceae bacterium
AAATTCCGTAACGATGCTATGCAATCTAATCACAGCGTTTTTAGATTTTAAAATAACATCGCCTTTAACACGACATTTTATACTCAAATTGGTATTAGACATGCTTATGTTCGAACTTCTGCCAGACAGAAAGGCATTGGCGGAAAACTATTAACGCACTTAATAAATATGGCAGAAACACCAATTTTAATTGGAACTTGGGTCGACGCATCTTGGGCGATTAGTTTTTATAAAAAATACGGGTTCCGACTATTATCAGATGAAGAAAAAAATAGGTTATTGAAAATTTATTGGTCAATACCTGAAAGGCAAGTCGAAACTTCAATAGTTATGGCAAGCAAGGATTGGAAAACGGATTTTTGGGTGTGGTCGCGGACGGCATTCCAACGCGGTTGGAATTATCAGCCGAACGGATTTAAAAAATCGTTACGCTCTGATGACAAAATATATTACTTTTTGGACAGCCTCATTTTCGTTAATAACAATGCTTGTCTCAGTATTAAAATGATTTCACATCAAATTAATTGCTAGCAACAATGAAGATGCTAATTTGTTAAATGCTCTTTTTTCAATTTTTCTCCAATTGATTTTAGTAAATAATCTCTTCCTTCTTTTGCTTGCGATAAAAAGATTTCACTTGCTTCAGTTTCTTTATCATATTTTCCACTCCAAGAAATCATATCTACCATAAATGGAAGCATATCAATTCCCTTTTGAGTAAGACTATATTTAATGCGTGATTTTTTAACCGAATCTTTTCCTTTGGTAATAATTCCTGATACTTCCAATTGTTTTAAACGATCTCCTAAAACACTGGTTGAAACTTTCTCTTCTGATTCAAAAAATTCATTATAGTGCCTTTTTCCTTTGAACATCAAATCTCTAATAATGAGTAATGACCACTTATCTCCAAAGTGTTCTATGGCATAGTTTGTAGGGCAATGTGATCGCATTTTCATTCTGTAAAGGTAGTCAATATGCTTATTTTAACTTCGGTTTTGAAAGTTAATTACAATTTAACTTGTTTTTTCGAAGTTAATACTTAATTTAGCTTCGAATTTACAAGTTAAATATTGATCATTAAAATTTTAAAAGATGAAAAAATCACCAATGGAAGTATTTCAAGCATTTGGACAGGGTATGATGTCTGGAACTAATTCTTGGAAAGAAGTAATATCCGAAAACATTGTGTTTACTGGACCAGTAGACCAAGTAAATGGCTTGGAGGCATTTGCTAAATTAAATGAAAGTTTTATGCCAATGATAAGAGGGAATGACATGAAACAAGCTTTAGAAGTAGGGAGTTTTGTCATCACCCAAATGGAAATGGATGTAGCTATGCCATCAGGGAAAACCATAAAACTTGATATGTGTGAGTGGTATGAAATTAAAGATGGAAAAATCCAAAGTATCAAAGTGTATTATGATGCAGAAGCATTTAGGAAGGAGTTAGTATAATTGAAACCTGAGAGTAGATTAGTTCTACTCTTTAGTCTTTAACTTAAATAAATCATGGCAAAATTACACAACGAAATAATGATTAATGCTCCTATTGAAAAAATTTGGGAGGCATTAACTGTTGTAGATAAATTGGATAATTATGATCCTACTGTTAAGAAATCTACGGCAATTAGCAAAAATAAATCTGGAATTGGCGCAAGCAGAAAAGTGGATATGTTAGATGGCAAAAATTGGTTTGAAGAAACATGTACAGTTTCTAAAACCTATGAAGCACTTACTTTTGAATTAACGGCGTGCTCATTTCCAGTAAAAAGTTTAAAACACGATTATAGTTTCCATAGCATTGGAAATAAAATTAAAGTGGTTCAAATAATGAATTACCAAATGAAATTTGGATTGCTAGGCAAGTTAATGGGAGTTATGCTCAAGCCAAAATGGAATAAGGGTGTCAACGAATTTCTGGGTGGATTAAGACAATATTCAGAAAACAAAATCAACTCGTAAATAACTGCTTCTAACAAAAGTGTGTAAAAATAATAGCGGCTTTGGTGCTTTATCAAAGTCGCTTTTTTATATTTATAGTCCGTATTAACCTGAATGGTTAACGTTTCAAAAATTGCAACTATTCAAGTTATACCAAACGCTAGCATTAATTAGAAAAATGAAGAAACTTTTAACTATCATACTTTTGACTACAGTATTTTTAAGTTGTAAAAGCAAAATTGAAAATATTAAAACGAGATTTTTAGTGAATGAAATTCCAAACAGTATCCCAATTGATTTTAAGCAAGACCTTGTTCCCAATGATAAATTAATTCATAAAGGTATGTTTTCTCCAAATTTAGAAGCCTACTACTATACTCTTTCGGACAAAAACTTTGAACAGTTTGATGTGTATATAATTAAAAAAAATAAAGGAAAATGGTCCGAACCGAGCAAAGCCTTTTTTAACAGTAATTATAATGAGCACGGCATGAGTTTCTCTCCCGATGGGAACTCGATTTACTTCAGTTCGACAAGACCAGTTAGTATTGATGGAATTCCTTCCACTTGGCATATATGGAAATCAGATAAAGTGAATGGAAAATGGGAAGACCCAATATTTGTAGATATTCCAAACTTGAGGAACAAGCTAGTTTCTCATCCAACAATTACAAACTCTGGAACACTATATTTTCATTCAAGTAATTTAGATTATAGTGGGATGGATATTTATTACTCGAAACAAATAAATGGCATGTTTGAAAACGCTGAAAAAACTGCAATTCCAATACATGGAGAAACTGGAAGATGTACTCCTTATGTTTCTCCAGATGAAGATTACCTGATTTTTGCTTCGATTGGTAATGAACTTGACCTTATGATTAGTTTTAGTGACGGAAATGGTGGATGGAAAAACACAAAAAAACTGAACAATAAAATCAATGATATTGGACAAGGAAATCCATATGTGACACCCGATAACAAATTTCTGTTTTTTACATCAGGAGAACATTTGGAAAAAAATTGGAAAGTAAAATGGGTTAATATAGAATCTGAATTAAAAAATAACTAATACCAACAATGGTAATCGTTGCACAAGGCACTCAAAAACTCTTTGATATGTCAATTTATATATTTAGAAAATAGAGGACATATATTAACGATTATGTGTTATAAAAATAAAAAACAAATTACACAACGCTTAATCGTAATTTTACTCAAATCGTTGGAACCACTTCTAAAAGATTTGAAAGACTTATAAAGTTTCGTAAATCTCTTTGTAGTTTGATTGGTAGTAATGACAATCTAACTTCAATAGGTGTAAATTCAGGGTGTTTTGACCAAGCCCACTTTATTCGTGAATTTAAAAAATTCTTAAATCTAAGATGGATATCGCTAATGGCCCCGCGCTAGTGCCAGTTTGTTAGCTGGTACTGAGTAAGTAATAGGACAGCAACTTTAAAATAGAGAAGCTTTTATCATCTTTGATTTTATAAGTAGAAATTGTAAATTTTAGTACCACCACTTTGAATGCTATAAAAAGCCCGTTTGATCTTTTGTAGAAAATGTGCTTCAAAACAGTTACATTTGAAAGTGAAATAAACGTCATTAATGGCGTTTATATAATGTAGAGCATAATGACCCGTCCTAAATATGTTAGCACAAAAAATAAAAGAAGCATTTGACCCATACTATAAAGTAACTCTTGAGAATTGCAAGAAATTTGCATCTTTGGGAGAGGTTATTCATTGCTCTAAAGGAGAAATCCTTAAAAGGCCTCACGAGGTTGAGAAGCATTTTTACTTGATATTGTCAGGTAGCGGTAGTATTCATCTTTGGAGTAAAAACAATTATAAATGTATAGACTTAGTATACAAGTTTGACTTTTTTGGAGACTATATGTCGTATATGACACAACAACCATCTCTTTTGGAAACTATCACAATTGAGGATTCTGAGTTGTTCCAAATCCCATATCACAATTTTCAAAAAATGTTAACAGAATCAGAAATAGGTGATAAAATTTCAAGAATAATGTCTGATTATGCTTTTATTTCTAAGCAACAACAGCAAATCGACCTCCTGACCAAAACAGCTTCAGAAAGATTTCAACAATTGAAGACTCAAATCCCTAATCTTTTAGAAAGGACACCCAAAAAATACATCGCCTCCTATTTGGGTATTACGCCCCAAAGTTTGAGTAGAATTATAAAAACTATTCCTTGACTTACCATATGATAACTATTGTCTCACTTCTTTGTCTTACACTTGTAGAAGCAAAAAAAAGATGATTCTATCATATTAAAATTAACTAATGGAACAAAGGAAAATTAGTTTGTGGAAAACACTTTCGATAATAATAGGCTTTCCCATATTGTATATGCTATTTGGAAAGACTTCTATTGCAATAGAACTTTTTGCAAATAAGAATTTGGATTACTATATCCCATTTTGGGGTGGTATAATCATTTTGCATTGGGCTTCTGTATTTGTAGTTGCGCAATTGTTAAAAAGTGAAGGTGAAACCCTTGCGGATATAGGCTATAAACTATCAAGAAAAGGAACTTTACTTTTTATAGGCGGGTATGTTTTAGTTGCTTTACTTGTATTAGTAGGTGTAGAAGTAATACTTGGTAACGTTGAATTGGACAGTTCTCAATTTATAAATATCTCTGGATTAATACCAAAAACAACATCTCACAGAATATTCTTTATACTTCTTGTCTTTTCAACAGGCTTTTGTGAAGAAATAGTTTATAGAGGGTTTGCTATCTCCCAACTTGAAAGAATTGGATTAAATAAATGGATAGCATTAGTTGTCGCAGCACTTATATTCATAGGAATTCATGGAGCTAACGCATATTCTAATCGGTTTTTGTTTCTATTTGGAGGTGGTATAATGTTTGGCTTGGTTTTTCTTTATAGCAAGCGACTTCTTCCTTCAATGCTCATACATTTATTTATTAATTTATCTGCTATGATGGGAATACTTCAATTAGTGAAATAGAAAACGCTCGACAATAATGTGTCCCATGCTGGTCTTCATACGCTAGCGCTTCGTCTGTGACGAGTGCCGTACCAATAAATATAAAAACTGAAACCTGAATTCAATAAAACTCAGATTCAACAAAACGCACTGCTTAGATTAAACCATTCGGATTCATTCATGTCTTATAAAAAAAACGTAAAAGTATGAATCAAAGAATTTTTATTCTATTTCTAACATTATTGTCATTATTATCAGGATGTAAAAAAGAGAATATAAGTGATCTTACAGAGCAAGCCATTTATGAAATAAATGAAAATGCAACCTATCAAGATTTTTTGACTCCAGATTATTACAACGTAAACAACACTGATTTACGAAATAAAATTAACAAGTTTATTCATTTTATTAAGCTTGGAGATTATCAACACCCCTTTGAGAACTCTAATGGAGATATCGCATCGCATGTAACAAATAGACGGTTTGGAGATGGAACAGGAATGGGTGGAACTTCTCAACATCATCCAGCAATTGATTTGCATCCATCTAACCCCACAGATATTACTATTTATGCTGTACACGAAGGGACTATAAAAACTTATAGAGATAGTCCAAAATATAGGCACTATGTGACTATTACAAAAGAGATCAAAGATTCGGAAAATAATCCAATAGGTAAGTTAGTTACTTTATATGCACATATCGATTTAGATTTGGATGAAAGTGAATCTATACACCTAAATGGTTTATCTGTAAATAAAGGTGATGTCGTTTCTAAAAATTTGTACTCTGGAACTGTAGGAGGTCCTCACTTACATTTTGAAATTAGATTTTATCGAACTTCAGAAATAGGTAACGAGGATTTTTATAATTGGCAAAATAATGGAGATTACACTAAGTTATCCTCTGGAAGTTGGTCATATGGATATTGGGACCCTAATGTAGGTTATGGTTTCTGTGATCCAATAAATATTGAAATAGAATAAAATACTTATGCTAACAAAATATAATTGGTATTAAACCAAAAAACGCCTCCAAATAAATGGAGGCGTTTTTAATATAATTAGTGTGTCGAATCTCTCGACTGACTTACATCATTCCTGGCATACCACCGCCACCCATTGGAGGCATAGCTGGTGCATCTTCTTTAATGTCAATTAATGCGCACTCGGTAGTAAGAATCATTCCAGCAACAGAGGCTGCATTTTCTAATGCAATACGTGTTACTTTCTTAGGATCGATAATACCTGCTTTAAGCATATCTACATATGTTTCAGATTTAGCATCGTAACCAAAATCTTTTTTGCCTTCTAAAACTTTAGAGATTACAACACTACCTTCACCACCTGCATTTTCAACAATAGTACGTAAAGGAGACTCAATAGCACGAGCTACAATTTGAATCCCAGTAACTTCGTCTAAGTTTTCAGTAGTTATTTTTTCTAATACTTCAATAGCTCTTACTAAAGCAACACCACCACCAGCAACAATACCTTCTTCTACAGCAGCTCTTGTTGCATGTAAAGCATCATCAACACGGTCTTTTTTCTCTTTCATCTCTACT
>JASFYP010000088.1:0-4205 GCA_045047075.1 Flavobacteriaceae bacterium
ACAGTTTAGAGAATTGATGCTAAAAATAGGAATTCCTATGGCGCCTCAAGCTACTGCAAACTCTTTCTTAAAAGGTAAGGAAATTGCTCAGGAATTTGGTTTTCCTTTAATCATAAGAGCCTCTTATACTTTGGGTGGTGCTGGTGCATCTTTTGTCCATAAAGAGGAAGAATATGATGAATTACTTACACGAGGATTGGAAATTTCTCCAATTCATGAAGTGATGATTGATAAGGCTTTAATTGGCTGGAAAGAGTTTGAGTTAGAGTTGCTTAGAGATGAAAATGATAATGTTGTTATTATTTGTTCTATAGAAAATATGGATCCTATTGGAATTCATACTGGAGATTCTATCACTGTTGCTCCTGCAATGACATTAAGCGACGTTACTTATCAAAAAATGCGTAATATGGCTATACATATGATGCGCAGTATTGGCGATTTTGCAGGTGGTTGTAATGTGCAATTTGCGGTGAGCCCAGATGAAAACGAAGATATTATCGCTATCGAAATTAATCCGCGTGTTTCTCGTTCTTCAGCATTAGCTTCAAAAGCAACGGGTTATCCGATTGCAAAAATTGCTGCAAAATTGGCAATTGGCTATAATTTAGATGAATTAGAGAATCAGATAACAAAAACTACTTCGGCCTTATTTGAACCAACTTTAGATTATGTGATTGTAAAAATACCTCGTTGGAATTTCGATAAATTTGAAGGATCTGATCGTACTTTAGGATTACAAATGAAGTCTGTTGGTGAAGTAATGGGAATTGGACGTTCGTTTCAAGAAGCTTTACATAAAGCAACACAATCTCTTGAAATTAAGCGAAATGGAATTGGTGCTGACGGAAAAGGGTATAAGAATTACGAACAAATAATCGATAAATTAACCCACGCGAGTTGGGATCGAGTATTTGTGATTTACGATGCGATTCAGATGGGGATTCCGCTTAGTCGTATTCACGAGATTACAAAAATTGATATGTGGTTCTTAAAACAATATGAAGAGTTGCATTTCCTTCAGAAAGAAATATCAAATTATACCATTGATACTTTGCCACGCGATTTACTGTTAGAGGCAAAACAAAAAGGCTATGGCGATCGTCAGATAGCGCATATGTTAGGTTGTGTAGAAAGTAAGGTTTATAATAAACGAGAGGAATTAAAGGTAAAACGTGTATTTAAATTAGTAGATACTTGTGCTGCGGAATTTAAAGCAGAGACACCATATTACTATTCTACTTTTGAAAATGAAATGGAAACTGCCGATGGAACTTGTGTTTCGGTAAACGACAGTATTGTTACCGATAAAAAGAAAGTTGTCGTTTTAGGTTCGGGACCAAATAGAATTGGTCAAGGGATTGAATTTGATTATTGTTGCGTTCACGGAGTGTTGGCTGCGGCTGAATTAGGCTACGAAACCATCATGATTAATTGTAACCCTGAAACCGTTTCAACCGATTTTGATGTTGCTGACAAGTTATATTTTGAGCCAGTTTTCTGGGAACATATTTACGATATTATTCAGCATGAAAAACCAGAAGGAGTTATTGTTCAGTTAGGTGGGCAAACCGCTTTAAAGCTTGCTGAAAAATTAGAACGCTACGGAATTAAAGTATTAGGTACTAGTTTTGAAGCTTTAGATTTAGCTGAAGACAGAGGAAGTTTTTCTACTATACTTAAAAATATAAATATTCCTTATCCAGAATTTGGTGTTGCTGAAACTGCAGAAGAGGCTTTGGCTTTAGCAGACGTTTTAGATTTTCCATTATTGATTAGACCTTCTTATGTTTTAGGGGGACAGGGAATGAAAATTGTAATTAATAAAAATGAACTGGAAGAACATGTAGTAGATATTCTTCGAAAAATGCCAGATAACAAATTACTGTTAGATCACTATTTAGACGGTGCAATTGAAGCAGAAGCAGATGCCATTTGCGATGGAGAAAATGTGTACATTATAGGAATAATGGAGCATATTGAGCCTTGTGGAGTTCATTCTGGAGATTCGAATGCAACATTGCCACCTTTTAATTTAGGGGAATTTGTAATGCAACAAATAAAAGATCATACCAAGAATATTGCTTTGGCTTTAAATACAGTTGGATTGATTAATATTCAGTTTGCCATTAAAGACGATACAGTATATATAATTGAAGCAAACCCTAGAGCTTCTCGTACTGTTCCTTTTATTTCTAAGGCTTACGGTGAACCTTATGTAAATTATGCAACCAAGGTAATGTTGGGACATAATAAGGTAACAGATTTTGATTTTAATCCTCAATTAGAAGGGTATGCAATTAAGCAACCGGTATTTAGTTTTGATAAATTTCCGAATGTAAATAAACAATTAGGACCTGAAATGAAAAGTACTGGAGAAAGTATATTATTTATAGATAGCCTAAAAGACGATGAATTTTACAACTTATATTCTCGAAGAAAAATGTATTTGAGTAAATAAGATTAAAGTTATTAGATGGCTTAGAGTCATCTAATGACTTCTTAAAATTATCACAAAAAGTAGGGTAACAAGTGATTATTTTGTTTTTTTATAGAATAACAACAAATCACTGATGAAAATAAAACTACTCCGCAATATTTTTATTATTGCTACAATTGTTTCAATATCAAGCTGTTCTCAAAACACCTACGATGATATTGAAGAAGAAACGGATCCCATACCAGAAATTGTAACTTATCAAGATGTAAAACCTATTATTGATGGCGTTTGTTTAGCTTGTCACAGTAATCCACCACAAAACGGAGCACCAATGTCTTTAACTATATATGATAATGTAAAAGAAGCCGTATTAAACAGAGACTTATTAAATAAAATTAATAAAAATGAAGGAGAAGATGGGCTTATGCCTTTAGGTGGACCACGTTTGCCACAGTCATCAATTAATTTAATTTTTAAATGGAATGAAGACGGACTTTTAGAAAACTAAACTAATATATTATGAGAAAATCAATTATCACAATCGTACTTTTCTTTAGTGTTTTTAATGTATTAACTGCACAAGAAAAATTTATTACTAAAACTGGAGAAATCAATTTTGAAGCTTCAGTTCCTTCATTTGAAGAAGTAAAAGCAAAGCATTCTGCAGTAAGTGCAATTTTAAAAAGCAATGGAGAATTTGCAAGTTTAGCATTAATGAAGGGATTCCGATTTAAAGTAGCTTTAATGGAAGAACATTTTAATGAAAACTATGCAGAATCTTCAAAATTTCCAAAGACAACTTTTAGAGGAACTATTTCAGATTTTAATATCTCAGAATTATCTGAAACAGAAAAAACGTACACCATAAAAGGTGTTGTAAACATGCACGGAGTAAATAAAAATATTGAAGTTCCAGCTACTATTAAAATGGTAGATGGAGTCGTACATATGTCCACAAATTTTGTTCTAAAACCAGGTGATTTTGATATTGAAATTCCAGGTGTAGTAAGTAGTAAAATTGCTGAAGAAATTAATGTATCAGCTACTTACGAATTGAAAGGAAAATCTTAAAATTATTAATTATGAAAAAGCAAACTAAATTATTGTTAGCACTTGTTTTAGTAATTGTAGGCGGATACTTTACCTATAATTACATGTATCAAGACCATAGAGATATCCAATCAGAAGAAGCAAAAGTGACCGTTTCTGCATCCAAACTAGTTTCCTTTTTTAAAGATAATCAATCTGAAGAAATATTAAACAGTACCGTGCAAATTTCAGGAGTTATTACTGAGATAGATGCAAAGTCAATTACTTTAGATGATAGTGTACAATGTAGTTTCGATGTTGACTTTCAAGGAATGAAAGTTAATGATAAAGTTACCGTAAAAGGTAGATGTATTGGCTACGATGATCTTTTTGAAATTGTAAAACTAGACCAATCTACCATTATTAAATAGAATTAAAATTACCGACTATTCGGACAATTAATATGAAAAAAATCACTTTACTTTTACTAATAGTTCCTTTTTTATTGTTTTCTCAAGATGATCTTTTAGATGAATTAGAAGGAGATGTTACTGTAGATAAAACAGTAGTATCGGCATTCAAATCATTAAAAGTTGTCAACTTTGAAACTACCAAATTAGCTAATAAAAAAGATTTTTACTTCATTGTTTCTCACCGTTTTGGAACAGTAAAAAATGGAATTGATGACTTTTTTGGATTGGATCAATCTGTAACTCAAATTAAATTTATTTATGGT
>JASFYP010000089.1:0-16082 GCA_045047075.1 Flavobacteriaceae bacterium
GGTAAAAATTCAAACCTCATTGCCGCCCTAGCTCAGTTGGTAGAGCAGTTCACTCGTAATGATCAGGTCTCCGGTTCGATTCCGGAGGGTGGCTCCAGTAAAATCAATGGCTTACAGGAACTTATCTTGTAAGCCATTTTTTCACTATGATAAAAACTATGATAATCTCCACACCTCCCACCAACAGCCCAAAAATAACTGAAGCAAAATGGGTCATATCAGTCAGAAGAAAATACCCACAAACACACCAAGAGAATTTTGAGATTTAGGATAGATAGCAAATGAGAATAATCGCCATACTGATGCACATATTTGTGATTGGATCAACGCACAGTCAAGGTAACGGAAGCCCTCACAAGTCAGGTATTCCTCCCTTACTAACATTGTATATAGTTTAACCCTCCCAAGAATTAAACATCAATTTTGTCCAAGTTGGAACGCCTCTTTGTACTTTTGCACTCTGTATTGCATAAGGTTGAAATTTGGGTCCATTCTCTGTATTTCAATGTAGTCTTTTCTTTTTGATAGAGGGGGGTTTGCTCTTGGAGAAGGGGAAATGAGCTGGATAACATTACGGTTTACAAGCAAACGGTTTTTGCCGTTCATTACCTTGTCCTGCTTTTTTAATAATCGCAGAACTAAAGCGCCAGTACAAAGCACTCTTTTGATATTATGTTTCTTGATGGTTGAAATAACATCCCTAAACTCAACAATTTCTAAGTCTTTATCCTCATTACCAATCTTAGAGTTCTTTATTGTTCTTTTGCAATTTTCAATAATGTCAGTGATACCAATTAAATTTTTTGTGAGAAAAGTTTTTATTTTTTGTTTTGATGTTAGGTCTTCGTCAAAAGTTAATGAAAGAACATTCCATAAAGTATTTTCAGTGCTTCCATAGTAAAAGTCTAAGTCTGTGGTTTTTGGGTTCTTCTCAAAATATTTTTCGTAGAATTTTCTATTTTCTCCTTTAACTTCATTAATTTCTGTCGTTAACTTTATTGGTGGGAAACTTCCAACTATCAACGATGACACATTTTCTGGTATGAATTCTTGGAAAGGGTGTTGTTCTGTATACAAAGCAATCTCCTTTTGATATCACGACCAACAGATGATTAAACGTTCTTTCGTTTTTTCGACAAATGTCTGCCCTCTTTCCTTTTTTTACATTCTATAATCCTTTTACTATCTTCTTCTATCTTTTTTAAGTTTGAATAATATTCTTTCGTGATTTCCTCTATTTAACAAAAAAAGAACCGCAACCAAATAAGTGCTACCTTGCTGGAACAGTTCCTGAATTTTCCGAAAATCCCTTCATTCCAAATGCCGGAACAGTTAACGGAGAATTTTCACCTTTTCTGCTTTTGAACAAATAATCATCATCAACAAACTGATTTTCTGCCAAATATTTTTGAAGGGTGACATATACACCTTTGTTCACCATCAACACATTCTATTTACCAGTTTTCTGTTCCTGCCTCCAATCCTCAAACCGTTATTGATACCGTTGAATTCTTTCGAATAAAAACCATATTTTCTGAGATATTTTTTACAAAAATCGGCTTTAAAAGTATAATGAAGTGTGAGTTAAAAACAAAATTAACCGATGCATATATATGACAACGCCCCGCTATGTCAGATTCTAAAACTTAGGGTTGTTAATATTAAATTTGGAATGGAGTAATTTTAAAATGTGTACAAATAAATTTAAAGAATTCAAAAAACAACAAGACATCAGAAATTATTTTGGATTTTATTGTGTTGATGCAGAATGTGGCAGAGGTAAAACATATTCTGCAATGCAATATATCGGTGAAAATTTCTACCCAGATCCCTTCTTATATGTTTCAGAAACGACCGAGCTACTGGAGCAAACATATAAAGAGTTGGTGAAATATGAGCCAAATCTAAAATCAAATACCACAATAATTCATTCAAAGAACAATAAAGGTGATCGCAACAATAGTGTAGCTAACAGAATATACGACCATATAGATAATCTTAAACAAGAGTGCATTGATATTCTATTAATTACTTGGAAATCTTTTATCAATATAGAAAGAAATAATTTATTCAGGAATCATACTGTTTTCATTGATGAAATTCCAACTATTGATGAGCCTCATTTTAAAAAAGTTCCATACAACTTTAACTATATATCAGATCATTTAGAATTAGATGGCACAATGGGTGAAATAATAGGGAAAATAAAAGCAAAAGATAAAAGTAAACTATCTCAATGGATTAAAACAAGAGCTAAAAAAGATGAAGTTTACAATTTATTTTCTGACTTATTCAAAGATGTTATTTCAAATAAAAAAGATGTCTTCGTTGACCTAAAAAGTTGGAATGCTGTTGTTAACAAAAATAATGGTTCTACTATATATTTCCTTTCTATGTTGAATCCTAAAGCTTTCATGTCTTTTGTGGAAATGAGAACTGTATTGCTTGGTGCAAATATAGCTAACAGCATGTTGGTTGATTGGTTTGAGAGACATCATAAAATAAAAAAAAGAGAGCTGCAGTTCTCTCTACTACCTAAAACTGACTTGTCCAATAGAGTTAGAATTTCCTATTACTTTGAAAAAACCCAATGGAGTAAATATTTCAGAGATAAAACAAGCCCATCCGATGAACTTTGCTATGGGGAAAAAATGTACAACTGTTTCGCTGACAAATTGAGAAATGAAGAATTTTTACTTGTAGATAATAATGACAACACATCCGAACTTGATGAACTGGAAAGTGTTAAACGAATAAGTGTATTTTCTAAAGGTATGAATAAATATCAAAAATATACAAAAATTGTTTGTATACCTGCATTAAACAGAACGCCAAAACACTTAAAAATGCTTGAAGAACTTGGATTTGACATGAATGTTGTCACTAAGTCTACTTCCTATGATGCATTCTATCAATTGATAATGAGAACAGCTTTACGCAATCCAAACAGTACCGAAATTGTAGATATTTATGTACCAACTGAAAATGAAGCTAATTGGTTAGTGGGAATTTTTGGTTCTGGTGTATCTGTACGAAATTTAGGGGGCGAAAATACTGACTACATAAAATGTGAAGCACTCAATAACTCTCAAAAGTCCAAGAACACCAGAGCAAACAAAGTAATAAAGAAAAGGATCAACAGTGATTATGGTTCTAATATTAATCTATCTAAATATTCATTCACTGTTACTGAAAAGGTAAATGTTAAAAATATTTCAGCAAATCATCCAATATGGGAATGCGACAATCTACAGTCTATTGTTAGTGATTTTAAAGCTCTTTCCAAAAAATCCATCTCAAATAAGAAAGATAATTTTCTAATCAATCCGATACTTTACATTGAGGATGAAGCTGGAAAAATAAGATTGAAAGATAACTTTATTCAAGCATGTATGATGGTTCTTGATTTTGATGATGGCACTGTTTCTCCTCAAAATTTTAAAAATATTTTCTGGGAGAATGCTCAGGAGATTCAAAAAAGAGCCTTTATTATTTGTAATTCTTTTTACAGATGCGATGAAAAACCAAATAAGTTCAGGGTGTTTCTTCCCTACTGTGAACCAGCAACATCACTTGAAGCACATCAAGCTGTTTATTTTTCAATTGTAAAGAGATTGCAGCAAGAGTTTTCAGGTCAAACAGAAAAAGAAATGGGGATTGATAAAACAGGTATCAATGGGGTTCAAGGATTTTATGCTCCATGCACAAATAGAAATTATCCAGATTCAGCATTTTTTGAAAGTTTTGGGTGTGGGAAGAATGACAAAATAAAGTTGATTAATCCAGAAGATTATTTGAGTGTCACAAAGGTACAAACACCCACCAGTAATAATGTTCGTAAAATAGTAGATAATGACAAAATTGATAATGCAAAAGTTCAGAGGGCAATTGATGATTTTTTATGTATCCCAATTGGACATGGTTTAAGAAATCATGGTTTCTTTATTTGTGGGGTAAAGCTATTAAAAGCTGGCTTAGATAAAATGGAAGTCAGGCAAGAGCTAAAAATTATTGCAGGTAATGATAAAAAACTCAGGGGCAGGATTGCTGGTGTCATCAAAAGTCTCTATGAATGATTTTGTTGAGGAATCAAATAATTTCATATTTTGTGTAAATAAAAGACCATAGATTAATAAATAAAGTGACACCATTTTCTATATATATAAGAAAAAAGTGTCATTTTTTTCTGTCTACTACAAAGCTTTTGGACGTACCAATATAGTGAACGTAGTGAACAACTCACGGAGTTTACGTAGTGAGTTTTGTTATTTATTCCAAACTATGTAATTAATTTCTTTATTTTCAATTAGGTTAACTCACTCCGTTCACTCTCACTCAATCAAGAAACATCCCAAGATTAATACTCAATACCTACCCTTCCAAACAATATTCGTTTCAAGAATTTCACTGCATGAATAACAAATACTGCTATTTAACAATGACCTCAAAAAAACAATTCGTGCGCAGCACCCCGAGAGCGAAGCTTGAGGGGTAAAGGTCTGTTCACCAAAGCCAACCTCATCGAATCCACAAACATGCTCGATACCATTCTCATTCATAAAATCACACATTCTTAGTTTCAGCACATTCAAATCAACTCACCACCCCCAGATACTTCCGAAAATACCCAAATTTATTGTTCATCAAAATAATGGAGAGATAAATAAACTGTAGTATCAATATCAAAGAAGAAAAGATTCTGTGGGATATATGATGGGAACTTCGATACTGGTGGTTTCAGATCAACGTCATTAATCGGAATGGAGAAAGTTGATAAATATATATACAAAAATAAAACTTTAGAAAGGATAAAATTATGGATATAGACATATTAGAAATTGCACTTAAACATCTCATTAATAGAAAAGATCACGACTTTCCAGATGAAACGAGTGATGAACATATTGCGATAAAAAAACAAATTGATAACATCATATTTTTGATCACTTATTCATATCAACGTATGCTTGAGGATTAAATAAACAACAGGAATAATCACACCATCGTGGACTTCATATTCATTTTTTGAAGTCCACTGTGGTGAGATATCAACTCTATTGTAAAGGAGAACAAATGACTGTACAGATTGCCGAAAAAATTATCTATAAGGGGCGTAGCATCCCCCTATATTCTGAGCCACTGAATTCATTGCTCAGAAAAAAAAGCACCAAGAATCTTAAATTTACTATGCATAGGACCAGCTGCCGTCGAGGCTATGTTGGGACTTGGGAAATAGAAAGCGGACGACTTTTTCTTAAGGATTTAATTGCTTGGGTTGGTCGGAAAGAATACGGCATAGAAGTCTTATTTCCAGAAGAAAATGAGAAGGTTTTTGCTTGGTGGTTTACCGGCGACCTGGCGATTCAAACTGGACAAATCACAACACCAATTATGTCTGGTATTTATGGGCTGAATTATGAAAATGAGATCCTCATCAAATGTGAAAAAGGAATTGTGTTAGCAGAATAACTTTATCCCTTCCTTTGATGTAAGGACTAACATGCAAATTATGACCTTGAAATGGTTTTATTTGCTAATGCAGAAAACGAATGTACTAAAGGAATTGAATCTTAATATGTGTATTGATATCGAGATCAGAGCTGTCACTGAAAACAATAATTATTTTAAAGTAGTCATTTATCAATTTGAAAAAACAGATACAGGTGAAACAGTGCGTACAGTGCGGGATGTTTACCATGCTGATGATTATCAAACAGCAGTAACGCTGCTACCTAATTTTTTATAGTCTTAACTTGGCAGGATAGAAAATTAAAATAAAGGTTGTAACGGATTTGACATAAATAAGAAATTCACTTCTAAAAATGAATTTGTTGGAGATTCCCTTTTTTGCAGTCCTCCAACCGTGGATGATAAGTAACTCAAACAGAAGAAGCACATGCTTCTGGATTTAATCATTATCATTTACTGATTGAGGACAATCCCATTTTTTATAATGACAGAAATAGAAAGAAACCTTTTTCTCTGATGATTCAGGATAAATGCAGAAGAATGAAAACCAAGAAGTTTCAACCTGAGGGAATGATTTACACTGATATTACTACCATTAATATTGAAAAAGGAGTTGATATTCAGGAATATTATCCTGAACATTTAGAGGAATATGTTACTAAAACTCTTGAAGAGAATCCAAACAACAATGATTTTATTAAACCTATGACTTATGATGGTTTTGTCTGATATCATCTATTATCTTAAAATATGAAAATTCGATAAATGGGATTAGTGGGCGCTGGATATCGCTGACAAATTTACGATTGATTTTGAATGTGGGATTATGGTTCAGGAATATTACAATAACTATCTACCAATAAAGCATAGCGTATACGTCTCAGGAAGCTCCACAGTGAACACAAACTCGACTCCCCCTGACCAACACAGCTATTACTAATTTAAAATGACAATTTATTGTTTTTTTGATGCGAAATTTCCACAGTCAGAATAAAATTTGATTATTTCATTCAAAAACAATTCGTGCGCAGCAAATCCCTATAGCGCAGCGATAGGGATTAAAAAAAACAGTCAGTATGTGAAATTCAAAAAGTGGAGAATGGGTACTACAGATGCCTGTCATTTCCAGCTGCATTTGCTTTACGTATAAAATACTATCCAAAAATCCTTTGGTTATGATCAATTTTATAAAATATCAGTATAAATTTTAAGTTTTCATAGAACGATAAATAATAGTAGGAAATAAATTATAGAAAGGAGAAGTATATGAATACTGATACTTTAAAAATGATACGTGAAGAAGAAATAGCCAAAAAAAAGTCATTCCAAGGTGATAAAACAAGTGAAGAATATTGTTTAATAATTAAACGGATAGATTTAATTTCAGAACTAATTATTAAAACACATATGGTACGGCAAATGATTACATTGCATGCTGATAAAAAATACCCATTCTGAAAATCAGTTTGGGTATTTTTTTAACTTCATTTCAAGTTACCAATAAATTTTTCTAAAAATACATCACCTATTAACTGAATTTTGACCAAATCAACATTTTCATACATATACAAAGAAATTTTGAATCCAATTTGACAAAACTGGTCTTTGACAGGTCATCGGCGAAAGGTCACATCAAGAAAACAGATTTTTCAGATTTTCATTCAGACAATCATTCCCTTTTTCGTTGTAATCACCTGAAGAGGCAATATTTTCTTGAAGATAAAATTCCTTCTCAGCGTAATACTCAAGATCATCCATTAAAGAACCTAAAATTATAAAAACTAAGTCTTTGATTCTTTTCACATCTTCAATCTCTAAATTAAATTCATTATCGCTTGTATTAATTTTATTTCCATGTGCTATTTTATTTCTATTATTCAAAAGTTTTTCATCAAGAAAAACTTCCTTAGAGTCGAGACACGGCCTCCTTCCAATTCCAACAATATCTAACAATGAATTGAAAACTTTGTAATTCAAATTGTCACGAGTATTTACTATCGACTTATCTTTTTCATCATTTTTAAAGTTGCGCCCAACCTTGAATTGCTTGGGCTTTTGCCCATTAAGCGACAGAAGAAAGGAAAGCTCATTCGACAAGGTTAAACTCTCTTGTGAGCCCATCATTTGTCGAATTTCACCTTTTAGAGAAATTGCCCTGAAATTATCTGTTAGTTCCGTAATCAAAATTGACTTCTGTGAAACGTATTCTAAATAACACTTACAAGAGTTTTTTACATACCCTTCCCAGTGTGCATATATCAATAGAATTGCAGATTTAATTATTATTTCCCTATTGGAATCATCGCAAAGCAACAAAAGATTAGACACTTCCTTTTTCCGCCAAGCAAGATCAGATTCCAATGCACAGAAAAACTTATCTAAATTAGACATCTTCTGAAAAGTAACCTTTAGCATACTCGGTCAAACCTTTGAAGCGCACCAGTGCTTTCTTTCCCCTACCTAAAAATTTCTTAACATCGTCTTCAGCATAGATTAACTCAATTTTTTTTCTTAATTTTTCATCAGAAATATGTTCAATGGTACCAATATTACTGGCAATTCCGCTGGAAATCATTTCGAATGCGGAAACATTGAATGCCCCTATAAAATCAGCACGCTCTTCGTCATACTTATGAAAAGCTTTTTCCTTAAGGCCGTTTTTTATTTTATCAAATGTTTTCTTGAAGACCATTTCAAATTTTTCAACATCACTGTTTTTTATTAAATTAATGGTTTCTTTATCTATAAAATCTGAAAATAATACGCTTGTAATCGGTTTATATTTCCCATATTCAACAATTCCTTGATACCCAATATACATCCGTAAAATAAGTTCCATATGGAACTCTTTTTCGAACATGTGATCTTTAATTTTGAGGCAATCCTTAAAATTACCGTAATTCTTTAATTTATTTATTTTCTCATAAAAACCAGGATCTACCATTAACATCAAGCAGTTTCTTACTTCTTGAGGAGACAGTGACGTCCCGCCAGTGTTCAGTCTTTGAAAGAGTTCGTATTGTGCTTCATCGCTATTTTCGGTAAGAATTATATTCACTTTTATTTTGGATTTTTTGAATTCCCGCTGTGTGCTAACGGGAAGGTCTGTCCATGACTTACCCTCCAAAGAAGGAATATACTTACAGGTAGTCAGAGTTAAACCTTCTTCTCCAGACAGTTTACCTACTAACTGAAATATTGTAGACAGGCGCTGCACACCATCTACGACGTGCCAAGTGCCATCAGACTTCTGTGCGACAAATATTTCCGGGATTGGAATGCCAATTAGTATAGATTCAATCAGCTTAGTTCTTTGATGGTTATCCCAACGGAACAATCGCTGAAACGCTGGGTCAAGTTTAATTTCATTTTCGCTATAAAGATTGATTAATTCACCAATAGACATGGAATAATCATCTGTTTTTATCGTTTTACGAGCAGAAGATACTTCTTTAAGTATTTTATTTTGATCATCTGTTAATTCAGTCATATGGCTACCCTTTATCAATAAAGCACCCCGCCGCAAGTAGCGGATTGTTAACTACGCAGATTCCCCACTGACCTTCGGCCAGCTCTCGCCCCAAGGGAACGCGAAATTGAACTCGTAGAGATTAAAAAACATATCAATTAGTTCCATGTGGGCCCAAAAAGCGATCACCATTAAAGTGAATCATGTGATCTGGGTTATCCGCAATCCACACTTCAGTTTCCCACGCAATATTGGCAGCATTTTTACGAAATTCAGCGCGGTCTGGAAAGGCAGTCACGTACACAAGACCAACTTTAGAATTGCTAAAGGCTTCTTCAAGCTCAAGCCAGCGCTTAGGCGAAACAGGTCCATGACTTGTTACCGCTTCAATTAGAAATAGCCACTTCCTTTTCTCATCATAAACAACGACATCAGGTAACTTTTCATGAGACATTGGTGGCACCCCTAAGTGTTCAAGGAAATCAGCTTCCAGAAACATCAATTTTCCACCTTCATTGCGACTACTCGCAGTATCACCAATGTAGAGCAACTTCCCGCCGTCACCAATAAACCTGGAACAGAATTCGTGAACAATGTCAGCATGTAGCTGATTGTGTTTACCGGGTGACAGTTTTATTTTCTTTCCATTTGGTAGAGTGATTGGGATTTTATTCAGATTCAATTCGCGCTCATATTGTGCGACTAATGCAGTAACATTGCTTGCATAGTCGTTTATTCTTTCCTCCCAATCCCCATTTGGATACACGCTTAGCATGTCCAGAATTGGTGAATTAAGAGAGTAATTATTTAATGCGCTATTTGTGGGGCGTGCTGGGTCATCCCGATTTCGATCAACAATCCGGGCTTGTTCAAACTGGTGAAGTGTTTGGCGTCGTATGGTTTCACGACTGTTAGGTTTATAATCCATTCCATATTCAGCACGTATGAATTCCATGATATTCACTGTTGGCAAAAGCGGTGCGGTTGCCGAATTCCACCCATCTGAAGGTTTTACGTTAGCCAATGCCAAAAAAACCCAACCTGAACGATCATTGCATTGTGCTTTAGGCAACCCTAAAGCAACGAGTAGTGCTTTGGCTTCTTCGAGTTTTTCATTTTGCTGTTTTGTGTATCCCAAGCTTACCCCCTTATATTGATCCCATCACGCAAAGAATCGGGTTCACGATTAAATCAATTTCAGCTGTACCAGAAAGGTCGTCCATTTCTTGTACTTGCTTGCCGATTTCTCTTACATGGTCTCTTGATGGAAATTTCATCACTCTAATATCCGTTGCATTTACTTGGGTATTACCCGAAATACACCTAAAATACCTGTCCATAAATGACGAATTAAATAGAGCCGCAAGTCCGTAGGCTTCAACAGTAGGTAGTTTACCCTGAACCAATCCTATATAGTTCGTCTTGTTACCAAAACCAATTAATTCGCTGTCATGTTTATCTACAAGGTGAACACCAGCAACTAATCGCCTCTTTTCGTCTTTTGATGAAAAACGCTTTAATAGCACATAAGTATCATTTTCAATCGTATGTTTATCGAATCCCTCATTAAGCATGAAAGCTACATCTTTTTTATGGTCACCTGTCCAAGTAGCCGTCAATGGTGTCACATTATGAGGACGGTAAAGTGGAACCGTATTTTTTGCATTGGTGTCATCTACTATGTATTGCCGAGTGCGGTGCTCAACAACCCGACCAGTTGAGATAAAGTAACCGGCTCCCTCAAAAGTATTATTGAAGGTTTCAGCTTGTTTCAATATGTTAGCCTCATAGGCAGATTCTGGGATACGGATCAGACGTTGATCGTTTGAAAAATCTATAATTAATTCTACGGGATACTTTTTTTCATCAGCATGGCTAATACTGGCATCGCAATCACTTGAACGAACTGTTATAGAATCGGTCTCAGCTCCTTTTACAAAGTGGCAAATAATATTTTCTTGAAGCACTGATGAATCACCATTCTTGAACACTTTGCCTCGATACTTGAAAATATGAATCAAATCAAGAGCCGACTTCATTAATAGATACGTACGAAATCCCTTAAAGTAAAGACCATTGCTAAAACTTCGTGGGGTTATTGTTACAAGTTGCCCACCATCATTCATACATGCCATAGCCACTGCCATAAATGAGGCGTAAATATTCGGGTCACCTCGGTATAAATCTGCCACTGCCTTAGCATAGGGTGATTCGTTAAGCCTGTATTTAAAGTATGGTGGATTAATCACACAAACATCAAACTGTTCAATCGCTTCATCTTTATCTGGCCTAAAAAGAACGAAGTTTTCACAGCGAATTTCATAAGTAAAAACAGCGAACTGTTGACTGAAGATGTTCTGGACAATCCTTAATGTTTGTTCAAGGTTTGGGATAGCTTCATTATCAAGCTCATACAAAACTGCATGAACGGTCTTGCAACCCATATCCAAACAATGTAATGACGTTGACGCAGTTAAAATCCCAGTTCCAGCGCCAGCATCTAAAAGACGGACAACTTTACTGATAGGCTTGTTAATCAAAGATGCCATATAATCAGAAACTATCAAGCCAGTAAAAACCTGTCCTAATGCTTTTTTGTCGTCCTTAGATTTAGAATTAAGGAATTCACTTTGCAAGTCTAATATCTCGTCAAAGGGATCTGTCATTATTGATTGTTCAAGCATAATTTGTGTTTTCCACTTGTCAGAAAAATTCAATATAGTCGTTGTGGGTTCTGTAAATTTTAAAAAGTCGGGAAGCTTGTAAAAGCAGCTTTTCAAGTCTCCCAAATAACATTCCTAAATGTTGCTCTACAATATATCAAGTCTGCTTTTTGAACAAGAACGTGTATTTCTAATATCTACTACATTTCAAAACTACTGACAGCAAAATCAACTCTTTGCCATTTACCTGTCAATAGACCTTGCCCTCGTGATTGATAAAAAGATGAAAGAATAAGCTATCAATAGACTTTATAATTGATTTTTGATAGTAATTATCATATAATCTTAATGCCTATTGATAGTATTTGAAAGGGAGATTTATGTCACAAATAATTGGATATGCAAGAGTATCAACGACTGATCAACATCTTGAAACTCAACTTGAACAACTTCAAAATGCTGGTGCAGTCAAAATTTTCAGGGAAAAAATATCTGGTGTAAAGCGAGACAGACCGCAACTCATTGAAATGCTGAATTATGTTCGTGAGGGTGATTCAATTGTCGTTACTAAATTGGATCGAATTGCTCGGAGCACAAAACATCTCCTTGAAATTGTGGATTTGATCCAAGGTAAAGGTGTTGAATTCAAGGTTCTCAATATCAATTTAGATACTTCAACTCCAACAGGGAAACTAATGCTGACAATGCTTGCTGGGATTGCGACTTTTGAACGCGAAATGATGCTGGAAAGACAGAGAGAGGGCATTCAAAAAGCTAAAGAAGCTGGGAAGTATAAAGGCAGAAAAGCAACTGCCAGGGCGAAGAGTAAAGAAATATTGGATTTAGCTGCTACTGGGATAACTAAACAAGCTATCGCTGATCAGATTGGGATAGGTGTTGCGAGCGTTTATAGGGTCTTGAAAAGTTCAACATAATCCAGCCCACTCCAGCCCATTACCTAAAAGAGTAATATATAAATGATTAAACGTGATTTTTTTGTTGATGGTATTTGTTATGTCCTGAAATTAATTGATGTGAGCAATGATATCCAATTTTATATTGATGTAGAAAAATCAAGACACATTGATTCTCCTGTTACTGCTTATGATCCGTTTGCACGATTCGGATCAGACCCTGAACTGGTTATTAGCAGAACTAACGATTTGGTTAATGCTGGTATAAAGAATTTCTTCCAAGTGAAAAAAATAATGATTAGGTTTGTTGAAGAAGTTGCAAATCGAGGTGTGAAACATTTCAGCTTTGGGGCAAATGAAGATCGTAAATTAAACATTTATCGAATAATTGCTAATCGAGTTGCGGAGAAATATGGATATTATTTGTATGAAATAGGTAGCAGCTTCCAGTTTTATAAAATATAGAAAGATTTTTCAGGAAAAAATTATAAGACAAGTAAAATATCGCGCCATAAGGGAGATTATGAAAATGAAATATGCAGTAATCGGATCTCTGCCAATTTCAAATAATGCTCGTGAACTTTGTGAGGAAGAAGCAAAAAAACAAATTTATTCTGATTTAAGCATCAGGCGACCTCCAGCAGAAACTTGTATTTTTTGCAATAAACCTTTGGACGAGATAGGAGGTAAGCGTATTTCAGCACAACAACTCAGAGGTGTGACTTTATCAAATAAATATCAAGAAGGCGGAAATAAGGATTTTCCTCATCAATCGATTAAATTATTTGATGATTCAAAAATCTACATGGTGATCTGGGGAGAAAAGACTAAATGGACAGAGGCAGCGATAGCTCAAGCCAAGAATGAATATGAAAATGGTAAGCGTCCCTGGTTCTGTCAAATTTGTGGCGAAAGAAAATGCAGTAAATGTGGCTCTCCTATTAATTATCCTATGGGCTCAGATATTCTTTATGATGATGGTTACTCATCACATGCCGCAATAATCCCCTCTGATCCTGGCTGCATAAATCCAAATTGTGAGAAATACAAAGACTTCATGAAGGCATAAGAAAACCAAATAGTTCACGTTTTCAGCGGTGAAAGTAAGGGAACTAAATCAAGTATCAAATTTGCCGAAAAAGCGGGAAAATTAGTCACTATTTTTTCTATTGAAGGGTGATAAAAATCGGTGAAGAAATTCAATTAAGCAGTCCTACAGCACGTTAGTTTGTAGATGCACGTTCAAGTCTTTACTATGCTCAAATTTGACTGTCAGCTTGTTGGTGGCAGATTATTTTGGTTGCAGTGATTTAGCCGAGAAGTGACAAAATGAACATATGGAATCAGGACAAATACATAAAGGCATGGAATTTTACCTCCATCATTCATAATGGGCAGTTGATCCAGGGAACCGATATTCCGTATATCAATCACCTTGGGCTCGTCACAATGGAAGCCGCAGCCGCAATTGCGAACAATAATTCCGTTCAAAACCCAGATCTCCTTATTTTATGCGCGCTACTACATGATTCAATTGAGGACACCTCAACCACATACGATGAAATAAAAAATGAATTTGGTACTGAAGTCGCCGATGGGGTTTTATCTCTCACAAAAAATAAAGAGTTACACTCAAAGGCGGAACAAATGAAGGACAGTATTGGCAGAATCAAACAGCAACCCAAGGAGATATGGATGGTGAAATTGTGTGACCGAATCACAAATCTGCAACCACCACCCAACCATTGGGATAATGAAAAGATCTATCAATACAGGGAGGAAGCCCGCTTTATCTTGGAACAGCTCGGAGAGGCTAATCAATTTCTTGCGGAAAGATTAAAGATAAAAATAGATGCCTACAAATCAAGGTTCCAATGAAAGCACATTTCAGACAAGATGGAATGTACTAATCACAATTTGACCTGACAGACCTCGCCCCCCCCTCCTCTACCATTCTCATCAGATTGAGGAAGCTAATAACGTTCTCTCACTATAGAAGGCTCCAAAGTGACACCACCCTCCGTTGCTTTAGAACCTTTCTTTTCACTCTCTACCAACTGTTGTACCCGCCTTCGCTTTTTATCATCATACATATATTCAAGAATTTGCCTATTATCATCAACTCTCAGATGCAGATAATGCTTCTGTAATGTGAATGTATTTGTGTGCCCTACCAGTAAAGAAAGAACGGACAAAGGAACAGTACTCTCTCGAACAACCTTAGTTATGAAATACCGCCTTATTGTCTTTGGTGTATATCTCCTATCAAGACTCAGCTTTTCTAACATTGTTCCCCAAGCTTTTTTGAAATTTGACAATCGCTGCCCCGTTTTCAAATTTAAAAATAGAAAATCACTTCCTGATATCTTCCTCGGTTGTGCTGTCAAAGCGATTAATTCTTCAAGGGCAGGCTTCAATCTGTCAGTTATTGGGAATAACGTATGCAGAGGACGGCCAACACTTTTTTTCTGCTTCCTATCTCTTATGAATAAAATCTTTTGATCAAAATCTATATCAGTTATTTTCAATTTGTCCATTTCGCCTGGTCGCATACCAACATTACTACAAACCCTCATCCACAATTCGATATCAGGTCTATTGTGCTCCCTGAAATATTTTTTCATTTCAATATATTCTGACTTTGTAGGGCAAACAATTTCATCATTTTCTGGCTGTCTATGGTGTCCAAACTTAGGAACATTCCAACCACTCAGAATATTCAGATTATATTTCCCATAATTCAATACGTTATGAAGTAACAACATTTCGCAATTAAGCGTTGACCCAGACAATTCCTTCGATAGTTTCCGTCCCCTATATGTTTTTCCACCCCTTGTAAAATATTGATATTCCTCTCGTCCTTCTGTCTGTCTATAGTCCAGATATCTTCCATATATTTCAATGCCATACTTTCTAAATTCTTGCTCAACTATCCACTCACCACTAAATTGCAATAATGGTTTCCCCCACTTTCTGTAATTTTCAAATGTCTTATTTTGAATAGACCTTGAATTTTTTTTGTAATTAAGAAATTTTTCAAATAATTCTTTGAACGTTATCAAACTTTCGGGGACAATATCGTCTATTTTTCCCTCTGAAAGCCGCTCAATCAGCCTATAACAAAACATTTTGGCTTTAGAAACATCTTGTGACCTTGTAGACTTTCTATGCTGCTTACCCTTCCATTGAAAAGAACAGTAATAGTTCTTTGATTGAGACTGTTTATAGAGCGTAAACTCAACATCCCTATTAACAAATCTCATATTTCCCTCTTTCACTGGAAACTCCCACTTTAAGCTAAATGTCTATGATAGAAACTATGATAAATAACCATACCAGAAAAACAAGAAATAACTATATAAATATTTGTTTTAATTGTTGTTTTCAGAGTTGCTTGCTTATTTTCAAAAAAGAAGAGAAAATATCGATATTTTATTTTCTTTATTATTATCAAGTTGTTACAAATCCAGCAGTTCACTCGTAATGATCAGGTCTCCGGTTCGATTCCGGAGGGTGGCTCCAGTTTAAGAATATAGGTGTTGAGCATTTAACTGCTAAACACCTATT
>JASFYP010000090.1:0-6833 GCA_045047075.1 Flavobacteriaceae bacterium
GCAGCGAAATTTCGCTGCGTTTGTAGAATATAAGTTTTTAAAATTGACTTACTCGTCTGCTCCAGGAGGATATTGTGCTATAATTTGCTTTACAAATTCTTTTACAATCTCGTCTTTCTTCTTAGCATTGTTCATATTCAAAGCTCCCTTGCCTACACCTTGCCAAATCAATTCTTTTTTAGAATTGTCAATAAAGTCAATAAATAAAGTCCCTTCATCATATTGTGAAACATGGGTGCCATAATTCATACCATAATAAGGACCATGATAATAATATGGCTGCCAATAATATGGAGAATAAGCATTATTATGTATCGTCACTTTTTTGGTAGCCTTCGCAAAAATATTCACTACAATATCAGGCTTGCTAGAAATTGTAAATCCTTTAGCTAACAATTCTTGTTCAATCGCTTTTATGATTCTTTTTTTGTCTAAACTAGAAATATCAACTTTTTCAATTCCTTTTTTATAAAAAGCAAAAGTTTTGTATTGACTAAAGTCTGCTGAAGTATCATAATCTGCTTCAACCTTGATAGCTGAACAAGAAAACACTAAAGCAAGTACAAATAATACTATTATAGGTTTAAAGTTTTTCATTATCAATTTTAATTTTATAATTATATGTTACTGTTTCTATTATAATTCTTCTATCAATTTCATCACTTGGGGTGCTTTTAGGCACTTTGGAGTTTGGGTATTTGTAAATAATTTCTGAAGAATAAATTGTCCTTTTTTTGGTTTTCTTATATAAGATTACTCCTCCACTAATATACTTTGGATTATCATTTAGTCCATCAAGTTCATTCAATGCTTTGTCACTATTTCCAATACTTGTAATTCTTCCATTTTTAACATACACCCATTCTATAGTTGCATAATCGGATTCATAAAATCCTAATGGCAAAGTTTTAGTATACGTTGCTCTATACCACCCATCATCAATTTTAGTTATTGTTTCTTTTTTTTGCGAATAACTTACCATTGATACTAATAGCAGTAATAAAAGTATTGTTTTTTTCATAAAACTTGTTTTTAAAGTTAAGATATGAAATCCTAATTATCAATAACTGTACCAAACGCTTAAGCTTTTTTTGAATAAACTATATTTTTCTCAATCAAGCTTAGATTATATCATATATCTTAATATTTCAAAGCATCTATTAACTAATCTCGTAAAAAAAATAAGTAAATTGCGCCTTCAAATCCTATGATACGAATGGAATACTCTAAGCCTTATATACCAAATAACAAAATCCGAATTGTTACAGCTGCCTCTTTATTTGATGGACATGATGCAGCAATTAATATTATGCGTCGCATTATTCAAGCAACCGGAGTAGAAGTTATACATCTTGGACATGATCGTAGTGTTGAAGAAGTTGTTAATACTGCAATTCAAGAGAATGTTAATGCAATAGCTCTAACTTCATATCAAGGTGGTCACAATGAGTATTTCAAATATATGTATGATTTATTGCAGGAAAAAGGGGCTACACAAATCAAAATATTTGGAGGTGGCGGAGGTGTAATTCTTCCCCATGAAATTAAGGAATTGATAAATTATGGGATTACTCGAATCTATTCACCAGATGATGGTCGGGAAATGGGGCTACAAGGGATGATTAACGATATGATTCAGCAATGTGATTTTCCAACTGGCGAAGAAATTGATTTTAATGTTGATGATTTAAAACAAAAAAATGACTCTCAACTATCAATAGCAATTTCAGCTGCAGAGAACTTTTCTGAAAAGCATTCAATATTTATTTCTAAAATTAAAAAAGAAGCTGCAAAATCTAAAGTTCCTGTCTTAGGAATTACTGGAACTGGAGGTTCTGGAAAATCATCTTCTATTGATGAAATTGTTAGAAGATATTTACAAGATTTTAAAAATAAAACAATTGCTATTGTATCTGTAGATCCATCAAAACGCAGAACTGGAGGTGCCTTACTTGGTGATAGAATTAGAATGAACTCTATAAACAACAACCGAGTTTATATGCGTTCTTTAGCAACAAGACAATCTAATTTAGCCTTATCTAAACATATCAATGACGCCTTAAACATTTTAAAGGTTGCCGATTTTGATCTTATCATTTTAGAAACTTCAGGTATTGGTCAAAGCGATACAGAAATATTAGACCACTCAGATGTTTCATTGTATATAATGACTCCTGAATATGGTGCTGCAACTCAATTAGAAAAAATTGACATGATTGATTTTGCTGATATTATAGCCATTAATAAATTTGACAAACGCGGTGCAGAAGATGCTTTACGTGATGTTAAAAAACAGTACCAACGTAATCATAATTTATGGGAAAGTGATGTTAATTCTATGCCTGTTTACGGTACTATTGCTTCACAGTTCAACGACCCAGGAACAAACCAATTATATGAGGCTATTATTGATAAAATAAATACGAAGACAGAAGCCTCTTTCAACAGTTCTTTTAAAACCAATAATCACCAAAAAAGCATTAAACAAATTGTGATACCTCCTAGTAGGGTTCGCTATTTGTCTGAAATTTCTGAAGACAATAAAAACTACGCTGAATATTGTATTAATGAACGTTCAATCGCTCAAAAGTTATTTGGAATATTTAAAACTATATGTGCTGTTTTAAATATTGATTCTAAACTTGAAACTTCATTCTTAACAAAAACTGGAATTAATAATGATGAAATTATTAAACTAGCTAAAAATGGAAATGATATCGTCTTTTTAGAATTATTAATAAAAGAATTTGATCGAATTAAAATGGATTTAAACCCACACAACTGGGAAACAATCTATAATTGGAAAAGTATTCAAAAGAAATACAAAGACCCCGTTTTTAGCTTTAAGGTTAGAGATAAAGAAATTAATATTGAAACACATTCGAAATCATTATCACATGTAGACATACCTAAGATTTCACTTCCAAAATATGAAGCATGGGGAGATATTTTGTATTGGACTTTACAAGAGAATATTCCTGGTGAATTTCCATATACTGCCGGAATCTACCCTTTTAAACGTCAAGGAGAAGACCCAACACGTATGTTTGCTGGTGAAGGTGGCCCAGAGCGTACAAACAGGCGTTTTCATTATGTAAGTCAAGATATGCCAGCCAAAAGACTTTCTACAGCTTTTGATAGCGTAACATTATACGGAAATGATCCTGATATTCGTCCAGACATTTATGGAAAAATTGGAAATGCTGGAGTTTCTATTTGTTGTTTAGATGATGCTAAAAAATTATACTCAGGGTTTGATTTAACTAACCCAATGACATCAGTATCAATGACTATAAATGGTCCTGCACCTATGCTGTTAGGTTTTTTTATGAATGCAGCAATTGATCAAGAATGTGAAAAATATATTTATAAAAATGGATTAGATAAAGAGATTGAAAATAAAATTAAAGCAATCTATAAATCAAACGGCACAGAACGACCAAAATACCAAGGTGACTTACCAAATGGAAATAATGGGCTAGGTTTATTTTTATTAGGTATAACAGGTGATTTAGTTTTACCAAAAGAAATTTATGATAAAATAAAAATTGAAACAATTGCAAAAGTTAGAGGAACTGTACAGGCTGATATACTAAAAGAAGATCAAGCACAAAATACATGTATTTTCTCTACTGAATTTGCCTTGCGATTAATGGGTGATGTTCAAGAATATTTTATTGAAAATAACATCCGTAATTTTTATTCTGTTTCTATTTCGGGATATCATATTGCAGAAGCAGGTGCCAATCCAATCTCTCAATTAGCATTTACTTTGGCAAATGGATTTACTTATGTTGAATACTATTTAAGTCGTGGAATGGATATCAATAAATTTGGACCAAACCTTTCTTTCTTCTTTTCAAACGGAATAGATCCTGAATATGCTGTAATTGGTAGAGTCGCTCGAAAAATTTGGGCTAAAGCCATGAAAAGCAAGTATGGAGCTAATCCAAGGGCACAAATGCTGAAATACCATATTCAAACATCTGGTCGTAGTTTACATGCTCAAGAAATTGACTTTAATGATATCCGAACAAGTTTACAGGCTCTTTATGCCATTTATGACAATTGCAATTCGCTACACACAAATGCTTATGACGAAGCAATTACAACTCCAACTGAAGAAAGTGTTAGGCGAGCAATGGCTATACAATTAATTATAAACAAAGAATTAGGTTTGACCAAAAATGAAAACCCAATTCAAGGTGCGTTTATAATTGAAGAATTGACTGATTTAGTTGAAGAAGCCGTTTTATTAGAATTTGATAGAATTACAGAACGTGGTGGTGTTCTTGGCGCAATGGAAACAATGTATCAACGAAGCAAAATTCAAGAGGAGAGTCTTTATTATGAAACATTAAAACATTCGGGAGAATTTCCAATTATTGGTGTTAATACTTTTTTAAGCAGCAAAGGTTCTCCAACTATTATTCCTGAAGAAGTAATTCGTGCAACAGAAGAAGAAAAACAATACCAAATAACTGTTATTGACAATTTACATAAGACTCATGAATCAGTAGTTGCTGAACAATTGAAATTGCTTCAAGAAAAATCCATTAAAAATGAAAATATTTTTGAAGCCTTAATGGAAGCTACTAAGGTTTGTTCTCTTGGACAAATTACAAACTCCCTATTTAATGTTGGCGGGCAATATCGAAGAAACATGTAGTTATTAGCAATTAAGCATATTCAAATATAATCTTCTAGCAAATATTTTAAAAGTAAAGAAAAACATTATTCAATAAAATTCTTTCCTTTTAATGCATCTTTTTTGTAGTTTGTACGTCTACTGTATGAATTCTTAAATAGAAACATTATGAAAAATACAGAGTGTGCTTGTGATTGCCAGTCTTGTAAAGATGGGCAATGTAAGAGCTGTACATGTGAAAATTGCACATGTTCTAATTGTAATTGTTAATCATCAAAATAGCATACAGAGATTACATGATTTCTGTATGCTTAAATAACTACCTATGACTACACAATACGTTTGGAAATTATATGCCAAAGACATCAAATATTTTATTTTGAGTAAAGTTAAAAGTAAAAGTATAACTGATGATCTTTTGCAAGAAACTTTTATTAAAATCCACACTAAAATTGATACCCTAAAGGACGAATCGAAATTAAAATCTTGGATTTTTTCAATTGCAAGAAATACTACTTTAGATTATTTTAAATTAAATTCAAAATCTATTGTATTACCTCCCTTTGAAACTTTTACTGAAGAAGAAATCAATTCACATTCAGAGAAAGATTGTTTATTTGCTCACATTCTAAACTTGGACAAAAAATACAGAACTCCATTGTTTCTATCAGACATCAAAGGCATAAAACAAATCGAAATAGCAAAACAATTAAACATGCCACTTTCCACAATTAAATCTAGAGTTCAACGCGCACGAAAAAAAGTTGCCGAAGGTTATATAGAATGCTGTGATTATACCTTAAATAATGAAGGAATATTAGTAGGTGAACATAAAGAAAAAGAAGATTGTAAAATTTGCAGATAAAAACAATCAATTTTTTGTTTGCGCTAACTTTCAGGTTTTATTTTTTTCAAAATAGCTTCTTCTCTAACAACTCTTTGAAGCCATAAAGAAAGTGCTATTGCTAAAAATCCAAATAGAGATACCATTGCAAAATTGACTTGATACCCAAACATGGATACAATATCTAAACCTAATTTAGGGCCGAATATATGTGCTAAAGAAAATGACATTGTATAAAGTGCCATATAACGCCCCTCATTACCACTTTTGGCTCTACTTAACGCAAAAGTGTTAGTGTAAGGAAAACCTATCATTTCACCCACAGTAATTATTAACATACTAATTATTAATATTCCTGCCCAAGTATTAAATAGCAATACCACAAAACTTAAAGCCATTAATATTGAGCTATAATATATCAATTTTGTAGCCTCAATTTTTTTCTTTTCTATCCAATTTACCATCGGCATTTCAAGTAAAACAATGACCAATCCATTTAGAAAAAACAATAAGCCTGTATGAAATTCATTCAACCCAAATTGTTCAGTATGATATAAAGGCAAGGTTGTAAATAATTGGAAGAAAATCATTCCCATTAAAAAACAAATACTTAAAAAAATCCAATACGGCTTATCACTGTATACTGTTGCATTTGCGTCAAGTAATTCTACCTTCTCCCTATCCTCTTTTGGTACAGAGTTTTTCTTCTCTTTCACTAAATATGTGAATAATAGTATAGAAATAATACAGGTAATTCCATCAATCCAAAACAACGTGCTATAACCACTTGCAAGAATGATTACCCCAGCAACTGATGGCCCAACAACAAAGCCAAGGTTAATAGCCAATCTTATAAGGGTTAATGAACGTGTTCTATTTTCAGGTTTACTATATGTTTTAAGAGATACAAACATAGCTGGTCTAAACATATCAGCAACACTCATTATTACGAGCATTGCAATACAAAATCCAAAAAAAGTATTTACATATTGCAATCCAATAAACAGGAATCCCGAAATCAATAAACTCCAAACCATCACCTTATAAAACCCAATTTTATCTGTTAGCTTTCCGCCCAACCATGAGCCAATCATTGAGCCTATACCAAAAAATACCATCACCCACCCTACCTGGCCATAAGTAAATTCAAGGTCTTCTTTTAGGTATTTGGATAAAAATGGCAATATCATTGTACCTGACCTATTGATAAAAGTTACCAAAGCCAACCACCAGATATCTTTAGATAACCCTCTAAAAGAGTCTCCATACAGTAATGTAATTCTTTTTAGCATAGTGCAAAATTAAAAAATCCGACTAAAAGCCGGATTTGATTTATATTGA
>JASFYP010000091.1:0-28407 GCA_045047075.1 Flavobacteriaceae bacterium
TTTCGCCTTCTCCAACTGTATAATCACTTGTATAATTATTACCATCGTGACCTAGTAATTGTGAATAAACATACATTAATGAATAGTCTGGTTTTGCAATGAACCAAACGCTATTAACATTATCTCCATTAGTGTCACCTGCTTGTGCATCATTGGCAAAATAATACAATGGCCATCCTAGGTAAGTTGTTTGTTTAGAACCATCGGATCTTGTTATAGTTTCAAAATCTGAAGTGTCTAAACCGGCATCTACAGTAATTGTTTCTTCAAAAAATATTGGCCAATTGGCTAAACAACCATCAACACATACTGATGTGTTTTTGGTATCTTTAGAAAAGAAATAAAGTGATTTGCCGTTAGCATCGGTTAAAATTTTACCTAGGCTAGCATCGTTTGCTAATTTAACAGTATTAACTGTTGGTTGTGGATTGTTGTCATCGTCATCTTTACAACTTTGTAAAGCAATAACAGCTACGAATAATAAGAATACTTTTTTCATGATTAAAATGATATTTAGTTTAAATTTGAAACAAATAAATACCAATACTTTTCTTGTGACAATTAAAATGTTGCGAAAGGGATAAAAAAGCCCTTGAAAAGGAAAAAATGGACTTGAAAAAACCCTTGATTTTTGAAAAAAGATAAATTACATCTCCTTACTTTACTAGGAATTTCGATAATAGTATTCGTAATCGGGTACTTTAGCATGAACTATTTAATTAGGGTAAGCGCGAATCGATTTTTAGAAATTCAGATAGAATCTAGCAAGCGAGAAGCCCGAGAATTTTCTAAATTAGTAGCACTACAAATTGAAAATGGAGTTGACAGAAAAACAGTTATAAATAATGTTCAAAAAAGTATTGAAGGGACTAATATAGAGTCTGGTTTTATTTGTATGTTCGATTGGAGCGGTGTAGAAATCTGTCATCCCAATCCACAAAAAGTTGGGAAACAAACAAGCCCCGACGAATCGTATGTAAGACCTATTGATGACGGAATTAACTCAGAAGACTTTTACGATTTATTGAAAAATAAAGAACAACACGGTGGTGTTCGAGATTTTACGAGCGACCGTAGTTCTGAGATTATTTATTTGTATCCTGTAAAAGATACCGATTGGATTATTGCAGCACATGCCAATATTGACAAGTTAGAAATGCACATTCAGCAATTAAAAGCAAACTTTTTACTCGTTTATTTATTGACCAGTGTTATCATTATTTTATTGTCGCTCTTTACCGTTCGTTTTATAGGTAATTATTACGAAAAGGAATTAGAGCTAAGAAATGAACAATTGACTGATGAAGTATTGAGTCTGTCTAAATTAAATAGTGACCTCAATAGCTTTAAAAATAAAGTAGCATCCTTTGAACAGGAAAAGAATAATAACCCTAAAAAAGAGGAAGAAAATTCAACCTACAAAAAAAGATTGCTTACCTATAAAAAAGACAAACTTATTACGATTAAAGTTGAGGATATTTCTTTTATAAATACTGAACTTACCCTTACAACTATTACTTGCTCAAATGGAAATAAATTTAGCAGTAATACTAGTCTTGACGAATTATTTAATAGCATAGATCCTACATTATTTTTTAGAGCTAATCGACAAAATATTCTTTCTGTTAAAGGAATTGACGAAATTTTAAAATATGGTAATAATCAACTAAAAATTATTACAAACCCTACTACTGAAACGCCTATCATTATTAGTAAAAATAAAGTTTCAGAATTTAAAAAATGGTTAAATATGTAGTTTAGTGTTTAGGATTTCTTGGCAACTTCAAAAAAGCTAAACATATTTCCTCCATATTTTTTAGAAAATGAAAAATGTGGCTGTTTAGATAAGTTGGTTTTGTTAGAATGCTCGATGATTAACAAGCCTCCTTCTTCTAGTAGAACTCTTTCAAAAATAAGGTTTGCTATTTTTTCAAATTTCTCATCATCCATATCATAAGGTGGGTCAGCAAAAATAACATCCGCTTTAAGAACTGTTCGTTCTAAAAACTTAAATACATCACTTTTAAGCGTAGTAATATTAAAGCCAAAATCCTTAACAACCGAATTGATATATTTTACACATCCAAAATGAGCATCAACAGCAGTGATATTTTCTGTACCGCGAGATGCAAACTCAAAACTGATATTTCCTGTGCCTGAAAATAAATCGATCACTTTAATTTTATCAAAATAATAGCGATTGTTTAAAATATTAAATAAGGCTTCTTTTGCCATATCTGTCGTAGGACGTACGGGTAATTTCTTTGGAGCCATTAATCTCCTCCCTTTATATGTGCCAGAAATGATTCGCATTAGTGTTGATTAAGTACAATAATATTAGAGTGCTTAGAAATGTCTAAGTTTTGAATAGCATCATTTTCTAAGTCAAGAAATTCGATATTTCTCACATATTTAAAAACAATATCATACAATTCTGATTCCTTTTCAATATCTCCCAAAAAAGTCAAAATAAACTCTTCAGGATTCAATTGTAATTGCTCTGATGTAAAAAGTATATAGTAAATAAAATCTTCTTTAGTTTTAAAATTGAAACTATTAAAAAATTCTAATTTTTTATTTTTTAACACGATGAGTTGGAAACACTCACTCTCTACATGCACAAAAAAATGTGTTTTATCATCATTCTTATAAGTCGCTAAAAGCAATTCGGTTAAAATACTCGCGCTGTGTTTGTATTCAAAACTTCCAAATTTATCAAACAAATAATTGTTGACATGAACAAACGGAATATATACGTTTACCATTTCAGCAGTTGAAAATTCATCGTAAGTGATATAATCATTCTCTAAAACCTTAAGATTGTATTGTAAATAATCGCTTAAATTTTCTTTATTAAAAAATGGCTTTGGAACAAGCGTTGAGAGATTGTTACTATGAGAAACTGCAATCGAATCAAATTTTTGATTGTGTAATTCGCCTTTTTCAAAGGCATTTTTAAGAAAATTTAATTGAATTTGTGGCGTTCTGTTTTCATCTACAATGGTCAAATTTTTAACCACATCAAAAAAACCTATATTCTTATCTAGAATACAAAAAGAAAATCCATCCGACCGAAGTTGAATGGATAAGTGTTTATTATCTGAACTTAGATTTTCTATAACTTATTTTTTATTTGCTTTGACCATGTCGGCAATATCATAAGAAGGAGGCCAGTTACCGCTATCACTAACATCAACCATTGAGCCAACTCTAATATGTGTTCCTTTTACTTGGTCATTATCTTCAGTCTTTTTCTCTAAACGAATCAAACCATCATTCATTCCTTCTAAAACAATTGCTTTATCAACCTTAACTTCAAAAACCTTACGCATATCACCATTCAGTTTTTGAACCATACCAGTAGCCATTTCAAATTGCTTATCAGTTCCTGGTACGTTTAACATGTTCTTGTAATCTCTACCAACAAAAACTGCTCTAACATCTGAATATCCTATGGTGTCAGTTCGCATAATTTCCTCTTCACCTGTAAGACCTCCACCCAAATTTACTGTAACTACAATATTTGTGTCTTTGGTTACTGCAAACTGTGCTGTATCAATAAACTTTATTAAGTCTTCACCTTTTGCAGCATATGAACCTGTTACGGTTCTATGTGCAGCTTGTGCATCTCTAATAATTTTAAGACTATTAATTACTTTGGTATAACGCTGTTCCTTTTCTTTGTTAAAATGGATAGGTTCCATTACGCCTTGATAAGAAATATAAGCCAAATACGCTGCAATACCATATAGTAAAATGGTAATAACAGGTTGTACTTTTTTTGGAACAAACTTTAGGATTGCTTTTGCTAGAAAATAGATAACTACAATTCCGACAAAAAAGAGTATTAAAATATAAAACATCTGTTGGTGATTTTTAAATATGATTGTCGCAAATCTACAATTTTTTTTTAATGCTAAAAATTTTTAGGATAAACAATTTGTATCTTTGACCTTATTAAATATTAGAATGACAAAAACTGCACCAGAATTTTACAAGCAACTTCTTGAAGCCTTTCCATTTACCCCTACAAGTACACAAAATTTACTCTTACAACAGTTGTCTGAGTTTATCTATAGCAAAGAAAAAAATGGACTCTATTTATTAAAAGGATATGCAGGTACAGGAAAAACAACTTCTATTAGTACGGTGGTTACCAGCTTATGGAGAACTGGAAAGAAATCTGTGATGCTTGCTCCGACAGGTCGTGCGGCAAAAGTGATTTCCAACTATGCCAATAGACCCGCTTTTACCATTCATAAAAAAATATACCATCCCAAGAAGCAAAAAAACGGTGGTGTTTCTTTTATATTGCAAACAAACAAGCACACTAATACCTTTTTTATTGTTGATGAAGCCTCAATGATTTCTGATTCAACTACTAATTCAAAACTATTTGAAAATGGCTCTTTGTTAGACGATTTGATGTCGTATGTGTATTCAGGTATTGGATGTAAATTAATTTTGATTGGAGATACAGCACAGTTACCTCCAGTAAAATTAGATGTGAGTCCTGCTTTAGAAGAAGATAAATTATCATTGAATTACAATAAAGAGGTTGAAATGCTAGAATTGAATGAGGTAATGCGTCAACATGCCGATTCTGGAATCTTAGTAAACGCAACCGAATTACGGCATTTATTATTGGGATATGATAATTTCGATTTTAAATTCCAATTAGGGTATCCAGACATTATCAGATTAGAAGATGGTTATGATATTGAAGATGCCATTAATGCCGCTTATGATAATATTGGGGTTGAGGATACCGCTTTTATTGTTCGCTCAAATAAACGAGCAAATCAATACAATGAACAAATAAGATCAAAAATACGGGGTCAAGAAAACGAAATTTCAACGGGTGATTTTGTTATGGTAGTAAAAAATAATTATTTTTGGTTGTCTGAATCTTCAGATGCAGGTTTTATAGCCAATGGTGATATTTGTGAAATCATGGCAATTAGAAGCACCAAAGAATTATACGGGTTTCGTTTTGCCGAAGTTACTTTAAGAATGATTGATTACAAAAATCAAAACCCTTTTGACACCGTTATTTTATTAGACACACTAACTTCTGAAACTCCGTCGTTGACTTATGAGGAATCAAATAGGTTGTATCAAGAAGTGTCAAAAGATTTTGCTGATGAAAGGTCTAACTACAAAAAATTGTTGTCAATCAAAAAAAACAAATACTTCAATGCACTACAAGTAAAATTCTCTTATGCTATGACCTGCCACAAATCACAAGGAGGTCAGTGGAAATCAGTTTTTATTGAGCAGCCTTATTTGCCAGATGGCATAAATCGTGAATTTTTAAGATGGCTATATACAGCCGTCACTAGAGCCGAAGAAAAGCTATATTTAATAGGGTTTAGTAGTGATTTTTTTGAAAACTAAATTACTGATATTGCTTTAGTTAATTAAAATACCTTCTTATTCTCGTTTTTTTTTCTTATAATTGCAATGCTAAAAAAAGAATTGTGAAAAAAATAATTGGAACCCTAATTATGAAATTTGGTGGTTGGACTGAGTATTATCCAGACAACTACAATCTTGAAAAGAGCGTCTTAATTTCTGCACCCTATACTTCTTTTTGGGATTATGTTTATACCATCGCTTCTTTTTGGAAAAATGAATATCCCATTAAAGTATTATTCGAGCAAAAGAGTCGTTTAGGTATACGAAGTACTATTTGCAAAATTTGTGACGGAATTAATTTGAACGAAATTGAAGGTGAGATGACGCATCATATGAATGATGTTTTAAATTCTTCTGACAAAATGATGCTGATCGTACCAACTGAGGGCTCAAGAAAAAAGGTTGATAAGTGGAAAACTGAGTTCTATGAAATAGCAAGATATGCAGATGTCCCTGTTCTTTTGGGCTACTTAGATTATGTAGATAAAACTGTAGGCATAGGTGCTACAATTAATTTAACTAAAGATTTTAAGTCGGACATGAACAAGATTCAAGGCTATTACAAAAACTTTAGTGCAAAGTATCCTCAAAATTATAATGAAAAAATTTGTTAGTATTTTCATTTCAAAATTGCTATTTTTAATCTATGGTTAAAATTTTCAACACTCTTCTTTTCTTTTTTATTTTTACTACGAGTTTTTCTCAAAATCTAATCTCTGAAAAATTCAAGTTACCCAAGCAAGTCAATGAAACATCAGGGCTACTTTATCTTAATGGCAAAATAGTTACGTTCAATGATTCAGGAAATACAGCACAATTGTTTGAGATTGATACTATTACTGGAGAAATTTCTAGAACCATTGATATTGAAAATGCTAAAAATGTAGACTGGGAAGATATCACTCAAGATGATTCCTATATATATATTGCTGATTTTGGTAATAATTATGGTTCAAGAAAGAATTTGAAAATTTACAGAATTTCAAAAGTTGATTTCTCAAATGCTAATAAAGTTGATGCCGAAATCATTGAATTATCTTATGATAATCAAACTAAATTCAATTCTAGAAAACGAAATAATTTTGATGCAGAATCGCTAATAATATTGAATGATCAATTAGTCATTTTTACAAAAAATAGAGGCAATCAACACACAGCTATCTATACACTTCCTAAAGAGATTGGAACTCATACATCTTCCTACTCTCACAGTTATAATATAGAAGGTTTAGTTACTGGAGCAACCTTAAATAAGAAAACCAATCAAATTATCTTGTGTGGATATACCGATGGACTCAGCCCTTTTTTAGTGGTTTTAGATGGTCTTAATACTGATTCTTTTGTGCGAATAGATTTAACTCCGTTTATTGGTTTAGCAAATCAAATAGAAGGAATAACACATGTTAAAAATGAGCGGTATTATCTTTCAAGAGAACAAGTAAATAAAAAGATTGGAGGCTATTCAATTAACATTCCTCCTAAACTTTTTTTGGTTGATTTAAATCAAATTAATTTACACCAAAACGAAGTGAATGATTTTATCAAAATTATTACATCTTCAGGGAAAAAAGAAAGTCAACAATTTGATTTTAAAAAAATTAAGATTCAAAATGAAATGGAAGATACTGTATTCAAAAGAAAAGACAGTTTTCACTTACTTTCAACTTCTGACTTAAAAAAAGGAATCTATTCTATCCAAATAAAAGTAAACGATACCATCAAGCATACTTCAAAATTTGTTGTTAAATAATTTTAATCCTTCAATTCAATTCCCCTATGATGTTTTGTGTCATAGAGAAAGGGTCCGTTGACAGCATAAAACTTCCATATACCTTCTTTTAAATCTTCTTTATAATTACCAAAAGAATATAATTTTCCATTATCGTGGTAATACATCACTCTCCTTCTTTTAAACCAACTATAAAAATCTCCTTCTGATTTTAGCTCACCATTTTGATAAAAAAACTCCATGTACCCTCTTTTTTATCATTCTTATAATATCCTCTACTAGAAATAATTCCAGATTCAAAATAAGTATGCTGTATACTATCCATTTCATTTTCCCATAAATTTTGTGCATTCGGAAATTGAGTTATACAAAATAAAAATAGTGCAGGTAATAAGTAATATCGGTTCATAGTCTAAAATTAATTCTTTTTTATCAGAGTTTAAACATTAATTTCTTTTTAACAATTAATTGCGCTCATATAACATGCCTAAAACGTACTTTTGCCAATCCAAATAAATTATGACAATGCATAACAAAACCATAATCCCTCCTAAAGCTAATAAGATTCCAAAAGAATTAAAAATTCATGACGATACTAGAGTTGATGAATATTATTGGATGAATGAGCGAGAAAACCCCAAAGTTGTAAGTTATTTAAATGCCGAGAACGATTATTATAACAAAATGACTGCGCATACAAATAAGTTACAAGAAGATTTATTTGATGAAATGAAATCGCGAATTAAAGAAGATGATGAGTCCGTACCCTATAAAAAGAATGGATATTATTACAATACAAGATTTGAGATTGGGGCACAATACCCTATTTATTCAAGAAGAAAAAAAACGTTAGAAGCTCAAGAAGAAATTCTTTTTAATGTCAATGAAATGGCAAAAGGTTTTGACTTCTATAGTTTAAAAGGGCTCTCTGTAAGTCCAGATAATAAATTGGTTGTTTTTGGTGTTGACATCATTGGAAGAAGACAATACACCCTTCAATTTAAAGATTTAGAAACAGGGAAAATCTATCCAGATAAAATTAAAAACACAACAGGCTCTGGTACTTGGGCTAATGATAGCAAGACTATTTTTTACGCAAAACAAGACGCTAAAACCTTAAGGAGTCATAAAATTTTTAAACATGTTTTAGAAACAGATTCCAGCGAGGATGTAGAAGTCTTTCACGAAACAGATGATACTTTTAATACGTTTGTGTATAAAACAAAATCGCAAAAATATATTGTCATCGGGTCTTATAGCACAATTTCTACCGAATATCGAATTATAAGTGCTGATAATTTTACTGGTGATTTTAAAATTATTCAAGAGCGAGAACGCAATTTAGAATATTCGATAGCACATTACAAAAATCACTTTTACATTCTTACAAACAAAGACAAGGCTACTAATTTTAAATTGATGAAAACTTCTGAAGATGAAACATCAAAAGAAAACTGGGAAGAACTTATTCCACATCGAGATGATGTTTTATTAGAAGATATTTCAATTTTTAAAAATCATTTGGTCTTAGAAGAACGCACAAATGGTTTAAACAAAATCCGCATTATCCGCTGGGATGGAAGCAATGATTACTACCTTCCTTTTGATGAAGAAACTTATTCGACGGGAGTCTATGCCAATCCAGAATTTGATACAAATGTAATTCGTTACAGTTATAATTCTATGACAACTCCGAGTTCTGTCATCGATTTTAATATGGATGATTTTTCTAAAGAAATAAAAAAAGAACAAGAAGTCCTTGGTGAAAAATTTGATAAAAACAATTATAAAAGTGAGCGTTTATGGGCTTCATTAACGGACGGGAATCAAGTTCCAATTTCTTTGGTATATAGAAAAGATACTGTGTTAAATGAAAGTACTCCCCTATTATTATACGCTTACGGTTCATACGGATATACTATTGGCGACGGATTTAGCACTACACGTTTGAGTTTGTTGGATCGTGGTTTTGTATTTGCAATCGCTCATGTTCGTGGTGGCGAATATTTGGGTAGAGATTGGTATGATAACGGAAAGTTATTGAATAAAAAAAATACATTTACCGACTTTATTGATTGTGCAAAATTCTTAATCAATAATAAATATACGTCAAAAAATCACTTGTACATTATGGGTGGTTCAGCTGGTGGTTTACTGGTAGGGGCTGTTATTAACATGAATCCAGAATTATTCAAAGGTGCCATAGCAGCAGTTCCGTTTGTGGATGTTGTTACAACTATGCTAGACGAAAGTATCCCTTTAACAACAGGGGAATATGATGAATGGGGAAATCCAAATAACAAGGAGAATTATGACTATATCAAATCCTATTCTCCGTATGATAATGTTGAAAATAAACCCTATCCAAATTTATTAATCACTGCTGGATTCCATGATTCTCAAGTACAGTATTTTGAACCTGCAAAATGGGTTGCAAAATTGAGAAATCAATTACAAAATAAAAGTGTTTTATTGTTGCATACCGACATGAAAGTTGGTCATGGTGGTGCATCAGGAAGGTTTGATGGGCTTAAAGATGTGGCTCGTGAATATGCGTTTTTGATAGACCTAGAATCGATTTAATGGTTCAAAAAAAAAATGTATATTTGCTTCCGATGTTAACCAAAAGTAATTCATGAAACGAAATTTAAGTATACATCAAAATATACTAGGTTTAATTGGAGAAACTCCAATGATTAAGTTAAATAAAATCACCCAAGACTTAGATGGTGAGTTCCTAGTGAAATTTGAAGGTTATAACCCCGGACATTCTACAAAAGACCGTATTGCACTTTATATTATTGAACAAGCCGAAAAGCAAGGTATCTTAAAACCTGGAGATACAATTGTTGAAACTACCTCTGGTAACACCGGGTTTAGTTTAGCAATGGTAAGTATTTCTAAAGGATATGAATGCATTTTAGCAGTAAGTTCAAAATCGTCTAACGACAAGATTGATATGCTAAAGGCAATGGGAGCAAAAGTATATGTTTGTCCTGCGCATGTTAGTGCAGATGATCCTAGATCCTATTATGAAGTAGCAAAAAGGTTGCATTCAGAAACTGCAAATTCAGTGTATATCAATCAGTATTTTAATCAATTAAATATTGATGCACATTACCACTCTACAGGACCAGAAATATGGAAACAAACCAAAGGAGAAATCACACATTTAGTCGCTGCAAGTGGTACAGGAGGAACAATTTCTGGAACTGCAAAATATCTAAAAGAACAGAACCCAAATATTAAAATTTTAGGTGTCGATGCTTTTGGATCTATCCTTAAAAAATTCCACGAAACGGGTGAGTTTGATAAAAATGAAATTTATCCATACCGAATTGAAGGTCTTGGTAAAAATTTGATTCCAACTGCTACCGATTTTGATGTGATTGATAAATTTGAAAAAGTATCTGATGAAGATAGCGCACACCGAGCAAGAGAAATTGCTTTGACTGAAGCTATTTTTGCAGGATATACAAGTGGCGCAGTGATGCAAGCTGTCATGCAATATGCTGAAGCTGGCGAATTTAACAAGAGCAGTAAAGTAGTTTGTATTTTTCCTGACCATGGTTCACGATACATGAGTAAAGTATATAGTGATGATTGGATGCGCGAACAAGGTTTCTTTGATAGTCAAAAACAAGAGATGGCTTGTATTGAGTATATAAAATAAAAAACGATTATATAATTATAGATAAAGGTGTCGATTTTCGGCACCTTTTTTATTTTGTTTATAGGGCAAAATAGTGTTAATTTGCATCTTGGTAATTAGGAATGTTTATTCCCCCAAAACTTATAGAATGACAGATTTATTTGATAGAATAAAAGGAGATAAAGGCCCCCTAGGTAAGTGGGCAAAACAAGCAGAAGGATATTATGTTTTTCCTAAACTAGAAGGAAATATTTCAAATAGAATGGAATTTAATGGGAAGAAGGTTTTAACTTGGAGCATCAATGACTACCTCGGCTTAGCCAATCACCCTGAAGTAATTAAAGCAGATGCTGATGCAGCTGCAATCTACGGTATGGCCTACCCTATGGGAGCTAGAATGATGTCTGGTCACACTAAATACCACGAACAATTAGAAAAAGAATGTGCTGAGTTTGTAAGTAAAGAAGCTGCCTACTTGGTTAACTTCGGTTATCAAGGAATGGTTTCTGCTATTGATGCATTGGTTACAAAAAATGATGTCATTGTTTATGATATGGATACACATGCTTGTATCATTGACGGAGTTCGTTTACATGCTGGTAAACGTTTTGTGTACAGACACAATGATGTTGAAAGTTTAGAAAAAAATATTCAAAGAGCAGTTAAAATTGCCGATAAAACTGGTGGTGGAATCTTAGTTATTTCTGAAGGAGTTTTTGGGATGAGAGGTGAACAAGGAAAACTAAAAGAAATTGTTGAATTAAAGAAAAAATATAATTTCAGATTTTTAGTTGATGATGCGCATGGTTTCGGAACATTAGGAGCTACTGGAGCAGGTACAGGTGAGGAACAAGGAGTACAAGATGATATTGATGTATACTTTGCAACCTTTGCAAAATCAATGGCTGGTATCGGGGCTTTCTTTGCGGGAAATAAAGATGTAATTCAGTTTTTACAATACAATATGCGTTCACAAATGTTTGCTAAATCACTGCCATTGACCATGGTAAAAGGTGCTTTAAAACGTTTGGATATGATTAGAACAATGCCAGAATTGAAAGCCAAATTGTGGGAAAACACGAACGCTTTACAAAGTGGTTTAAAAGCAAAAGGTTTTGATATTGGTAAAACAAATACCTGTGTCACTCCTGTTTATTTACATGGTGATATACCTGAAGCAATGGCAATGGTAAACGATTTAAGAGAAAACCATGGCGTGTTTTGTTCTATTGTTGTGTACCCAGTGATTCCTAAAGGATTGATTATTTTAAGATTGATTCCCACAGCAACACATACTTTAGAAGATGTTGATGAAACAATTACTGCATTTTCAGATATTAGAGAAAAATTAGAAAACGGTACTTATAAAAAAATTGGGGCCACATTAATATAATATTTTGCCCATTACACTAATTAAAATCCTCTGTTTTCAGGGGATTTTTTGTTTTTCAAAATTATTAATTTACAAATACAATCCTTATATTTGTATGTATGACTCAAACTAATAAAAATAAAGAAATACTTACCAAAGAAGATTTTATAAAAGCTTCTAGTGCTAAAGAATTATTAGAGATAGCAAAAACTAAAAAAATAGATCTCATCCCTATTTTGTCAACGATAAATTACAATGAAGAATTAAAAAAATTACAGATAGAATTGGTGAAACTCCAACGATGGATTTTAAAAAATAACAAAAGAATTGTCGTTATTTTTGAAGGAAGGGATGCTGCGGGTAAAGGCGGAAACATCAGGCGATTTTCTGAACATTTAAATCCACGTTCTATGCGCACCGTAGCTTTGACAAAACCTACCGAAATTGAAAGAGGACAATGGTATTTTGAGCGCTATATCAAAGAATTACCAAACCCTGGACAAATTGTATTTTTTGACCGTAGTTGGTACAACAGAGCTGTTGTAGAACCGGTCATGGGTTTTTGTAATAAACAACAGTACAAGCAGTTTATGACGCAAGTTTCAGAGTTTGAACACATGCTTTATGAGGATGGAATCGTAATCATCAAATTTTGGTTTTCAATCAATAAAGAAGAACAAAAAACTCGATTTGATGCGCGGTTAAAAAACCCTTTAAAGCGATGGAAGTTTAGCCCTGTAGATGAAAAGGGGCAAACTTTATGGAATGAATATACATCCTATAAAGAGAGAATGTTTAGCAATACACACACCACATATAGTCCATGGATTATTGTTCAGGCAAATGAAAAAAAGGCTGCAAGATTAGAATCTATGCGGTATGTATTATCACAATTTGAGTATGACGATAAAGATGACTCTCTTACTACCCTATTTCCTGACCCTAATATTGTGATGCGCTATTTTCGTTCTAACACCAATATGAATTAAAAATGGAAGAAATATTTTTTAAAGAAAATCAATTAAAAAAATTAAACTCTAAAAAGGGTTTAAGAACATTGTTTTCTAAAGATTCTTTGAACTACTCGCGTACGCTTCGCTATATAGAATATGAAAAGAAACTTGAAAAATTACAACTAGAGTTAATCAAATTACAAACCTGGGCAATTCAAAATAATGAACGCATCATCATTTTATTTGAAGGAAGAGACGCTGCCGGAAAAGGTGGTGCTATCCGTAGATTAACAGAAAGAATAAACCCTCGTAATTTTAGAATCGTAGCCTTAACTAGACCAACCTCTGAGGAGCGAACACAATGGTATTTTCAGCGATATGTAAATCAATTTCCAAAAGAAGGCGAAATAGTTTTCTTTGATAGGAGCTGGTATAACAGAGCTGTTTTAGAACCTGTAAATAATTTTTGTACTGATAAAGAGCACGTAATATTTATGAATCAGGTAAATGATTTTGAACGTATGATTACTGAATCTGGAACCCGATTGGTAAAATTTTATATGTCTATTTCTAAAAAAGAACAAGAAAAACGTTTTGCAGATATTAAATCTGACCCTTTAAAACAATGGAAAATGAGTTCTGTTGATGAAAAGGCTCAAGAGCTTTGGGATGACTATACTCTTTATAAAAACAAAATGTTTGCCAATGCTAAACACGGGCAGCTTTTTAAAATTATTAAAGCCAATAGAAAAACTTCAGCACGTATTCAAGTAATTCAACACATTCTAAAATTGATCCCTTACGATAAAAATATTGAAATTTAATTAGGTGCCAACAAATTAAATGGATACACAGGTATATTTCTTACAATCCAATATACAACTACTAGTGTCAAGATAATTATAGGAGTCCTTTTATGATATAGCAAATTAAAATACTTTTTAGAGAAGAAAGTATTCAACCCTAAGATTGTAAAATGATATATCAGCACAAAAATTCCGAATAAAAACAAAACATTGTGCCCTACTACTCCACCAAAATCTAAATGTAAAAAATCATACAATGCGCGTTGGCTTCCACAACCTGGGCAATAAATACCAGTTGTTGAGTAAAGAGGGCATCTAGGAAAAAAATTAAAACTGGGGTTTATAAAAAAATATAGGATTACTACAATCATTCCAATTGATAACAGTCCTATATGTTTGGGTTTTATTTTAAAATTATTCACCGCTCAACATTATTGGTTTTAGTTAATTTAAATATTAAGTATAAAAATAAGAAAATAAAATTAATTTGAAAAGCTATAAAAATAATTTTATAAGGTCTATGAGTTATATTTGTAATTTAGATTTTTAACTAATCAATCTAGAATTGAAAACGAATATGTCAAAAAACAAATTAACTATTGGTGATGTTGTAGTTGTAACGGATGATACCTTAAAGGGGACCATCATCAATATTTATGGAGAAGTAATTGCTGTTGAAACTGAAGATGGGTTTACACTAAATTTTCATCCAAATGAATTAGTTAAGATCCCTGAAGAGCAATCAGAGATCGCTAAGAAGGTTGTTGTTGCTCATCACTTGTCCCAAAAAACAGATTATAAAAAGAAAGGGAAGGCAGTTAAACAAAAAAGAATCAAAGAGGATGCCCCTGCTATGGAGGTTGATTTGCATATCCAAAAATTAATTAAATCAACTAAAGGATTGGATAATTACGACATACTTTCTTTACAAATGGATACTGCCAAACACAAAATTGAATTTGCGCTTAAAAATAGAATTCCAAGAATGGTTTTTATCCACGGAGTTGGAGAAGGTGTTTTAAAAGAAGAATTGCATTTTTTATTGAAAAGATATCCTGTAAAACTAAGCGAAGCATCATATCAAAAATATGGAATGGGTGCAACCGAAGTATATCTCTTACAAAATATTAAAGATAAGTGACAAATTCGCCAAAAACTTCTTCTTCATAGGTTATGAAGTTATCACCATTTTCTAATTTTAAATTTTCGAAAGTTATAAAGTGGCGATAACCAATCAAAATATCATCTTCGTCAAATTCTTCAACTGTTTCTACAATAATAAAACTTGCAGATCCTACGACACCAGTCCAATTTGCAACAACTCTTGGCTCAACAGGTGGAATTGTTTGACAAAAATAGCTAGAAGAAACTTCGCCATCAAAAGTCCTGTAAATTACATTATCACTAGTCACAGAAACTTCAATTGGGGCAACTGTTACCTCATTTTTTATCTGTTGTGTTGTTAAGGTAATTATTAAAGATTCGGCAGTAGCTAATCTGAACAATACAAACTTATTATCTATAACATCACAATCATAAATGGTTTCAGTAAAATCAAAAGCTGGAGCATCAAAATATCCATCATCACATGAAAAGCAGAAAACGCACAAGAGAAGTAATGTAAATTTTTTCATTTATTTTGATTATTTGTGTAGCAAAAATAACTGTTTTAAATCTACTAACGCAAATTGTTCAAATAAATTTTAGTTTCTTTGTAGCATGAATAAAATATATTTTGACAATGCTGCAACAACGCCAATTCACCCTAAAGTAATTGAGCTCATAGCCAATTCTATGCAAACGGTTTTTGGCAATCCGTCATCATCACATCAGTTTGGAAGATCAGCAAAAGCGTTGGTAGAAACTGCTCGTAAAAATATTGCTAAAAGACTCAATGTAACTGCTAGCGAAATAGTTTTTACAGCAGGTGGTAGTGAGGCTGATAATATGATTTTGCGCAATGCTGTTGACAATTTGGGAATCACTAGAATTATCATTTCAAAAATTGAACATCATGCTGTTTTACACACAGTTATTGATTTAAAGAATGAGAAAAATATCAAAGTTGACTATGTAAATTTATTAGATGATGGTTCAATTGATACGCAACATTTAGAAAAACTACTGAAAAATGATTCTTCTAAAACACTAGTGAGTTTAATGTATATCAACAATGAAATTGGAAATATTTTGGATGTTAAAACAGTTACTAGACTGTGCCAAGAAGCCAATGCATTATTTCATTCAGATGCGGTACAAATATTTGGACATTACAATTTAGACTTACAAGAAATCCCGATTGATTTTGTGGTGGCGAGCGCACATAAATTCCATGGACCAAAAGGAGTTGGCTTTGCCTATTTTAAAAAAGGATTTGGCATTAAACCTATACTAACTGGTGGCGAACAGGAACGTGGCGCAAGAGCTGGAACTGAAAATGTACACAGTATCATTGGGATGGAGAAAGCCCTAGAATTGGCATATGAAAATTTAGAGACAGATAAAGAATATATTCAAAGCTTAAAGGATTATTTTATAGAACAATTGAAATCAACCATTAAAGGAATTGCTTTTAATGGATTCACTACTGATGCAGAAAAAAGTAGTTATGTTATTTTAAATGTTCGTTTCCCAATTGATAGTGCTATGTTATTATTTAATTTAGATATAAAGGGAATTGCCGCCTCTGGCGGTAGTGCATGCCAAAGTGGTAGTTCAATGGGTTCTCATGTTCTCAATGAAATATTATCTTTAGAGGATGCTCAAAAAACATCGGTTCGTTTTTCATTTAACAAACACAATACTAAAGAAGAAGTTAATTTTGTTGTTGCTGTTTTGAAGGGTATTCTTGGCTAAGAAAAATTTATTTACAACAAAGAATCAATAATTTGCTTTTCGGTAATACCCTCAGCTTCGGCTTTGTAATTTTTTACAATTCGGTGTTGTAAAATGGGATGAGCAACTGCACGTACATCTTCAATATCTGGTGAAAATTTTCCTTTGATAGCTGCATTTACTTTTGCACCAATAATTAAGTTTTGTGATGCTCTTGGGCCTGCACCCCAATCAATATAATTATTAACTAACTCTGTTGCATTCTCTGATTTTGGTCGTGTTTTAGAAACTAGCTTAACCGCATATTCTACTACATTGTCAGCCACAGGAATCCTTCTAATTAAATGTTGGTACTTTAAAATTTCATCCGCAGTAAAAAGAGAATTTACTTTTACTTCACGGTCAGTGGTTGTGCTTTTAACCACATCAACTTCTTCTTGAAAAGAAGGATAATCTAAATAAATAGAAAACATAAATCTATCTAACTGTGCTTCTGGCAATGGGTAGGTTCCCTCCTGTTCTATTGGGTTTTGAGTTGCCAAAACAAAAAATGGCAAAGCCAATTTATGTGATTGTCCTGCAACAGTAACTGAACGTTCTTGCATCGCTTCTAAAAGTGCAGCTTGTGTTTTTGGTGGAGTTCTGTTGATTTCATCTGCCAAAATAATATTAGAAAAAATGGGACCTCTAATAAATTTAAAATTTCGTTGGTTGTCTAAAATCTCGCTACCCAAGATATCCGAAGGCATTAAATCTGGGGTGAATTGAATTCGTTTAAAATCCAATCCGATAGCTGTGGCAATCGTATGAACTAGCAATGTTTTTGCTAACCCTGGCACACCAACTAATAAAGAATGTCCTCCTGCAAAGATAGAATACAACACTTGGTCAACCACTTTGTCTTGACCAATAATAACCTTAGAAATTTCGGTTTTTAATTGTTTATACTTTTCTACTAATTGCTTAATTGCAGCGACATCTGACATATAATATTACTCTTTTTTCCAATTTTTATTAAAGTCACAATCTTTATACTCTTCATTAATTTTGATATAGGTATCTTTAATTTTATCAGCTGCCCAATCTTCAATTTCTTCTTCTTGCTTCTTTTGTTTTGCCAATTGTTGAATTTTTACATAATCAGTAACAAAATCTGCAATATGTGATTCAGACTTCGATTTCAACAAAATTATTTTAAACATTTTTTCACCTTCACGAGTTTCATCAAAAAATGGGTCTGTCATTTCACCACCCTTTAAATTTGTAACTCTTTGGTATAACGTAGGATCCATACGAGTTAACTCAAAACGAGCATCGCCAGTATTTGGATTGATAATAATTCCTTTGTTTGTTTTGGTAGTATCTTCTTCTGAAAATTCTTTAACAGCATCCTCAAAAGTTATGGTTCCTTCTTTGATATCCTTTTTAACTTTTTCTAAAATTTTCTTCGCTTCGTTCAGTTTCTCGGTATTAATATTCGGTTGAATTAAGATATGTCTTAAATCTATTTGCTGTCCTTTAATTTTTTCAACTTTAATAATGTGATACCCAAAATCTGTTTTAAAAGGATCAGAAACTTGTCCTTCATCCAAGCTAAATGCCACCTCTTTAAACTCTTTTACAAAACCACTTTCACGTGTAATTGTATAGAACCCTCCACCTCCTGGTCCTTTACTAGCTACCGCAGGGTCATCAGAATTTAAGATAGCTTTCATATTCATGTTTGCTCCGCCCTCAATATCAGCTTTCATTTTATTGAGTTTGTCTTTCACTCTTTTTATTTCCTCTTCAGTAGGCTCAGCGTAAATAACAATTTGCGATAATTCGATTTCTGCACCAAACTCTGGTAATAAATCTTCGTCTTTAAGGTTATTGTAATAAGTACGAACTTCGTCTGGAGTAACATCTACGTCGGCAACAATCCCTTCTCGCTCACGTTGAATTAAAAATTGTTCGCGTTGAATTTCGCTCAACTCTTTTCTCAAGTCATCTTCATCGTTAAACCCGTAAAACTCAATTACCTTTTCAATACTTCCTAATTGCTGTGCAAACGAACCTATTGTTCTATCTACCTGCTGTGTGATTTCACTATCTTCAACAACAATACTGTCAATCACAGCATGGTGTGAAAGCAATTTTTGAATCATAATTTCTTCTAGCATTTCGCAGTCAGAAATTTGAATCTTTCCTTCACTTTGACGTTCAATTTCTTGTTTAAATTTTTCGATGTCAGAATTTAGCACAATGTTTTTACCCACTACTACCACTACTCCATCAACCTTCACTCGTTCTTGTGAAAACAATCCTATGCTCAATAACAAAAATGTTATTACAAATCCTTTTTTTATCATTTTAATATTTTTCAAAATATTGGTTTTTAATCGCATCATTTAATAAATCTATTTCTATTTTCTTTAATAGTTCTAGCTTTCTCTTTTGCAAAATAATTTGCTTAATCGTTGGTGTTATATAATTTACAGGCGCAGTTTCATTACGCTTTAATACATTTTTTATCGTGACCAAATATAGTCCTAATGAATCTTCTTTTTTAATAAAGTTAGATTTTTTTAGAACCGCATTTTTATCCATACTTTTTAAGAAACCCATTTTAGATTTCATGTCATAATATTTTACCCAAATAGAATCATTAAAATTGAAAGCTTTAAACTCTAAAGCCATATCAGCCAATGAATCTAGGTCTTTTATCTTTTTTGACTTGAATAATTTTATCAATCCTTTTTCATCAGATCTATCTGTATTTGCATGAATATATCTAAATTGAACCAACGCCTCATTCAATTTAAAATTCTTTCGATTTGCTTCGTAATATTCTGTTATTTGATCTTCAGAAATATCGGTATCTAGCTTTGTTAAAACCAATGCCTCTTTGTAAGAATTGATATACAATGCAGAGCGATAATCAGTAACTAGTCTTTCAAAAGACGATGCCTCACTCGTTAGATTTAATTCTGCTTGATGTAAAAATAATTGCTTTGTAGCCCATGTTTTTATATAATTCTCTACAAACAATAAGCTGTCTTGTGATGAAATCTTTTGGGGTAATACATCAATAATATCCTCAGCATATAAGTTCTTTTCATAAACTTTAGCCACAGGGATTCTTTCATCATTTTTAAACGACGGAATAAAATCACATGCGGTTGCTGTGAGTATTAAAATTAGTATACTATATGCCTTAATTTTTTGCACGTATTTACTTTATAATTGATTCTACTTCAGGCTCATTCATTTTAACAACATAAGAAGCATGTAATTCATCAATCCATTCTTTTTCTAGTTGTTCTTGATAATCGCTAATTACTTTTCCACGGATTGTTCCTAATTCTTGCTGCTCTTCATCTAATACTTTGTCAGAAGTAATAACAATAAACTTATTTTCTAATTTAATAATTTTTGAAACACCTGTAACGAATGAATAATCTGCTGGAATTAATTCATCATCTTTATTAAAAATACCTGATTTAAAAATGACTTTTACTTCCTCTTCTGTGTTTACAGATATTTTAATTTCGTCTGTTGCAACACCCTTTTTAAATTGCTTCATCACGTTTTTTGCAGATTTTTTATCTGAACAGACTGCAACAATACCTTCAAATCTTTCTTCTAAAACAAAATCTTTTTTATGGCTGTCATAATAATTTTGAACTCCAATACTATCTTTAGAAGTATCCCAAATTTTATTTTGTAAAAGCTCAAATAACAACAAACCTTCTTCGTACTCTTTATAGATATTTGAATATTCTGTTTCGTTAGTTTCTAAATAATTAATGTAATAACCCAACACTTTCTTATCAATAAAATTATTGAAACTCAAGTTACCTATTTCATTACCTCTTAGATAGTTAACATACTCTTTTTGAAGTGTTGATTCTGAATTGATTGTAAAAAGAACTTCAGAAAAATCAGCAGTAGATTCTTTTAAATTTTCTTTTTTCAAAGCCTCTAATGCAGGCTGATTTACAAATATTGTATATTCCTTTTTCAACTTCGTTACAATAGAACTACTCACAATTTTTGAGCGATCACTACGCTTCACTTTTGCAGCTAAATCATCTTTTGAATCTTCAAAATTCGCTACTGGAAACTTGTGAATCAATTTAATAATATGCCAACCATAAGGTGACTTAAATGGAATAGAATAATCGCCTTCATTTTTTAATGAGAATGCAACTGTTTCAAATTCTTTTACCATTTTTCCTGTACCAAACCTTCCTAAACTGCCTTCTTTTTGAGCAGAATATTTATCCTCAGATTGTGTCTTAGCCAAATATGCAAATTCCTCGCCTTGTTGTAATTGCTTATAAATTTCATTTATTTTAGTTTCGCTGCTTAAGCTATCACCCTTAATCATAATATGTGCCGCTTCAACTTCACCCAAAGCAGCTCTAGTATCATTTACCTTAACAATGTGGTATCCAAATTTTGTTCTGAAGGGTTGCGAAACCTCTCCAACCTTAATTGTATAAACGGCATTCTCGAATGGATATACCATATTAAATGCCGTAAAATATCCTAAAACTCCGTTGTTCTTTTTTACTGATGGATCTTCAGAATATTCTTTAGCTACTTCTTCAAATGATTTACCCTCAATAATTTTAATACGCGCCTCAGTTATTTTTTTAAAAGCAGCAATAGTATCATTTGGTTTGCTTTGATCTACCAACACCAAAATATGGCTTGCATTTATTTCGAGCAAACTTCTCTCATAAGCTTCTAAAACCAACCCTTCAACTACTGAGTCGTCTTTTAAATAAGGTTCCATCAATTGCTTTTTATACGTACCCAATTCTTTAATATAACTTGTCAATGTATCGTATCCTAAATCTCTAGCTTGTTGTACTTTCAATTTGTAATTCACAAACAAGTCCAAATAATTATCCATGTCCTTTTGACTTTCATCAGTCAAAATGTCAAGATTTTTTTGATATACTCGTAAGAATTCAGCAGTATAAACTGGAGAGTCATCTATAGTAAATAAAACGGGCTTTGGGTTTTGAGCATTTACGTTAAAAACAAGAAATGCTGCAAATAGAACTAGAAAGTTTTTAAAAATCATTTGTGTATTTATTTTTTGCTTAGCAAAAGTAAACATTCATGCTATAATTTAATAAATTAAAGCCTGCAATTTATCTTTTATTTTATGGTTGATATGTTAAAATAATTATAAAGAAATCACGCCTTTAACTTTACCAACTTCCAAATATTTTTCTATTATCTCGTCAGAGCTTTGCATTTCAATCAAAATAGAAATACTGGTGTATTTACCAGTTTTAGAATCCTTAGTGTTAATTACAGCGCCTCCAAAATTAAAAACAGCTTCAATCTCTTCAACTTTAGATTGATCTGCAGGAACAATAAATTTGTATAGATACTTAGTGGGAAAAGTAGTAGATTCATCTAACTTCTCTTTCAGCCCTTTAAATTGCTCATGTTTATCATCCATAGTTATTGTTTACTTCTTTCAGAGTTTAAATATTAAGAACAACAAAAATACAGTTATATTTGCTCAATTTTTAAAATTGAACAATCAATTTAGAATATCTTATTTTTGTAGTATGCAGAAAAAAATAGTGATAACTGGAGGACCAGGGACAGGGAAAACAATGGTGATAAATGAACTTATAAAAAGATCATTTATCTGTAAAACTGAAATTTCGAGACAAGTAACTATAAAAGCTCGTGAAGATGGTGTTGATCAGTTATTTTTAACTCAGCCTTTATTATTTAGTGAATTACTTTTGAAAGGACGCGTAAAGCAATTTTTGGATGCAAATAAGGCTGAAGATAAACTTATTTTTTTTGATAGAGGCATTCCTGATGTTCATTCGTATATGGATTATTTAAAAACGGAATATCCATCTAAATATTTTGATAAAAGTGATTCGTACAGGTATTCTCAAGTGTTTCTAATGCCGCCTTGGGAAGAAATTTACACATCAGATAACGAGCGTTATGAAACCTACGAACAATCATTAGAAATCTATTTTCATATTAAAAAAGCTTATGTTGAGTTGGGTTATCAAATTACCGAAGTGCCACATGGCTCAATTACTGAACGCACAGAATTCATATTAAATTCTATATAATTTAATGGAGACTCCAATTGAAATACTCAAAAATCATTGGGGTCATGATTCATTTCGACATTCGCAAGAAGAAATTATTAATGCTGTTTTAAATGGTAATGATATTCTTGCTTTATTGCCAACTGGTGGTGGCAAATCAGTTTGTTTTCAAATTCCTACATTGGTAAATGATGGCATTTGTATTGTTATTTCTCCTCTTATTGCTTTGATGAATGATCAGGTTAAAAACTTGAATAATAGAAATATCAAAGCGATTGCACTCACCTCAAAATTAACACAAGATGAAGTTATTGTCGCTTTTGACAACCTTCAATTTGGAAATTATAAATTCTTATATCTATCTCCAGAAAAGTTACAATCAGAACTGATTCAGCAAAAAATTAAGCAGCTCAACGTACAATTAATTGCTATTGATGAAGCGCATTGCATTTCCGAATGGGGGCATGATTTTAGACCTTCTTACTTAAATATTAGCATCCTGCGAGAATTCTTCCCTCAGGTTCCTATGATTGCTTTAACTGCTTCGGCTACTAAAAAAGTAGCTAAAGACATTGTTAAAAACTTAGGTTTAAACTCACCTAAAATATTTAAGAAATCATTTTTAAGAGAAAACTTAGCGTACCAAATTTTTGAAGTAGAAGACAAGCTATACAAGGTAGAACAGGTATTAAAAAAAGTGAATGGGTCCAAAATAATTTACACAAATAGCAGAAAATCAACTGTTGAAATATCTGCTCAATTAAATTACCTTGGCTACAAAGCATGTTTTTATCATGGAGGCATGAACTATGATACTAAATTACAACATTATGAAGATTGGCTGTCAGAGAAAACTCCAATTATTGTTGCTACTAATGCTTTTGGAATGGGTATTGACAAATCAAATGTTCGTGCAATAATACATTATAATTTACCACAAAGTGTAGAGAATTATTTACAAGAAGCTGGTCGTGCTGGTAGGGATGGCGAAAAATCATTCTCGGTAGTTTTAAAGAATAAAACTGATATTTTAAATACCAAAACACGTTTACAAAAAACTTTACCTTCAATTGATTTTATAAAACAGACTTATTTTAATTTAAATCAATTTTTTCAAATTGCTTATGGAGAAGTATCAGAAAAAAAATATGGTTTCAATTTATCTGAATTTTGCGAGATTTATTCGACACCCATTGTTATAACTTTTAATGCATTAAAAGTTTTAGAGCAAGAAAGTATTTTAATAATTGATGATAATATTCATAGAAAATCTTCGGTACAATTTAAAATATCTAACCAAGCTATTTTTGATTATTATGAATCGAATCAATCAAAAAGTAATTTAATAAAATTACTTCTAAGAACTTATGGCGGAATTTTTGAAAGCTCTAAAACAATTAACATTGCTTATCTAGCAAAGAATTTAAACCTCTCCAATTCTGCTTTAACAAGCCAATTAAAGCAATTACATCAGGATGAAATCATACAGTTTTACAATGCAAATAATAATAATAATAATAATAATAATAATACCCAAATTCAATTTTTAGTTCAAAGAGAAGATGATAGAACCATCAATGTAAGGTCTAATGGCATTGCCCAAAGAAACAATCAGAAGGTTGTGAAAATGGAAGCTTTAATTCATTTTATTGAAAACGATTCTATTTGTAGAAGTAAACAACTCCTAACCTATTTTGGTGAAGAAAACATTTCTGATTGCGGTATTTGTGATGTGTGTCTTTCAAAGAGCAATCAAAAAAATAAAACAAGCAAAGAGGTAGTTTCTAAAGGGGTTTTAATGCTTTTAGAGAGAAATAAATCACTTTCATCAAAAGAAATTTCATCTCAAATCGAAGCTTCAGAAAAGACGGTTTTATTTTGCATAGAAATACTTTTAGAAAAAAATATTTTAGCCGTAACTTCGCATAATAAATATACATTGAAATAACTTGATGAGAGATTTACGGATTGTTTTTATGGGTACTCCTGACTTTGCTGTTTGCATTTTAAAAGGATTGTTAGCAAGTAATTTTAATGTTGTAGGTGTAATTACCGCTCCCGACAAACCTGCTGGTAGAGGACGCAAAATTCATCAATCTGCAGTAAAGAAATTTACCACTGAAAATGGGTTAACAGTATTACAGCCTACAAATCTTAAAGCCCCAGAATTTTTATCAAACCTAAAAGAATTAACTGCCAATTTACAAGTGGTGGTTGCTTTTAGAATGTTGCCTACAGCTGTTTGGAAAATGCCCGAATATGGCACGTTTAATTTACATGCATCATTATTGCCAGATTACCGTGGGGCTGCTCCAATAAATTGGGCAATCATAAACGGAGAATCAAAAACAGGGGTTACTACTTTCTTTATTGACGATAAAATTGATACTGGCGAAATCATTTTACAATCAGAAGTTTCGATTTCTGAAAATGAAACTGTTGGTGAGCTTCACGACAAACTCATGCACTTGGGATCTGAACTTGTAAATGAAACTATTAAATTAATTGCTGAAAGTAAGGTTACAACTTCAAAGCAACCCGAGAAAGAAGAAAAACCTGCTCCAAAATTATTTACTGATACATGTAAAGTAGATTGGTCAGATTCACTCCTTAATATATATAATAAAATACGAGGCTTAAATCCTTATCCTGCAGCTTGGTCAGAATTAGAAAATGGAGATGAACTAATTAAGGTGAAAATTTACGATGTGACTAAGGAGGTTTATCAACACAGATTTGAAGTAGGGACAATAATTACAACCAAAAAGGAAATTAAAATAGCTGTAAAAAATGGCTACCTTAATATAGGTACTTTAAAACTTGCGGGGAAACGCAAAATGGATGCCAAAAATTTACTCAACGGCTATACATTTTCATCTAATGCAAAAATGCGCTGAACCCCTTATTTACTCTAGGTTTGTAATTTTAACCATAGATTTGACTATGGTTATTAACAATTAACCCCCATTTATTAACAAAATACTCATTTTTTTTGCATAAAACTTGCACAAACCCTTATACCTACTATATTTGTTAGGCTACTACGTAGCAAATTTATGTTTAACCAAAAAATTTAAAATTAAAATTATGAACAAATCAGATTTAATCGACGCAATGGCAGCTGACGCTGGAATTTCTAAAGCAGCTGCAAAAGCAGCATTAGATTCATTAACTGGTAGTGTTACAAAAGCTCTTCAAGGAGGAGAAAAAGTTTCATTAGTAGGATGGGGAACTTGGTCAGTTTCTAATAGAGCAGCTAGAACTGGAAGAAACCCTCAAACTGGAGCAACTATTCAAATTGCAGCTAAAAATGTAGTTAAATTTAAGGCTGGTGCAGGACTAAGTAGTGCTGTAAACTAATAAGATAAGAACTAAACTTATTTTTTCTAAAAACCTTCTTTTTTTAAAGGAGGTTTTTTTATTCAAAATATTTGCCTACATTTATTCACGAAAGCCACACAAATGATTGAATTACAACCACACAAGGGGAGACTTTTGATTGCCGAACCTTCTATTTTAAACGACCGGTCGTTTAATAGATCTGTGGTTTTATTGACTGAACACAACAAAACAGGGTCTATTGGGTTTATCATGAATAAACCTATGAGCTATATTATCAGTGATTTAGTTCCTGAGATTGAGTGTGATTTCCCTGTTTATAATGGCGGTCCGGTATCTAAAGACAACCTTTATTTTATCCATAGTATTCCAAAATTAATTCCGAATAGCGTTAAGATTGCTGATGGCATATATTGGGGAGGGAATTTTGACTCTGTTTCAAAATTGTTAGTTTCTAAAAAAATCACCTCAAAAGATATTCGTTTTTTCTTAGGTTATTCAGGTTGGGAAGCAAATCAATTAAATGAAGAGTTGACTGAAGACTCTTGGTTAGTCACAGAAAATAGTTATACTAATATCCTGACTACAAATGCCTCCATATGGAAAAATAAGCTGATGGAGTTGGGTGGCGAATATCAAATTTGGGCTAATGCTCCCAAAAACCCTTCATTAAACTAGACGTATTCTTTTTTTAATAAATCACCTAGTTTGTTTGCTATTGTATTAGCAAACTTTTTTTTGCGATATTGACTTACAGCTTGAACATCAATAATACTATTGGTAATAAAAAGTTCGTCAGCTTTAATTATCTCAAACGGAGAAATTGCTCTTTCTTCAATATTCAACTCAGGATACTTCTTAATGATTTGGATAATTTTCTTTCTAATAATCCCTTTGATACATCCTTCAGAAATTGGAGGTGTAACCACTGTTTTATTGACAACTAAAAAAATATTTCCATGAATAGCTTCTACAATATTTTTCTTTTCATTGATTAGCAAACAAGTATCTAAATCATTTTCATTTGCATATATACTAGCTATAACATTCAACATTCTGTTCGTAGTTTTTATCGTTGACAGTAATCCTGAACTAAGATAATAATCTTTAAATAAATCTACTTTATAATTCTCAATATTCTTTATTGAAAGTTCTTGAGCTACTATTACAAAATCTACCTCATTAGAATTGGGATTATAAAACCCTCCATCTTTTCGAAAAACTGAAAGCCGAATACGTGCATTTTTACTTAATTTATTAGCTTTTGCAGTTCTTTCAATTTCATTTTTTAAAAATTCTAAAGTAAAATACGATGGAATCTCCATACGTAACATCCGCATCGAAGCCATCAATCTAAAATAATGATCTTCAAAAAATACAATCCCAGAATTAACTACTTTTAGCGTTTCAAAAATTCCATCACCATATTTAAATGCACGGTTTTCTGTAGTAAATATTAGTTGGTCTTTAGAAACTAGTTCACCATTAAAATTTATCATAAAAAGAAATTGAGTAGCAAAAGTAATTAAAAAAGCCCTGATAAATCAGAGCTTAAAATTAATATTATTGATTAGGAACTACGCTCCTATTATCTGCTTCAATTCACCAATTTGATTCTCCCAAAACATCTTTGATTCTTCTACTTCATCCTCTTCAGCAAAATCAGTAACAATTAAAGAAACATCATTTGTAAGAGCATCAACTTGTGTTCTAAACTCAAAATATGATTCATCATCTTCACTTTCTAACCATTTTAATCTAATTTTCTCGTCCCTTTTTTTTGTAATCAATTTCGCTTCTTCTTCAGAACCATCCCAAATAAAAGTAAAAACCTCTCCCCTAGAATTTACATTATCTGCAAACCATTCTGACAAACCAGAAGCTGAACCAAAATATTGATATAACATTTGAGGTGATGCGTGTATAGGAAATTCGAGTTCAAACTTAATTTTATCGGACATAATAGTAATATTTGTCGCACAATATATGGTTTTATTTGATTTTAAAAAAATTTGATTTTAGTACAAATTTTTTAAGACTAATGATTGCCACAAGTATAAATTATTTTATATTTGCACCCGCAAAAGGCGTGGTAGCTCAGTTGGTTAGAGCGTCGGATTCATAACCCGGAGGTCTGCAGTTCAATTCTGCATCACGCTACAAAACAAAAAGTGAAGAAATAAGCGGTTTAGATTGATCTAAACCGTTTTTTTATGC
>JASFYP010000092.1:0-17464 GCA_045047075.1 Flavobacteriaceae bacterium
ATCAGTTGTACAACTGATAAAAAGGAAAAACTTAATAAAATAGATAGTATTACCGAATTAAAAAATGATGTCGTAAAAAACACTTCTAAAGGCTATGAATTAATGACTCAAAAATGTTTTATTTGTCATTTTGAAAAGCCAGATCCTTCTCGCAAAGATCAAATGCTTGCTCCTCCTTTTCTAAGAGTTCAAGAACATTATAAACCTACTTATCCAAATAAGGAAGGTTTTATAGCTGCTGTTATGGACATTATAAACAACCCTTCTGTAGATAAAACTCTAATGCCTGGAGCAGTTAAAAAGTTTAATTTAATGCCTAAAATAGTGTATGATCAAACCGAACTTCGTTTGATTGTTGAGACTTTATATGATATGGATTATGGTGATTTACCTAAAATGAAAATGAAGCTTGACTTGACTTTAAATGATGGAGAAAAGTGGAAACTTTCTAAAAATTCTATTGAACAAATAAATGAGATCACAACTAATTTAAACAATTTTAATGCTACAGACATTTCAGCTTATAATAATTTAGGGAAGGATATCTTTGATGATGCTAAAATGATTATGCTAGACGAGTCCTATACAGGAGAATTGTGGGAGCAAATTCATGTGTTTTTTAGTGGTGTTGAAGATAATATGCATTCATTAATAAGTGCAAAATCTATTGATAAAGCTGAAGGTGAATTAACTATTTTGAAAGTTAAATTTGACCAATTTTATGATTACTTTGAGTAAGGAAAACAAGTCAACTCTCAAAAGTCGTTAATAAACATCTTTTACTTTTTTTATTTACTAGCTTTCAATCACAAGTTTCTTTTTAGAAAACGATTGAATCAATAGTGCAAAAAATATCACCAACATACAACCAATTAAATTCAACCATAAATAAGCCAAATCTAATACTCCCGTATTGTCAAGATAAAATAAAATCAGCACACAAACTTCCCCTAAAATAGCTGCGATAAATGTTGGAGTTCCTGTTATCTTTTTAAAGAAAAATGCAATTGCAAATACTCCTAAAATAGTTCCGTAGAACAAAGAGCCTACAATATTTACTGCTTCAATTAGGTTGTCAAACAAGGAGGCAACAGAGGCAAAAATCAAGGCTATAATTCCCCATCCGAAGGTAAACCACTTAGACATTTTTAAATAATGTTTGTCCGAAGCATCTGGAACATAAGAACGCTTATAGATATCAATCAACGAGGTTGTAGCCAAGGCATTTAACTCAGATGCAGTTGAAGACATTGCCGCAGAAAAGATAACTGCCAATAACAAACCAATCAAACCAATTGGTAAATGTTGCGTTACAAAAGTTATAAAAACATAATCAGAATCTTCAGTTTCCATTTTAATATTTTCTGATTCTGATACGCGAGTAATCAATTTTTTAGCTTCTTTACGAAGGTATTTTTCTTGCTCTAACAAATCATTCATTGTAGCAATTGAAGCAGTGTTATCTATACCTGCTTTTTTATTTTCAACTACCTTATAAATGGCTTCTTGTTTTTGATGCTCTAATTCACCCAAGGTCATTTCTAAAGAATTGTATTCATTGGCATAATTAGAATGTTTTACAATCTCTACATTGGCTTTGTTAAAATGAAGCGGTGCATCATTGAATTGATAAAACACAAACATCATAATCCCTACAAACAAAATTGCGAATTGCATCGGCACTTTAAAGAGCCCGTTGAACAACAATCCCAAACGAGATTGTGTCAAAGATTTTCCTGATAAGTAACGCTGAACTTGAGATTGATCTGTACCGAAATAGGATAAGAATAAAAATGTTCCGCCAAACAATGCCGACCAAATATTATAACGATTAGACAAATCAAATTCAAAATCGACCACATTTAATTTCCCCATGTTTCCTGCAATATCAACTGCATCAGAAAATGAAATTGTTGGTGGCAACTTTGCAACGATGATTAAAAAGGCTACGAACATCCCTCCTAAAATTACAATCATTTGTTGCTTCTGTGTCTGACTCACAGCGTTGGTCCCTCCTAAAACGGTGTAAATAATTACTAAGGCTCCAATTATTAAATTGGTTACGTATAGGTTCCACCCTAAGATTGATGACAAAATAATTGACGGAGCAAAAATTGTTAATCCAGCGGCTAAACCTCTTTGTACTAAAAATAAAACAGCAGTTAATGACCGTGTTTTTAAATCGAAACGACCTTCTAAAAATTCGTATGCCGTATATACTTTTAAATTGTAAAATCGTGGTAAAACGAAAATACAAAGTATGATCATTGCTATCGGCAATCCGAAGTAAAACTGGGCGAATCGCATTCCGTCATCATAGGCTTGTCCAGGAGTTGACAAGAATGTAATTGCACTTGCTTGTGTTGCCATTACTGACAATCCGATGGTATACCAAGGTAAGGTTTGCTCTCCTCTTAAAAATGATTCTGTGGTATTTACATTACGTGTTTTCCATATTCCGTAGAAAACAATTAATAATAATATTCCAACAAGAATAGTCCAATCAATAATATGCATTAGGCGTATTTTTTAGTAAATAAAGTGAATACTATGACCAATACGATTTGAAAAAGTAGCACAAATAAATAGAGCTGATTCCATGTTTTAAAAATTGGTGGTTTTTCTTCTTTCATTTTTATATCTTTATTTGTTCTCGATACAATTTTCTCCTTTGGTCGAAAATCACTCGAACTGACGTGAATTTACTTTAATTTGTCATTCCGCACTTGATGCAGAATCCAGTTTTTACTTCTTTTTTGACGATGTTGAATAGATTTCCGCTTTCACGGTAAAGACACTGTTATTAATTTTTAATCTCTTGTACATTGCCGTTTTTGCCTACAGATAATAAATTTGTATACAATCTAAATGCTCCAGGAACTCCTGCGGGCAACTCTCTAAAGAAACTCAAACCCGTGTAAATAAAATAGCCATCACCGTATTTTGCTACTAACAAACTTCCTTTTTTAGCAGATTCTCCTTTGTCGTGCATTGATAAAATCGGGGTGAATTCTTTACTCCAATCATTCGGAAAGTACAATCCGCGTTCTTGCACCCAACCTTCAAAATCTTTTTGGGTGATTTTATTTGGTACTTGCATTACTTCATTTTCGGGTGCTATAATTTTAACTTCTGAGTTTTCATCCGTCACTCTATCTTTTGATAATTTTAATTTTAAAGGCGAAACTTCATCTACTTTTAAAGCGTGATTGGTGTTATATTGTACCAATAAAGTTCCTCCATTTTTTACATATTGATGCAAATCATCTTGATAATAATTCGCTCTATCATTGGTATTGTAAGCACGTATTCCTAAAATAACAGCATCAAAGTTTTTTAATTTATCCAAAGAAATGTCTTTTTCATTTAACTCAACAACTGTATATCCTACCTGACGCAAACTTGCAGGAATCTCATCTCCTGCTCCTTGAATATATCCTATTAATTGTCCTTTCTTTTTGATATCCAATCTCACAATTTTACTTTCTGACGGCATCAAAACTGACTGAAACGGAATGTGATCATAATCAATCTCTACCAAAGCATCTCTATAAATTTTATTTCCGATAGTAACCATCGGGGTAATCTTTCCTTCACTTTGATTTGATGGTGGAGTCACCTTAAAAGTAACCGTTTGCTCCGCTCCTTTTTTATCAATATTAATGACATGATATTTCGGAGTCACCTCCCACCCTTGCGGATATTCCAACTCCACTTTTCCAGAAATAGTTGATTTTACAGATTTTACAACAACCAATACATCCTTCGGATTATCATCAGAAAAAATGATTACTTTATCAGTGATACTCGCCGTAACTTCGGGTACAATTTCAAAAGGTTTGTACATCTCACCTTTCACTGGGTCGTTGTATTTGTACACGATGTCTTTGTTGAATTGAAAGGAAAACCCATCAAAATCAATGATGAAATTTACGGTCAATTTATGTGGTGCATTTGGCAAACCAATCAAGTTTTTGTCATCAACGCGATACATTCCTAAAGTTCCTTTTTTAGCCAACCAATACGGACTTGTGTAAGACATATCAATCGGCACAAAACCTTTCATATCATATTTTTGAGGGATATTATTTGCGAGAATTGCCTCCGGGTTCTCAGCAATATTTAAAGGTGATAAACTCACAGACCTTAATTTCATCGGAAAACTAGATCTATTAATTGCTTCAATCGAAACTGAAAATTCACTATTTCTTGTTGCCGAAGATTCGTTGGCTACAGCTTCTAAATATAAGCCTGTACATGCCAAAATAATTTCTTTAATTTCTTTTGATTTTTGATTTTTCCAATATTCATCCTCAATATTCTGAATCAATTTAAATGCTTTAATCAATTCAGGCACACTCGCCGATGGATTTGTAAAATCAAAATCAGTTTCTACTTTAAGTAATATTTTACCAATTACTTCACCTCCACTCACACGAGTCCAAGTGGTATTTACACCTTCAAATACATTTGATTTATCTGTTGGCATATCACCTTTTACCAATTCTAAATATGTCATTTCAGTTCCACGAGTTCCCGTTCTACCAAAACCTTGGCTCTTGTGCATGCTTCTACTCAAGCTAGAAATTTCGGAATTCGACAATCCAACAGAAGGATAAAAAGTCCCGATATCAAAAGCCATCATATTGTCTTTATTTGCCTTTTTAAATTTTTCTTCACTTCCATAAAACCACCAATGCGTATTGAAAAACTCTCGTTTTGGTTGCCACACAGAAAGTGTTTCTAATTGTGCTGGATATTTGCTTGCATCTCCTGCTAAATCAAAAGCCATGGCACTTAATACGGCAGAAGATGTGTGATGTCCATGAGTTTTGCCGAACGTATTTTTTTTATGACTGAATCGGTTAACGATAATATCTGGTTTAAATTTTCGAATTGCCAAAACAACATCACCCAATACTTCTTCCTCATTCCAAATGGCCAAAGTTTCATCTGGATGTTTTGAATATCCAAAGTCATTGGCACGTGTAAAAAACTGTTCACCTCCATCCGTTCTTCTGGCTGCTAGTAATTCTTGCGTGCGAATTACTCCCAACAATTCTCTTATTTCAGCCCCAATTAAATTCTGCCCTCCATCACCTCTAGTTAGTGATAAATAAGCAGTTCTAGCTTTTACATCATTGGCGAAATAAGAAATCAATCCTGTATTTTCATCATCAGGATGTGCCGCAATGTATAAGACAGATCCTAAGAAGTTTAACTTTTTAATAGATTCATAAATTTCTGAAGATGAGAATTTTTGTGGAGCTTGAGCTTTTGCATTTATCGATAAAAATAATGCAGCACAAAATATGAGTAGAATCCGATTCATTGGTTAGTATGTAGTTTTTGTTAGTGCAACAAAACTAACAGATTTAAACTAATAGTCTTTTTATTACGCTAAACTTAACAATTATTTGTGATTTTTCTTTGGCTCAAAGTTTGATGAACAGTTAGAAATAATAGCACATGAAAAAATTAGCACTTCTCTGTATTGTTAGCTTATCATTTATCAGTTGTGATCAAATCATAGGAGATATAATTAGTAATGCAATTGAGAATAGCATAGATAATTCAGACCCAGATTTTGATACTTTTGTTGAAATAGAAAATACTAGCAATTTTCAAATAAACAATTTACAATTCTATTTCGATGCCAACAACACCTATCATTTATCACATATTCACCCTACTTCTGTCACAAATAATCACATGGGATTTTATAGTATTACAAATTCTCCAACAATTTCATTTTATATAAATAATCAGTATTACGAAACTAGAAGCATAAATAGCAGCACCCATTTTGAACATGGACAATACCTTCTAAAAATCAGGATATTATCACTCAGTTCAAATCTCTTTACGTATGAGCTGATAGAAGTAGATAATTGATGAATTTGTTTATAAATACATTTCCGTATCACACTTATTTAGAATATATTTGTATTCTTTTTAAAATAAATACACATGAAATTTATAGTATCAAGTTCTCAACTATTAAAGCAACTACAAGTGTTAGGAGGCGTTATCAATAATAACAATACCTTGCCAATTTTAGATAACTTTTTGTTTGAATTAGACACCAACCAATTAAAAATTACGGCGTCAGATTTAGAGACAACAATGAGTTCTACAATAGTGGTTGAATCGGATTCTAAAGGAGCCGTTGCAGTTTCAGCTCGTTTGTTGTTAGATACTTTAAAAACTTTTCCTGACCAACCTTTGACTTTTAAAACGGAGGATAACAGTACAATTGAAATTAGTTCTAGCCAAGGAAAATACGACATGGCTTACTTTAATGGTGATGAATTTCCGAAAGCAGTAGCATTGACATCTCCAAGTAAAACAGTATTGAATGGAGGCATTTTAGCTACGGCTATTTCTAAAACTATTTTTGCTGCAGGGAACGATGATTTGCGCCCTGTAATGAGTGGTGTGTTTTTTCAGTTTAGCCCAGAGAGTTTAACTTTTGTAGCGACTGATGCACACAAATTGGTAAAATATACACGTACCGATGTGACCGCTGCAGAAGTTGCAGAATTCATTATGCCAAAAAAACCATTGAACTTATTAAAAGGGATTTTAGGAAGTTCTGATAGTGATGTTACAATAGAATACAACAACTCTAACGCTAAGTTTGTTTTTGATAATGTGGTGTTAGAATGTAGATTGATTGATGGGAAATATCCAAATTACGAAGCGGTAATTCCAAAAGAAAATCCGAATAAATTGACAGTTGATAGAAGTGCATTTTTAAACTCAACACGCCGTGTATCTATTTTCTCTAGTAAGACAACACATCAAATTCGTTTAAAAATGGCGGGGACAGAATTAAACATTTCTGCCGAAGATATCGACTACTCAAACAAAGCTGATGAGCGTTTAAATTGCGATTATCAAGGTGATGATATGCAAATTGGTTTTAACTCTCGCTTCTTAACAGAAATGTTAAGTAACCTTGAATCTACCGAAGTTACTATTGAAATGTCTTTACCAAATAGAGCGGGTATCTTGACCCCTGTTGATGGTACAGTAGAAGGTGAAGAAATTACGATGTTGGTGATGCCAGTGATGTTGAATAATTAGATAGACTTAAATAAAATATATTGATAAAAAAACCACAACTTTAAAAGTTGTGGTTTTTTTATTATACTGATATAATTTTCTTCTATTTATTCCTCAATCCAAGAAATAACAGCTTCATCATCAGGCATGGTTCTAGGTTTAATAACATTAACTACTTCCCCTTTTTCGTTGATTAGGTATTTTTGAAAATTCCACTTTACTTTTGAGTCCTTAAAACCATTTCTATCTTTTTGAGTTAAGAACTGATACACTTCATCCATCTCTTTTCCCTTTACTGATATCTTACTCATCATTGGGAAAGTAACTCCGTACTCTTGTGTACAAAAAACCGCAATCTCTTTATCAGAACCTGGTTCTTGACGTAAAAAATTATTTGCTGGAAATCCTACAATCACAAAATCATCATCTTTGTATTTGGTATATAATGCTTGTAAATTTTCATATTGTGGTGTATTACCACATTTTGAAGCAGTATTTACAATCATTATCTTTTTGCCTTTTAAATCTGCAAAATCAAATTCATAACCATTCAAATCTTTTACTTTGAATTGGTAAATAGTTTCCTTTTTTACAGGTTCTTGTACTTGTGCAATAGCAATTTCTTTATTTTCCTTTTTTGATGTACAGCTCAAAAAGCTAATTATCATTAAAGCTAATAGACTTGTTTTTTTCATCATCTCTATTTTATTATTTTTTGTAAAACTACAAAAAGAAGGAGTTTGATTGCATTAATATTTCAATAAATAATAAAATTAGGATCCGCAATTATTACTTATCTTCGCCTTATGATTCGAGTTTCTATACTTGGTAGCGGAAATGTGGCAACACATTTAATTAATGCTTTTTTAAAAGCTGATGGTGTAGAACTTGTTCAAGTCTATAGCAGAAATATTGGTGATATTGAACAATTAAAACATCATGTTCAAATTACAGATACAACTCAAAATCTAATTCCTGTTGATGTTACAATCATCGCAATTTCTGATGATGCCATTAACAGATTTTCGAATCATCTTAAAATAAAAGGCATTGTTGTACATACTTCTGGAAGTGTTTCTATGACTGATTTAAGCGATTCATTATCAAAAGGTGTTTTCTATCCACTTCAAACTTTTAGTAAAAACAAAAAATTAAATTTTAGTGAGATTCCTATTTGCTTAGAAGCCCAAAATGAATTCTCTCTTAAGCTACTTAAAAAGTTAGCTTTAATTATTTCAGATAAAGTATATGAGATAAATTCTGACCAAAGAAAAACAATTCATTTGGCAGCAGTATTTGTAAATAATTTCACCAACCATTTATATCATATAGGTAATTCAATTTGTGATGAACACAACGTTCCATTTGAAATATTACATCCAATAATAAAAGAAACTGCAAAAAAGATTCAAAACATATCACCAAAAGATGCACAAACAGGTCCTGCAATGAGAAAGGATTTCAAGACCATTGAAAAACATTTAACACAATTATCAACCCAAGAAAAAGAAATTTATACCGTATTAACAGACTCAATTTCTAAAATATATCAATAAAACATGGAGAAAAGTTATAAAGAAATAATGCCACAAATTACCACCTTCATTTTTGATGTTGATGGCGTTTTAACCGATGGAACCATTCAGGTTTCAGAAAATGGTGATATGATAAGGAATATGAATATTAAAGATGGTTATGCACTTAAAACTGCTGTAGATGCTGGCTATAAGGTTTGTATAATTTCTGGAGGGTCAAGTGAAGGAGTTAGAATTCGCTTAAAAAGATTAGGACTCACTGATGTTTATTTAGGTGCTCATAATAAGATAAATCAATTTGAAGAAATCATTAATAAATACCATTTAAAAACTAATGAAGTTTTATACATGGGTGATGACATTCCTGATTATCCTGTAATGAAATTAGTTGGGTTAGCATGTTCTCCTAAAGACGCCGCTCCAGAAATTCAATCGATATCCCATTATATTTCGCAAAAAAAAGGTGGAAAAGGTTGCGTAAGAGACGTAATTGAACAAGTACTAAAAGTTCAAGACAAATGGGATGGAGCATTTGATGCCAAATACGATTAGTTAAATACTGACTATTCCAATTAAAAAATGATTTTTAATGCTTTAACTTTCATTTTTTTAGTCATGGGTTTACTCTCTTAAACTTAATCAACCCTTATAGAATGTTGGGCATCGTATTTTAAATAAACTTAACGTAAAATTGAATTATAGTTTGGTATCTTTACCGACAATCAAAAATTTATGCCCTCAAAAATTTATAGCATCATTACTGGCACCGGAAGTTACATCCCAAAAAGAGTTGTAAAAAATACTGATTTCTTACAGCATGATTTTTATGAAAAAAACGGAATGCCTATCCAAAAAAATAATCAGGAAGTCATTGATAAATTCGAAGAAATAACAACTATTACTGAGCGGAGATATATCACGGATGAATACTTAACTTCTGATATCGCATTTTTTGCCGCAGAAAAAGCCATTGAAAACGCACATATTGACAAAGAAGAATTGGATCACATAATTGTAGCTCACAATTTTGGAGATACAACACCCACTAGTAAACAAGTAGATGTTGTTCCGAGTATTGCAGCAAAAGTGAAGTTTCTTTTAAAAATAAAAAATCCCAATTGTGTAGCTTATGATTTGTTATTTGGGTGCCCAGGTTGGCTACAAGGGATGATTCAAGCAGACTATTACATCAAAGCTGGTGATGCTAAAAAAGTATTGGTTATTGGAGCTGAGACCTTATCAAGAATTTCAGATCCACATGATAGAGATAGCATGATTTATGCTGATGGTGCTGGAGCAACAATTTTAGAAGCGAAGGAAAGTGAAAGTCCTATCGGAATCATTGGGCATAAAACACGAACCGATTCTTATTATCATTCTAAAATGTTGTCAATGGGAGCATCTTATAAAAATGACGATTCTACTAAAGGTGAGATTTATATGAAAATGAATGGACGCCGATTGTATCAATATGCTTTAGAAACAGTACCTCAAACTGTGAAAGAATGTTTAGATGCTCAGGGGATTCACCCAAGTGATGTGAAAAAATTATTGATACATCAAGCCAACGGAAAAATGGATGATGCTATTTTGCAGCGACTTTTTAAATTATATGAAATTGATGACGTCCCAGAAAATTTTATGCCAATGACTATTGCTAAATTGGGGAACTCATCTGTTGCCACTATCCCCACGTTGTTAGATTTAATTAAAAGGGACAAATTACCTCCACATAAAATTAATAAAGGAGATACTATAGTTTTTACCTCTGTAGGTGGCGGTATGCACATCAATACAATTGTTTATAAAGTATAATGTCATTTTATGAAAATTATTAAAAACACCTTTCAATTAATAAATTGAAAGGTGTTTTTCTTTTTTCAAACCAATCATTTCTAAATTAATTGTTAAAGTATTTTCACAGACTCTCTAATCTGTGTAATATCAAGTATATTTGACGACAAACATGTAAAATTATTAACCAATTAAATACACAATGAAAAAACTCACCTTATTACTCGTTGCAATTATTCTTGTATCATGTGCAAACGAACCAAAAGATTATGTTACCCTATCAGGACAAATCACCGACAGAAGCAGTGACTCTGTTGTTGTTAGATCACGTACTTTTTCTAAAACAATTGCTGTAAATGAAAATGGAACATTTAGTGATACTTTAAAAGTTGAAACTGGAGTTTACAATTTCTTTGATGGAAATGAGTCTACAAACATTTACTTAAAAAACGGGTTCGAATTAAATATTACTTTGGATACAAAAGAGTTTGATGAGTCTATTGCCTTTACTGGTAGCGGATCTGAAAGCAATATCTTTTTAGCCAAAAAAGCATTAGTATCTGAAAAATTATTAGACCAAGATTTTGACAGTTTTGATAAAGTTCAATTAAACACTGCGTTAGATAAGGCGAATGTTGAATTGACTGCTTTTGTAAACGATAACAAAAATGGTGTTGACTCAACAGTAGTGGCAAATTCGATGAATGAAATTGTGCCAATGTTAGATTCTTATAAAAAATATTTTGAAGGAAATATTGATATGAAAGCTAAGTATTTTGGCAAACCATCTCCTAATTTCGAAAACTATATGAACATTGATGGAAGCACAACTTCATTATCAGATTTAAAAGGAAAGTATGTATATGTTGATGTTTGGGCAACTTGGTGTGGACCTTGTAAAGCTGAGATTCCTTCACTTAAAAAAGTTGAAGCTGCATACCATGATAAAAATATTGCTTTTGTAAGTATGTCTATCGATGACGACAGAAGCCATGATGGTTCTTGGGAAAAAGCTGAGGAAGATTGGAGAGCAATGGTTGCTGATAAAGATTTAAAAGGTATTCAAATTTTTGCTCCAAAAGGATGGCAATCAGAATTTGTTACCGGTTTTGAAATAAGAGGAATTCCTCGTTTTATCTTAATTGGCCCTGATGGAAATGTGATTGATGCAAGTGCACCAAGACCTTCTAGCAAATCATTAATTAAATTATTTGACGAGCATAATATTTAATAAATAAAACCCTAAAATGAAAAAATTTATCTTATTACTTCTTTTAGCTTCTACCATCATTGGATGTAAAGAATCGAAAGAATATCTATCTGTTTCTGGAAAAATTAAAAATGCCGATACCAAAGAAATAGAAATTCTATCGAAAGGCTTTATCAAAACGATTACTGTTAATGATGATGGTACTTTTAAAGATACTTTAAAAGTTGAAAAAGGAATTTTTACCTTAACAGATGGACGTAATAAAACGCTAGTGTTTCTAGCCAATGGTTATGATTTAAATATTAATTTAGACACACAAGATTTTACTAATGTCAACTTTGATGGAAAAGGTAAAGAAAGTAATGAGTACATTTTAGCGAAGATTGCTTTTTCAAAATCTAAACTTGCGGATCCTAAAAGCTATTTCACTTTAGATAGAGCTGCTTTTGATGCTCGTATTGATGAGCTAAAAGAATTTAATGCTACTATTTCAATAGAAAAGGTTGATACATTTTTAATTACTAAAATTGAAAGTGATAACAAACGTTTTGTAGATTATTTAAATAAGAATTACGAATTAAAATATTCTGCAGCCGTTAATTTTACTAAAGGCAAACCCTCTCCAAAATTTAACAACTTAGAAAATTTTGACGGATCAACAACTTCTTTAGATGATCTTAAAGGAAAATATGTTTATATAGATGTATGGGCAACTTGGTGTGGTCCTTGCAAGCAACAGATTCCATATTTACAGAAAATTGAAGAAGCATATCATGGTAAAAACATTGAGTTTGTAAGCATCTCTACGGATAGAAGAAACAAGTACAATGCATGGAGAAAAATGATTGAAAGCAAAGAAATGGGTGGTATTCAATTGTTTGCTGGTGATGATTATTCTTTTTCACAAGCCTATCAAATAAATTCTATTCCACGATTTATTTTGATAGATCCTGAAGGGAATATTGTAGATGCTAACGCTCCTAGACCTTCGGATCCGAGTTTAACAAAGCTATTTAATTCTCTAGGAATATAACTTTAGAGTTTTTTAAATTTAATCACCATCAGAGCCTTAATTGAATTTTGATGGTGATTTTTTTTGTTAGAATGCGGATCACTCTGATTTTCTTTACTTAGCTCCTACTCAGTATCTAAACTATAACTGAGAACTGAGACTGTAAACTAATAAATTTCCAAAAAAGCTGCTCCAATATTTTCAATACTATCCGAAGCTGTAAAAGATTCCATACTTGTTTTGCCAATGGACAAGTCAGCGGTAAGTCCGTGTAAATAAACGCCCAAGATTGCAGCATGAAGTGGATTGTATTTCTGAGCAACTAGCCCCGTAATAATTCCAAGTAGCACATCACCACTGCCTCCTGTTGCTAATGCAGGGTTTCCTGTTGAGTTAAAAAACAACTTATCACCTTTTGCTATAACCGTATGCGCTCCTTTTAACACGACTATCAATTTGTATTTGGTAGCGAATGATTTTAGGAGCTCTAATTTTTCATAGTCGTTACTCCAAGCTCCTACCAACCTTTTAAATTCCTTTGGATGTGGAGTCAAGATTGTATCCTTAGGCAATAAGTTTAATAATTCATTTTGCTTTGAAATGATGTTTAAGGCATCGGCATCTAAAACCAAAGGCAACCTATTTTCTTGTAAGAATTTTGTAAAACCAATAATCGTCTTTTCTGAAGTTCCCATTCCTGGCCCAATCCCAATCACTGTTGGATTTGATTTGTAATTAAAATATTCTAACTGATTCTCAGCATCAACTTCTGCCATTGCTTCAGGAATTGCTATTTGCACAATTTCATAACCGCATTTAGGGATATAAGCTGTTACCAAACCACTCCCTGATTTTAAGGCTGCTTTTGTAGCCAAAGTAATCGCTCCAATTTTTCCATAACTACCTCCTATTAACAACGAATGCCCAAAGCTGCCTTTATGCGAAAATTTATTTCGGTGCTTATAAATAGTTTTTACAAAAGACAAATCAACCACAGAATAATTTGAGTTAAGGGAATCAATAAAATCTACATCTAAGCCAATATCAACAACATCCCAAGTATTTAAATACTTAGCATTATCAGGAAGTAAAAATGCCAACTTAGTAGATTGAAAAGGATAAGTATGTGTTGCCTTAATGATAGTATCTTCCTGTAAATTTGGTTTATCAGCAAACAATCCTGATGGAATGTCAATAGCCAAAACTGTTGCCTTAGAATTATTTATATGTTGAATTAAATCAGCAGTAAACCCATCAACCTTTCGTGACAATCCAATTCCAAAAATAGCATCAATAACTAAAGAATCAACATCAATACAAGGAAAGTCATTAGTACTTTTAATTGAGTGAATTTTCACTCCTGTTTTGGTAAGTCGCTCAAAATTTAAAATAAAGTCTGTGCTTTTCTTCTCTGAAAAAGAGACTACAAAACAATCCACATCATATCCTGATTCTATTAATAATCGTGTAATGACCAAGCCATCTCCACCATTATTTCCAACCCCACAAAATACTTTTACATTAGGTTTTAGTCTCTTATATTGCTTGTGAATTAAATCAAAACATTTAGTTGCTGCGCGCTCCATCAAATCTAGCGAAGTAATTCCTTGCTTTTCAATGGTAGCTCTATCAGCCAATCCTATTTGATGTGAAGTGAGAATTTTCATTACATAAAAAAACCTCTCAAATTGAGAGGTTTGTCTAAAATTATTATCCGTTAAAAACACCCATATTGGCGTATTTATCCATTCGTTTTTCTACAAGTTTTTCTGGAGTTAATTTCTTTAAACCATTATAAGTTTTTGAAATTGCTTCTTCAACTATTTTAAAAGCAGCTTCTCGATTATAGTGAGCGCCACCTACTGGTTCCTCAATAATTCTATCAATTACTTTTAATCTTTTACTGTCTTTAGCTGTTAATTTTAAAGCTTCGGCTGCTTGCTCCTTGTACTCCCAACTACGCCATAAAATAGATGAGCAGTTTTCTGGAGAAATCACTGAATACCATGCGTTTTCTAACATCAATACTTTATCTCCAACACCAATACCTAAAGCACCTCCTGAAGCACCCTCACCAATAATCACACAAATGATTGGCACTTTTAAACGGGTCATTTCTAAAATATTTCTTGCAATTGCTTCTCCTTGTCCACGCTCTTCAGCTTCTAAACCTGGGTATGCTCCTGGGGTATCAATTAGAGTAACAACTGGCACTCCAAATTTTTCGGCCATTTTCATTAAGCGTAATGCTTTGCGATATCCTTCAGGATTTGGCATTCCAAAATTCCTATACTGCCTTGTTTTGGTATTATACCCTTTTTGTTGACCAATAAACATATAACTTTGATCACCGATTTTTCCTAAACCACCAACCATTGCCTTATCATCTTTTACAGTTCTATCACCATGAAGTTCCATAAAAGTATCACCTGCAATTGCATTGATATAATCCATGGTATAAGGTCTGTTAGGATGTCTAGACAATTGCACACGTTGCCAAGCCGTCAAGTTTTTGTAAATATCGACTCGTGTTTTGTCTAATTTTTTTTGAAGATTTTTACAAGTTTCAGAAACGTCAACATCACTTTCTTCGCCAATCAAGGCACATTTATCAAACTGTTCTTGTAAGTCTTTAATAGGGAGTTCAAAATCTAAATATTCCATTTTTTAGTAGTTTTGATAGGATACAAATATAATAACTTCGTGTTTAATTGTTCCTAAATTTTATTTTTTTTGAAACGAGTAAATAGCTTTTTTCTATTGATAAGAATTCCGTTTAATACCACAGCAAACAAGATGATTAAGGCACCATAATAAAAATTTGGTGGCATTTTTTCTTTCTCCGGAAATATGAGTAATGCTAAAATAATACCGTAAACAGGTTCTAAATTGATTGAAAGCATCACTGTAAATGGACTTAATACTTTCATCACTTTTACTGATGCAGCAAAAGCATAAGCTGTACATACACTTCCTAAAATCAATAAATAAATCCAGTCATTAGATGAAAGTTGAAAAAAGGTAGTAGTAAATTCTCCTTTCAATCCGAGCAATACTGTGATAAAAACTACACCAAAAAATAATTGATAAAACGACATAATCACGGGGTCATTCTTTTTAACATACAATCCATTAGCTACAGAAAATAAAGCTGACAAAAAGGATGAAATCAATCCGTAAATAATTCCGAGGACATAATTTCCTTCAATTTTAAAAATGATGTACAACCCAACAACTACCAATATCCCTAAAAACAATTCGAGTTTACTAACACGTCGCTTAAAAAACAAAGGTTCAATTAAAGAAGTAAAAAAAGCTCCAGTACTCATCATTATTAGAGCTACAGAAATGTTTGAGGATTTAATGGCTAAGAAAAAGGTAACCCAATGCAATGCAATGATGATTCCGCCAAGAATAAATTTTACTAAAGTTCCTTTTGAAATTCGAAAAGATTTTCTTCTCACCAACATGAATAGCGTTAAAAAAGCTGTTGCAATGAGCATGCGATACCAAACTAGAGGAATTGCATCTATACTAATTAATGCTCCTAAAACTGCTGTAAACCCCCAAATAAGGATTATGAAATGAAGGTGTAAATAATTTTGAAATCGAAGAGATTTTTGATTCGCATCCATAAGTAAATAGCAATTATTTTCTTGCTTTTAGATATAAAAATATCGCTAAAATACCAAAAATTACATTGGGAAGCCAAACCATAAATAAAGGATGTGAATCTGGTGAACCGCCAACTACCTCAGCAATTCGCAAAAAGAAAACATAAATAAACACTAGGGTAACCCCCACTGCCAAGTTAATACCTACTCCGCCTCTTCGTTTAACAGCTCCAAGTGACACGGCTATGAGTGTTAAAATATAGGCAGCAACAGCTAAGCTAGTCCGCTTATACAACTCAACATAATATACGTTCAAATTTCCACGACCTCTTGCTTTTGAAATTTCAATATACGCTAACAATTCTGGTGTTTGCATTTCCTTCGCAAAAGAGTCGATGTGTAGCAAATCGTCTGGTTTAAAATTAAAAATGGTATCCATTCTACGTCCGTAAGAAATCTCATCATCCAGTACCCCTACTTTCCTTTTGTAATAATCGTTCAATCTAAAAATAGTATCTTTAGGTTTAAAAAAAATAGTCCTTGCCGTTAATTTTTCTTTTAGAAGGTTTCCTTCATAAATTTCATAACTAAAATCTTTTCCATTGTTTCGTTGTAAATCATACGATCGCATATAAATATATTCATTTTCACTCAATTGCAAATTGATATTTGAAACATGATTATAATCTATAGGTCGGGTTTTTAAATAGGTATTGTAGAACTCTTCATAAACTCTATTACTATTTGGCACAATAAAGTGATTCAATCCTAAGATTAAAATAGCGACAATTGTTGCACCAATGAAATATGGTCTTAAAAAACGTTTAAATGAAATTCTTGCAGAATTCATAGCAATTATTTCTGTATCTCCTGATAGTTTTGTTGTAAACAATAACACAGAAACAAACAATGCTAATGGCAAAATCATATTACCAATATTGATAATAAAGTTGACAAAATAATCATTAATAATAGCACCTACCGTTAAATCTGGATGTCGCAAAAACTTATCAATTTTATCTCCAGTATCAATTACAACGATTACAGGAATTAAGATTAATAGAATAAATAAAAATGTAGATATGTACTTTTTTAATATGTATTTGTCAAGTATTCTCATTCAAAAAAATAAAAGCCAATTATTATAAACGTTTGTCCATTTGTTTTACCATCATGTTTTTCCATTCGGTAAAATCTCCCGCTAATATATGCTTTCTTGCCTCACGAACCA
>JASFYP010000093.1:0-4782 GCA_045047075.1 Flavobacteriaceae bacterium
CTAGTAAAGTGTTATATTCTTTGCTAAAATCGTCTAAAAGACAAAATATTTCGATTATTTTACTGTCAGTAATCATAGAGAAAGTTTTATTATTAACTTACTGTTCAGGCTATTAAGTTAATAATTCTTTCTCTATTTTACAAGTATTAAACCGTTTTCTTACGTCGAACTCACGTTAAATAGGTATATTCGTAACTTATTTAAACATAACCAAAACTAACTATGAGTACACAAAATTCTGAATTAATGAAAATAGCCAAAGATTCTCTAACAGGAAAATGGGGATTGGCAGTAGGAACATTTCTAATCTATACATTAATAACTGTTGCGTTAGAAATGTTAGGGCAGGATTACCCTTCTGTATCTCTTGTTTCTTTAATCTTAGCTGGCCCGTTTACTTTAGGAATCGCAATATTTTCTTTAAACTTATCAAGAGATACCAAAGCGGAAACTAATCAAATTTTCGAGGGGTTTAAAAATTTCGGAAATGCAATAGGCGCTTATTTATTGATGGTGTTGTTTATATTTTTATGGACTTTACTCTTAATTATCCCTGGAATTATCGCAGCAATTTCTTACTCAATGACCTTTTTTATTATTGCAGAAAATCCGGATATAAAACCTATGGAGGCTATCGACAAGAGTAAAGCAATGATGGACGGATACAAATTGAAATATTTTTATTTAGGCCTGAGATTGTTTGGATTAGGACTATTATGTATCTTAACGCTCGGTATCGGGTTTTTATGGTTGATACCGTATGCAAATGTTTGTGTTGCTAAATTCTACGATGATGTTAAAAATAATCAAAATTAATCACAACTAATTATTTATACAAAAAGGCGCTCAGATCTATATATCTTGAGTGCCTTTTTTATTTCTTGTAGTTTTCTCTTTTTAAAATATTTACAATATGATGAGATTCCTCCTTATAATTCGTTCGGAATGACACATAAAAATAGTATTAATCATTTTTCCAATAGGCAGGATTTGCATCTTCAGAGGTTTGATTCCAATAATCTTGATTGACGATATGATTTCCGTCTAAAGTCTTTAGCCTACGTGAGAATACCCAAACGGTTGGATGAAAAGTCATGTCGGTAACACCCACGGTATATAGTTGTGGCTCTTCTTCAGACTTTCTTTTTTCTTCTTGAATTACAACTTCAAAACCATTAAACTCTAACAATTTTTGCAAAAAGTCTTTTCGTGCTTCTTCTATCTTCTTTTCAACAAAAGTTACGCGTTGCTCTTCTATACTTCCAAATGCATGTTTTCCTGCTAAACCCATTTTTTATAATTTACTGATTTCAAAAATATAATCATAAATAGGACTATACAATCCAATAAACAATATCCCTAATACTGCTATAACCAATCCCAATTTCATATAGATTTTATTCTCAAAATAAGGAATTGCAGTTTCACTTTTTCTTAAGAACATAGCTCTTATCACTAATAAGTAATAGTATAATGAAATGGTTACATTCACTACTGCTAAGAAAACTAGCAAGTACATTCCTTTACTCGCTGCTGCCGTAAACAAAAAGAACTTACCAAAGAAACCTGCTACTGGTGGTATACCTGCCAGAGAAAATAACGCCAACATCATTACCAAACTCAATTTTGGATTGGTACGATAGAGCCCGTTATAATCATCCATGTTTTCTTTTCCTGTTTTTAATGAAATGGATTGTACCACACCAAATGCCGCTAAATTTGTAAACACATAAATTGCGACAAAATAAACAACGGTTGCGACTCCTAACTGATCGTTAGACATGATTCCTAATAAGATAAACCCTGCTTGTGCAATTGATGAGAAAGCCAAAAAGCGTTTCATGTTCTGTTGACGTAGCGCAAATAAATTCCCTACAAACATGGTTGCTAATGAAACGATATATAACATATTATGTGTAACTATATCAAACGGTTTCATTACCGTAAATAATATAATCATTAAAATCATAACTGCAGCTCCTTTTGAAATTACCGATAAATAAGAGGCAATTCCGATAGGCGCTCCTTCGTAAACATCGGCTGTCCAAAAGTGAAATGGAACTAATGATATTTTAAATGCTAATCCTGTAAAAAAGAAGATAAATCCTAAAAGGCTTAAATTAGAATACGATATAATTGCGGCTATTTCTTCAAAATGAATCGTTCCTGTTGTGGCATATAATAAAGAAACTCCGAATAAAGAGGTTCCTGATGCCAAGGCAGCTGATAAAATAAATTTAATTCCTGCTTCGGCAGATTTTCTTTTGGTTGTTTCGTAGGCAACTAAAGCTGCTACAGGTAATGCTGACAACTCTAATCCTAAGTAAAACATCAAGAAATCACCCGCAGAAATCATGTAATACATTCCTAAAAGTGATGAAAACATTAGAATAAAAAATTCGGTAGATTTATGCTCTGGCACTACTTTTTCTTTAATCCAATCGGCAGATTGTAGAAGGATAATTAACACCCCTACATTCAGCACATTTTTAAAGAGGTGGATTAAAGGCATCGTTCTAAACATCCCACCAAAGACGGTACCTTCTTGCATTGGCAAAAATCCAATAACTGTGTGAACTACGAAAAGGCCAATGGCAAAATTGAGCAATCCCTTTTTATTATTCGAAAATATTTCGCCAATTACTAACAGTAAAATAACTGCTAGTAGAACTAGTTCTTGGCGCATCAGTAAAAAACTTTCTATATTCATCTTCTATAATTCTACTTATTATTTAATAGATTGAGACTCTTCATTTCATTCAGAATGACAATCACTATAATTTATTTTATTTAGCCATTAGCCATCAAAATACTACATCATTCTTTCAATAAATGGTTGTATACTTTCACGAATCATATCACTCAACCAAATTGGAGTCATCCCCATAAATACAATCGGAATTAATAATAAAAGAACTCCTGTTCTTTCATACCAAGTTGCTTTTGGTAAATTTTCAAATTCTGAGTTTTTCACTGGCCCCATCAACATCATTCCCACTACTCTTAAAATATACACAGCGGTGATAACAATTGCGGAAACTGTAATAATTGTAGCAACTCTATGGAACATATCTGGATGTTGAAATGCCCCTACAAATATTTGCATCTCTGCCATAAATCCGCTAAACCCAGGTAAACCTAAAGATGCTAATCCTGCAATAACGTACATCACCGAAATAAATGGAATCACTTTTAGCAAGCCTCCCAATTTTCTAACATCTCTAGTGTTTGTTCTTCCATAAATCATCCCGATTAAGGCAAAAAACATTGCGGTCATAAATCCGTGAGAAAGCGATTGTAAAATAGCTCCGTTCCACGATGTTCTGTTTAACATCAACAAGGCAAATAAGACCATTCCTAAGTGACTTACCGAAGAGTAAGCATTGATGTATTTTAAGTCGGTTTGTTTAACGGCTGCTAAAGCTCCGTAGAACACTCCAATAACTGCTAAGACAATAAAGAAGTCTGACCAAATAAGTGCCCCTTCTGGCAACAAATACATGGCAATTCTAAAAATTCCGTAGCCTCCTAATTTCATCAACACTCCTGCATGTAACATAGATACTGCAGTTGGCGCAGATGCGTGACCATCTGGCGACCAAGTATGAAAAGGAAACATAGCACCCAATACTGCAAACCCGACAAAGGTGATTGGGAAAAATAATTTTTGTGCTTCTACTGGGATATTTACTTTTGCAATTTCTAGAATATTAAAAGTCAATGCACCTCCATCAGCACCTGAATTGAAATAGATTCCTAAGATACCAACTAACAATAAAGCCGAAGCTCCCATTAACATCAAGGTTAATTTCATTGCAGCATATTCTTTCGGTCCTGAACCCCAAATACCTATTAATAGGTACATCGGAATTACGGCTATTTCGAAGAAAACAAACATCGTGAATAAATCCAATGAAATAAAGAATCCGAAAACTCCAGAAGCCAAAACAATCAATGATATAAAAAATTCCTTTGGTAAGTCTTCCATTTTCCAAGAGATTAAAACTCCTGCTAAAACCACAATGGATGAGAGTACAATCATCGCAACCGAAATACCATCTACCCCAACGATATAATGAATATTAAAATGCTCGAACCATGTCATGTCTGTTACAAAGACCATGATATCGTCATTTATTTTTCGCTCTTGAAAATAGGCGTACACCAAATTAAAAGACATAATGGCTTGCACCGACATTCCCACAAGTGAAACGATTCTTGCCTGTTTTAAATTCTTCGTAAACACCAAAATTAAAATGGTGATTGCGGGTACTGCTACAAATAAAGTTAATATATCCATCTGCCTTAAATAATCCAGTTATAAATAAAAATCATTGCTAAGAATACTGCTCCTGCTACAAATGCAAATGCATAATCTTGAACTTTTCCTGATTGTAATCCTTTAATTTTTTCAGAAGTTGTTACCACAGATTCTCCAACTAAATCCATTGTTTTGTCAACTACTTTTTTATCAAACCATGCAAAAGGAGTTGAAATTCTTTTGAAAATGATTTCTTTGGTAATGAATAGATATACCTCATCAATATAAAATTTATGATATGCCCAAGTGTATAAACTACCGAATGCTTTCGATACTTTATCTGGTAACTCATTTGGTTTTTTATAGAAAATATAGGCAGTTATAATTCCAATCAATCCAACGGTAACAGCAATGGCTGCTAGCGGATAATTTAGATGTGCTTCAAAACTTTGATGATCGGCAGTTACATATTCACTAAAATGGATGTACCCAGTGGCAATACTCATAAATGCTAAAATCAT